>DATCQU010000074.1:0-32563 GCA_036569365.1 Desulfosporosinus sp. | reverse complement strand
TTATTGAAATTCTCCGTTCGACTTGCATGTGTTAGGCACGCCGCCAGCGTTCGTCCTGAGCCAGGATCAAACTCTCCATAAAAAGTTATTTCAACTTCTAATTTGAAGAAGATGATTCGCTCATTGTTTTTTGAAACTCTTGCGAGTTTCTCTCATTGGCTGTCCTTGTTGTTTAGTTTTCAAAGACCATGGTTTGATCAGTTTATGTTTCCCGCCCCGAAGGCCGGAGTCTACATCTTAGCATCTTCAACTTACGTTGTCAATGACTAATTTGCTTTGTCCCAAGTGTTTATGAACTGCATGCCTTACACTTTAGTAATGTGTTTTGCGGCACTTGGATATATTAACATTTGATCACAATGTTGTCAACAACTTTTTTTGTTTTTCCGCATCATTTTTTGTAAGCTAAAACAAATAAATCACAGAATATTTCGGCAAACTATAGAAACATCTTTTTACAAGGAGGTATGACTGGATACTGGTACAGAGCTGCTGGCGATAAACAGCAGCCTGTACCACCTTCTCCATGATTACTGATTGAATCTTATGAGATAATAGTTTTTCTTTCCACGACGGATGACCAGATACTTTCCATCTAAACGCTCTAGCTGAGGAACGGTTGTATCTACATCCGTATGCCGAACATCGTTAATATAGATTGCTCCGCTCACAATCGCCTCCCTAGCCTGGCGTTTAGATGTCACGACACCGCCTTGGATCAACACATCGATAAGACCTGTTTCAGGATTTTCGATCGTCGCCGAAGGCACATCACTAAACCCCTCTTCGATTTCTGCAGCGGACAGATTCTTTAGACCCCCTCCGAAAAGTGCATTTGAGATCTTTTCTGCCCGTTCAAGAGCGTCCTCACCGTGAACCAGCTTTGTCACTTCTATTGCCAAGGTCCGTTGAGCCTTTCTCTTTTCCGGCTCCTTTTCTACGCCTTCTGCCAATTCGTTAATTTCTTCTATAGATAAGAATGTAAAGTATTTCAGGAATCTAACAGCATCCCGGTCATCCGTGTTCAGCCAGAATTGATAGAATTTATAGGGTGACGTCTTCTCTGCATCTAGCCAAACCGTTCCTGATTCCGTCTTACCAAACTTTACGCCGTCACTTTTCGTGACGAGGGGCATTGTGAGACCATACATTTCTTTCACTTGATCACCAGAAGTCCGTCGAATCAGATCAATTCCAGCCGTAATATTACCCCACTGGTCACTTCCACCGATCTGCATCTCGCAACCATATACTTCATTGAGCTTCAAGTAATCGTAAGATTGCAAGATCATGTAGCTGAACTCAGTGTAGGATATTCCTTTACTCATACGTGCTTCTACCGAGTCTTTCGCTAGCATGGCCCCTAGCGGAAAGTTCTTGCCAATGTCCCGTAGGAATTCAATAACCTGCAAAGAACCCAACCAATCGTAATTGTTTGCTACAAGTGCCGGACTTTCCTTGGTTTCAAAATCCAAGAAGTGTCCAAGCTGATTTTTAATCTTGAGCGCCCACTGCTCGACAACTTCTTTGGGATTGAGTATCCGCTCCGCGGCTTTACCGCTAGGGTCGCCGATTAACCCTGTTCCTCCGCCCACCAGAGCGATGGGTCTATGACCCGCAAGTTGGAACCGCTTCAAGACCAAAATGGGCAACAAATTTCCAATATGTAAGCTATCCGCCGTTGGGTCAAATCCGCAATATAACGTCATCGGGCCCGCTGCTAACCGTTTACGCAAGGCCGACTCATCCGTGTGTTGATAGACAAGTCCTCGATCCTGCAATTCCTTGAAAATATCCATAGTGTTAATCCTCCTTCATTCAGCGTACAACGAATAAATCCCCCAACCCAAGGTTGAGGGACGAAAATAATTCCGCGGTACCACCCACATTGATGTCGTTGTCTATAAACGGACATCCAGCTTCATTCAGCGCTAACGAGCTGACCCGAGAGTTTTTGACTCTAGTCATGAGGTGTAACTCTTGGTTTCTGGGTCGGTTTGCACCTACACCGACTCTCTACTGCCGTCAGCCAAGTTTCTTCTCATTCATACCATTTACTATATGTGCATAAGCTAGTCTATAGTAGTATACCGTGTCTATGTCTTGCTCGCAACTAATCGTAGTTGGCTTAGCTCATCTCGACTAGGATTTACTTACAATTGTCGAAGTATGATATAATTCAGGAAATTAAAATTTCTACTCGCCTCATACTTTTTACGAACAGGAGGTATATATTATGCCATCATCTCGGAAACCCACGGAACCGCAGCATCCAAAGCGATCATCTAAAGGTCGGATTATTCTCTTGTCCATTGTGAGTATTATTGTTCTTACTATCATTGGAGTTGTCATTTTTATCGGAATCGCTGCTGCGGGTACTCCTAAATGGAATCCTGCAGACCTCAATAACCAAAAGCAAAACTCCACCGTCCTAGACATGAACAACGTCGCCTATGCTCAGTTACATCGGGGCGAAAACCGCATCGTTGTACAGTCTTCGAAAATTCCAGATCTTCTTAAAAAGACGTTTGTCGCAGTTGAGGACAAACGCTTTTACGAGCACTTTGGTGTTGATCCAGTACGGATTATCGGATCCGCGCTGAATGACATTCGCTCCGGAAGTGCTAAAGAAGGGGCGAGTACCATTAGCGTTCAACTTGCCCGAAACGCTTTTATCAAAGATCCAACTGCAAAAACTTTGACTCGCAAGATTCAGGAAGCAATTCTTGCCATCCAACTTGAACACGAATACACAAAAGACGAAATCCTAACATTTTACCTAAATAAAATTTTTCTTGGAGAATCGTCATTTGGGATTCAGTCCGCTGCCAAAGCCTACTTTGGTGTAGATCTTGCGGATTTAAAACCAGATCAGATTGCTTTACTCGCCGGTTTACCTCAAGCCCCAAGTCAATATAACCCTTATATTCATCCGGATGAAGCGAAAAACCGACGCACCATCGTCTTAGGGGTAATGCGAGATGCTGGGCTCATCACATCGCAAGAGTACGAACAGGACAAGGATGCCCCCTTTACCTATGTCGACACCATGAAAAAAACCCTTGGGGGAGCACAGATAACAAAATTACCCGATACCCAATATCCGGCTTTCGTCGATAGAGTCATTTACGAACTAGAAAACACGTATAATCTTACCGACGAGCAGATCTACAGCGGTGGTTATCAAATTTATACGACAGTTAATCCTAAAATCCAAAGTGCTGTTGAAACTGAGTTTGCTAACCCAGACAACTTCCCAAAAGGGGTCGATAATACGTTGATCCAAGGCGCCATGACTGTCATCGATCCTTCGACTGGTGCAATTCAGGCAATGTCTGGCGGTCGGGGCTATACGGCTGGCGGCTGGAACCGGGCATGGCAATCCGAGCGACAACCTGGCTCAACGATTAAACCATTGGTTGTCTACGGGCCAGCCATCGAGAAAGGCGGATACTTCCCTGGGACCGTTCTTGACGATATGCCTGTAAGCTTCAAATCAGGAAACGGATCGTATTCACCTACTGACTTCGATACGATAGACAGAGGGTGGAAAGGCCTTATCACCATGCGCTATGCCCTTGAAGATTCTGTCAATGTCTATGCCGTAAAGCTACTTAACCTCATCGGAGTCGATTACGGCTGGACGTTTGGTAAAAACAATCTTGGCCTTCCTCTAAAAGAAAGAGATAAAGTCTTGAGCTTGGCCTTAGGCACCCCGTCTTTATCAACGCTGGACATGACTGCTGCTTATGGGGTTTATGCCAACAACGGCGTTAGTGTCACCAACCATACTGTTATAAAGGTCTTAGATGCCAATGGAAATACCGTGATCTCCCCTAAAATAACGAAAAACCGGGTAATGAAAGAAACAACAGCCTATATTATTAACGATATGCTACGGAGCGTCGTGACCGACGGAACAGGAACCAGTGCCCAAATTGGAGACTGGGCTGTTGCGGGTAAAACCGGTACCTCTTCGTTGCCTGATAATCTTAGTAATAGGGCCGGTAATACGGATGCCTGGTTTGCTGGATACACACCGAATTACGCCGGGGTTGTTTGGATGGGCTACGACTCTAACCCGGATCTGGATAAAAAAGGAACTCCAGGACCACATTATCTGAGGCAAGTTCATGGCGGAAGCTTTCCTGCCCAAATCTGGAAGAACGTCATGACAGCTGCTCTTCAGGATCTCCCTGTTCAATCAACATTTGCTCAACCCGCAGGAATTGTTAAAGGTTCCTTTGATATGAAATCTGGGTTACTCCCTAGTAATTTAACTCCCGCCAAGTTTATAGGAACTGAGATCGCCGCCCAAGGGGATCTTCCGACTCGGTATAGTGATGTATGGTTTCAAAAAAATGTCGACGCAAGTCGTCCGAACATGTTGGCGTCTCCCAATTCAACGAACATTTTAACCAAAACGTTCTTGAATTTACCCAGCCGTAGTTCATCCTGGGTATGGCCGTCCAACGAGGCCCCCTACAGACCACCTACCGAGACGGCTTCTGATTCAGCAGTTCCAGATCCAACAACTCAACCTCCCGCAGGTGGCGCTTCACAAGTGGATCCCACACTTCCTTCGCCCACGCTTGGCCAAATCTCCTATAATGCAAAAACCTTTAAGGCGGATATTCCCATGACTGTCTTACCAGAGAATAAAGGAGATTCCACGGTTTTTTACCTTCAGCGTCCAGGCCAAACCGCTATCGGAATCCCCATTAAGGCTTCAAACTCAGTATCAACCTCCATTTCTATTTCACTTGCCAGCAATGGCAAAGCGCCCACGCCTGGCGATTATGTCATCTGGGCCGCTTTTCAAAACCGAAGCGGATCAGGAGTAGGGCCGCCTTCTGGGAGTGTTAAATTAACTTTAACCAACTAAAATCGATAACTATACCGAAAAGGAGGGCAATGGCCCTCCTTTTTCAAAGGCAGACAGCACTGATAACCTTGCGGTTTTCAGTGCTGTCTGTACTCTTATTAAGGTCTTTATACTCTCTCATCTTAGGGTTTGTCTTACCTTAGCTCAACTAGTGTAACTCCAGAGTCACCTTCTCCATATTCGCCGATTCTGAAGCTTCGTACGTGAGGATGCCCTTTTAGGAAATCATGGATTCCCGCACGCATGGCCCCTGTCCCCTTGCCATGAATAACGCAAATCAAACCGATTCCACCCAGAACAGCGTCATCTAAATATTTGTCGAGAGCCTGCGTTCCCTCCTCGACGAGCATCCCTCTTAAATCGATCTCACTCCGAATCTCCTCCGCTTTATGAAACCCAATATTTACATCCCTAGAATATTGGGGCGGGATTTTTTTCTCTTCTTTGGCTAACTTTAATTCCCCCAGCGGAACCATGACTTTCATAATACCCACTTGGACTAGAACCTCTCCGTTGGAATTTGGGAGTTTGATGACTTGTCCTTTTTGCCTCAGTTTCGACATCTGAACCGTCTGCCCTAGCTTAATCTGATCTACCGTTAACCCGCTGCCCGAGCGTTGTACTTTCCGACCCTTGTCGAGCTTCGCTGAGATACGATGAAATCCCTGGCGGGCTTTTTCAATATCTTGTTGTTGTTTACTATCCTTTTTAAGGGCCTCTTTCAATTCGTCGATTATGGCATCGGCTTCCCGTTTAGCCTGTCGAACAAGCTCACTCGCTTCATCCTTTGCCAGACCTATCAGTATTTCATATTCCTCGTCTAGCAGTATCGTCTTTTCTTCTAGAGCTTTACTTTGCTGCTCTACCGCTTGTCGTCCCGTTTTAGCTTTTTGTTTTTCCAATTCAATCTCTCTGTGGGTTTCTCCTAGATTTTCGATGAGATCTGCCACCTGCATTTCTCGTTCCGTAACAAAGGTATTGGCTCTTTCCAGGACCTGCTCACTTAAACCTAGCCGTCCGGCGATAGTAAACGCGTTACTTTTACCGGGAATTCCAATTAATAGTCGATACGTCGGGCGCAAGGTCTCAGTATCAAATTCTACCGAAGCGTTTTTAACACGTGGGGTTTCATAGGCGAATGTCTTTAATGCTCCATAATGAGTTGTTGATACCGTTCGACAGCCTCGTTCATGAAGTTCGGCTAAAATGCCCATCGCGAGTGCTGCTCCTTCGGTAGGGTCTGTCCCGGCCCCAACTTCGTCGAGCAATACCAAAGAGCGCTCGTCGGACTGGTTAATAATTTCTACGATGTTTTTCATATGCCCTGAGAAGGTACTTAAGGACTGCTCGACACTTTGTTCATCCCCGATGTCCGCAAAAATCTGAGTGAAAACCCCCATTTGAGAGCCTATTTCTGCTGGAATGTGGAGACCCGACTGAGTCATCGCTGCCATAAGCCCAACCACTTTCAGAGCCACCGTTTTCCCCCCGGTATTGGGCCCAGTAATCACTAACGTATCAAAATCAATCCCTAATTCTATCGAAAGAGGGACAACCTTTCCTGAAATCAAGGGATGCCTTGCCTGAACAAGCTTCACGTGTTGACCCAAGACTAATTCCGGCACGCCTGCGTTCATCGACACACTTAGATTCGCTTTGGCAACCACTAGATCTAAGATGGCTAACGCTTCATGAAGCTCTGCCACCGCATCTGCATGTGCCTCAACTTGCGCTGAGAGCATTTGCAGAATTCGCAAGACTTCGCGTTGTTCCTTCAAAATCACTTCCCGCAGTTCATTACCTAGATGGACGACTGGCATGGGCTCAATAAAGAGGGTTGCTCCACTCGCTGATTGATCGTGCACAATACCCGGAAATGCCGTGCGGTATTCTTGTTTGATGGGTACCACATAACGGTCTGAACGTTGAGTGATAATAGGGTCTTGCAGCATCTTCTGATACGCAGAATTCCGCAAAGTCCCTTCTAGGCTGTCCCTAATACGGTGCTGAAGACGGTTCAGAGCGCGCCTTAGGTCTGAAAGCTCTGGGGAAGCGTTGTCTGCGACCTTCCCATCTTCCGAAATGCAGCGGGAGATTTCGTCTTCTAGATCCTTCTGCGGTTCGATGGGTAACGCGATCTCCCATAACCCAGGAAACTCTTCTTTGAATTCCAGAAGGAGTAGTTTAAGTTTCCGCCCTACTTTAAGCGTATCTCGAATCTCGAGTAGTTCCTCACCGTGAATTACCCCGCCTCGTAAACAGCGCTCGATATAGGAGCGAATTTCTTTAGCCCCACGGACGGAAAAAAGAGGATTCCCTCGTAAGAGGTTCTTTCCTTCCTCCGTTTCTTGTAACGCTAGGCGAACTGCTTCCCAATCAATAGAAGGTATTAATCCCACGGCCAGCTCCTTGGCTCGTGGAAGAATGCAATATTCAGCTAAACGGGACAATACCTTTGGAAAGTCCAGTTTATTTAGGACTTTATCTTCGATTCCCATAGTTCCTCCTTGCCATTCAACAACCTACAACACCCCTCTGAAGAAGTGCCCTTTCGTAAATCCCAGCGGGAAGAGAGACCCTAACTCTGGCATCCCTTCGTCTGACGTCCAGGAAGCCTTCCTTCCTTCATTGAGACTATCCCAAGCCTCAACAAATAAACTGACAATCTGCCGAACTTGCTCGGGTGTTTGCCGAGTTAATTGCAGGCGAACGGTTGACACTCCCATGCGTCGAATTTGGGCGAGTTCTTCATAGAGGTTGAGGATTTTTACATTAAAAAGGTGCATCCGGCACTCCTGATCCGTCTCCACGGGGAAATCATAGCGCATGCGATCGCGTAGGAAATGCGGTTCGTTCACACACGTTCCAGTGCAGTGGTCCCCCTTTTTCCCACCCAATGTTGACCCAATCGGGCAGTATTCGCTCACCATCATCTCAAGATCCCCAAACGCCAAGAGCTCTACTCCCGGCCATTTCGCTAACTGCGCGAGTTGCTCGTGGTGTAGTTCAGGCGAAAGGGTTACCTTAATAGCACCTTGACGCAGAAAATAGGCTAGACTGGCTTCGTTAAAGACATTTAAGGAATAATCTACTTCAAACGGCCAATTCTCATCCACGGAGCGCATTATTTCCAGCTCTCCTAGGTTTGAAATCATCAGTTTCGGTTTTTGCTCCCACTCCGCCGCCTTTTTCAGATCCAACAACAGACTTGCACTCTGCACCTGATTTAAGATGCGGGGTAAACGCCAAGCACAATCGATTCCCTGCTTCCTGCAGATCTCGAAACTACTACGGATCTCTTCCAGCGAAAAACCTCTCCGCGAACGCCAGTGTTCTCCTCCGATGAGCACCCGGTTAGCCCCTGCCTTGAGAGCGGCTTGGAGAGTTGCTATGTCACTCACCGCCACAGAAATTTGGGGGATGATGCTACCCATTAAGCTCGCCCGTTCTTCAGCCTGCCGCTGTTTCCAGCGTTCTACTCTCTGTCGATACGTTTGCCGATCGACCCTTTGACGTGGCCTTTCACTGAGTAATTCTTCAACAGCTAAACGGCGTAGTTCATTAATGTCACTTACCGGTAGCATGATACCCTCATCGATCTCCAGATCCAACTTATCGAGCCAAAAGGGTGTTGTCCCTAAGCGCCCTAGCTGCTGGAAGGCATAGTCCAACGTCAGCGGTCGTTTCAACGCCTTCTGAGCTGCATTCGCGGAATAAACGGTGACTCTGCGCCCGCTCTCCTGAACCTCTAAACACAGTTTATCCCCAACATGCCCCGATAAACGCATGGTCAGCGGAGCTTTGCGTTGCTCCCGTCCCTCTTGGAAACTTTCTCGAGCCTTTTCCATCAGCAACGCATCATTGGTCTTAAAGACTCTGTCTCCGGGCTGCGCCATTCCAAAAAACTCGATCTGCACGGTTTCCCCGGATAATCCTTCTTCAACCTCGGTCTGATCTTTCCATATTGACCCAACTGTGACTCCCTCACGTCCACGACCTGTCCAAAATTCGATCCCATCACCAGGGTGTATCGCGGCCTCTAGTTTCAGCGATAGTTTCCCGGGTTCTAAGCGAGCCACTCGACCAAGACGCGTCCCGCGGTTGTTCGGACGACTATAACTCATCAGTTCCGCACCCAGGTTCTCCCGCAAATACCCGCTAGTAAAGTCCCTATTAAACACCTGCAACAATTCCTGATGTTCGCCTGCAGTAAGCAAAGGACCCTCTGCACTCTCTCCACGCGGATCATCGATCCGATTTAAAGCTTGCCGGTAGAGCCGAACGACTGTCGCCACGTACTCTGGCCGCTTCATTCTTCCCTCTATTTTGAGAGAATGAATCCCAATACGTTTTAGTTCCGCCAGTTCTTCCGCTAAATTTAAATCCCGAGGGCTTAACAAGTGGTCCCCCGAGCCTTTTTGTACTAAAAGGTTCTCATGCGCTTCATTCACAAGCTGATACGTCATCCTGCAAGGTTGTGCACACGTGCCGCGGTTTCCGCTCCGCCCCCCGATAAAGCTCGACATGAGACATTGCCCGGAATAGCCCACACAAAGAGCACCGTGCACAAAAACTTCAATATCTAGTGATGTCTTCTCCGCAATAGTTTTCATTTCGTTGGCCGAAGTCTCCCTTGCCAACACAACTCGGCAAAAGCCTAGCGTTTCCAAATGATGAACGCCCCAACTAGTATTAACCGTCATTTGAGTGCTCGCGTGGGTTTCCATTTCCGGCAGAATCGTATGAACTAACTCTGAGACCCCCATATCTTGCAGAATCAGAGCATCAACACCTGTTTCGTGCAAAGCATAGAGATAGTCCAGCAGTTCCTGAAACTCTTGATCTGCAACGAGAATATTCACGGTCACATACACTTTAACCTGTCTGTCATGGGCATAACGGACCGCCTTCAGCAGTTCTTTTGAGTCAAAATTCGCGGCACTTGCCCTGGCACTAAAGCTTTTTCCTCCGAGGTAAACAGCATCTGCACCATTTTCTACAGCCGCCTTAAACGCCTCGAAACTTCCTGCCGGAGCCAGCAGCTCCAGCGAACGGGATTCCTTATTTATTCGTACATCCATTTAATTATTCCCCTGTTTCTACATTGTGCCAATCTAAGATCTTCATCCGCACTAGAGCTAGACAATGAGTTTATTATAATTGTTTAACTTAAATTTGTACAATTGGTACTACGATTGTAGGCTCTGAACCTGTCCCGGGCGACATATTAAATTGGTATTTGCACTAAAAAGTAAATTAACTCCATCAGACGGGAGTTTTCTGCGCCTTACTTGAATACTTATAGACATAGAAGCTTATTGTGGAGGGTCGCCTATGAAACAAAGACTTATTGACTGCGGAGACTATTCGGAAGAATCCTTTGAACTTATTTACAACATACTTCTGGCACGAGGGGAAGACGCCTCACCACAACCCGAACAAGTAATCCAAGATGAAGACAAGAATTTTACCCTGGGAGGATTTTTCTCGTTTCGATGTATGATTAGCTCCAAGTTAATCCAAAGTTTCTATATTATTGGAGTGATCACTATAACTATTGCCTGTTGGATTCTATTTATGAAGAGCCAACTATTTATAGGAGGCTTAAGTATTATTGTTGGAAATGTAGTTTGGCGTTTAGCCTGTGAGATGGCTACGCTTATCTTTCGCATGAATGAGCAGCTCGGTTTAATCCAGCAAGAGTTAAATCGCAGTATCCACTAATTAAGTGGCTTCAGTTAATAACTTCATTAGACCGGGAGTGACTTCCTCAAGGGTATCCCATTCCGGCCAATTCACTGGCTGATTCGACCAACATAGTGCGGGCACCGGATTGGTGGTATGCCCTTTTACCGAAAAATCTTCGATATTGCCGTGATCACTCGTCAGAATCCAGGCCACATCTTCTTCCTCAACGACTGAAAGAAACCCTTCGATAAAGCTGTCAATACGTTCGACTAAACTGATCGATTCATTCCAAAGCTGCTTGTGTCCTTTAACATCCGTCTGGAAAAATTCATAAAGCGTGAAATCATAATTCAAAGCCAGATTTCCTAAATTCTGACCAGCTTCAAACGAAGAAATAACCTCAACTTGCTCTCCCATTTGAACAAGTATTTCATTTGTCATATCTTGATACACCGCTAACCCTTCCCTTAAATCGGGAACCCGTCGTAGGCGAACTCCTCCTGCTACAGCGGACAGGGTTGAGGCCGAATGTTTCCGTTTTCCAGTTGCAACCGCTTGATCGTAACCCTTTGAAAATGTATTGGCAAACATAGCCGTCTTCCCTACGTTAGCCAGTTGCTTGAAGATACTCTTCTCGGCAATGATCTCCGCCAGGGGTTGATTGGGATATGCATGAAGATGATGTCCAATGGCTTTGGCTGCATTTTGACCCGTCCAAAGAGTTGTCTGACCCGTTGCACTCTGAGGAGTACCCACTAATCCCAGTGAAGCATCCAACGGTCTAAGTACCGTATTATTATGGGTAATATAGCGGTTTCCCCAGAGCAGATGTCCACCTAACAGCTCATCGAGGAACGGGGTCTTGGCTGCGAAAATAGGATTAGCATCCTTTCCGCCAAGGCCAAAACCATCTAGAAAGATCATCACCATATGCATCTGAGTGTTTCACCTTATCCTTTCCCTGTCTGAAGGGATCAACCTAATAATCCCTCTAAAATTTCAAAAGGCACCTGAAGATTCCAGGTGCCTTACCTCATGATAGTCCATATTACTCTGTCTTCTCTCCGAGTAGCTGCATTAATGTTTCTTGTTCTTCTCGCAACTTGGCTAGTTCATCGGCTAAATTTAGGGCGGTCAAAACAGCAGTCTGGTGAATACCCAAGCGAGGTAACCGTTGAGCGATCAGACGCATCTTCTTATCGACTTCATGCGCCAACCCTTGGATATACTGTGCTGTCCCTTCACCGCGGACCACATATTTTTCTCCAAAAATCTCAACGGTGATTTTGAGTGGTTCCTGTGTCACAATTTCCCCTCGCTCTCTTAATACCATTCCGTTTTGACCAACATGTCTGGAGAAGTCTCCCACTTCTATAAGTGGGAGCTAAATTCGGCAGAATTCATTATTATACTTCTAATTCAGTGGGGGAGGTTAGAGACCTCCTTCGCCGTCAAGTAATCCTTTTGGGATAGCCGGCTCGGCGAAACCATCCACCGGATGCTTTCGTCACTGAATCATCGAGCAAAGCGAGTTCGCTCTTTCTCTCTATTTTCGCCATTCCGCTCCGAACTCCTGCTGAATTCCCTCTAAAATACGCGAATTAAGTAGATTTACTTCTTCATCAGTCAGCGTCCGTTCTAAGGACTGATAACGCAACGAGAATGCAAGGCTCTTGCGATCCGCTGGAATAGGTTTTCCCTTATAGACATCAAATATTTCTACTTGTTGCAACAAGTCTCCGCCGAGCTTTCGCATCTGAGCCATAACCGCGTGGGCTGGAGTATCATTGGCTACAACTACGGCTAGATCCCTTTGTATTGCAGGAAACCGAGGGATAGAGTGCGCACGAACAGTTTGTCGCATCCGCGCAAACAATGAACCAAACTCCAATTCGAAGACTACTACTCGCTCAAGTCCCCACTCCTTTTCCAGAGAGGGATGCATTTCGCCCACGAACCCAACACACTGGTTCTGGAGATAAACGTCAGCTGAACGCCCTGGGTGCAGTAAGGATTGATTCTTAGCGATACGATATTCGAATTTAAGGCCGAATTCTAACGCCAACCCTTCTAAAATTCCCTTGAGATAATAGAAATCATAGTTAATCGGTTGGTTAAGCCAATGCCTTTCACTCTTACCCACAGCGACTCCGGCCACTCTCAATTCTTCTCGAGGAAGCTTCTGTAACGGTTGCTCCTCTCCCCAATAGGTATTCCCAATCTCGAAAATACTTACCTCCATGTTTCGACGTGTAACGTTCCGAGCGGCAACCTCCAGCAGCCCCGGTACAAGGGAGGTTCGCATAACACCGAGTTCTTCCCGCAGCGGATTGAGCAGGGGAATTGAATGCTTTGCGCTCCCCCACTGGGCATCTGCTTCCGCACGAGTGAACGTATAGGTGATTACCTCATCCATCCCGGATTGTGCTAAGGCCCTACGTAGCTGTCGGCGAAACTCCTGTTCAGGCGTTCTGCTGCCTTGCGTCAGATCCCCTTGAGGTAGAGTTGTCGGTATTCGGTCATAGCCGATCAGACGAGCAACTTCCTCCATAAGATCTTCCTCGATTTCGATGTCGGAACGGTAGGTTGGAATATCAACCTGGAGTAGTCCATCTTGTTCCTTATATTCAAAATTTAGGTCCTCCAGCACTTGGCGAATCTCCGCTGTCTTGAGTTCGGCGCCAAGGACGGTCGACGTATGTTCAACCGATAGACTCACCTGACGCTGAGGAGGGAGCTTCTTCACTTCATCCACAAGCGCGACGGGACGCCCCGCCCCTAGCTCTAGGAGTAAATCACAAACCCGTCCTAGTGTGGCCACAATACCATACGCATTTATACCCTTTTCGAAGCGATTGGACGCTTCCGACCTAAGCCCTAAACGACGGCTTGTTCGCCGGACACTGACCGCAGAAAAATGAGCAGATTCAATCATTAACCGTCGAGTATCTTTCGTGACTTCACTGTCTAACCCACCCATGACGCCGGCAACTGCTAGCGCTTGATGGTCATCAGCAATGAGCAAGGTATCTGTTTGAAGCGTCCGTTCAACTCCATCTAAGGTGACGATTTTTTCTCCTGGATGTGCGGCTCGGACGTGAACATCCCCCATGATCTTATCCCTGTCAAAGGCGTGTAACGGTTGTCCCATTTCCAGCATACAATAGTTCGTGATATCCACAATATTATTAATTGGGCGAACTCCTGCGGCTTTAAGTCGTCGCTGCATCCACTCCGGAGAAGGCGCAATGTGAACATCCTCAACCACTAACCCAGCATAACGCCAGCATAACTCTTCATCTTCAATAATAATCCGAAGATCCGAGGCCGCTGGTAGGGCAAGCCCTTGATCTTGTTCCGTCCATTTCGGCAAATGGGGCTTTTTCCCGGTGAGAGACGCAACTTCACGAGCAACATTCACCATTGCCAGACAATCCGGCCGGTTGGGGTAGAGTTCTAAATCTAAGATACTGTCTTCCCGTCCTAAATAGCTGCCAAAGTTCTCACCGATTGGGGCATCCGGTAGTAACACTAGGATTCCATCCGCACTGCGCTCCACTCCAACCGTCTCATCAAGAAGAAGCTCGTCACGAGAACACAGCATACCTAGCGAGACAACGCCTCTGAGTTTAGACTTTCGAATAGAGAGTCCATTCGGAAGGGTTGCCCCTACCAAGGCTACTGGAATTCGGTCTCCGACCAGTAAATTCTGAGCCCCGGTGACAATCGTCACTGCTTCTAGACTTACATTCACGTCACAAACCCATAGATGATCTGAATTTAGGTGCTTTGTTAAACTGACTATTTCACCGATCACCACTTTTTCGAATCCTTTATTCAGGTTCTCGACATCCTCGACTTCAATCCCGCCACGGGTTAACGTTTCCGCTAAATCTTCTGCGCTCTGATCGACATCCACCAGTTCACGCAACCATTCCATACTGACTTTCATGACCTTTCCCCCTTAAAACTGCTGTAAAAAGCGCAAGTCGTTATCAAATAAAAGTCTCATATCTTCAATCCCGAATTTCAGCATGGCGATACGTTCTACTCCCATGCCAAAGGCAAATCCCGTAACGTCCTTCGGATTATATCCGCCCATTTCTAGAACTCTTGGATGAACCATCCCCGACCCTAATACTTCTATCCATCCTGTCCCTTTGCAGAGTCGGCATCCTGCGCCTCCACAAAGCATACAGGAAACATCTACTTCTGCGCTTGGCTCAGTAAACGGGAAAAAACTCGGCCTTAAACGAATTTCTCTGGATTCTCCAAACATTTGGCGAGAGAAATTCAAAAGAATACCCTTAAGGTCTGACATTCGAATACCGCGGTCTACCACGAGCCCCTCAACTTGGTGGAACATCGGCGAATGGGTTGCATCGTCATCATTACGATAAACCTTCCCTGGCGCAATGATTTTCACGGGGAGCGCCGGATGAAGTTTTTCCATCGTTCGAATCTGAACAGGAGAGGTCTGCGTTCGAAGCAGAATTTCCTCTGTAATGTAGAAAGAATCTTGCATTTCACGAGCCGGGTGCTCTTTTGGAAGATTAAGAGCTTCAAAGTTATAATAATCCGTCTCAATTTCCGGTCCTTCGGCAATTTGGAATCCCATGCCCAAAAAGATATCTTCAATCTCTTCAATGACTTGGGTAAGCGGATGATGATGTCCACATGAAACACGAATACCTGGTAACGTAATGTCAATGCGTTCCGTTGCCAATCGCTCCTGTAAAGTTAGTGCGTCTAACTCCACACTACGCTCTTCCCAGGCTTGTTCTAGGCGGCTACGCATCTCATTGACAACCTGACCCATAATCGGTCGCTCCTCAGAGCTTAAGCTACCCATTTGACGCAGCAATGCTGTTAGCGATCCTTTTTTTCCGAGGACTTTCACTTTAAGCTCTTGGAGCGCTTCCGGCCTGTCCAGCTCCTTCAATTCCCGTAAGGTCTCTTCTCCGATACGAAGTATTTCACTCTTCAAGTTAACCACCCTTTCATAATCCATAGGGACCAACCTAAACACAATATTTAATAAGTGGTATAAAAAAAGACACCCATCCCCTGAAAGGGACGAGAGTCTACTCTCGCGGTACCACCCTAGTTTGGCCAATTTTAGCCACACTTAAGTTCCTATTAACGGCGGAAACCGGGCCTACCTACAGATCAGTAGACCACTCCCAGGCGAAATTTAACCTCTCTATCATAAGAGGTGGGTACCTTCTTGGCTGGCTCACAGTCTTTGGCCAACCTCCCTGAAAAGAAAACACCGCTTTTACCTGATCATCGCATTATATGGTTTACTTATTCAATTGTCATGTTTACAGAAAATTATAGCATATCTCATCTATGTTTTACAAGAAATCCCTGCGGCGTACAATTTCGTAGAGTAATATACCCGTTGCTATTGCCACATTAAGCGACTCCACGTCTTGGGCCATTGGAATAGTCACACGTTGGACATCCGCACTCTGAAACAATGGAGATGGACCCTGCCCCTCATTTCCTACTACAAGGGCTAGTGGCCCCTCCGGTAGTATTGTCTGGAAAAGCGAGCTGCCCCGGATATCCCCCATTAAGACACTCAGTCCCCGTTCCCGACAAAAGATCAAAATATCTTCCGGCTGCTTGCTGGGCAGAAGGACTAGTGAAAAAAGAGCTCCCATAGTACTTCTCAATACTTTAGGATTAAATAAATCAACGGTTCCCGGTGTCAAACAAACATAACGGACTCCTGAGGCCAGCGCAGTACGTAGAATGGTACCCAGATTCCCCGGATCCTGAATACCGTCCAAAATAAGCAACACAGTTTGCTGATCGATATGTAAATCTGTCCACGAAAAGTTCGTTTGGCGAACAACTGCCAAAATCCCTTGTGGTTCTTCCGTTGAACTCATTTTACGAAGAACTCGTTCATCTACTTCTTCAAACGGGATACCTCGTTCACAAAGGCTTTTCTGAAGGGACTGCCACTCTACCGGCTCACGGTCCTGACAGACATAAACCTTTTTGATCGGGGCCTTTCTTCGTACCGCATCCTCGACGAATCGCCATCCTTCAATCACAAACAATTGGGCCTCCTCACGAGCTTTACGCCGCTGTAAGGAGACCACATATTTTACCTGCTCGTTCTGCAAAGACTCAATCATCGCTACCACCTCCACCGTGAGTAATAAAAACTTGACGGTGCTCTAGTATGTAAGGAAGCCTTGGCTAGTGCCAAAAAGAGGGTGCAATTGCACCCTCTCTGTTTTAGCCGTTGACTTGTACTTTAGCAATCTTAACAATTTCTGTAAACGCCGCAGCGTCGCTTATGGCAAGGTCTGCTAGCATCTTGCGATTAACAGCAACTCCAGCTTTCTTCAAACCGTTCATCATACGGCTGTATGACAAACCATTCAGACGAGCAGCTGCGTTGATTCTGGCGATCCAGAGCTTACGGAAGTTGCCTTTGTTATCTTTTCTATGGGCATAAGAATAAGCTAAGGATTTTAAGACTTGTTCATTCGCTGGACGGTAGAGTTTGCTTTTTGCCCCACGATATCCTTTTGCTAACTTTAAAATCTTTTTATGTCGCGCATGTTTGGTTACGCCTTTTTTTACACGGGCCATCCCGAAGACCTCCTTTTAAGTCAAGTATTATAGATAAGCGATTAAACTCTTAATCCGCTTCACATCGGATTTGTCCATTACGGTAGAATGGCGCAAATTCCGTTTGCTTTTCGGTGATTTCTTCTCCAACATGTGGCTTGTGTAGCCGTGCATACGGATGATTTTGCCGGTTCCTGTTTTCTTAAAACGCTTTGCTGCTCCACGGTGGGTTTTCATTTTCGGCATTTGAGTAATCCCCCTCTCGATAATTAGTCATGCTTAATTGTCGCTAAAATCATAATCATGTTTCGTCCCTCAAGTTTTGGCTCACGCTCGACGGTACACTCTGCTTTACAAAACTCAGCAAGTCTCACGCATAACGTTTTCCCAAGCTCGGGGTGGGTAACTTCCCGCCCTCGGAACATAATTGTCACCTTTACTTTATCGCCATCAGCTAAAAAGCGTTGGGCATTTCGGGCTTTCGTTTCGAAGTCATGATCCTCAATGTTTGGACGCAATTTAACTTCTTTAATTTCCATATTCTTTTGCTTTTTGCGAGCCTCTTTGTCTCGCTTGGCTTGCTCGTACTTGTACTTGCCATAGTCCATGAGTTTACAGACCGGCGGCTTAGCCGTCGGTGCGATCTCCACGAGATCTAAAGACTTCTCGACTGCTAGGCTCAAGGCATCTCGAGCCGCCATAATCCCAAGTTGTTCCCCTTCTTCACCGACAAGACGGACATCCCGAACCCGGATTTCGTCATTTAGTCTTAAGTCCTTGCTAATAACAAACCACCCCCATTAAAATATCAGCGCAAAACAAAAAAGACGGATGAATACACCACCCGTCTTCTAAACAATCGTGAGCACACACTAAGCTCAGGACCAGAAGATACCCTAGCGACGAGCGCCGTAAGGTGAGAAGCGGATGGCTTCTGCTTGACTCAAACATCATATATTAATCAATTGTCTTTGTCAACACCCTTTGTTGACTCAACATCATTTTGCGCCTATTCACTCATAATATTCAGCTTAGGCTTCTTTTATATCAACTTTATGGATCGACTTACTCTTAATTTCTTCTTGGATGAGGGCTATAAACGCATCAACCGTCATTTTTTCTCCAGCATTCCCTTGGCCATACCGCCGAACTGCTACCATATTAGACTCAGCTTCCTGATCCCCCACGACTAACGTAAACGGGATCTTTTCAGTTTGAGACTCTCTGATCTTATAACCAATCTTTTCTTTGCGTTCATCCGACTCTACTCTTATATCAAGTTCATTCAGACGGGAGACCAGCATTTTAGCATATCCATGATGTGGCTCGCTAATTGGCAGGATACGAACTTGAATGGGTGCCAACCAAACAGGAAATGCCCCCGCATAGTGTTCTGTCAGTAATGCGATGAACCGTTCAATACTTCCATAAACGACTCGATGAATCATGACCGGACGATGTTTTTGACCATCTTCACCAATATAGGCTAAGTCAAACTTCTCGGGCATTTGGAAATCGAGTTGAATCGTTCCACACTGCCAAGTCCGATCAAGGCAATCCTTCACATGGAAATCAATCTTAGGTCCATAGAAGGCCCCGTCGCCCGGATTAACCTTGTAATCTATACCTTTTTCCTCTAATGCTTCTTGAAGTGCATTGGTCGCCGTTACCCAGTCCTCATCAGATCCCATCGACCCTTCCGGACGAGTCGACAATTCCACATTATACTCAAAACCAAACACTTTGTAGAAATAGTCTACCAGCTCGATAACTCCAATAAGTTCTTCCTTGATTTGAGAGGGGAGCATGAAGATGTGCGCATCATCTTGGGTAAAGTTTCGAACACGCAACAAACCATGTAGAGCGCCAGAAAGCTCATGGCGGTGTACTAATCCAAGTTCCCCTACTCGAAGTGGAAGGTCCCTGTAACTGTGTAGTTTTGTCTTATACATGATCATGCCGCCCGGGCAGTTCATAGGTTTTATAGCATAATCCTGATCATCAATTTCGGTAAAATACATGTTTTCTTTGTAATGATCCCAATGACCCGATTGTTCCCACATCGAACGATTCAGAATAATCGGGGTCTTAATCTCTTGATAGCCGCGTCTACGATGTTCCTGTCTCCAGAAATCCTCGAGCGCATTCCGTAAGATCATGCCTTTCGGATGGAAAAAAGGGAAACCCGGGCCCTCCTCGTGTAAGCTAAAAAGGTCCAGCTCTAGACCGAGCTTACGATGGTCCCGTCGTTTAGCCTCTTCCAGCTTGAACAAGTGATCCTCCAGCTCTGCAGGTTTAGCAAAAGCCGTTCCGTAGATACGCTGGAGCATTTTGTTCTTCTCGCTCCCCCGCCAATACGCGCCTGCCAAGCTCATGAGCTTAAAGGCCTTCACGCCTGACGTTGAAGGAAGATGGGGCCCGGCGCAGAGGTCGGTGAAATTCCCTTGGGTGTACATTGAAATTGTAGCATCCTCCGGAAGGCCATCAATGAGTTCAACCTTGTACTTTTCCCCTAGGTCACCAAAATAGGTTAACGCCTCAGCTCGAGAGACCTCTTTCCGTTCGAAAGCATGCTTTTCTTTGACAAGTCGGTTCATTTCTTTCTCGATACTCACCAAGTCCTCAGGGGTAAAGACGTGTTCGGAGTCAAAGTCGTAATAATAACCCTTAGCAATCGACGGCCCAATCCCAAATTTTGTCCCCGGAAATAAATTTCCCACAGCCTGAGCCATCAAGTGTGAGGTTGAGTGTCTTAAAATGTCCAGTCCTTCATCACTATCTATCGTAACGATCTCGACTGCCGCGTTTTCAGTAAGTTGATACGTTAGATCCTTCATCTTCTCATTGACTTTCCCAGCTACAGCTACCTTCGCCAACCCCCGTGAGATAGACGCCGCTAGTCCTGCAATTGACGTTCCTTGCTCAACTTCGCGAATTGAGCCGTCTTTTAAGGTGACCTGAATCATTGAAATCACTCCTTGCCAATTTTAAAAAATAAAAAACTCCCGTCCCTACAAGGGACGAGAGTTTACTCCCGTGGTTCCACCCAATTGAAAGGTTCTATGAACCACCTTTCACTCGATATCCCTTAACGCGGGGTACGGCTAAGCTTACTCATTTCAGCCCAACACTCAAGGGTGGTTTTCTCCTGTACGTTCGCGAGAAATGCTTTCAGCCTTGGCATTTCATCTCTTGCGCGATTGATCAGGGTACTCTCCCTTTCAACGATTTACAACTCCGTCATAGCCTTATGATTAACATCCACATGCAATAATGCGCAAAACTAATCTTGATATATTATAACAATGAACTCAGTTATTTGTCAAAATTTTTCACATAAAGTACAACCGTTACAGTCGCGCACACTGTCCCCAAAAACACTTCGAATAGTTTGCAACGTATCATGGTAACCCGCATATCGTATATGTAATATAATTTGGCGCGGCGCAACTGCTATCAAAGCACTGATCAATAAGTCTTCATAACCTAACTCATGTACGTTGTCGAGTTGGTAATCTTCGAGAAACGTATGGGTTACTTTGGTTCCTTCATTGTTATATAGATGGAATTTACCTTGAGGTGTTATTCCGACGTGTAAACTATCCAAACGCGGCTTTTGACTATCGACAAAGTGCTTTAAGAGTTGAATGAATTCCAGATATTCTTTTTCAACGACGTACTCATCGATGGCGAATTCCACCGCTTTTTTCACTTCGCCTCTATACTCCTGAGCACGAAAACGCAAAAAACCCTCGATGTCAAAAATGGAACTGCGATCTAGGCAACCCAAGATCTGTGCAACGAGACTTGTTTTACGATTAACCCGATACCCTTGAGCTTGCCCCAAGCCATTATTCAGGTGATCCAAGGCCTTGTTGAGTACCCATTGCCAACTGTCTTTCTTTAAGTGCTGCTTTTTTTTAAGTATCCGGACAACATGGTCTCTCTCCCAATGAAGTAAAATCGTTTCCGCTAGGGCATTCGCCAAATAATAGCGGTGGATTTTTTGTACCACACCCTCATTTTCTGTCACCTCCGACGAAGGCAACTGGAACAAACACTGAATCAACCAACGCTTTCCCTGTCGGTGTTCAACGATTTGAAAGGGGAGTTTTTCTCTGTCACGCAGTTCACGTAAACGTTCACAGATACTTTCCCGGTAGTATTGCGTCCCTAATTGTACGGAATGTTCCACTGGCACCCCTCCCTCATAGAGTATATGACCTTATTGAAACCATATTTCTGTTGGGCCAATCTCTAAGCACTTTTCTACAAAAAATATTTATAAAAATGCGCTACACACTCCCGAGTCTTTCCTGAAACACAGCTTCTTATTCTTTTCTTGCCCTAAATACCTATACAAATCAAAAAAAGCCTCCCCGTAGGGAAGCTTAGGTCTCATATGATAGCTTTGAGCGGAATTGAAGAGGAACAATGAACTCGCACCTTAAATTTTATGAAAAAGGTCGTACCAGAAGCGGAAGATTCTACAATTATCTTCGCATTATGTCTTTCAGCGATACGGTAACACGTTGCCAGTCCCAAACCTGTACCGCCTTCCTTGGTTGTTAGAAAGGGTGTCCCTAACCTCCCGATGATCTCTTGAGCAATCCCAGAACCTTGGTCCTGTACAGCTAGAACTACACTGTTCGCCTCCATATACGTCATTATTTTCAGTATACCCTTGGCAGGCATTGACTCAAGTCCGTTTCGAGTGAGATTCAGGATTACCTGTCTTATTTCCCTTTCGTTCATGGTTGATTCCGTTACTTCTTCCGTCACTAATTCAACTAGTTTATCCTGGTTCGTAGCATCCGCTAGAATTAATGGGTACAATGAATTAACTAAACTATTAAGTTTCACCTCAGCATCTAAGTTTGTTTTTGTTTTCGCAATAGATAAAAACTCAGTTAAAATACCATTTGCCCGATCTAATTCACTAATCATTAAATCAAAATATTCTTCGTTTTCATGTGATATATCTCTGCTTTTTAAGATCTGTAGAAAACCTCGTACTGTTGTCATTGGGTTACGCACTTCATGAGCAATACTAGCGGCCAGTTCACCCACAAGATTCAATCTGTCTAATCGTGTTACTTCCTCCAACGCGAGCTCTCTTTTAGTAATATCATTCATTTGCATTAGAAATAATTGTGTACCGTCAGAATCTTGAAAGGGTTGCTGAAACACCTCGTAAATAGTATCTTTAATCACTCGTTGCCACTGCTTTAGAATTTTAGTTTCGTCAGCCGGGAGTATTTTACAATCTCTGCAAGGTTCATCTTTATCATAAAATACGTCATGACACTGTTTATTATTTGGTTTACCAAAATTCTCTTGGAATTTATAGTTAGCAAAAACTATTTTTCCTTCAATTGTTCGAAGACAAACTAAGCCGGGTAACTCGTCGATTAGCGAATAAAGGCGTTTTCGCTCATCTTCTAATTGATAATTATAGTTTCTTAATAATTTCTCAGTCTTTTTTCTCTCAGAAATATCATGTAATATTATTACGATACCTAATATGTCTTTAAATTCATCATAAATCACCTTACCAGACAACTCATATGCTAAGCTGATATCTTCATTTGAAAGAACAACTTCGATATTAAAAATACTCCCCGTTTGAAGAAGGTTTAAAAAAACGCCCATATTCTCTTTAACTAATGTATTAAATCTTGCTTCTTTGATAGTTTCTGAAGCTACATAATTAGCCTTTTTTATTGAAAAATCTTCACCGATAATGAATATTGGATCGTTCACGTTTTTAAACACATATTCGAATACATATTCAGAAATATATTTTGGGGTAATTTTCATCAACTCATATTTTTTAATTGAATACCAAATGCCAATTAAACCAATAGGCGCTGCTAAAATACCTAGCGTGACCATTTGTATTTGAAATAAAGGAAATACAATATCCGTGATAATCCCAAATGAAAAAGAGATCAACGTGGTTATACCGATAATCTTAGCTTGCTTCTGTTCTCTTTGTAACTTAGAGTGCTTAGCCAATTGATAAAATATTCTTCCATTTAATATTACACATAATATAATATATACATAAAATAGTATTTCTGGTAGATTCACAGGATACCTGTCGCTCCATCCATTGTTGAGACGATATAGGACATCACTCGGCTTGTATCTTAAAGTATTTATATACAATAAAATAGCTGGAAGAGATAAAAGTAATATTTTCCTCCCACCAGGTTTTATTTCATATCCATTTTTGATTATTATTGCGATAATTAACCAAATGCTAAAAAAGGAACACCATCCCAAAGCGGAAATCAATCGCCAAAAATTAGCTGCATATATATTTGAGGAAATAAACATAAAGCTATAACCTAGAGCCCACAAAAACAAAGCCATACACATAATAAATAGCATCTTGCTTATAGTCGAATGCCAATCTTTTAATATAATATATATGCCAAATGAAAAATAAAATATGGAAAATATAAAGAAAATTAAAGAAAATATTTGCATTATCTAATGTAATCCCCAATCAAAATTCGTTCAACATATTTATCGTCTTTTTTTCGTTTTTCTCTATATTATACTATTCTAACGTAGTATTTTCGACTAACGGACAGAAAACTCCTTCTTAAAAACAAAATATTAAGTTTTTGCTTTTAAGAAGCTTGTGGTCAAATAAAGAACTCACTGACTATTACATCAGTGAGTTCTTTATTTGGTATAATTTGGAGCGACTAAACGGTTATCCCTCGGCGCTTGCCAGAAGCTCTTTTACGTAGTTGGGTAAGGCAAAGCACCCTTTATGAAGGTCAGTGTTGTAATACTTTGTTTTCAGTCCTAGACTGTTCCAGGCCTGCTCGTCTAAGTCGTTCAAGGGATCATACGTTTTAGAGGCAAAGCCAAACAGCCAGTGACCCGACGGATAGGTTGGAATATGAGCCTGATACACCCTGCAAACTGGGAAAAATTCTTGGATCCGCTTGTGCGCTCTTTGCATGGACTTAGCATACTCCTCATAATAGGGACTTTCATGTTGGTTAACAAGTATGCCATCTTCTTTCAAAGCCTTAGAACAGTTTCCGTAAAACTCTTTTGTGAACAACCCTTCTCCCGGTCCAAAGGGATCGGTAGAATCGACGATGATAAGATCATAGATATTTTCCTTAGAGCGGATGAAACGCAGTCCGTCCTCAAAATACAGGTGGACTCTTGGATCATCCAATTTACAGGCGGTCTGAGGCAAATATTCTCTACACACTTCCACAACCATTTTATCTATTTCCACCATGTCAATGGTTTCAATAGTACTGTAACGTGTCAGTTCTCTGATGGTTCCTCCGTCGCCTGCACCAATAACCAACACCTTCTTAATCTTAGGGTTGGTTGCCATAGGCACATGAACAATCATGTCATGATAGATAAATTCATCCTTTTCCGTGACCATCATTAAACCATCCAGCGTTAAAATATTGCCAAATTCATTAGAGTTAAAGACATCGATTCTTTGAAATTCACTCTGCCCAGTGTAAAGGGGCTTATCTACCTTGATAGAAAAACGTACATGGTCTGTGTGCTGTTCTGTATACCATAGTTCCATGTTAAGATTCCTCCACTATTTTAATGTTTTCAACAGACATATCCTCGGTGCCTGTCAAAAAACAGCCTTTAGCCTTAGAATAGGTGATATAATCTATTATTTCCTCGGTTATCCGTTCTCCCGGAGCCAAAATAGGAATACCGGGTGGGTAAGACATAACAAATTCTCCGCATATATACCCGGTGCTGTCTGTAATAGCGATAGAGTGCTGATCGGAATAGAAGGCTTTTTGAGGTGTCATGACGACATCTGGATTAATATACTCATGATCAAGCATCCCTGCTTTATCCTTCGTATAGAGTCTTTTTATTTCAGACAGAGAAGACACCAGACGTTCCAAGGCCAGTTCGCGATCCCCAACGGAGATGATGGCTAGGATATTGCCTATATCACCTAACTCAATCTGAATTCCGTAATCATCACGGAGGATGTCGTAAACCTCAATTCCCGCCAACCCTATGTCTCTAGTATAGACAGAAAGCTTGGTGTGGTCAAAATCAAACACAGAATCTCCATTAATAAGTTCTGCGGAAAAAGCGTAGTATCCACCAATTTTGTTGATTTCCTCCCGCGCATAATTGGCAAGAGCAGAGACTTTCTTGAAAATGTTTTTGCCATCCATGGCAAGGTTACGTCTCGAGATATCCAGCGAAGACAATAATAAATAGGAACCGCTAGTGGTCTGGGTCAAGTTGATCGTTTGCCGCACATGACCTGTGCTCAAACGGCCATTTTTCAGCAAAAATGAACTTTGGGTCAGCGATCCGCCTGTTTTATGCATGCTGACTGCCGACATATCTGCTCCTGCTGCCATCGCATTGACTGGCAGATTCTCACCAAAGTAAAAGTGAGTGCCATGCGCCTCATCCACAAGCACCGCCATATTATGGCGATGGGCAAGCTCGGTAATGGACCTTAAATCCGAGCATATACCATAGTACGTGGGATTATTAACGAAAATTGCCTTGGCGTCTGGATTTTCAGTGATAGCTTTTTTTACATCAGTCACCGACATGCCCAAGGGTATGCCCAACAATTTATTAACGCCAGGATTAACATAAACAGGAATTGCTCCACTGATAATTAGGGCGTTTATGGCACTTCTATGTACATTACGGGGCATAATAATTTTTTCGCCCTGTTTGCACACGCTCATAATCATGGCCTGAACAGCTGCGGTAGTGCCGTTGACCATGAAAAACGCGTGTTCTGCACCGAAGGCATCTGCCGCCAGCTCCTCCGCCTCTTTGATTACAGAGACGGGATGAATTAGATTATCGAGCGGCTTCATAGAATTAACGTCCACCGAAAGGCACTTCTGTCCCAAAAATTCCGTGAGCTCGGGGTTTCCTCTGCCTTGCTTATGGCCAGGTACGTCAAACGGTACCACTCGCATGGACTTATATTTTAGCAGCGCTTCATAAATCGGTGCCTTGTCTTGACTTAGTGAATGCACGAAAGCACCACCTTTCATAACCGTAATTCCTTCCTAAAAACAACTTAATTAGTATATTAGACAACTACACAAATATCAATGAATAACTTTTTTTAAAGTTCCATTGCCCGCTTAGCCCAAAGCGAGCCAGCCAGTATTGCACGTCCAACCCCAATTAAATCCGCTTTCTGCTCGGCTAAAAGCCTTTCGGCGGCATCTGGGTCTGTTACTCCACCGGTGAGAATAACTGGGATGGATACTACTTCTTTGATCGCTTGACTCAGTGAAGCAAAATATCCTTGCCTAACAATCCATGAGACCTTGACTCACTTTACCATCCGGCATCGCTTTGGATGTTGCCATTGGCGGCATTACCAATCGGTTAGATAAACTGAGTGGCCCGGCCTTTAGTGGATTACTTAAATATGACATTCAGATTCCCCCTTGTTGGGCAAATCTGGCGCCCATTTCAAAAGCCTTTTGGCAATCCTTTGGAAACTCTTCATTCCGTCGCTTCGCTTTTTCTTCCGGATTAAATGCAGTTGTAACATATTTGGAATAATCCTCAAACTGATAGGTATCGGTGACAGACAGTGATTCTGATGCACCAAAAACCCTCTCCATCAATATTTCGGTAACCCTAAATTGCTGATCATATCCCATTTTTTTCATGAGGTCATTATTCACACCCATAGTGTAAATGAACCCTGTCGGTATCTTCTTTTTGAAAAGAGTAGATCGACTTGCATCATACACATAGTATGGAAATAGCAGTCTTTCCAGGAATGATCTCATCTCACCGGTAGCTGCCCCCAAGTATATAGGAGAACCTAGTATTAATGCGTCCGCATCCTCGACTTTTTTGAGAACGGGTGACAACTCATCGTTTACGGCACACTGACCATAACTTCTACTATCTTTCATTTTACAGGCAAAACAACTGATGCAACCTTTATAATTAAGATCATAAAGCTGAATGAGTTCTATCTCAGCGCCCTTTGATGCTGCACCTTCGAGTGCTTTATTTAGTAAAATCTCCGTATTCCAATTTTTTCTCGGACTCCCGTTAAACGCTATCACCTTCATAAAGCAATACCTCCAAAAAATATCATAATCCCGAATTATCTTTCAAGTCTTGGTAAAAGTCAGCCGTCGCAGTTTCATAGTAGGGATAGATCCAAAGAAATGCTAATGAATCCAAATAATCTACACTTTATACATTTCGCTAATTTTTATGCAATCCCTGCTGATATACTCAGACTCCTGTGATCATCCACGAATATATAGCACGAGCACGCTCTATCCTTTAACAATTTTCTGATAGGCAAAATATGAATAAACTGTCGGTACAATTATGATTACGGCCACCGTAATCATTAAACCAATTCCTATTAATTTTGTGCCTATCAAGTTTAATACTAAATTTATAATACCACCTATTACAAATAACGGAGCTGCCAGTCTATGGGTCTTCCTCCACACTTCCTCATTCACTAACGTCCAAGGAATTTTGAATCCGATAAAATAGTTGTACTTAAATCTACCGATTACATTTCCAAGCAAAATAAAAAGCAATGAACTCGAAATTCCAATATAAATAGGTCTATTAACTATAATCCCTGTCGCTAAGAGAAGTGTATATACCTCCAACCCAAAGAAAAGGATAATTAATAGATATTTCAAATATTGATAGGTCGAATCAAATTTGGCATAATTATCACCTTTTGGTTCTATATAAGGAAGTACAAGAAACATTATATACATTCCTAGATTAATCAACGGAAGAGCGAATGCTCCGACTAGTTTACTTCCATAACCATTAACTTCTCCATTAAAGCCCCAATGAACTGGTATTTTGTCAGGAAGCGATGGATAAAAATATACGCCCAGGGCTAAGCCTAAAAAAACGAACATTAGAATTAGCCAATCTTTCTTTAAAGTACTACTTATCTTTTGCATCTTCAAAGCCTCCTTCGTTAATATGGGTTGCATTAAAAAACCACTTGACTACTTCCTGGAATACTGTCGTATCCAATGAATAATAAATATGTTGACCTTTACGCTCATCAGTTACCAATAACGCTTGTTTTAATGTATTAAGATGGTGGGAAATGCTTGGCTTAGACATGTCAAAATGTTCAGCGATTTCTCCAGCTGTCAAATCTCGTTCTTTTAGTAATAAAATAATTTTTCGTCTTGTTGGGTCTGCGAGTGCTTTAAACGGCAGATTAAGCATTGACTAACACCCCTCCTATTTAAATATTTCGACAACTGTCTAAATAATCTTTATTTGATTATACATCTTCAAGTAATAAAGACAATAGTTAAAAGGGGGAAATGTACTAACGCTTTGCTTGAATTTCCAATTGGCGTAATGAAGATGAACGTTAAGCTCCCTTTAAAGAGATTCTTTTAGCAATATAATAGCCTACAAGAATCGTAATGGGCAAAATCCCCAGAGCCCCCAACCAAGAGTGATTTTTAATGGCCACCACAGCACCGAGGATGATCTGCCCTGGCAGAGCCATAAGAAATATGGCTTTCCTCACCGCCACAATCTTCGTTTCTGGGAGCCAAGGGAGTAAACAGACAAAGGGGTCCTTTATGATCTCTTGCCAAAATATCCAAACAAAATTGGTTATCATGATTGAAAAAACAAACCAGAGAAGCCATCCGTATTCCGGAGGGAAAGCTAATAGAGCAAAAATACTTATCCCAACCATTTTAAGATAAAACTCAACATCTTTGTCATTACGTAATTCAGATTTAAGACTCATTTCCACCAAACCGTTCACAGGGTTACGCTCCTTAAAGAGCAAATTTGAGCTTCTGAATAGTAGGGGGGGTTTTCTAGAAAACCGTGGCTTTTTTACATAGGTTCCGGCTTTTTGTAGCAGGTACTTTGCTAGTCTTAGCTTCGCAGTCTGCTCCCTCGATACATCTTCAAAGAAAGTCCCCCTCAGTTGCACGCGTTTATATAAGAGCAGACTGAAAATGATTAAGAGTACGAACATTGACAGATAAAACAGACCCCTGCCACTTAACAAAAGAGCCACGCTTTGCCTTACATATACGCCCCGTTATCAGGAAAATTACCGTTCTCACGATGCGCTTGATCCAACCTTTAAAATGAAGTTCAACAAGTTGAGTAGCAAGACCCATACAGCTCTTTAGAACAAAGACAAAGACGGCTAGCCAGACGACACCCATAAACGAAAATCCGTAATGTAACAACAAAAAAGGGGCCAGGATAATCAGCAGTAACGAGGTTACCGCAAGGTTATAGATGACGGAATAGCCTAGACTATACTTAATAATCCGGCTAATCCATGCTTTGCACTGTAAAAGGAAGAGCTGATCAGCATCCTCCACGAAAATACGAACTGTCCCTGACCATGCGAATACGAGAATAATAGCCGTGAGGGCACTGAGAGGAATATAGTCCAACCACCCGGGAGCCGCCCTCCACCACGAAAGATAAAAATCTATGAAAATGGCGGAAAATGGGATGACAATATAAAGAGCTACAATCCAATCTACGGCAGTTCTCCATACTTGATACTGATATTTCCAACCTGAAATAATTCGTTGAAAAAATAGTCCAGTCACAGTCATCATTAATTATTCTCCAAAATTTTATCGAAACATTCCGATAGGCAGCCCTCTGGTAATTGACATTGTTCCCTGATTTCCATAAGGTTTCCTCGGGCTACTACTGTCCCAGCGTCCATCAATACAAAAGAACTACAAATCTTTTCGGCAGTGTCCAGAATATGCGTACACATCAATACGCCCGCTCCGTTGGATCTGGCTTGGTTTAAATGTGCTAGGAAGTCCCTTGTCCCCCTGTAGTCCAGACCCATAAAAGGCTCATCGACCACATAAACTGATGGCTCCAGAAGAAAGCCCAAGATCAGCATGACCTTTTGCTGCATGCCCTTAGAGAAAGTACTCGGCAGATGATGCTTGACTTCCGTTAGGCGGAAGAGCTTGAGAAGTTCCTCAGCTCTAGGCACAAATACGTTTCGCTCGATTTCATAGGCAGCGGCAGCAAGCTCCAAATGTTCCCAGAGTGTTAACCCTTCATATAGAACGGGTTGTTCCGGGATATAAGCATAGTTTTTACTCTCCCCGGCAAATTCCACCTTACCATCCATCACTGACAACAACCCCATGATTGCCTTGATCGTGGTGCTTTTCCCAGCACCGTTTGAGCCAATCAGTCCTACCAGTTCACCGGTTTTTACCGACAGGGCCACGTTTTTGATGACATCCTTGTTGCCAGCATACCCTGCGTGGTTAATATCTACGTTAAGTAATTCCATCTCTTTCTGCACCTCTTTGTGTTATGGCCCATACGCATTTAGGTCCCATCAAACAAATCCTTGAGTATATTATAAGACTTTTCTAGTATTTGCGCCCTGGTAGAACCTACAGGTAAAATAAATAAATTTCCAGGTAGTTTCTACAGTAGTAAATTTTGTATTTTTATGGTTCATTACTATGATGTTCGGTCCCATAAAAAATGATTGCAATTAAAAATCCTCACCCTGTTAACAAGGCAAGGATTTTATATATAATTCAAGTCTTAGACTGCCTAACCGCATTTGATTTGATGTATTCCATTCTGTTATTGTTACACCCTTAAAATTTCTCAGTTACCAAATCAAAGCCTTCAAGCGTGGCCGTGTCATCAATTCGAATCATCAAATATCGTATACCATCCTTGGTTACTTGCTTAACATTTTTCAGATCTTGTGGACCAATCGAAATCGATGCTGTGCTATTGTCAATTTTAATTGACTTCGTAGAATAATTAGGGGTAATACTCGATGCTTTAAACTCGTAGTTCTCCCCACCCATAATTCCCAGAAACGAGGATCTTAACTTATCTGCGGTGTTAATTCCGCTATTTTCTAAAATTCTCTCCATATCTTTCAAACCTATCAAAGAAACTTCTCCACTCTCAGCCTCCACGTCAAGCCGACGACCAAGTTCCTCATAAATGCTCGAAACAACTTCAGGCTCAATTTCTGCGCCTACAATATCTCGAACAACTTCTAGAAAACGCTCTTTGTCAGCCTTCGCTGTCGATTTAAATTCACAATCCAGAATATTTTCTACAAACAGTGGATTCGGTATGTTTTCTTTCTTCGTATAATAAACAACTTTATCAGTCTCTGCCGCATCTTCGCTAAACGATGGAAACATAAAGCCCTCAACCGGAGCTTCTGTATTGATAATAACGTTCATAGGAACACTTGTTTTGAACTCTTTTTCTTCAAAATCAAATTTTAGGGAGTTTTTAGGAATGATAATAGGACAGATGCTGCCTATGAAAAATCCCAAGGTATAGGCTTCGGCATCATCTTCAAACTCGTTATTTTTCTTTCTAACTGATTTATAGGCCTCTCCTCGTACAAAGCTGATCATAAAATCCTTTTCATAAGTCTCACAAGTTTCTTCCAGAATTTTATTTACAATAGTCAAGGTCGCTTCTCGAAAATCCTTTGTATGCAAAGTATGAAACATATGCTTTTGAGTTTCATTTTCGCCCAGTTTATTGTCTTTAAACTCTAACTCAAAAATTTTAGAATCAATCTTTCCTGACAATACCTTTTTAAAGTTTTTTAAATATAATTCTTTTCTCTCTTCATCCATCATATCAAATTGTAATTCCTCCGAACAGAGGATGTCCTTGCTATCTTGTTTGATATAGTAACTGCATATCTCTTGAATTTTCACTTTTGAGTTGTTAATCTTTAGTTCTCTACGGATACTAGCAATATCTTCCTTGTTCATATATCTATCTCCCTTTTGATATAAACTGTGAGATGGCAGTCAGTATTTTTCATTTATGACTACTTTAACGAATCAGCAACATATTCCATCCCTAATCCCTTAAAGACGGGACGAGGAGCCACTTATGTGCCTCTCCGAGCTTATGAAGACAACAACCACCAAGCTGGTACAGTTGGTTACCGTTTTTTAGGTGGACTACTCGCCGAAACACTCGGGATTCTTATGTCCCAATTACTTGACAACAAAAAATGCTCACCCGAACATGAGTGAGCATTCTAATTACTAGATAGTTAGTTGAATTCTGGCGACCTTTTACGAGTTATTGTGGGTATTTAACTGTTCTGTTGTTCGGTCCACTATTTCGTAATTGTTTGCGAACCCTCTGCGATTCGCTCGTACCAAAACCTTCAGGACTTTTATAAAAGTGTACATTAGTTTCATATGGTGGGTTTGAGAGGACTCGAACCTCCGACCCCCGCGATGTCAACGCGGTACTCTAACCAGCTGAGCTACAAACCCATATGGTGCCGATGACCGGAATTGAACCGGTACGGGCTGTTAAGCCCGCGGGATTTTA
>DATCQU010000073.1:0-9399 GCA_036569365.1 Desulfosporosinus sp. | reverse complement strand
TATCTTAATATCCACCTCGGGCTCGAAGCCTGAAAGCCGAATTAAGTCTCTTGCTAAATCGACAATCTTTACAGGTTTCCCCATATCCAAAATAAATATTTCTCCACCCTGAGCCATAGCCCCTGCTTGAATGACTAATTGGGAAGCTTCGGGAATCGTCATAAAAAACCGCACCATATCCGGATGGGTAACCGTCACCGGACCGCCAGCCGCAATTTGCCGCTTAAACGTAGGGATAACGCTGCCTCGACTACCGAGAACATTTCCAAAGCGTACGGCTACGAATTTTGTCTGGGAACGAAGATCCATGCTTTGAATCAGCATTTCGACCGTTCGTTTGGTAGCCCCCATAACACTGGTTGGGTTGACTGCCTTATCGGTAGAGATGGAGACAAACGTTTTCGTTCTCACTTTATCAGCCGCTTCTGCCAAATTCTGAGTGCCTACGACGTTATTCTTTAGGGCTTCTTCCGGATTTTTTTCCATTAAGGGAACATGTTTGTGCGCTGCAGCGTGAAAGACGACCCCTGGCTTATATCTTTCAAAGACCAAGAAAACTTTCTCCCGGTCTTTAATATCCAATATTTCTGTCGCATAGTCGATCCCTGGACGCTCAGTGCGCAATTCCTGCTCGATGTCGAAAATGCTGTTCTCCCCATGTCCCAGCAAAACAAGCTTCCCAGGATTAAACTTAGCGATCTGGCGACAGATTTCCGAGCCTATTGAGCCGCCCGCCCCAGTGATGAACACCGTCTCTCCTGAAACATAGCCCGCTACTTCTTCTAAATCAACGGAAACAGGGTCACGTCCCAGTAAGTCCTCCACTTGAACCTGTCGAATCGGGTTGACACTGATATCCCCACTAATAATGTCATAGACACCAGGCATAATCTTGAGGTCGACCCCAGACGTTTCACAGATTTGCACAATCTCGCGAACAGACTCGCCCGAGGCTGACGGCATGGCAATAATAACTTCATCAATATTGTGGCCCTTTACGACGCGGGCAATATCCTTTCGTGTACCCAAAACAGGAATTCCCAGTAATTGATATTTCTGCTTGGCACGGTCATCGTCAATGAAACCGATAGGACGTCCATCGCGATAATTGCGATTTTTCAACTCTCTGGCGGCTAATACGCCGGCATCGCCTGCGCCGACAATAAGTACCTGCTTTTGCGAGCCTGGAACATGGCGGTCAAAGGCATTTTCCTGTAAGACCCGCCAAATAAAACGCGAACCCCCTATCAAAAAGATCATCAAAGACCATAACAATACGGCCGCCAAGTTCGGCATCCTAAATGCGAGTGTGGAAGCCTGAGAGACGCCATAGAAATATACTACTGCCGCCGTCCCGCCCGTTCCGACGGTTACCGCATAAACAATGGAGAGTAACTCCCCTGTACTTGCATACTGCCAAAGCCGATTATATAAGCCGAAAACGTAAAAAACTGCGATATATAAAATAGTTGCAGTGATTGCTGTATGATAATAGATTTGATAATCCTCTGACTTAATGTTTCCTGTGAAGCGCAAATAAAAACTGCCGAAAGCCGCTAAGTTGATTAACATAGCATCAATCAGCATTAAAATTACCGTCCGTTTTCGAAATAACACCTACCTCAGCCCCTTTTCGTTCAAACCAGTGCGTAGCTTTATCGTTCTAAAGTTTACTACAACTTAAATGGTTTTACAACTCTGAGCCTTATTCCGTTCAAATGTATGGCACGAGGCTCGTGCCCTTATCTCTTGTTCCTGTAACCGATAATATAGTAACTAAATGGTAAGTAACTGATCAATCTTACGGTAAAATAACTTAAAATAGCCGTCACCGTAAATACGATGGGATAGAACTGCCAATTGTTATAATTAATCTGATAGGTCTTAAGTATTTTGATCGCATATTGGTTAAAGAAGATGTGTATTAGATATATTCCAAAGGAATACTCCCCTAGTTTATAGACTGCCTTTGCAAAGACGCCCCTTTTCCCAATAAGATTCTTGGCCAAATTAAATAAGAGTAAGAAGCTTGAAATCCTCAGAATAGGATAAACGAGTTCTGAACCAATAAAATAATAAGGTGGAATCGTGTTATACCTATACCCTGTCGTTAAACCAATAATGATGAAAAAACTAGCTCCTATTGTTAAAACAAACGTCGTTGCGACAAAAAGGGGCGTAAGACGGTTCAATCCATTCTTTATACTTTCAAAGTGATCACAGCTATAAATCCCAAGTCCAAAATAAAATAAGTAAGCAATAAGGTTAATCTTCACAGTTGCGAAATACGAGGTATGTAGACTGATCATAAAGGCGATCTGAAGGATAAACATTAAGGAGATCAGTAATTCCGCACTCTTTCTCAGTTTAAAGAAGTCATAGATTTTGATAATCAGTGGATAGAGAATGTAGAATTGTATTATTATGGCAAAGTACCATAAATGATACGATGCATCCGATCGCCAAATAGCTTTGAATATGAGAGTGAGATTGGTAGGGAGCGAGCTAGTATTCATGACATCCCAATTATTAAAGGCCGTATACAGGAGCGAAAAAAATAGATATTGTGGAATAATCGACCGTATCCTCTTAAGGTAGAATTGCTTGACCGAAAAGTTATTGCGATACTTCATCGCTAAAACGAACCCTGAAATCAAGATAAACAAGGGCACTGCAAACTGAGAGAAGACATCCGTCCACAGGTTCAGCAAAACCAATCGATTAAATTGCTGTATTTCTGTGAAATAACCTGAAGTATGAATAGCCATGACTGCCAAGACACCGAATGCCCTTAAAAAATTGATTTCCTCAATTGTGCCCCGCTTCTTATGCCTGATCATAGCCACCTCTTCCCCTGTGATCCTAATTTTTCCTCACTATCACTACGTGTAGCCTCTATTTATTCGCGGAGCATCAATATTTCAGTATGGATACAGCCAAGTATTAGTCTACCATACAGCCTACTTTTTCGCACTAAAAAAGGACTACCTGATACTACAAGTAGTCCTTTCTTACGAAGCTAAAGCTTCTTATCTTAACTTAGTTTACTTAATTTAATTTAACTTTACTTTACAATACTCTCTCCCGTAATCATCCAGCGTGAACTCTCTTTCACTAGATTAACGCGAACATGCACGATCTGTTCATGCTCTTCCCCCACGGGGGCGGCATCGACCAAGCTATAATCCTTTGCCGAGTAACGATAATTGACGAGTAGTGTTGCGACGTTTTCATCGGAGCTTTCGATGTCCACCCGGTCAAAGGTTATTTGACTGACATCTAGACCTATGCCTTGAGCCAAGTATTCTTCCGCTCTTCGGGCATGTTTCTCGAGCAATTCCCCAGTATAGGCCTTCCCCAGTTTGAGACGGAAGGTAGCCATATCCGCGGACTTCCAAGCCCCGAAGAAAACGCCGATATCCTGCTTATAGTCTGTAATGATTTGTTGCTGCAGTGCACTTAACTCCGCACTGTCTTTGTTGAGTGCATTTTGTCCGAGAGAGAGCACATCGTTTTGTGGCACGGTCGGATTTGATGTTGAATCTGTCATGCTACTGCCCAAGGCTGGGGTAGGGAGGGTGACTGGGTCATGCACTGCCCCCGTCACCGTTTGAATCTTGTCTTGACCCCGTAGCTTAGCTATAAACGACGCCGGGGAACTGGAATTTGTGAGCAAAGACACACCTAGCGTCCCAACGAGTATACCAAGTCCTAAAGCCAAAGCCCCAAATAAATAATTCGCTTTACGCATAAATAACATAAACCATAATCTCCTTCAACTGGATTTTACTACTAGTTTGGCCAGTCAAAGGAGGTTTTAGACATTCTACGGTGTTATTTAGGTCTCTGAAAGAATACGCAAGGCCTGTCCACTTCAGACAGGCCTTGCGTACTCTTATTCAATTGGCGTATTAACTTAGAAATGCAGCAACTAACACCAAGGTTCAGCCTTGGAAGGTTGCGGTCGACTTGATTCAGTTGCCTATTTAATTTAGAGACCATTTCCCTATTATTTTCTATAAAATCATTCCTTTTTGCTTAGCTTCTTTGTTCAACTATATATTTAATATAAGTTCAAGCAACCAATGTGCACCTTGGACCAATTCAGGTGTTTGTGTTTTCGCATACAATACTGCAACTAATCTTCATACCATTCCTAGTTAGCTTATTCCCTGAATCATGACCGTTTGGTTGCAAATGGCGTCGCTCCGTAGACTTTTGAGTTCGCATCATGACGCATTAGATGCGAATCTAGATCGTGAATTCCTTGGTGGAATTGTTCGATCCGTGCTTTATCTTTTGAATCAAACGCGTCGATTCCGGTGTTTAGTAAGACATCCATGTAATTGCCGAATGCAGCTGCTTTGGAAGCATTCGGTTCATTTTTCAGCTGCTTGTCCCATAGAGTTTTATGGAACAATATATATTTCTTAATGTCTTGTTCGTTCAACTGAGGACCCGCTGCTGGTCCATAGAGATAACCATCTACATATTCGTGGATGTTCCACGCTGCGCCAAAAGCTAATGTTTTCGCATCATTACTTAAGGCGCTCTCACCGAAGAACGGTGCGATTGACGGTGCCAAGTCCATCAGTTTGGTATCCGGCTCCCTATATTTACTTTTGGAACCAGTGTCGCCTTGTGGGGGCGCGGTAGTCGTACTCGGTACGGTGGTCGTTGGTGTGGCGGTACCAGGTGGTGCTGTACCGTTAGGCAACGTGCCATTAGTACCATCGATTGTATTGGTTCCAGAATTGACAGGTGGTGATTGAATAGCTACCTGGTCAGTGACGGAGCCCGTTTGCCTAAAAACCTTCCATACACTGGGGCCATAAACGCCTGCAGCAACAACAGCACCAGCTAGAACCAACGTTCCGGCCAAAGTTACTATCCTCTTTTTGTCCATTGGTATCATTGATCTCTTCCCTCCTCAAAATCTTTTTGTAATATACTACATTCGTATATTACCAATTATTAGGAGAAAAGGATGTCGTTTTTGCTGTGGGGCTTGGTCAATTTTCCGTCCTCTATTTCCTGTAAATGTCATAACTTTACTTTCTCCGTATGGATTTCGCGAGGATTAAGCAGCATGACCAAAAAAAATTCCAGATAAAAAACCCTCACCGTGCTAGCAAGGTGAGGGTTTTGGCTTGAACAGAGTCGTTAATCTACCTTTTTGTTCATATCCGCTTTCCGAACCAGATCCCTCAAATAATTCATGAGATCCTCCGAAAGATTTTCCCGGCGCAGCGCATAATCGATGTTTGCTTCCACAAAACCCAGCTTATCCCCAACGTCATAGCGCCGGCCTTCGAATTCATAAGCGAGGATTTCTTGGAACCGCCCCAGCTCATTAATCCCATCCGTGAGTTGAATTTCCCCGCCCTTGCCCGGTGAGAGGACACCTAAAATATCGAAAATCTCAGGGTTTAAGATATACCGACCCATAATGGCTAACCGAGTTTTCGGAGCATCCTCAGAACGAGGTTTCTCCACCATATTCTTAGCTTGATAAAGCCGATCTCCAAACCTTTGACCATCGACAATCCCGTATTTGGATGTATCCGCAAGAGGAACTTCCTGCACCCCTACGATACTTGCGCCATAGCGTTCATAATGATTCATCATTTGGCGCAAAGCGGGCACTTCGGAATATATGACATCATCCCCCAGAAGGACCGCAAACGGCTCGTTGCCGATAAATTTACGGGCGCTATAGATTGCATGTCCTAAGCCCAAGGCTTCTTTTTGCCGCACGTAATATATATCCGCCATCCGAGCGACATCCTGAACTAAATCCAGAAGTTCCTCCTTGGCATTCTTTTCTAAAAACGCCTCTAATTCCATCGAGCGGTCGAAGTGGTCTTCGATGGCTCGCTTATTCCGTCCTGTCACAATCACAATGTCTTCAATTCCGGATTGAATGGCCTCTTCTACAATGTATTGAATGGTTGGTTTATCCACAATGGGCAGCATTTCTTTCGGTTGAGCCTTCGTTGCTGGCAAAAAACGGGTTCCCAGTCCGGCTGCCGGAATGACTGCTTTACGAATTTTACGCATTCTTTGACTCTCTCCTTCTATTATCAACAATTCCGTCCATCACTTATGTATATCGAATAATTGCCCAACTAATTCACGGATTTTTTAAGTTACTTAACATCAATAACTTCGACAGAACCGATAGGATTTCCTTCTGTACTGTAATAATAAATGCAAGAAACGCAAGAGCGTTTAACTGCTCTTGCGTTGCCGAGTAACTTTCATTTGCCTACTTCTTAGTTTCTTTAGTCGGTTCTGCCTTTTCTAAAACCTGGTCCACTAGACCGTATTCTTTAGCTTCCTCAGCGGTCATATAGTAATCGCGCTCTGTGTCTCTTTCAACCTTTTCAAGCGGCTGTCCTGTTCTCTCGGAAAGGATTCGGTTCATCTTCGCCTTGGTCCGGAGCAATTGCTTAGTCTGGATTTCAATTTCAGTCGCTTGTCCGGAGAGCCCATGTCCGCCGATTAGTGGCTGATGAATTAAGACCTCCGAATTAGGAAGTGCAACTCGCTTCCCTTTCGCTCCAGCTGTCAGGAGGAATGCCCCCATGCTAGCTGCTAATCCGATACAAATTGTGCGGACATCCGAGCGAATGTACTGCATGGTGTCATAGATGGCCATTCCAGCTGTGATCGAACCACCAGGACTGTTGATATACAGATTGATATCCTTCTCAGGATCTTCTGCTTCCAGAAAGAGCATTTGTGCTACGATAAGATTGGACATATCATCATCCACTACACCACCGAGAAAGATAATCCGATCTTTTAGTAGACGTGAGTAAATGTCATAGGAGCGCTCCCCACGACTCGTTTGTTCTACAACCATTGGAACTAGATAACCCATTTACAATTCCCCCTATTCTCCAATACTATTAGTACTGCGTTTAAGTTATTATATTCTTACCGAATAACTTTATTTTAGTACAAAGGTCAGTAAAGGTCAAATTATTTAGCGAAAATATATTTCTTGAATTAGCTTCTCCATAATTTCGCTGAATCCTCTTTTGATTTTCACTTCTTAGGAAAAGCAAAGAGCCCTTCGAACTACTATTGAGGGCTCTAACCTATTTCATACGATACTTTATCAATTCCGAGACTCCCACTTCTTCAAGTAGGTGTTCCGATTTCCGCTTCGGTGGGGGTAGACTCCCCCACCGAAGCCTCGATGTTCAGCTTTAGCTGAACGAGTTCACTTCGATTTACGGCTAAACTGGCTAAGAAATCCTTTAATCCCTCCGACTTTCTGTGGCAATTCTTGGACATTCAAAGGACTGGGTACGTTCTCTAATCCCTCTTGTGTTCTCAGGAACTGATGCATTCCCTCCTGAGGTGGCATTCCTGGAAAATTCATGCCCCGTTTCTGCATAAAACGCTCCAGCCCTCGCATGGGAAATGGACTTTGACCCAAACCTGGCATAAATTGTTGCATGTTCTGGCCGTTAAATAATTTATACTTTCCTATTGGCATAGACCTACCACCTCTCCTTATCTTTACTTATCTTTATCTCAATTCATTTAATTGAAATCCGTTATATTCAATTAAATGAATTGGCATGTGCTCTTCAGATGATCAAATAGTGCTGGCCTTAGTATAGGAAAAGGGCCCCAAACGGGAGCCCTTCCTTGTCCTAAGTGCTATTTAGAAGATGAGTCCCAAAGCAATTAAGATTAAAATTGCGATCGCGATAATCCCTACGCCTACACCTGTACCAACTACTGGACGACCACAGCAAGCGCTACCATATCCGTACATATTGTCATACCTCCTTCAAGTTTGAGTCACTGAACGTAAGACACTGAGGTTTAGAATACAATACCCATTGCAATGAGGAGCAGAATTATAACAACCACAATCGCAATGCCAGCTCCAACGCCACAACCGGGTCCACCGAGTCCGCCAGCTCCGAATGCCATTTTGAATCCCCCTTTCATTGTTTGATACAGTATACGTTTATTTCATTTTTCTGTTCCATTATTTACCATAAACATGTTCCGTCTCTGTTTCCGAGTGTAAAAGCCGGAAAAGGACCGCTATCCCCTTTTAAGAGATAACGGCCCTTGCGGTTTACTAATAACCTTATAACGCTTGTTCTCCAGTGGCTCCCGTTCTAATCGTATACGCATTTTCTACGGCAGACACAAAGATCTTCCCGTCTCCGATTTCCCCGGTTCGTGCTTCTTTCGTAATAACTTGGATGACTTCTTCCACGAAGTTATCCATCACGACGATTTCAATCTTCACCTTGGGAATAAGATGTACGGTATACTCTACACCCCGATAGACTTGCGTATGCCCCTTCTGTTTACCACACCCGATCACTTGTGTCACCGTCAAACCATTGACCCCATGAGTGCTCAACGCATCTTTCACGCTGTCTAGCTTTCCGGGACGAATAATCGCTTCAATCTTCTTCATATTAAATCCTCCAAACGCGATTTACCTTCACATAAGCTTGATGCACACCATTAGATGAAATCTGGGTAAGCTTCTTCTCCGTGTAATGACAAATCCAAACCAGTTGATTCCTCGTCCTCGCTAACACGTAGTTTCATCACTAAACTAATTACTTTCAAGATAATGAATGTCCCCACCACGGAAAAGGCCACTGTAATTAAAATACTTTCTGTCTGAATTCCCAAGAGTGACAGATTCCCGTAGAACCAGCCATCAGCGCCGGCAGGGTTAATCGTCTTGGTTGCAAAGATCCCTGTTGCAAAAGCTCCCCAGGTACCGCCAATCCCATGGCAGCCAAAGGCGTCTAAAGCATCATCATACCCGAATTTGGCTTTCATCATGCTGATCGCCAGATAACAGATCGTACCGCCGATTAAGCCGATAAAGATTGAGGACATCGGTGTTACAAATCCTGCCCCCGGGGTAATCGCTACTAATCCAGCAACTGAACCACTGGCTGCTCCGAGAATGGTGGATTTTCCTCTGTGGAGGCGTTCCACGACTGCCCAAGCTATCGCCGCTGCAGCTGCAGCCGTATTGGTATTCACAAAGGCCATACCTGCTAAACCATTAGCGCCTAGAGCACTCCCTGCATTAAAACCAAACCAGCCGAACCAAAGAAGTCCTGCACCTAACACCGTCATTGGAATGTGATGCGGTGCCATGGACTCTTTGCCGAGTCCTTTACGTTTTCCGAGGATCATGGCCGCGACTAATGCGGAGTAACCCGAACTAATATGAACAACATTTCCTCCTGCAAAGTCCAACGCCCCAAGTACTCTTAAGAAACCTCCAACGCCCCAGATCCAATGAGCCAACGGATCATAGACAAAGGTCGCCCACAATAGTACAAATGTTACGAAGGCCGAAAAACGCATCCGTTCTGCGATCGCTCCACTGAT
>DATCQU010000072.1:0-87511 GCA_036569365.1 Desulfosporosinus sp. | reverse complement strand
GTCTTACCTGAACCATTCGGTCCAACAAAGCCCATAATCGCTCCACGAGGAAGTTGGAAAGTTACCCCTTGAACTGCCGTATAAGTGCCAAACCGTTTGACCAAGCCCTGGCAATCAATGGCCAGATTCATTTGCCTCACTCCTCTATTGCAGGGTCACATCCGCAGGCATACCCGCTTTCAACTGGTCTTTTCCTTCAGTAATACTAAGTTTGACGGCATAGACCGTGGTCGTTCGTTCTTCTTTCGTCTGCACGTTCTTGGGTGTGAATTCTGCCTGGTTACTCACGTATTGAATTTGTCCTTTAAACGTTTTACCAGGATACGAATCCACGGCGATCAGGGCCGTTCCGCCCACTTTTACCGTGCTCAACTTGGCTTCCGGAACATAGATCTTAATCCACAAATCATTAGGGTCAAGGATCGTGACCAAGGTTGTACCTGGATTGACTACTTGACCTAACTCGACATGCTTGTAAAGAACCTGACCGCCCACCGGACTCTTAATGGTCAGTTTGCTTAAACTCAGTTCAGCTGCCTTAATGGACTGAGACGTGATATCAACGGCAGCTTTCTGAGCCTGAATCGTCGGTTGTGTATTACCAGCTTGAGCTTGGTCTAGGCTAGCCTGAGCGGCATTTACGCTGGCTTGGGCTCCCTCTTGCTGGATTTTGAGGGTATCTAGTTTGTTTTGCTGAGCATCCAACATCTGTTTACTAATCGCACCGCCCTCGTAGAGCTTTTGATCACTCGTGAGGTTATTCTCCTCGAACTGAAGATTCTGCGCTATACCCGCAGCATTCGCGTTAGCCTGGGTCACCACGTCCTTAAGACGTCGGATTTCTTCCGCCCGCGCCCCTCCCAACAGGTCGTTGAGTTTGGCTTGTGCCTGGGTCTGTTGGCTCTTCGCAGTATCCAAGGAAATTTTAGCCTGACTATCGTCCAGTTTGGCAATCAGGTCGCCCGATTTTACGACCTGACCTTCATGAACCTGCAGGTCGACTATCCTACCTCCGAGCTCCGGCTGCACGGGTAGTTCAGTTCCTTCTATCGTTCCGGAAAAAATATTAGTGGCGGCAGGGCGATTAAAAAACGTATTACCATAGACTGACAAGGCAATAAGTGCAAGAATAACGACGAGGACAACGACTATCGTTACGATTTTCTTTCTCATGGGTGCTCCTCCTATTCCTCTTTTCGCGGTGCAACTATCGCACATATCGATGACCTAAGACTGTTTTTTAGCTCCCCTTAGAAACAGGTCCACGATCACTTTGAGTTCTTCTCGATTCTCCGTACCTAGCTCACGTTCCTGAAACAAGGTTCGGGACACAAAATAAGCGGCAGCAGACCCTACGATCGTGCGCATCATCGCCCATACATCTAGATCATCACGCAGTTCTCCTTTGCTTTGACGCTGACGCAAAAAAGCTAACATGGACTCCTGAATTCGTTTGACCACATGGTTCAGCAAGACATCCCTCAGTTCGGGGTGAAAATTAGCTTCAATGATAACGATTCGAAGTACAGGCCATAGGGCGGTAAGATGTTTTTGCCGATCTTCAAGGATGAGCAAGAGTACGTCCTCAATGGGCAAATTTTCGTATTGTAACAGGAGATCGTGCAAGGAATTTACAGCACCTGGACCAATAAAATTTTGCATCAGTGGAATTAACGTCGCCAACAAGATTTCTTTCTTGGTTTTAAAGTGGCGAAAGATGGTACCTTCCGCCACTCCGGCCACATGCGCAATCTCGCTAGTGGTGGAGGCGCTGTATCCTTTTTCGGTGAAGACCGTTAGGGCAGCTTTCAGTATCTTCCACTGTTTGTCCGTTAAATCTCCAGCGGATGGTTCATCCCCTGTCCAGGAATAGTGAAAAATGGGTACTTGGTCAGACATCAATTAATCCCTCATTTTTACGACGTTTTTTTAAGCATCTATCAGAGTCATTTAAATTATACCAGAGTAGCCTCGAAAGATAAATGAGTAATTATATGTAGAATCGAAGTGATTACTCACTTAGGAGCACGGCCATGGCGTGACGGGATGTAGTTGGGGTCGAAGTAAATGTGCTCGAGCTGACGATCCTAAAGAAAGGACTGCCTTCATTAATGTGAAGACAGTCCTTTCTAAAAGGATTAGATATTCATTTTAAATACTCTTACGCCATGAACATTTTGACATCGTCTTCAACGTTGCCTATGCCCGCTATGCCAAAGTTCTCTACCAAAACATTAACCACATTCGGAGATAGGAAACCCGGTAGTGTCGGTCCTAAGTGAATATTTTTCACCCCCAGGTAGAGAAGAGCCAGTAAGACGATGACAGCTTTTTGCTCGTACCAAGCAATGTTGTAGGAGATTGGAAGTTGATTGATATCTTCCAGTCCGAACACTTCTTTGAGTTTCAAGGCTATTACAGCTAAGGAATAAGAGTCATTGCATTGTCCGGCATCGAGAACTCTCGGAATGCCGCCGATATCCCCTAGGTTCAGTTTATTATATTGGTATTTTGCACATCCTGCCGTGAGGATCACGGTGTCTTTCGGTAGTGCTTTCGCGAAATCGGCATAATAGTCGCGGCTCTTCATGCGGCCGTCACAGCCTGCCATGACGAAGAAGCGCTTAATGGCTCCCGTTTTCACAGCATCAACGACTTTGTCAGCGAGGGCCATAACTTGATTGTGGGCAAATCCCCCGACAATCTCACCCGTTTCAATTTCGGTAGGTGCTGGACATTTCTTGGCATGTTCGATCAGTACGGAGAAATCCTTTGCTTTGCCGTCGACGCGGTCTGCGATGTGCTTAACCCCTTCGAAGCCGACAACTCCGGTGGTGTAGACGCGATCTTTGTAGGTATCCTTCGGCGGGACGAGGCAGTTGGTGGTCAAGAAGATCGGACCATTGAAGGAATCGAATTCTTTGACTTGTTTATGCCATGAATTTCCGTAGTTACCGATGAAATTCTCATAGTTCTTAAAGGCAGGATAGTAGTGGGCTGGAAGCATTTCACCGTGTGTATAGACATCCACGCCGGATCCTTCCGTTTGGATCAGTAATTCTTCAAGGTCTTTGAGATCGTGACCACTGATCAGAATGGCAGGGTTCTTTCTAACTCCGAGGTTTACTTTAGTGAGTTCAGGATTACCGTAGGATGTGGTGTTGGCTTTATCCAGTAAGGCCATCACATCAACCCCAAATTTGCCAGTTTCTAAGACGAGGGCAACAAGGTCACCGACGACGAGTGTGTCATCAAGAGTGGCGGCCAAGGCTTTTTCGATGAAGGCGAAGATACCCGCTTCTTTGTACTCTAGTGTGTGTGCATGTTCGGCATAAGCTGCAATTCCTTTTACGCCATAGATGATCAATTCTCTGAGGGAACGAACATCTTCGTTTTCCGTAGCTAAGACACCAACGAGTGCTGCTTTTGCCTCGAACTCAGCGGCGGATGCCGTCCAAGTGGCTGCATCATGTAAGTTCGTCGGGATTGTTCCACCTACTCGAAGGAGTGATTGTTTGAGATCTTCGCGTAGGGTGAGACCCGTTTGAATCCGTTCTACAAAACGGCTTTCATCGAAGTTGGCATTGGTAATCGTGCTAAAGAGACTTTCCATGATGAATTTATCAACATCTTTACGAATGAGATGGCGTTGACGCGCTTGAACTGCATAAATCGCGATCCCTTTTAGTGTATAAATCAGAAGGTCTTGCAATTTGGCAACATTTTCACTTTTCCCACAGACCCCTTTGATTGTGCAACCGGTCCCTTTCGCTGTTTCCTGACACTGATAACAAAACATCGTTCGATCATCCTTTCGTTTCCACAAATTATATTTTTTTCCTTCGTACCGCCGTCATGCGCGGTTCGTTCGTTCTCTACTATGCGCTTATACTATCACACTAAACGCGGGGTGTTTGTGATTCAAGTCACGGTTCCAACGTGATTAATTGACATAAAAAAGACGATCATTTCGACCGTCTACTTATAAAAGACTTCCAAGGTCATAGTATTTCCGTCGTTATGATAAACGATCTTTTCAATGATTTTGTGAAGCCCTGTATTAATGATCTTTGTCTCTTCGGCGGTTCCATTGTTGGTTTCGAGTAATTTAAGAACTTCGTCAATCGTTTCTGTAAGTTCGGCGGTGGTCGTGGTGTTATTAGCGCTTGCTTCCAATGTTGCTAATTGTCGTTCAAGTTCGACCCGTTCCTTGGCGCGTTGTGCTTTCCGTTCGTTGTAGGTTGCGCGGTCAATGTCGCCGTATTCGTAAAGGTCGAGAAGGCGAACGACCCCTTTGTCATGCTTCGAAAGATCGGCTTGTAGTCTTTTAATCTTGGCAATTGTCGCTTCTTGGGCGCCCTGTTCATCGTGTGACGGTTGCATTAATGAATCCTTATAACTTTCTAATATCTTGACAATTTCGGCGGTCACAGCGACGACGGCGACGCCCTTGTCTTTGCTTCCGCAACGTGTCCCGATTCGGTCAACAGCGTAACATTCTTCATCAATTATTATCTTACGCATATAAGCATCTTCAACGTAGTTATCCCGGTACGGTTGATATAGCTTTGACACGTTGCCCTTTACTGCCCACGTCATATCGTTACCCCCTTAATATACGAATAGGCGGGACTTTCGCCCGCCGTTATCGCTTACTTCTTTATCTCTTCATACTGTTATATACCGCGTCAAGTCGTGCCTGTCGTTCCTGTTCCATCTTCTCGTTGGCAACCTTCGCTTGCTGAATTTCAGCGTCCTTGCGAATCTGCGCTTGGTCGCCTAAACGATTAAAACCTTCGGACAATAGTTCCATATAACTTGCGTCGCCGCTTTGTATCCGGGCTAATCGAAGTTCTTCGTTAGCGGTCGCCCTTGTCGCGTGTTCTGCCATAGCAACTGAATAATCGGTGGAATTGTTAGCCGCGTATGCTTCGCGTAGAATCTCCAATGCGGCGCGATCGTCCCGTCCTACTTGGTTGGTGGCGTTGGTGGTGGCGGTGGTGGTGGCGGTGGTGGTGGCGGTGTCCTTATTTTCGATCGTCATGTATAAAACCCCCTATAAATTAATTTTAGGCGTCTTGGGTGTTGGCGAATCTGTTCGCCGCTTCGAATGATAAGGGCTTTCCCTGCCGCCAAGCGATAACGTTCAACCGTGCTTCGATCCGTGCCGCCGCTAACAATAGGGAACCATCGTATTCCTTCGCCAAGGCCGCCTTTTGTTCGGGTGTCTTCTCCTTATATGCGTCGGCGCTGAACGTCTGCCTTTGTTGCCTTAATGCGAGTACCTTGGGTTCCTTTAGTTCCGTGGTGGCCTTTTCCGTGAAGGTCAAGCCGCCGAAACGTGGCCTTGGTGTTGCGTGTCGTCGCAAGGATATTCACACTCCTTTAAAGGTATATTTGAAGCGCATCGCCTAAATCTTCGATCCCATGGGTGTCTGTGAAGTAATCTCGAAGCATATCATAACGTTCCCGTGTACCCATTTAGGCGAAGGCCAGTAACGATATTCATGGTTAAATCGTTAGGCGTGGACGCCCCTGCCATGTTTTGCCAGAAGATACGATTCTTCCATTGACTTAGAATCAATTCATTACCGCCCATCGTTTTCGCCCCCACGCAAAAAGGCGACTTTCGCCGCCCAGCTGCTTTCAATATTTTCAACCTTCTCGTACTTCATTTGGGATACCTTCGTTCGGCGCGTATGCCCGCCTTTGTTCATTCTCAGTTACCGCGACCACGCCCACGGGTGAAACGCCGTCGCGCTTGTTCGGGCGATATAATCCTTGTGCCGTCCAATTCAATGCGGCGTTCGTGTGGCGATATTCTAGCGGATTACCTTCGAAGGTATTAATCAAGTTCGCGACTTCGGCGGCATCGTGTGCGGCGTCTTTCGCGGTTTGATGGATTGCGCCCAATTCTGCCAATCCGTTCATATAAGCGTCTTTTAGTTTGGCAACGCCGTCCAATTTCGCGTTGAATTGCGCTAACGCATCGGCAATAACGGCATCCTTCTCGGCATTGATTTCGCTAATTGTGCCGCTAAATGCCGCCCATTTGCCGGACTTCATAAGTTCTGCGCTTTCGCGATTATGAGAAACTATGTCTTGATTGTCGTTGATACCTTTGGAGATTAAAACCGCCCCGGCGACGTCGGCTGTCATCAAGGCCGCGACCTTCTGGCCTTGTAGGTCTTTGACTTTCAATTCTGCCTTGTCTGCGCTTGCGAATAGGTCGGCGATCGTTTTGTCGAAGTTCTCAACCGTGGATTTAAACGTTTCATAAGTTTTTAACATTTTTAAATTCCCCCGTTTTTTCGCTTACTGCGTTTATTAACCTTCGGCGCCTGTCCGTGTCATACCGTCGATCACGTTTTGAACTTCGGTATTTCGAATTCCAAGCGTCTTGAATATCTGAATTTTAAGGTCTTCTTGAAGGTGGGTTCTCTTCGATAGACAATTGTAAATTCGAAGAACATTTTCACCCATAGCTGACGCCAAGTGTGTCTTGGTCATTTGGCGAACGGTTAAAGTCAAATTGATATAATCGACAATGGCTTGTTCTTCGTCGCTTAACCGTTCCCGGATCGGTTGAAATCGTCCCATAATTCGAACCCCCTTATTAAACGTGCGACAATTCGCATTTTGACAATCAAATAAAAAGAGAAACGGTTGGCGGATAAGGCTTACCGTTTCCGCGCCTTCGCTATCCGTTTGACCGGGTTCTCGGCGAAGGTCTTCGAACGGTGAAGTTGGCGATTCCCGTCCTTATACTTATAAATGAACCGTTAGACCGTTTAACAATGCGACAATTCGCATACTTATACATAAAAAAAGGGGCTATATTCACGTTCGTGCGGAACGATTATTTTCAGATTCGCTTCGATTCTCTCTGACAATAGTTAATTAAACTAACGATTCCATCGACAACCCGGCTGAACCTTCATCTTATCTTTCGGATTCCCTTATATCGCTTAATCGCTTCCTTCGTCCCTTTCGTCAATAAGCCCTTACCTATTGTTGAACCCTATAAAGATTATTCTTAGTTCTAAAAAGATTTGTTCGGTCGAAGACCGATCCCGAAGGGACAACTGGTTCTAGTTAACTGGGTCTAGTTACTGGTTCTAGTTACATGGTTATAGTTAGTGGGCGATCTGACGGATATGGTTTAGCGGTCAAATCGCCCTTGGTTTGGTTGTCTGATCGCCCCCACGCTTTCCGTCCAAACGACCGACTTTCAAAACACACACTAAACTTCTGCTATAACCGGACATCCGTGTCCTATGGTTTTAAGGATTGCCACACCGCCATTTTACGGATCGCCAAGCCCAACGACTTAACCGAATGACAATCCGCTTGCAGGAAGAAACGTGTAAGTGTACCCTTCATAACGATTTTTACCGACCTTTTCCTTTACTGAGATCATAATGGATTCGCCATTCGGGGTTCGGTATGCCAATATTTTTCGAATATGATCGCCGACGGTCTTACGCTGGATTCCCAAAATATCCGCAAGCGATTGTTGTCCGGGGTAACATTTGCCGTCTTTGTCTTGGTGGGTCGCTATCAATACCATCGTCTTATAAGCCGCCCCATCCAATCCATTTAATGAACCATCCCTAAGAGATTCGATTTGTGTTTTTATGAACATGCCATTTTTTGTCTTTGCCATGCTGATTACCCCCTTCCTAAAATTGAATCTCTTCTAACATCGCGACCACACTGTCCCACTCTGCGGTTCCCGGTGTTAAACGCATCTTGGGCTTTTGTGGCTTGCGCTTCCGGGTCACTTTGGGTGGCGCTTGGGGTTCCTGCGGTGCTTGCTTTGCTTCCAATGCCTTGAACTTCTCGGTATATATCGCGGCGAATACCGAACCCTTACCTGCTTTGAGTTTTAACGCGATCCGTCCGCAACCTTTTTCAGTTATGAGAAAACATGGATATATTTTACTGTTACCCATGACCGTGTAAGTGCTTTTGACGAAGTAATCGTCGGCGTTCGAAAGTCCATTCTCTAAAATCGATGGTAAACATCCGGCGTGTTTGACACGTCCGTCCTTATGGCGCTGACCGCCGATTATAACCAACAATTCCTTGTGTTCCTTGCCGACCATGATCGCGACTTCGCGGCTATCCATATAAATTTTACTCAATCATGCACACCCTTTCGTATTGCCATTTGCCTTAAAATGTCGGTTGTAAACGTCCTTTGTTACGGGCGATAACTCCGACTTCTACCTAATGTTGCAAAAAAAGGGGTTTTGTTTCGAATTGACCAAACTATATTTATTTGCGACTTGGCTTTTGACGTCATTCACGCCGGACGCTTAAATTTGGGGGCGCCGTTCATTTATAACGTCCTTCGTGTATGATTGCCAGATGAATATCAAACGTCTTAGAATGCCCTTTATGTGCGCCTGACGGCATAGTCGAGTATGACGGCTTGGCAACCACCTTCGAAAATTGAAGAATAATATCCAAAAACAAATAAGCCCCGACAACAGTCGATCGGTACGAATTTACCGACCAAACAATTTGCAGGGCTTACGCGCATCCAGTGGCTGCCTGTCCTGACGTTCTGAACGATTTAGGTCGCCAATTTATCACACAATTTTATTATTGAGTGAACTTCGTCGGGTTCCATCAATGTCCGCTTTCGCTGATTAAGAAGTCCGCCTTCGCTATTCAAGCGATTTCGAAGGGATTTCACCGGGTCGAAGGCGTCAATTGAAGAAGTCCGCTTTCGGATAATGGATAAGTCCACCCTTCTATACAAGAGAAGTCCGCTTTCGCTAAACAGCGGGGTCGAAGGGTCGAAATCCTTTTTATGCTTCGACGTTTGGGACGTCTTGGCTATCGAACCCAACTCTTTGGGCTTAACGGTGTTGAACGCAACTTCGAATTCATTTATTTACAACAAAAAACGCCTAACCGCTTGGGAACAGTTGGCGTTTTTGCACTCTGGAATTAATTATAAAATGAGAACGTCGAAAGGGGTAAATTGAACTCGCAGTAAATACGCAACAACCAAATCCGTTAGCAACGTAACAATGACTTTGGAAGGCATATACAAACTGATTATGAAACTTAAAAAAACAAGCGGGAGATTTTCGCCTCTCGCTTGTTTCATGCCCTTTAGTATAACATAATGAAAGAATAGTGGATACCGTAGCCATCTATAACTGCAAGTATCCGTCTGTCCTCTCACTTCAAACTCAAATGGGCGCCCTATCCTTGGGATGATTATCAATTAGTTATTATATACATTGCCACTCCCATCAGCTTTGTCACCAGTGTAGTTCATACTGAATCTCATTTTGGCATTGCTAAATGTTAAAGATTGTCCGTTTATTAAAAAGGAATATGTTCCCGTTCCACTATGCCAAGCGTATCCCCAAACAGTATCACCATACGAATGGGGTTGGACAACCGCATATGAAATATTAGGAGTAAAAGAATAACCGTATGATGGAGCCTGGCCCCCTTGAACTAATACCTGACTGTAAATAGAATTAACATTAAATGAATTTATGCTGTACATAGTAGAAGTTAATCCGGTAAATGACCAGCTGCACAGTGAAGCAAGAGCCGGAGAAACCAACTCCTGAGAAGTAGTTACCGGGGCTGTCGGGGTTGTAGCACTAATTCCTGAAATTAGATTTTCACCTTTTATCACTTTATATTTAGAGTCTTCTAACGAGTTAGGTGTTAAAATAACCTTCCAATATCCTTTGTCATAACTTAAAGTAAATGGCACTTGGGATGAATCTCCATTTTTAAACGTCAATACTGTTATGAATTTGTATGAGGTTGGCGAAAGCACTTCCTGCGTCAGAATTTTGTAGTCCACAAGTTGTTCTGATTGCTTATTAAGTATTTCAGTATAAAATTCAACAATAGAAGCGTCCGGACTTACCCTGGAATCGTTGGATATAGCTACCATTTGTTTAATATCACCTTTTTGAGTAGCCAGTAAATATGAAGATAATGCACTATTGGCTTGGTTAGTACCACCAGCTAAGACATTCATCGGTAAAGACATTAACAACATGAAGGTTAATAATACGACACTTATTTTTATTTTCATAAAAATACCCCCACTTTCTTTTCGTCGCGTATCATGTTTTTGCTTGTCTTCTCCTTTCCACAGGTTTTATAATTCGCTTACCCGACGCGTAAATTTTGTCCAGTAAGTGACTTATTAATTGTCATTCTGTATATTACGCTATTTGCTCTTTAGAATTTTTTTCCGATATTAAAGCCGCCATCAGTAGTTGAGGAACCAAGTACATAATAAAAATGATTGCTAAGGCTTTGGGAACATTCTCGAACCCTCCATAGCTTCCATTCACTCCGTTGTTATACATATAACAATTAATTTGGGTGCCTACCACGAATAAAAACAGTCCAGCAAAGCTCGTTACAGTCGACACTAAACCAATTTTAACACTTCTACTGATCCGATATACGACAAGGAAGCTAATGACATTGACTACAACCAAGAGTAGAACAAACCTCATACGAGGGAATACTTCAGATAAGTAAATTGCTGTCAGGATAAAGCCTTGACACCAAATAACAGCTTTACTTATTTTCATTGGAACAAAAATAGCCACAAGTGAAAATACGATCAGAGACGCACCAATTAGGTAAACTAGTTCTTCAAGTCTTGGAATAACCATCCCAAGCACGATTTGGTCTCCAAAAATAGTACGTAATAGGTCTGTACCGCTATTCCTTGTTCCTAAGATACCTAGAACTAAAAGTATTCCCAAAATAATAGTCCCGATATCAATAAGCTTAGGTCTATGAGCGCGGTCAAGCTGCCCCCCGACAACGATTGGATCACCCATCTCGGCAATGGCCCTATCTATTGCCGCTTCTTCACTAAGTCCATGAATTACAAAGGCGTTCTTTTGATCGATTATGTGGTTATTAATTTCCTCTAAAACAGGAGACTGCGCCTTTTTCCAACGTATCTGTTGGCGCACAGCTTCCAAATACTCAGTAATTTTGCTAGGCTGGTCCAAAACCTGCACCTCCTAAAACATCATCTATCGCAGTAGTATATGCTTTCCATCCTTCTTTTTTTTCTTTCAAATGCTTGCGACCATTTGTTGTGATACTATAGTATTTCCGTACCCTCGCATTATCGGCGGTCTCTTCATAAGAAATGAGCATATTCTTTCTCTCTAAAGTGTGGAGCAGTGGATATAATGTCCCTGCTTTTAACTCAAAAGCATTGTTTGATCTTTTACTAAGTTCTTCAATCATCTGGTAGCCGTACATATCCGTTTCGTCAAGTAGCTTTAAGATAAGCATAGTGGTGCTTCCTGTTAAAAGGCTTTTATCGATTGTCATCTTCCCACCTCCATATATAGGTACTCTATATACTATAATATATAGGATATCTATATATGTCAATACAAACAATATCGGAACGCTGGCTGAAACTAAACGATGCTGTACTCTCGGAGACATGCACACAGTGAAACGGCGGAAGCGAAGGAATAATATCCTTTCCTTCCGTCTTTTTGTCGTCCATATATGCCAAGCGCCTTGTCACGCACAAAAAAAAGAACCCGCTCAATGCCGGAATTCATGCGACCTTTATCGCCGTGGGTACATTGGGTTCTATTGTTGTTTCATCGTTTAAGCGGTGGTCGGTCAAGGTCGAAGGGATCGCCACCCAACCGTCATAAATTTATCGTGCTTGGCGCTTCCAACGTTTCCCCGATTGGCAAACAACGCCCCGATCTCGAAGGTCAAAGGTCTTGCTGATAAATGGGTTCTTCGTTAGCCGCATGAAGTCGCGGAATTCCTTTCTTACTTCGCGCGGTGCGCCGGGTAATAAATGCCAATCGCTTTTGTCACTGACGAAGTATGGGCTGTCGATAAAATCCGGGCGGTTCGTTATCAAAATAAATTAACCCCTTCCTGTAATTGATAAGCGCTTCTTCTAAAAACCCACTGACCGACTTCTTCGTCGTATGCCCGCTTTTTAAAATTATAACATAAGAAGCGGCTCTACACGGTCGAACCGTCGTATGCGACGATTTACCAACTATAATAAAGTTCCTGACCGTAACAAACAACTAGCACTTCCAACATTATTTAATGTCTACGCGTAACGTTTCCGATTTGGTGCCGACATAAAACGTTTAGACGAATAATAGTGGGAGTGTGGGCGATATGGCAAATACAACGGTTAAAAAGGCGAAGGCGTCTAAGAAGGTTTTGACGGTGAATGTTATCGAAATGAACCAACCAAGCAAAGCGGCTTGCGTGGCGTTCAACGTATGGATTAATGAATTCGCGAAGTCTAAACTAGCGGCGAAGGCGTCCTAACAATTAGAGAATAACCTAACAATAGACGAAGACCCCCGCGACTTTTGATCGTTGGGGTCTTTTTGTCTGTCCATATATAAACGGCTGGAAGCCGCATTATTAAAGGGTTTATCCGCGTTTCGTTTAGCACATTATGTATGATCGAACGTAATCTTGTTATTGATAACAAAACATACCCATTTTTGTTTCCCCCTAAATTTTTATTTAAATTTTCATCATCGCTTGTGTTCCTTGAGTTTAGTTTACATTAAATCGAAGTGGCGTACTGTGACTTGGGAGATTCTTTTGGTGTGAGATAAATCACACCCTCCATCTCATTTGCACTGATATCATTAACACCTGTGATTCCAAAGTGTTAGCTAAAATAATTACATCTTGAACCTTCTTTTTTAAAACAACCTAATTTAACGCGTACGGAGATTTTGGGAAACGTCTCGTAATAAGGCATAGGAGTGGTCAATGCTCGCCGTTCCATCTCCATTAATAAGGCAGCAACGGGAGGGGGCTAACCAAGAACGGTCAAATAATATATCGTCATCCAGACCATGTTTATTGAGAAACTCCCATAATTGGAGTAGACGATCTGTCAGTGAATAGGCAGTCTCCGAGGATAATTCACTCGTCAATGTGGGAATGATTCCCCAGGATATAATGCCCCCGCGTCGTAAAAACTCTTTAACTTCATCGACATAACGCACCAGGATGTGTCCCCAACTGAAAGCGTCCACAGAAAGGATATCTAGGTTTGCATTTAAGAGGAACGACCAATCAGGATTACCACATAGATGAACCCCCTTAGGGCCGGGCAGTTTAGATAAGAAAGCCCCGTATTCAACTTTAGCCACTTCATACGTGTAGGCACTAAGTGAGTTAAAAATCATTTCTAATCCTGGTTCATCCAGCCAAACAAAGGGGTTCGGATGAACTTGTTTTAATTGGTCATATTGCCACGTGATCTTATGTTGGAGAAAGTCATATAAAATCTCCCGAACAAAATCATTGTAAATCATGGGTTTGCGTTCTTCATCACATATTTTAAGCCCAAAACTGATGGGACCAACCGTCTGCCCATGAACCAATTTATATGCAGAAAGATCTGTCGCTAAAAACCCGCTAAATGCTGCAGACGATTCTGGGGCCAAGGCAAAATGCTCTGGAATGACGCTTTTCTCGAGATATTCGTCAATTTCCTGGGCAAAGCGTTCGTGAGAGAAATAGATACTTTTTTTCACTTCGTCAACAATTATCCCCGGAAAATGTTCAGCAAATTGAGCATACATATCTTCCTTGAATCGAAAGTGAGGTAATTGGGGCCAAAAAGGTATATCTAAACTGAGCGCCAACTTCTGAGCATCTTGTAAATTCTTATGCGGTAAAATACCCATAGCTGTAGTTAAGGCTTGACCTGGAAGCATAATTCTTACCCCTTTCCATTGCTTTTAGAATAGTCCCGTAATTCTCTATGCTCAAATTATATCAAGCCCCTGACAATCGTGTCGTGACCTAGCTCACACATTATTTAGGAATATTTTAAACCTTTTTGTGATAGCAATCACATTCGCAATTGTATTTTTCTGTTACTCTAAAGCTGCCGATATACATAAAGGAAGCGAGGTATTTTTTAATGGGATATAAGTTTACTCCCGAAGCGTTTAATAAGCTTCTCGAAAGATTAAAAAAAGAGTACAGAGTTTATGCGCCGGTTTTATTAAAGGGCAAGGGGAAATTCTCCGATACAGATTTGGTTGGGTACGATGAAATCTCTACTATAGATCAAGTCGTTTTCACTCACAAATCGTACTTTTCCCCCAAGGAAACCTTTCATCCTGTTACTCAAACGCTTTTTTACTTTAACGAAACTGAGTATAGCGAACCCGCAGTAGATGAAAGGGGAATCCTTGTCTTTCTTCGCTCTTGTGATATTCATGCCGTAGAGCGCTTAGACAAAATCATGTTGGAAAATGGGCCCACTCCCGACTATTACTATGAACGGCTGAGAAATAAGGTTAAGTTCATCGTCATGGATTGCCAAAATGGCTTTGACAGTTGTTTCTGTGTCAGTATGGGGGCCAATAAGACCGAGCATTACAGCGCCACTTTGCGTTACGAGAATGGTTATTATCTCAGTAATGTGTTAGAGGATATTGACGGCTTATTCTCTCTCAACGGTGAGCAAGTTGAGGTGATCCCGCAATTTGCAGAGGCAAATAAGCAGACCGTAAAAGTTCCCCAGAGTCTGAGCTTGGAATCTGCAGCAGAGAACCCAATCTGGGAGGAGTATGGTTCCCGTTGTATTGCTTGTGGGCGATGCAACGTCGTTTGTCCAAGCTGTAGTTGTTTTACCATGCAGGATATTTTCTATGAGGATAATCCTAAATGTGGTGAGAGACGGCGGGTTTGGGCTAGTTGTCATATCGACGGATTTACAGAGGTTGCTGGTGGGCATGGTTATCGTAGAACTAACGGAGAACGCATGCGCTTTAAGGTTTTGCACAAGATCTCTGATTTCAAGAAGAGATTTGGCGTCAATATGTGCGTAGGGTGTGGACGGTGTGATAATGCCTGTCCGGAATATATCTCATTTTCTCAGTGTGTCAATCGATTGGGCGAAGAAGAGGTGGCAAAACGTGGCTAAAAACAATTACTTACCCTTCAGGGCTAAGATCTTAGAGAAACTAAAACAGACAGAGATTGACTGGACGTATCGTTTAGAGTGCCAGATAAAACCAGTCTTCGGTCAATTCATGGAGGTATCTATTCCTGGAGTAGGCGAGTGTCCTCTATCGATCAGTGATTTTGGGGACGGTTATATTGAAATGACCATCCGCAAGGTTGGTAAAGTTACAGAGGGTATCGACCGGCTGGATAAAGACGATTATCTCTACATGCGCGGACCGTATGGGCACGGGTTTCCTGTGGAAGAGTTTCACAACAAACATTTAATTATTGCGGCTGGTGGTACTGGACTGGCCCCGGTTAAAAGCGTCATCAATTACTTCTATGCAAACCAAGGACTCTTAAATAAATTCGATATTCTAAGCGGTTTTAAAACTCCCAGTGATATCTTATTTAAGAGTGACCTGGATAAATGGGCGGAAGTGTTTAGAGTAGAAGTAACTGTCGACAAAGTAGATGATGTAGAGACAGATGTTGATGTCAATAAGAAGACTAACACGAATTTTTGGCCAAGCAAGGTTGGTCTCATCACCAACCTAGTTCCTGAATTACAGATACCATCACTCGATGATACCCGAGTTATCATCGTTGGACCACCGATCATGATGAAATTTACCGCTCAGGAATTCTTACGCAGGGGTATCGCGAAAGAAAATATCTGGGTTTCCTTTGAACGCAAGATGTCCTGTGGCCTTGGCAAGTGCGGACACTGTAAGATTGATGAAACCTATGTCTGTCTGGAAGGGCCAGTCTTTAATTTTATCAAGGCCCAAAATCTCTTGGATTAAGGAGTGAGGTGATCATGTTGACGATTAATACGAAAAAAGTGATGAAAAATGGCTGGCGTATAGCCAAAGACAGGAACTATTCTTGCTTGCGCATAAGAGTGCCCGGTGGGTCGTTGCCAGTGGAATTGCTCCCGCTTATACAGGAGATCGCCGAACGCTTCGGAAATGGCACTGTGCATCTAACCACTCGGCAAGGCTTCGAAATACCTGCTATTTCCTTTGAGCACATGGATGAAATTAATAGGATGCTCTCTCCGCTCATTGAAGAATTAGAGGTTAAGATTGGTGTCAAAATCGATGAACCTTCTCAGGGCTATCCTTCAGCGGGAACGCGTAATGTCGTTGCCTGTATTGGCAATAAGGTCTGTTCTAATGCCGTTTTCAATACCACAGCTTTAGCAAAGGATATTGAGAAAATCATCTTTCCAAATAATCCGCATGTCAAAATAGCCGTCACTGGTTGCCCAAATGACTGCATTAAAGCTCATATGCAAGATATCGGAATTCTCGGCCAGGTAGAGCCTATTTATGATGCTCCACGGTGCATTGGTTGCCAGGCATGTGTTAAAAATTGCCACAAGGTGTCGCCAGGGGCCCTATCCTTTGTTAATAACAAGGTGAAACGAGATGCCTCGCGTTGCATCGGCTGCGGAGAGTGTGTTTTGAAATGCCCGACAGCTGCTTGGACTCGCGGAGGGCAATATTTCCGGGTTGTGGTTATGGGCAGGACCGGGAAAAAGAATCCTCGCCTAGCTGCAGGGTTTTTGGAATGGGCAGAGCGTGAAGTGGTCTTGAAAATTTGCGAAAATCTTTATAGCTATATTGATCAGCATATCGACCGCTCGCTTCCTAAAGAACATGTTGGCTATATTGTTGATCGTACGGGTTACAGTGTCTTTAAAGAAGAAATCCTCAGAGATGTAACCTTAGGTTCTAAAACCAAAGTAGCAAACTTTCTAGACTTTGCCGGGTATACGTATGATAAAAGTGCGATCTACAACTGAGCCTCATAAAGTTCAGACCTCATATCACTTTAAATGTGATATGAGGTCTTTTTTGCACCTTCGATTAATGAGACGCGTGTCCTAACCGTGTATGAGCATTGGTAATTACATCTTTAAGCCTTCTCTTTTGTTCTCTCCAAGCATAACAGCCGATTCTGGTAGCAGGCTCAATCCGCCCAAGAACGCGAGATTAGAGAAGAGGAGCGGGCCCAGTAAGGGATTTCGGTACATAATTCTTGCCCAGACAATGGTCTGAGTACCAGCTAGATCTCCCAAGAAATGAAATCCAAATCCCAGTAAACCGACCAATAGATTAAGGGCTAAAATTGAATAGCAAATATAAGTTTCAGTACGGCTCGCTTGACCATAAGCCATATAAAAACAAGTCAAAGTGGCCAACGTTCCAGAAACTAGCGGGATCAGGGTATACCTCGGTACAAAGCCGAGGCGGGCATGGTCTAAGAACGCCGCGATCACCGCACCTAGGAACCCTAAGCCTACGAGTACAAGCAATTTAGAACGCCTCGAGGTTCCATGATAGTGCGCGCTCGCTAAGGCGTAACAGGCGATTCCTGCAAAAGCGATTGGGGCAGCTACGGGAGAGCCCGTAACTAGGAGACGGTTAAAACTCTCATGGCTAGAGGTGGCATTCCCCGCTAGATGAAACAAGGTACCCACGACTCCAACGGCGACTCCCGCCCACATGACTATTTGAAAGATTCGTTTTACGACAGTTTTGCGCTGAAAGATGAGTTGAGCGAGAATTGCTAGAACTGCCAGAGGGGTGAAGATCAAGGGAATAGCTTCCCAGCGGAAAAAGCCGTTTTGAGAGTGAGCTATCAAGACATCTACGCCGGTCAATAGGAAGTTTACACCCATGAAGCCCAGCAAAACAGAAGTCTTATTCATCATATCTAAATCCTCCTAGCGCTTGGCTTTCAGTTCATCGGCTTTAGACTGAAGCTCTACCAAGGCTTTTTGCTGCTCATAAATTCCGTGCCAGTTCACATAGTCAGCACCGCCCATCACAGCGCCATAACGAGCCCTTCGGCCTTCGTGGTGCCAGAGTTCAAAATAGATGAAATCAAGCGGGTTGGACAACGGCTTGGTTCCAAGTAAACCTGTACTGCGCAGGTCGTCCACGATTGCTTTTCCCTTTGTAACGTTTTGATTGGTAAGGTTGATGGTCTTCTCCGCTTTAGCTTGCTCATCTTTAATGAACGTTTGGGTATGACAATTGACGCAGATGGCGTTCAGGGTTTCACGGTTCTGATCTCCGTTTGCGCGGACTTTAGCAATTTCGGGCTGTAGGCTCCATTTGAGACGTTCTCCTACATTATGGGTTCCTTTGACACCGCCAAACGCAGACATATGACAGGTGGCACAAGTGGGTGCCGGGAAATCCTTAACAGTCAAAGTCCCTGGAGGGGCCTCCATGTTAAATTTATCTTTATTTGCTTGGTAGTAAGCGCCATGCGCGGACTCATTGTAGATTTCCATTTGAGGGTGGTCAGGACCTAAGTGGCATTGACCACAGGTTTCTGGTGCTCGAGACTGGGTCACGTCAAACGTGTGTCGGAGATGGCACTTCGTACAATCACCAAAGCTTCCATCTTGGTTTTTTTGACCAATTGCGTGACAAACCTCGCAGGACTGCGCGCTGGCATCTTTGCCAATTAGATTGAAAACAGGATTAGCGTTACCCCCATTGATGGGCTGGCCCTTAGCATCAAGTAAGTGATACTTGGCGAGTTCCTCGGGAGTGAAGTTTTTCGCACCTTCCACAGAATACCAAGATTTGGCGGCATGGTTACTGTCCTCAAATTGCTGCACTTCGTCTTTGTGGCATTGAGTACAGTTCTTGGGAGTTGGCTCCGCTACGACAGCTACTTTATAATGTTCTTTAGTCATGGTTTCTTGACCAGCGACGGGTTTGTGGCAATCAAGACACTGGACTCCCCGACCGGAATGTTTGCTGTCATGATATTGTTGAATGATTCCAGGGTTTTCTTTCTGATGGCACTCCACACATGCTTTGTTTTCTCCAAGGGCACTCAAAGTTGGTAAACTTGTTTGTAATCCTTTCGGCCCAAGAACGAAATGATAGGCCAAGAACAATAAACAGCCCACTAGAATGGTACCGATTCCTAATATAGTAATCATGCGTCGTGTTGTTTTCGGCATTTAGGGGTAACCTCCTCCTCTTTAATAATTTGTACGTTGATGAATTAAGTAAATTGATTATCCTGAGTCTTAATATGAGGAATATTGTGGTAATTCATTATATCATGTAAGCGTTCGTTTGGGGGCGTGATGGTGTGCCCATGTAGTTCTGGTTTTTTGTTCTGCACCAATTCGCACGGATTTATGATAAGATGTTTCTTAATAATAAGTTTAAATAGAGTTGGCGGTTGCTCTTTGAATTATGAATATCCAGAGGAAGCGCCTATCACCATCGTTGTAAGGAGGGTGATTTTAATGGATTTTATTGCAAATTGTCAAACGACTGCCATGGGCAACATGCCTCATACAGACATAGAATCAGCTTTAAACCTTGCTTTAAGCCTTGATATGCCTTTTTTCCCACAGCTTCCTAAGTTAGAGTTTAGCGAAGATCTGTATGTTCTCGCCGCCGATCACTTCCCTGGGATTACAATAAATATGGGAAACGAATCAATTGATTTCTCTTATAAGCTCTTTTCTGAAGAATTACCGGGGTTCATCGAAAATATGGAATCCGAAGATTTCTTGAGTATGTCAATAAAACATTCAAGTATCTATCATGCATTTCTAAATACTGATCTTGCAAATTTTCCCGCCATCAGAGGACAATTTATGGGACCCATGAGTTTCGGCTTTAGGATTACCGATGAAAACAAGAAGCCCATTATCTATAATGATGCAGTTCGCGAAATTATTTATATGTTTTTCGCAAAGAAAATTAATTTCCAATTTAAACAGTTAAGCGCGAAGAACAACAACGTTTATATTTGGCTGGATGAGCCTAGCATGGAAATACTTTTCGGTTGTTTCACTGGCTATACAAATCTATCAGCTAAACAGGATTACCGCACGTTCCTGGAAATGATTGAAGCTCCAATAGGAATACATCTTTGTGGCAATCCAGACTGGAGCTTTTTATTGAGCGATATGAATATTAAAATGCTCTCTATGAATGCGTATGGATGCGGTTCAATGTTTACTAAGTATTATGATGAAATTAACTCTTTCCTGCTTAAAGGGAATATCATTGCTTGGGGGATCGTTCCAACTCTGAAAAAATTGTATGATATAGAGACCATTGAGATGCTGGAAGATAAGCTGGAAACAATGTGGGATTATCTTGCAACCAAAGGAATTGATAAACAATTGCTTCTTGAGCAATCATTACTTACTCCCGCAAGTTGCTGTATGGTAAATAACGACGGTGGTAAAACAGTCGAGGATTCATTTCGTCTTTTAACTGAATTATCCTTAAAAATTCGTCGCAAATATAGTTTAGGTGTTTGACACCGGTTTCCTTCAAATTCCACCTCACATATAAGGGGCATCACTTTCGGTGATGCCCCTTTCAAACCTACTGAATGCTCTTACGCCATGAACATTTTGACATCATCTTCAACGTTGGAGATGCCTGCAATACCGAAGTTTTCTACCAAGACCTTGACCACATTCGGAGACAAGAAACCAGGAAGTGTCGGTCCTAAGTGAATGTTTTTCACACCCAAGGAGAGAAGAGCCAATAAGACGATGACCGCCTTTTGCTCGTACCAAGCGATGTTATAAGAGATCGGAAGTTGGTTGATATCCTCGAGGCCGAATACTTCTTTGAGTTTCAAGGCCACCACTGCCAAGGAATAGGAATCATTACATTGGCCTGCATCGAGTACTCTCGGAATTCCGCCGATGTCTCCTAGGTTCAGTTTATTATATTGGTATTTTGCGCACCCTGCTGTCAGGATCACGGTGTCTTTCGGTAGTGCTTGCGCAAAGTCGGCATAATAGTCGCGACTCTTCATGCGGCCGTCACAGCCTGCCATGACGAAGAAGCGTTTAATGGCTCCAGTTTTCACTGCATCGACGACTTTATCAGCGAGGGCTAAGATTTGATTGTGAGCAAACCCTCCGATAAGTTCACCCGTTTCGATTTCGGTAGGTGCAGGACATGTCTTAGCATGTGCGATCAGTGCGGAGAAATCCTTCGCTTTGCCATCGACGCGGTCTGCGATGTGCTTAACCCCTTCAAACCCGACAACTCCCGTGGTATAGACGCGGTCTTTATAGGAATCTTTCGGTGGAACGAGGCAGTTGGTGGTCAAGAAGATCGGTCCATTGAAGGATTCGAATTCTTTGACTTGTTTATGCCATGAATTTCCGTAGTTACCGACGAAGTTGTCATATTTCTTAAACGCAGGGTAGTAGTGAGCTGGGAGCATTTCGCCGTGTGTATAGACATCCACGCCGGATCCTTGCGTTTGGATCAATAATTCTTCGAGGTCTTTCAGATCGTGACCACTGATCAGAATGGCAGGGTTTTTTCTGACTCCGAGGTTGACCTTGGTGAGTTCTGGGTTACCGTAGGTTGTGGTGTTGGCTTTATCCAGTAAGGCCATCACGTCAACGCCCAATTTCCCGGTTTCTAAGACGAGGGCGACGAGGTCACCAACGGCGAGCGTATCATCGAGAGTTGCTGCCAAGGCTTTTTCTATGAAGGCGAAGATCCCAGCTTCTTTGTACTCTAGAGTATACGCATGCTCTGCATAGGCGGCAATTCCTTTTACGCCATAGATGATCAATTCTCTAAGGGAACGAACATCTTCGTTTTCGGTGGCTAAGACTCCGACAAGCGCTGCCTTTGCTTCGAACTCAGTGGCGGGTGCCGTCCAAGTAACTGCATCATTTAAGTTCGCGGGAATCGTGCCACCGGCTTTAAGGATGTCTTGTTTGAGACCTTCGCGGAGGGTGAGACCTTCTTGGATGCGTTCTACAAAACGACTTGCGTCGAAGTTAGCATTCGTAATCGTACTAAAGAGACTTTCCATGATGAATTTATCGATCGCTGGTCGCACAATATTAAGTTCACGCGCTTGAACCGCGTAAACGGAGATTCCTTTTAAAGTATAGATCAGAAGGTCTTGCAACTTGGCAACGTCTTCAGTTTTACCACAGACCCCTTTGATCGTGCAACCGGTCCCTTTAGCTGTTTCTTGACACTGATAACAAAACATACCCATTTTTGTTTCCCCCTAAATTTTTATTTAAATTTTCATCATCACTATGTAGAAGTTGATTGAGTTTAGTTTACATCAGATCTAAGTGGCGTACTGTGATTAGAGCGATTCTTTTGGTGTGATATTAATCACACCCCCTCACCCCACTGTACATTGATATCACTAACCCTCGCGATTCTTATTAGTTCCAATATACACCACTTCCAGGGTTCTCCTACAACCGACACCCATCACCTTTCTACCATTAACCCACTACAACTATCACCGTACTCCCTTATCCAGCATGGTACATAGTTGCTGTATTTCTTCTGCTCGCTGGTAAAATATTTCAATTACCTAATACCTAAATTCTGCATTTTTCTTCTAATCCCTGCACCTAACTTTCAATTTTTACAATATTTCTAAATTTTCTCTCATTTAAGTGAAGGCTAGAATTGAAACTAAATTCAATTTCAACAACCATTTTCTTCTTCAATACCCAGTATTCTTTACATGACTGTAAGCTTTTACCATGTTAGACTTGTCCTAGAGGTGAAATTATAGTTATGAATCCAATATTCCTGAGTAATATGGTGGTTATCCCACTGATCACGATTATTTTAGTTCTTCTGCCTGGACAAGCCAGGGCAACCGAATTGAATGAGTACCAGAAGGGATCGATCCCTGTAGCGGCGATTAAATATACTCCAATCAGTGACATTCCGTCACCGCTTCGTCCAGCATCGGCCCCTTTAGTGGCAATCACTCGTCAGGTTAGTCGCGGAGAGCCCGCACAGAAGATTGAGAGCAGAATGATGCGAGTAACAGCGTACACGGGATGCGACAAGGGGATGAACGGCAAAAACGTTACAGCCAACGGGGAAAAGGCGTTGGAAGGGCAGACTCTTGCTGCCGATCCTAGCATTCCATTTGGAACACAGATCTATATTCCTGCGCTTGGGAAAACGTTCACGGTCACGGACAGAGGTGGCGCTATCACGGGAAATCGGTTGGATATGTACATGGATAGCCAAATAGATGCTCTTGAGTTTGGGAATCGGGAGCTAGAGGTTCGGATTAAGTATTTAGGTTAGGTACGCGGGATACTATTGGAAGAAAAGGGACAGTTCTGTCAAGGTTGTGCTATAGTTGTTGTATGTTGATTTGAAGAAAGTTGGTTAGTGCAATGGCAGCAAAGAATTGGTCTATCCAGGATTCGAACAAAAAGCCTGGTAATATTGTAGAATTTCAGTTAAAGAACAAGCAAACTTCAGCGCAAGTCGTTGTAACATATACGAACGACAAGCTGGTAGATCTTGGAGGAGTGGAGAGCTTACCTGACTACATTATGACAGATATGCGAAAGTACCTCGCTGGCATATCTGTTTTTAGGTGTCGTTGTGTGGGATTATGCAAATACTGCGTTAAACCGGAAGGTGAAGGTAGTTCTTTCTCCGGTTCAGGGGTCTGCAAACATTATTCTGGCCTTGCTTGTAACGTATCTTCCGGGGACATAACGATCAAGAATAATCCCAAAGGGTATAAGGAAATGGACCGTTGTAAACTAGCTGTGACTAAAGCAAACTAAAGATATGACAAAAGCACCAGCATTCGTAAGGCAAACTGGTTCTATACTGAGGCGCAAATAGAGGCTATTGTGTTCATTCACAATAGCCTCTATCTATTATCTCGATTTTCCATTCTGGATTCGCGAGGTCTCACTCAGTTCATTAATTCTTTACGGTCAGCTGTTTGGGGAACTTTCTCTAGCCATCCGCTCTCAATCATTAATTCTGCTCCGTCCTTCGCTAAAGAAAGAACCTCAATCACTAAATTAGCGAATGTAGCGGCCAAATCTTTCCTGGCAGTATTTGATGCCGAGAGTCCGTATTCAGCGATAACAGTCGCTATAACGACGGTGACTTGGCACATGATTAATTTATCACTATATGGAGATTCAGTAGAATCGGTTACTAAATTGGATAATATTATTGGTTCAGGTAAATCTTCATCATCTAAATAGGAACCGAGTTTCTTCAGTTGCTTATCAGCAATTTGTTTTGCCTGAGATATAAAACGCTTAACCTTCTCAGACTGAACGACTTGACCATACCCTAAATTCAAGGTTTTCAATAACTGCTTAGTCTCCATCAATGAGACTATATGGCTGATCTCCATCGCATTAAGAGGTCTTTTAGCGCCCAAAATAGACCCAAGATAATCTTTGTCGTGGACAAAGTCTACTCTGTCTGGAATCACAATGCTAGGAGATTTTAGCAATAGCCCTTTTGCCAATAATACCTCAGTTGCTTTTTGATGTATCTCCTTCGACGTAGTTAGGCATTCAGAAAAATAACTGCGAACGTCAGAGCGCGAAGATACACTTAATGAATTACTATAATTTATTAAAATAAACTTATGCATCAGTCGAGTATATTTAATTGTAAAACTCTCGGAAAATAATTGTTTCGCATTGACATCGACATCTCTTTCACCGTAAGCCTCGGGGATGGGATGTTGAATCGAAGTAAAGATGTCCTCCAACGTGTTGACCCGTTGGCTTGAGATATCTAGTGCGCGCTGTAAAACAGCGTGAATATCAGGGTCTTTAGATTTCGCCACATAATATTTGAGAAAACACACAGCCATACATTCTGCGAAGTAACTAGTCCAAAGATGACCCACTTCAGAAGCTGAAGGCAAAATATCTGACAAATTATGTTGAACCGCTCCAAAAGGAACTTGTTCGCTATTACCTTGATTATATTGTTGTTGTATGTCGCTCATAATCAAAACCTCCCTCATCATTACCTTTATCCTTCATTATTGGTCTTTTTTATTTTATTATTCTGCATATTTTTTCTGTACAATTGTTTTCTTCGCAATACAAAAGCGGCACTGGTAAAGTGCCGCCAATTTAACTATTCGATACTTGACCTCTTTAACTGATCGTTTATTCACAATTTCTAATATAGAAAATGGCCAGTTGGGTTCTGTCCCTGAAACCTAGTTTTTCCAGTAAGCTAGTGACATAATTTCTCGTAGTACCTTCGCTTAAGTTAAGCCTTTCTGCAATTTCCTTGTTCGATAGGCCCTCTCCAACCAGTTTCAATATTCCAAGTTCACGTTGTGAAATATCAAGAAGTTCCGGAGCTTTGAAGAAAACAGTTTATTTGATGTTTGTTAGGGTTTTAATGGTTGTAATTCCACAAGAGTCGATGTTCCTTGCTTCGTAAGTTGAATCAACTCAGCGCCATCGGTAGAAATGTAATTCTCGTCTCCGTTTAATTTGACCTCTGCTAGTTTGCCGGCAGTAACGATATTGGCTGTTTGCTGATCATAAATAACTAATTGGCCTTTAGCACCGATGAGCCAACGTACATCGTTGTTAAAGGGAATTGAACCTTCCTACTCTGTTTTCAGAGCAGGGTTATTCGTCAATTTAACAAGGTCAGTCGTTGTTTTGATCTTTACGAGGTCATCGTTTTCGATTTGACCAATATATACCTTGCCCTCTCTGATTCCTAAGATTCGATCGTTACTGTTTTTAGAAATGATCTGACGATTGGTTCCATCTATGGCTATAACTTGATGGACTTTCCCCACGACACTGTCAAAATAGAGTGTTCCGAATCGATCGGAGGTAGCGATATTATCGATCAACTCACCCCCTAATTTGTGCAGGGTACTGACCTCTTTCATAACATCTATTTTCATGAGCGATTGTGCGGATTCATTCTTCACCGTTAAGTACATCAAATTGGTAGTGGCTGAGACAACAAATTGTTCAATTTTCCCGCCTGCTGAAATCTTTTCGCTGCCACTCGGTGGGTCAAAGGTATTCAGGCTATCATTGGGTGCGGTATCTTCATCACTATTCGGAAGTTCAAGTGAATACAGTTCCGCGATTTGCGGATTCCCATAGCGCTTTTCGATTCGTGGTTCGACAGGAACCTCTTTGGGCACAATTTTCTGGTGGTTAGGGTCTTCTGATTGCGACGGAACTGGAGAAGTTGAAATCTTCTTTTTAGGAGGGTAGACTTTGACCGTTGTTACCGCGTTAGGATTTTTCTTAGCATAAAAATAGAGTAAGACATTTCGATCGGGTAGCCATTGATATGTCAGAACACCTAATGTCTTATCCGTTGCGGAGGGTGATTTCTTCTCAAAAACAACGTTTCCGTTTGTAAGATTGAAAACTTTAAGTGCACCATTTTCTGAGTAGGCCAAATAATCCTTGGCGTAAGAAATTTGAATATTACTAAGATCAGAACCTGGGATGGTTGCCTTGAGCTGGAGAGTGATCGGCTCACTTGATACTGGACTCATAACTTTTTGAACTTGGTTATTCAAAAGAGAGTACCCTCCAAGTTGCAGGAGGAGTGATACTAATGTCCAAGCGAATAGAATACGCAGCTTTTTCTTCAACGTAATTGCTCCTTTTTTGCGCTACGTCCTGCCATACGCGACGATCTTGGCCTCCACATGGCTCAACCACCGAACATCGGCTTCAGCGTGGTACAATGCGGCATCTGTGAGAAGGTCTGTCATCATATTCTCCCGGTTAATGCCGTTTTTGGTCAGGCGGTACTTAGTTTCTGTCAGCTCTCTCATTTGCTCCATGTAAATGTGAGTTTGTCGTTCAATGAGTCGGAGCGCAAGCTCTGGATTCTCCCGGCTAGTGAACAATAACTTGATAAAGAGTTCATCGCGTAAAGGCCTTGGTTTGGTAGCCGGTTCCTGGAGCCAACGCTCTAGCTCATGGACACCTTTCAGGCTAATATCGTACACTTTCTTGTCCGGTCGGGAATCTTGTTCTTCTTCCGTCCCACTTACAAAGCCCTCTTTTTCTAGCCTGTCCAGTGTGGTATAGATTTGTCCGTAATTAAGATTCCAGAAGTTCCCTATTCGCTCATCAAAAATACTTTTCAGCTCGTATCCGTGGCGTGGGGTTTCTTTTAAAATACCTAAGATGGCGTGTTTAACCGGCATAACAAACTACTCTCCTTAGTTTAACTGTTTAATCTTTTCTATCACAGTTTAAGCAGTATCAATGACCTACTCCGAGCGCAACGCTTTGGCTGGATCAACTTTCGAGGCCAACCAGGCGGGGTACATTGTGCTCAGGCCGACGACCAACGCCATGGCTATAGCAACGCCGATATTCTTGGTCCAAGGAATAGATCCATCTAGAACCCATCCATTCACGTTTTTATCAAACATAGTCCCCGCGATCTGAATACTGGCTGCTACTGGTATCGATAGTATGATTCCAGCTATGAACAAAGCTCCGGCTTCAATCATGAAAACGCCTCTAATTTGCCCTTGTGTAAGCCCGACGGAACGGAGAGCACCAATTTCACGGACCCTCTCCAGTACAGAAATCAGCATAGAATTGGCAGTACCGACTGCTGCTACCAGCAATATTACAAGGACCACCAAATTGAAAATATCGGTTAGATCACTGGTAAGCTTTAATATGCTGTTCCGGTAATCAGAGGCCAAAGCCACCTGCACCTGGAAGTCACTTTTCAGATTCGCTTCGAGCTGATCCTGCACCAAGGCAGGTGATACGCCTGGTTTCAAGGCTAACCAAAAATAATCGATAGTGTGGTCGCCCCAATACCGGATGTAGTCTTGGCGGTTCATATATACACTCCCGTTATAACTATAGAAATCCCTTGTAATGGCTACAATAGGAAATTCAATAGTTCCGGCAGGGGTAGGAATCTGCAGCTCTTGTCCGATGTGCAAGCCGTATTTCAAAGCCATAGACTGGGAAATCCATACTTTCCCTCCCTGTTGTAGTGCGTCCAATGCTTCACTCTTCCCCGGTTCTAACACGGGGGGATCGCTAACTTGGCGCCAGTCTGGGACATCGTACAATTGAAGATCGACAGGATTGCCGTGCCATTTAAAACCCTCGCTACGCGATCCGGCAACTCCACTTACCCCGTCTATCATACGAACCCGTTCTAACAACGCTTCAGGTAAACCTACTTGATTGCTGGAGGCGGTCTGTAGCCCCTGCGAAATAACAATGTCCGGCGTAATTAAGGCATTGACGTAGTTGACCATTGTCTGATTAACACTGGCGAGTATACCTAGAAAGCCGAAAGCGACAGCCAAGCCAAGGAGTATCGGCATCCCGGTAGCCACCGTGCGCCTAGGGGCGAGTCGGAAGGAGCTTAGTCCCAGACGGCCAGTTAACCCGAAAATCTTCTCAGCCAAGGGTTCCATCCTCTGTAACAATAGGATTAATAGAGGTGGCATCAAGACGGCTGCCCCTATCACTATTCCCGTTAAGGCAGCCTGGAATAATAAAGACATGTTATTCCCGTAGATCAGAAATGCCCATGACGCAATTATTAGAATAGCGCCGACCACGACCCGCCAGCGAGCATAACCGGGTTCAGTTTTAGAGTATTGGCTGTTCATGGCCTCAATCGGAGCAATACCGGCAGCCTTCCAGGCGGGTAGGCAAGCGGATATGAGACATGTCAGCACGCCAGCCAACCAAATTATGGCGTAATTAATTGTCACAAACCGAATGCGGGGGATAGAGATCTTGAATATTCCGTGCAAGGTATCGCTCACTGTGCTCAGCAACCCTTGAGCCAAAAAAGTCCCCAAGAGCAGCCCCAGCAAGCTGCCGAACACACCGATGATGATTGCCTGGATTAGGATTAACTTGCAAATTTCCCACCGTTGCCAGCCCAAGGCACGCAGTATACCAAGTTGACTGCGTTGTTCAGATACCGAGACTCTCATTGAGTTATACATGACATATAAGGCCAGGAACAAACCCATAAACCCATAAACATTATTAAGGCTCTTAAGAAAACCCAACATTTTATCAGTATTCCCGCTTCGCCCCAAAGGAGTGAGCACGTCTACGCTATTACCCATGCTCTCCTGTAAGACTTTTTGCACTACCAAGACATTATCCGGGGTTTTCAAGACGACGCTTATGTACGATAGTTTGCCCTCGAGCCCAAAAGCCTTCTGGGCCGTAGTCAAAGGCATAAAGACCACGGCACCGCTATTGGCTCGAGCCACTCCGCTGTCTTCTAAAATTCCGACTAGGTTAAAATCCTGCATTCCCTCCATAGTCTGGATGTGCAAGGTATCCCCCAGTCCCTGAATCCCCCGCAACAATTCCTTCGGAACGGCGATTTCCCTCTGCCCCTTCACTGGCATGCGGCCCTGCATTACCTTATAGGTACGGATTTTTTCATCTTCTCCAGGCACAATACCCATGATGGTGGTAAATCCGGGCCATTCTTTGACTTGCGCGTCCTTCTGCACGAACGGAACTGCCGATAGTACTCCGTCAGTCTTTTGCACTGTCGCCAATAAGGAATCATTCATGCCGCTCTGAGGGGCCTTAACCTACAACTGGGCTTTGCCCCCCAGTAAAGTGGTCAACTCTCCGCTCGCATAATCGATACTACCATTCAACCCTTGCAAAGCCACCAACGCCGCGATCGCTACCGCTACACTCAGCGTGGTTAAAACTGCTCTCAGCTTACGGCGACGAAAATAGGCTAAGGCTAACTTTATACTTAACAGTTCTCTCACCTCGCCGCCGAATCAAGGATTCGTCCGTCTTTCAGAGTGATCAGAGCTTGACCGTAAGCTGCCACCATGGGATCATGCGTGACCATGATTAATGTAACTCCTAGGTCTTCAGTAATTTCTCTCAATTTAAAGAGCATTTTTTCCCCGGTTTTGGAATCAAGATTACCCGTAGGCTCATCGGCCAGAATAAGAGACGGTTTGTGAATGAGAGCCCTAATGATAGCGATCCTTTGCATCTGCCCACCTGACAATTCAGCCGGATAGTGTTTGCGCCGGTTTTCGAGGCCCACCAGCTTTAGCCAGCTACTCACCTTAGGTTGCCAGACTGAGCGAGGTTCGCCAGCCATAAGTAAAGGGAGCGCGGCATTCTCCTCTGCAGTCAAGGTCGGGATAAGATTAAATAACTGAAAGACGAAACCAATTTGCTTGCGGCGAAATAGTGTGAGCTGATTATCCTTCCAAGCGGAAATTGCCTGACCGTTGAGAAATATCTCACCTTGACTGGGTTTATCCAACCCGGCGACTAAATTTAAAAGTGTCGATTTGCCGGACCCACTTGCCCCCATGACAGCTAGAAATTCGCCCGCTTTCACTTCTAAACTCACGTTATCCAGAGCGGTCACATGTTCCTCGCCCTGGGTGTATTGTTTACTCACTTGATCGAACCTAACCTCACATCCCCTGATTAGATTTTCTCCCATTGGTTCTCGATTTTTTATCGTTGCGGTGTCATGCATAGTTACACCCTCTCTACCCCTCTAGCTAAAAGTATATATAGATAATAGTATATACATAGTGCACGCCAACATCAATAGGTTGGTTCACGACCTTTAATAAAAAATACTCCTCACATTGTTCTCATTTCGAGAACAACTGAGGAGTATTTTTTGCATCGCATAGTGCTAAATATAAAGATCCTTAGCCTTGCTTTATATCCCCATAGCTGAAGCTAGAGGCTTTACTGCAAGATCTTCCTCCAACTCGGGTCGTAGCATTGGACTCTCGTTCATTCTTATGCTCCTTAGCGTATATGAAGCGAATCCGACGACTGCAAAGAAAATGGTTACAACTAAAAAACTAATTGCTAACGATAAATCCATGGTAGAGTCATATGTATTAACCTGATTAGTCAGTGCGTTCATGTAGACTTGCATCTTCGAATATCCCAGACCCAACGATAATAAAGAGATAAGATAAGAAATTACTGATATATTTCGCATTTCGCTACCTCCATCTGATATATATTTGCTGTCTCTTTGTCGCTCACATTAACCACACTTAGCCCAATCTCCAGTTATACACTCGGTACATCCCCCAACATGAATGAGTCTATTCAAACACACAGGGCATTTATCGTGCTCGATTAGCCACTGTTCACATTGCTGAATACAATAAGTCTTTCGATTACATTCAGCACATACGTCCCTCATTGCCCCACCTCGCAGTACGTGTATTTTATAATTTACGAACCTTTGTTCCATTATAACTATATTATCTGTAAATATCAATAGAAATTTTCATACTGCTCTTCAATCCCTGCAAAAAGTTCCCTACTACCAAACAAGAGCACGTATTCCCTTACACAGGCAGCACGTGCTCTTGTTCACTATTTCCGCGCGCCCCCACCGGTCCATTCCGGGAAAAAAAGATTGAAATCACTCATAAAAAGGATAGACTAGGTGCAAGGGACTCGCGTCGAGACGAAAGGGGACGGGGAGCTGTCATTATGGAAAAACTGCCTTTTTGGACTTTCTCTTCGGATAATTTATTGAAAGAATTAACCACAGAGTCTTCTGGATTGACCCAGCAGGAAGCTGAAATAAGGATTAGAAAATACGGGGCTAACTTACTTAAGCAAAGGAAAAGTCATAGTAATCTAGCGTTGTTTATCGCCCAATTTAAGAGCCCTATCATTTTGATTCTTATCATTGCCGCTGCCCTCTCCGCTTTTCTTCGAGATCCCGCTGATACCATCATCATTTTAGCCATCGTGCTGGGTAGTGGGCTGTTGGGCTTTTGGCAGGAGGTTGGCGCAGCCGGCGCCGTAGAAAAACTTCTGTCTATCGTAGAAATCAAGGCCGTCATCCTGAGGAATGGTGACGTTGTAGAGATTCCCCTCGCAGAGGTTGTTCCTGGTGATATCACCGTGCTCTCTGCGGGAGGTGGAATCCCCGGGGACTGTGTACTCCTCGAATCGGTTGGACTGTTTCTGGATGAAGCAGCTCTGACTGGAGAAACCTACCCAACAGAAAAGTCCGTGGGAGTGAAAACATCCGATACTCCCTTAGCACAGAGGTCGAACGTTTTATATATGGGGACCCATGTCATCAGTGGCACAGGCAAGGCTGTGGTTGTTAAAACCGGCCTTGCAACAGAGTTTGGAGCCGTTTCTCAACGATTGAGACTGAGGTCACCAGAAACCGAATTTGAACAGGGTATCCGGCATTTTGGCTATATGCTGATGGAAGTGACATTACTCTTAGTCATTGCTATATTTGCCATCAATGTCTACCTTGCCCGCCCCGTCTTAGACTCTTTTCTATTTTCCATGGCTCTGGCCGTCGGCTTAACGCCACAGCTTTTACCCGCGATTATTAGTGTCAACCTATCACGGGGAGCTAAAAATATGGCGACCGAGAAGGTTATTGTGAAACGCCTGTCCTCCATTGAGAACTTTGGCAGTATGAATGTTTTATGCTCTGATAAAACTGGAACTTTAACAGAAGGAACCGTTCATCTTCATTCCGCCCTAGATTATGGCGGCATCGAAAGCGAAAAGGTACTACTGTTTGCTTATATAAACGCCTCCTTTGAGAAAGGCTATGCCAACCCCATTGACGACGCCATTCGAAGCCACAAGCAATTCGACTTAAAGAGCTATCAGAAGCTCGGCGAAATACCCTATGATTTTATTCGTAAACGGTTGAGTATCCTGGTTAAATCAGACGATAAGGCTATGTTAATTACTAAGGGAGCTTTGAAAAATGTCTTGGACGTGTGCTCCTTCGCAGAGGGTCCTAATGAAACGGAAGTTCCTATTCAACAGGTGCTAACCCAAATTCAGACGGTTTTTTCCGACCTGGGATCGAAGGGCCTCAGAACGTTAGGCGTCGCTTACAAGAAGGCCGAGGATGCGGAACCCAAAGATCAAGAACACGATATGACGTTCTTAGGATTTCTGGTTCTATACGACCCACCTAAAGAAGGTATTACAGAGACCATCCATAAACTTAAAGATATGGGGATAACCCTCAAGGTCATTACAGGAGATAACAAGTTGGTGGCCATGAATCTTGGAAAGCAAATCGGCCTAGCCAACCCTGAGGTTCTGACAGGCCCGGAATTGTACAAAATGAGTGAAGAAGCGTTAATCCATAAATTAGATAAGACTGATCTCTTCGCAGAAATCGAGCCTAATCAAAAAGAACGCGTTATTCTCGCCCTTAAAAAAGCAGGCAATGTCGTTGGGTACCTAGGGGATGGTATTAATGACGCTTCCGCTTTGCATGCCGCTGATGTAGGTATTTCGGTAAACAGTGCCGTTGATGTGGCCAAGGATGCCGCAGATATTGTCTTGCTCGAAAAGGATTTAAGCGTCTTAATTCGGGGAGTTAAAGAAGGTCGCGTGACCTTTGCTAATACTCTGAAATATGTCTTTATGGCCACCAGCGCGAACTTTGGGAATATGTTCAGTATGGCGGGAGCTTCGCTTTTTCTTTCCTTCTTACCCCTCTTACCCAAGCAAATACTACTGACGAACCTAATGACAGACTTACCGGAAATTACCATTTCCACAGACAGTGTCGACCCTGAAATGATCGATCGGCCACGCCGCTGGGATATCAAATTTATCCGCAAATTCATGCTTACGTTCGGACTCCTTAGTTCCGTCTTTGATTACCTAACCTTCGGTGTCCTTTTGTACTTTCTTCATGCCACTCCTGGACAATTCAGAACTGGATGGTTTATCGAATCCGTCCTCTCGGCCTCGATCATTGTACTGGTCATTCGAACCCGCAAGCCCTTTTTTCAAAGCAAACCGGGTAAGGCTTTGTTTTGGACCACTCTCGCAGTAGCTGGCGCCATTATTAGCTTCCCGTATACTTTCCTCGGTCCGCTTTTCGGATTTGTTCCATTACCAGCAGTATTTTTCCCCGTCCTGGGACTAATCCTCCTGTTGTACATCACGTCTGCTGAGCTGGCAAAAAAACTCTTCTATAAAAACGGCAGGTATAGGTAGTCTATGAGTTGTAAAATTAATCGACAAAACACACCAGCGATCCTCACACTTTTTAAACGTATAAAAATATTATCTAAGCACACAATAAGTAAGTCGTAATAGAGGAGGTATTTATTGTGAGTAAAGCAACCTGTTTTCATCTACCTAATAATAACCTTATGGGCAACGGATGCCTTAGTAATCTAGGGAAAGAGTTAGTAGCCCAAGGTTATAAAAAAGCGCTGATTGTCACTGACAAGAACTTAGTAAATTCAGGGCATGTTGGCAAAGTGGAACAAATTTTAAAGGATAATAACATTACCTATACAATCTTTGACGGCGTAGAACGTCCGAATCCAAACGTTTCATTTGTCGAAAATGGATATAAATACATCCAGGATGAGCGATCTAAGGCCGTTAATCCCACGTATGATTTTGTGATTTCAGTCGGGGGTGGCTCTAATCACGATACCGCACGTTCCATTGCTGCATTGGCCACTAATGGGGGCTCGATTATTAATTACGAGGGTGCCAACAAAGTGACTAATAAAATTCTCCCTTGGGTCGCGATCAATACCACGGCCGGCTCCGGGGCGCATGTTACCATGTTCAATATCATCACCGATGATTCGCGAAAAACGGCGATGACCATGAAGGATCCAAAACTTTTAGCAACACTAACCGTCAACGACCCTTCATTACATGTGAGCGCACCCAAAGAAGTGACGACAAGCTCCGGAATTGATGTCGTTGCCCATGCAGTAGAAAGTTATGTGTCCCTAAACGCTAATCCGTTCACCGACGCCTTAGCCTTGGGATCTATGAAATTAGCTTTTAATAATTTGAAGAAGGTGGTTACCAATGGTAACGACTTGGATGCCCGTGATAATATGGCGTATGCTGCGACTATGGCCGCGACGGCCTTTAACAATGCTGGTCTAGGACATGCTCATACCATCGCTCATCAAATAGACGGTGCTTCTTATAGGCACCATGGTTTAACCGCCGGATCATTGCTTCCTTACGTCTTGGAATTCAACGCTTCGACTATACCCGTTCAGAAATTTATCGATATGGCTATCGCCATGGGCGAAACGGGTGTCACTGACCGTAATGCCGTCCAAACTGTTTTAGGCGCAATCAGAAAATTAAATACTTCTATAAATATACCCGTCGATCTTAGTGAGTTAGGCGCTAGAGAAGAAGATATTAAATACTATGCCGAAATGGCCTTAAAGGATATATCTGGTAAGTCAAACCCCAGACAGGCTACTCTGGAGGATATGATCCAATTAATTAGAACCAGTATGGGAATGAATTCTGGCCAAGAGAAGCTAGAATGGCAATCAGAAGGACGATTGTTAGATCCTGTTGATGCCACGTTGGATAACCATGGGGAAATAAGGTATCAATGATATACGCGTAAGCATGACTTAGAATTTGTGCTTTTAATCCCTCAGTAAAAGCTGAGGGCTTTTTCATCTGACATGACAAGTGATGTTGCCACTACCCCCATATAAGCCGTATAAGAAACGCCCGTTTATAGAAGTGAGTGTCTCTAAATTAAATCAACTGTCAAATAAAGGTTGAAAGATGGTGGCTCGAATGATAAACTATAAATATTGCTAAATCCTAATATAATTTTGTTGATTTATGGGATTTATTCACACTTTGAGGAGGAATTAGATGCTTTTGCCGCTAAGTCAAGTGCCTGAACTAAGTCCAAATCGTCAGGCGTTCCCCATAGTTAAGGAATTAATTTCCAGAAGTGAGCTGCTTCAGGTTAAAGTTCACGAGCAAAATGGGGTGACGATCATCGACTGCGGAGTTCATGTCGAGGGTAGTTGGGAAGCCGGGATTTTGTTTGCTTCTGTGTGCCTCGGAGGTCTGGCTCAAGTTAAGCTCCAGTGGGCAGAATTTGAAGGGTTGCGCTGGCCGTCAGTGGAAGTCGTCTCTGACCATCCTGTACGGGCATGCATGGCGTCACAATATGCTGGTTGGCCGATTAAAATTGGCAAAGGCTTAACTATGGGTTCTGGTCCAGCCTGCGCCATTGTACATAAGGGCAGTTTGTTTAGAATGTTAGGCTATGAAGATAATTCAGAGACAGCGATTATCTGCTTAGAAGGTAGAACGCTTCCGTCAGAAGACGTCATCCAGCATATATTAGAGGAATGTCGCTGCGAGCCCACGAATCTCTATATTTTGGTTGCCCCGACTGCGTCCCTAGTGGGTTCTGTTCAGATAGCTGCACGGGCCTTGGAAACAGGCTTATTTAAACTCCGGCGATTGGGCTATGACTTAGGGAAGATCGTTTCTGGTTGGGGCGTTTGTCCGATTCCACCCGTAGCGAGTGATACTCTAAGTGGCTTAGGTCGGACGAATGACGCAATTTTCTATGGTTCAACGGTACTCTGTAACTTACGAGATGACGATGAAATAATAGAACAAGTGGTGAAGCAAGTTCCATCATGTTCTATTGGAGGATATGGGCACGCTTACATGGAAGTTCAGGCTAATTATAAGAACTTTTTCAATATTAACCCGGATCAGTTTACTCCGGCGGAGGTCTGGCTCTGTAATTTAAACAGTGGCCGCTCGTTCCATGCCGGCTCCTTACGTCCGGATATTTTACGCAGATCCTTTGATTTAAAAACAAGCTACTGCAAATAGCGTCTTGATCTAACGAGCTACTTCTTTAGCAAACAAAGCAATACCCCTAGGTCTTCAAATTATGCGAAGTCCTAGGGGTATTATTCTAGGCTCTATTTTCGAGATACTAGCTGTCCCTGCGCATCGTAAAGCGCTCCTGGATCACCATCGTTATTCCAGATATTTGATTCCGTCCAAACTAAGACATTAGTCTCTGCTTTTGCATTTTTCCCACTGACAACCTTAAGCGTCCCACCTCCGGACAATGTTGTGCCCGATGGGAACGAAAATGTCTGATCACCCTGTTCGCTAACTAACTTCCAGCCAGTTAAGTCAACCACTTTATCACTACTATTCGTTATGGTAACCACTTCACCGCTTAAATCAATCGTCGATATCCCTACCGAACTGGTCGTTATAGCAGGAGCTGGTTGTTCGGGTTTAGTGGTGGATGACGGGCTAGTAGCGGTTATCGGTGGAATATTCGACGAAATTGTTTTGCCTGTTTTATCCAAGTTCACTGTCTCTCCATCCGAAGTAGCAACAATCGTACCGTCCTGATCTGTCCGATATAATTGCACGCCCGCCTTAGCCAATTTATTCAACGTCGGCTGGGCAGGGTGTCCATAATCGTTATTAACCCCAACGGAGATCACTGCGTACTTTGGTGAAACAGCCTTCAGAAACGCGCTGGTTGTTGAACTCGTACTCCCGTGATGCCCTACTTTGAGCACGGTAGCCTGTAAATCCTGCCCGCTTTTCAACATTTCTGCTTCTGAAACGTCTTCAGCATCCCCTGTTAATAGGAAGGAAACCCTACCGAAGGTAATCTTCAAGACAGCGCTGTAATTATTGAGATCTTCATATTGGTCACTATTTGGTGCCAAAAATAGTCCTGATAGGCCAGGCACATCGAGTTTAACTCCAGCTTTAGCTCTTATTTTCTTAGCACCGCTCGCATTAACTGCCGTAATAAAGTCCTCAAACGTTTTTGTAGTTGAAGTGCCATTCGACATATAAACCTGTTTCGGCGGAAAACTCCGAATGATGGTGTCTAGTCCACCAATATGGTCTTCATGGGGGTGCGTTGCAATGATCGCAGTAAGTTCTTTGACTCCTTGAGATTTCAGATAACCTACTACCCCTGTTCCGTCATCCGTATTTCCACCATCAACAAGAATTGTCTGACCGTTTGGTGCAATCACTAAAATACTATCCGCCTGCCCAACATTAATAAAATGCACTTGTAACAGGCTACCCTTGGCTGCTTGGTTGGGTATTGTATTTGAAGTCATCGATTTTTCTGAGGTACTACAACCCAAAAGAATAAATAAAGAAAAGATAATTAGCGGTATAATAAACCGTCTCTGACGAAATAACAATTAAGCAAACTCCTTTCCTACTCATCGAAGAGGTTAGCTACCATACGTTTAGATTTCTCTACACGTTCTTCTGTCGCTACTAGGTCAATACCGACCTGAATGCTGATTACATCGCCTACTTTAATACCAGGCGGGATTACAGATCGGGGCAAATTAAACGTGTGACGATCTTCCGTTTCTATGATCGCCCACTCTCCTTCAAATCGGTCAATAATTAGCACATTCTACCTCCTACGGCCTCATCAGCTCGGGCCAAGCTATTAACGAAACTCTACTGTAAATAGTTAAGTCCTAAAAAGCCGGTTTTCCTTACTCTAAGGATTAACCGGCTTTCTGTTAAATATATATCCCACCACGGGAATCTATGCCTGACAATACACGATCTTTTTCAGTGTAGCTTATAGGGGCTGTTTGATTCTACTTACGCTAAAACTACCATCTCCACTAAAGTAAGTCAAGGTTCGAAACATCTATTCCGTCACTATATGCATAGGGATTTCAACAGTTGCAATATTAGCTTTCGAACTTAAAGGATCCGCGATTACCGCTAACTCAAATGTCTGAGCTTTCTTGAATACCTCATATCCTAATTCTCCCGTCATCGTTCCTCCTGCTTTAATTGTTCCGTCGACTGCATCCTTCAGGGCTAGAGCAACTCCCATGTTTGATTCTTGCCTTTTGCCCTCTTTATCTTTAAGTTTAAAACCGATCATGTTCCTAACTTCGGCATCGGCACTTCCCTGATTTTCTATCGTTATATTCACCAGTAGAAACGTGTTTCCAGGTCTCGGTGACTTAACAATGTTATCAACGCAGTCCCAAGTCTTTGCGCTGTTTATCGTGTATTGGAGATTCCCGATCTTAAAAGTCTCTCCCACAACATAAGCCTCTTGCTGAGTTATAGTTGAAGCTTGCTGCGTCTGAGATTGAGATGAGTTAGAGTATGCCTTAGTTGCTAAAGCACCCCCTCCCAAGAAAATCATCATAGGAACGAGGAGAACAATCAAGCTATACTGAATCTGAGAATAATACCTCCGTTGCCTTTCCACCTTACGTGTTGCAATCATTTTTTCCATGTCCTCGTCCTCCTCTTTCCTTTTAAGGTATCACCCTACATCAGGCATTGATTAGAATACCCTGTTAATTCTGTTAATTGAAGATTAACACGAAGATAACTATCCGTCTATAGGCCTCGCATATGGTTCAATCAATTTATACTATTATCAATTTGACGAAAATTCCGCTAATATGCTTTAATTTTCCGATATTTGTCTTTTCTTGATGGCTAATTTCCATCAGCAATGCTTATCGAATGTATAGCCATATTCTATGATAATTATTTTATATAACTCATATTTATAAAAAGTGAACGTGCGCTATCTCCCCTGCAATCTAATCACAGACTCAAGAGAGAATTTCTGTTTTCTTTTCAGATCGGTTATAATATAAACTGACCAATTTCGCCTTACTGATCCGTAATTGACGTTTAAATGGGGGTTATTCAAAGTGCCTGGTACTACCGTTCTGGAAATCGACCTAGACAAGATTAAATATAACACCGCTCAGATTGTTGAGAGATGCCACAGAAAAGGAATAGAAGTCATTGGCGTTACCAAAGGATTTAGTGCGATCCACCAGATCGTCTCTGCTATGGTGGACGGAGGCATCGACGGCCTGGCAGATTCCAGGATGGAAAATATTATTGAACTCAGGGAAAAAGGATTTACTCAGCCCATGACTCTGCTGAGAATTCCACGCCTCAGTAATGTCATGGAGGTTGTTCGATATACCGACACAAGTATAAATTCGGAAATAACTGTGATTAAAGCGTTAGCTCAAGCGGCCAAAAAATTGAACAAAATACACCGAGTGATATTAATGGTGGATGTTGGCGACCTTCGCGAGGGAGTATTGCAGGAAAATGTGCTTGATGTTGCCAGGCAGATTACGAATTTAAAAGAAATTAAACTCGTCGGCCTTGGAACAAATATGGGGTGCTTTGGTGGAATACTACCTAGTTCCGATAATCTTGGGATCTTGGTTGAACTAGGACACGCTGTTGAAAGCCAATTAGGCATTAAACTCGAGATAATTTCAGGTGGTGGGACCTCAACGTTATTGTTAATAGGCAATCATGAAGTTCCTGACGGAGTTAATCAGTTGAGGATTGGCGAGGGTATCCTATTGGGTACGGATACCACCAATAACCGTCAGATTCGTTGGCTTCACCAAGATGCGTTCCAGCTAAGAGCGGAAGTTATCGAGGTGAAGTCCAAGCCTTCGATACCCACGGGGACGATCGGCAGAGATGCTTTTGGCAACATCCCAGAATTTATCGATATTGGAATTCGCAGAAGAGCCATAGTGGCTATGGGAAAGCAGGACGTTAACATTGAAGGAATTCGTCCTGTTGACGAGCGATTAACGATACTGGGGGCTAGTAGTGACCATCTGATCCTTGATATTGAAGACTCCGAACTCGAGATCAACGTCGGGGACGTCATTGCCTTTTCTCTAGCCTACTCTGGATTGCTCTCAGTTAGTGATTCAAGGTATGTTCGGAAACTATTCAAAGGAGGCGCCCATGATTGAGTTAGTCCAAACGATGGAGCCTAAAATTATTGCCCGGTTAGTTCAGATAGAATCAGAAGCCTTTGGACCTGGCGGTTTAAATGTATGGACTCTTGAACCACTCATAAGGCACGGGCGTGTCTATGTGTATAAATTGGACAACGAAATTGTTGGTTTAGTCCACTACATGTTAGATTGGGACCATCCCCAAAAAGTCTATATGGTTGGAGTTTCTATATCGAAAGCGTCGCGCGGCTTAGGTATAGGGGCTAAACTCCTTACAGAAAGTTTTGAAGCATTATCCAAGGAGAAGATTGAAGAAGTAGAACTAACGGTGGACCCGAATAATGTTGCGGCTGTTCACCTATATCAGAACAAGTTAGGATTCGCGGTCACAGACTTCAAGGATGATGAGTACGGCGAGGGCGAAGGAAGACTGGTAATGAAACTTACCTTAGCTAACTTCGCAAGTAAGAGCGTTTCCACAGCGCATGATTGAGTAGCTTTCTAAAAGTATGTATTTGACACTATACTTTCAGATTAACAGCAAAAAGCCGCCAAGCGAAAATAACTCGCTAGCGGCTTTTTAGTATTCACTACCTCATGGGGACGCACTCAAGACCGGCTCGACTATTTCACTAGATACGGCCTCATCATTTCATTGTCTTCATGTTCGAGGATATGGCAGTGCCATACATAAAGACCTGCAATATCGAACCTTGCCTTAATGCGTGTTACCGTTCCAGGTAATGCCATAACGGTATCCTTATAGCCTGATTCCCAGGATGGCGGCGGGGTGATTGTTGAAGGAGCGCCCACTAATCCTGTCTCATGATCAAATGCCTGTCTGTTCACAACCTGGAATTCAACCTGGTGAAGATGAATTGGATGGGCATCGCTAGTAAAGTTATAAATTTCCCAGGTCTCCGTATCATTGAGCTTAATATTCTCTGTCACTGGATCCATAAAGCTTTGAGGTACTCCGGTGAGAACCCCGGCCTTATCCGTAATCGTGCCCAGTAGTGCCTCGCGTGGTTCAATAGGCTTACTATTGGTTGGGGGGTCGTCAAACATAATATTTGAATGCATCTCATTCAGTGACAATTTGCGGACTGGTGTAGTTGGTGTAGGTACCAACTGAGTAATGGTCGGAAGGACCAGTTGATTTGGATTGGTGCTTACATCAGGATTACCGTCAGATGCGACCAGCTTGAATTCCATAACCCGTCCAGTTGTAGCCGGATTTGCAGGAAGGTAGGTCCCTTCACTGATGCCATCTCCCGGAACTCCCCCTTGATAAGGGCTATCTGGACCGCTATTTGTAAGAATGATGCTATCGCCAACGGCAGCCGTTGAAAAGTCGACGATAACATCCGCGCGTTCAGCAGGCATCATCAGAAGTTCATTCCGATTTGTCGGCGCTGCTAAAAATCCTCCATCGGATCCGATCTGCCAGAAAGACAGATTAGTACCTGGTGTTGTCTTATCCTTAAGACTTAATATGAACGTACGTGCCTGAGCACCGTCCAGGAATCTGAATCTGTATTTTTTGGGCTGTACATTCAACGTTGGCCAAGTATTACCATTCACAACTATTGTATCTCCGAAAAATTCAGGGTTCCAAATCGGTGCGATATCGCTTTTAGGATTCCCTGAATATGGGCCACCAAAGCCGTCAAATTCAGCACGACTGTCTGGGTAAAACAGGGACCCATCTGTATTAAAGGCACGATCCTGAAGCGCAATAGGTATTTCATAAACCGGTCCAGTGGGAGCAGTCAAAGGGGCCGGTCCAGGCAATACTGCCGGAGACTTGGTTGCTGAATCGGTGACAACGTCCGTCGCATTGCCTCTGATGAGATAGAAGCCTGCGGGTCCGGAGTAGACATTGGTTCTCGTCATGCCCATGGCATGGTCGTGATACCAGATGGTTGAATCTCTCTGATCGTTGGTGTAATCAAACACTGCGTTTCCGGCAGTCCAGCTTGCACCACTTTGAGCCGTCGCTTTGTAAGTATCATAAGAGGGTCCATTGGTGGCAAACCCCATCGGTATACCCTTCGCAGCCGGCAAATACCAAGCTAGAGGATAGCCATCACTTTCTTGGACGACATGGGCGCCATGGACATGGGTTGACATTGGAACCGGACCTACATAGGATTTTTGGCTTTCTTCTGCCATACCCGACATATCTGCCGTACCCGACATATCTGCCGTACTTGCTGCCGGATTAGCCCAGTCGATAGTCTGGTCAACCGGAAGAAGGGGCGGCAGATAGTTTCCATTGGCATCCTTGAGGTCATTGATCCATTTTATTCTTACATGTTTATTCGCAGTTGCTTCAATGGTCAAGGATGGTGCATTGAACACTGCCTTTGGATCGGTGGCAGATCCATAACCCCAGACGGTGGTCTTAGGGGAACCTGCCGGCAGGATCTGCTGCACAAATTGTTTCATTGCTATTTCATAATAATCGGTATTATCTGATGGATTTGGATCCACGGATTTCGGCATTGCCCACGGGATGAGCAGCTGCGTCGCATACGGAGTTATTGTCGTTGGATCCATACGTCCCACAACATTAACCGTTCTTGTCACTGAGGCAGCATTACCCGCTGCATCGGTGACAGTGTATGTGAGTTGATAGGCTCCAACCGTCGCCGTGTCAACTGTCCCAGTCACAATAATCGAGGATGTCAGATTACCGGCTATATTATCGTTAGCCACTGCCCCAGGATCTGCATAGCCATTCGATCCGGTCACCTGAGTAGCCTGCACCACGAGATTAACGGGAGCTGGGTTAGAACCTATGAGCTGGATAACTGGAGCAGTCACATCATAAGTTGCACCAAAGAGAACACTGTCCGCAACAACAGCCGTACCACCTAATGCGGTTGCCACGCTGGTCGAAGATTGTTTGCTTCGCACATAAGCCTCGCCTTCATTTTGCGCTCTATTCGTGAGAACGATACCGGCATTGTATTTAGCAGCGAGAGGTGCCCCGGTCAAAGCGTCAATGGCTGTTTCACCGTTTGCGATGAAGACATGATCATACTTCAACACGCTGTCAAAGGCTTTTAGCACTGCAAGATTCGTGTCGTAGGCCGTGATTCCAGATAGCCGGGTTGCACTTGGAAGCTGAGCCTTTACTGCGTCGCTAATTACGGCAGTTCCACCAATCACATCCGTGGTTTTAATACCCGCATTTGTGGTTAGGAACGCTTTGACACTAGCTGGGACTTTATCTTTGTCAGTTAAGAGAATCGGCTCAGTTTGAGCAGAAGCGATTGAAGCAATGGATAGTACATCTTGATTCAGCCAGCCGTATGCAACTGCAGCCTTGCTTACGGGAGCACCGAGAGAGACCATTTTCTGGGCGATATTCGCAGACGTAGCAAATCGATCAGAGCCACCGAGGGTCTCAACTGTAATATTCATACCTTGTAACTCATCAATAACTCCTTGGCGGATAACAGCAATACCACTGGTGACATAAACCTTCGTAATTTTAAGTTTAATGAGTTCAGCTTTGGTGTCAGTATTCAGTGTCTTTTCTTCCCCTTGCAGAAGGATAGGAGCTTTAAGGAACGAAGCGAGCGGACCAGAAGTCAATGCATCAACCCTACCATATGAAGTTGAAGATGATAGAATGGCTGTGCCAGTCCAGCCAGTTTGGTCAGCGATTTTCACAGCAGTTTGCACAGCTGTCAGTCCAAAGATACGAGTTGGTAATGTGCCCTCTGCTAAAGCACTGAATGGGATCAAGGTTAATGCCAAACTGGTAATAGCTAATAAAGCTATTGCTATTTTCGCTCTTTTCATCGTGTCACTTGCTCCTCTCGATTTGGGTAACCATAGCGTGCTCGGGGTGGAAGAAATATAGTCTAAATGCATTTTAGAATAGGCTAATCTTTCCTGCGATAAATAAGACTTATTGTTGATATAGCAGAAATAAAAACCAATTAATATGTATTCTGCATAAATTCAAATAATCCTTGTGCATTTTCAATAATTCGCTCGTCAAATACCTTGTATTTCTGCAAATTATGGCTATTTATTATATATTAAGCTATATTAAGCTATATTAAGCTATATTAAGCACAATTGTGACCATTATGATCCTATTTGCGCTTTGGAAAGAAGGCTTATATAACTTCGCACCGAAATTCAACTTGGGAATGTACACTAAACTGGGCTTGTCAAAGAAGTAAGGGGTTGTCTCAAAAACGAGACAACCCCTTACCCCTCAATCCACGCTTAAAAACCTAACGCTTGAACAAAGTAGTCCTGAAAGCGGGGATTTGTGGAAAGCTCCAGAACCTCTACTCTATTCTTCAATCCATTGATCTGGGCCATCACACCCTTATTGATCAGAGCCAAGCGCGCTCCTTCCGCCGAGGAATTACCGACAAAGTTTATCTTCCCTTTAAACCCTTTGGGCAAGAGGCCGATCTCCCTAATACTATCCGGATTAATATGATACCCGAAAGCCCCAGCAATAACCGCTTCCTCTATAGCTTCAAGAGAAATGCCTGCTTCTTCGAGTAGCAAAGTTACCCCTGCCGCGATAGCACCCTTGGCCAACTGAATCTGTCGAATATCCTTTTGGGATATATATATTTCCTCTGTAAGGTAGAACTTCTTATCCCTCACCCTCGCTTTTATTCGGGGGTCAAGGTTTGGATTAAAACGCCCACTGGCCAGGACTAGTTTCCGTTTGACCATAGCCGCAGTTATATCAATTAGACCGCTGCCGCAGACGCCTTTAGGCTGAGTCTCGCCAATGGTTGTAAAATGAAGATCAAAATTATCATCGATTAAAAAGGAGTCTATGGCTCCCTCTTCGGCACGGCAACCGCAGGAAATGTTCATCCCCTCCAGGGCCGGGCCGGCCGCAGTAGAGGTCGCAATGAGCCGGTCTCCAAGGTTCGCGACGATTTCACCGTTTGTTCCGATATCTAAGAACACCGCCGGGTGATCTTTTTTATCAAAAGCTGTGGCCACCACCCCTGCAAGAATATCAGCCCCGACATACCCTGAGGCTGAAGGCAAGAGGGTGACTCTTCCTTGTGGGCAAATATGTAGACCTGCCTCGCTCGCTTTCAGGTCAACTTGTTCGAGAAAGACCGGGCGGTATGGGGCACGGGCTATGGACCCAGGATAAACGCCCAAAACGAAGTGCAGCATGGTCGTGTTTCCTGCGATAACTACCTGATAAACACGTTGCGCTCTAGCGGCGTTACCTGTAAGGTCTATCACCAGTTCATTTAGTTTTCCTATGATTGTTTCCCTAAGTTGGACTGGCCCTCGTGGATTTTCCATACAGTAACTGATCCGTGACAGGACATCTCCCCCGAACTCTGTTTGAGGGTTTAGGCAGGATTCTTTTTGCAGGATTTCTCCGGTGGCCAGATCTAGAAGATACGCGGAAATTCCTGTGGTCCCTATGTCAATCGCCACACCAAGGATTTCGCCTGGCTCGGATCCAAGGTCAACAAGGTCGTTGTCAACCACTACGCCATAGACTTGTTGCGCTCCACTCTGTTCTAGTTTACCCGCCTTTTGATAGATGTCGACCGAGCCAGAGTTATAGGGTAGTCTTTCCAGGTATGGCTGAGCAGTCTTTTCGGGAGGTGATAACAAAACCTGTTTTACCGAGCTCTCGACACCTACCTCTATCGCAAACCCTTGGTTAATGGTCTTGAGCTGGTTCCCTTTGGGAGGAAGCTCGATCCAAACATCACCCTTTACTCTTGCGAGGCAAGCCAAGCGAACGTTAGGGGCATTGATGAACCCACTTTCTAAATCCTCTGGGGAGTAAAGGTCGCCCCACGCCTTGACCCGGCATTTGCCACAAAGACCTAAGCCATTACAGGGAGTCTCCAAGCCCAGACCCGCAGCCCTGATACATTCAGAAAGCCGCTCCCCTTCAGTAACTTCTATGGAGATATCCTCCTTGGTGAAATGTACCTTAACCCTGTTAATTATCAAAACCTTCTTTCACGCATTTTCCCAACCTTGCCTATGTAAGATATGTAAGAAATAATAGTTAACCCTACATCGCCTGGTCTCTGGATAGGGCTCGTTTACTATAGATTACAGGAATCCCGTTGACTTTAGCCTGACGTTTAACACTACTCATTGTATTGTGATTTATAAAATCGCAAAAGACAATAACTTTCTCTATATTCTTGGGAACGACCTTATTGAAGGATGATTTATTCCGGCCGCTCCAATGAATTATTTCCTTAACGCCTTCTTGTCTAAGCTTTAACGGTATATTACCAAGATGATCTGCACCAACAACTAGAACCTTCATTAATCATTACCTCCTCATGTCTCAATTCGGATTCCGCTGAATTAATTATCGTTTACTACTATTGTGCCTAATTGGGCTGTACTTAGTAATATAGTGAATTAAAGATTACAAACTACGGCAATTACACTATATCCGATATGTTTAATTGAGATTGATTTAATTTATACTACTGCGCCTTCATGGAAAAGTCAATAAAAATATTCCACCCATACCTTATTCTGGATAGCAATTAAGAGGTGATAACCCCACGCGTAACTTAGCACGCGGGGTTATCACCTCTTATCACTTTTCTTCGCTTGTGGTCACTTCTTCGAAAGCAGCATAATTAATGCTTACCAGCCACACTCCTGCATACGACTCCCTGCTGGAATACTTGAGATCTCTAGCCCTGCCATAGCACTCCCCAACCCCCTAGAAACCTCGGCCAGGATCTGGGGATCACTGTAATGGGTAACGGCTTGAACGATGGCTTTAGCCATTGTAGCCGGGTTCTCAGACTTAAATATACCCGAGCCAACAAAAACTCCATCTGCACCAAGTAATATCATCAGAGCTGCATCGGCAGGAGTAGCCACTCCTCCTGCGGCAAAATTCACTACGGGTAACTTACCTGTTCGAGCAACTTCAACAACTAGATCATAGGGAGCCCCTAACTCTTTGGCGACGGTCATTAGTTCTTCCTTCGGTAGCAAACTTAATCGACGGACTTCCCCTAAAACAGCGCGCAAGTGAGTAACGGCCTCCACAATGTTGCCTGTACCAGGTTCACCTTTAGTGCGGATCATTGCTGCTCCTTCACCAATCCGCCGCAAAGCTTCACCAAGATTACGCGCGCCGCATACAAACGGGACTTTAAACTCATGCTTGTTGATATGAAAAGAATTATCTGCCGGCGTCAGAACCTCACTTTCATCGATATAATCGGCACCTAGTGCTTGTAAAATTTGAGCTTCTACAATGTGTCCAATGCGCGCTTTTGCCATCACTGGAATTGTTACAGCTTCCATGATTTTTAGAACCACGTTTGGATCGGCCATCCGAGCGACTCCTCCTGCAGCACGAATATCGGACAGAACCCTTTCCAAGGCCATCACCGCACACGCTCCGGCTTCTTCAGCGATTATCGCTTGTTCAGGAGTCGTAACATCCATGATTACGCCGCCCTTGAGCATCTCGGCCAACCCTTTTTTTAAACTCCAGGTCCCATTGTCTGTCATTATCTAATACTCCCCTCAGTTAGAGTTGGCTGGCTTTAAGCCCTTCATCCAGATCTGCGATGATATCGACCAGATCCTCAATCCCAACCGACAACCTCACCAAATCTTCCGTAACCCCACTACTCACTTGCTCTTCCGGGCTCAGCTGGAGGTGTGTGGTGCTAGCCGGATGGATGATCAATGATTTGGCGTCCCCTACATTCGCCAGGTGGGAGAATAATTTAACGTTATTAATGAGCTTGCGACCGGCCCCTCCCCCGCCTTTAATCCCAAAGGTTAGAATGGCGCCATAACCATTATGTAAATATTTTTCAGTCAGGGCATGGGAAGGGTGAGAAGCCAGTCCGGGATAATTAACCCAGGTAACGGCCGGGTGTTTTTCTAAGAATAGGGCCACTGCCAGAGCATTTTCACTGTGGCGCTGTACCCTCAGGTGTAGGGTCTCAAGCCCTTGCAGGAACAAAAAAGCGTTAAATGGGCTTAACGATGCTCCAATATCTCGCAACAGTTGTACCCGAGCTTTAATAATGTAAGCTAGGCTGCCGAAAGCCTGAGTATAAACTACCCCGTCATAACTAGAGTCCGGAGCCGTAAATTCAGGGAAATTGCCGTTGGCCCAATTGAAGTTGCCCGAGTCCACAATGACGCCGCCGATGGAGGTGCCGTGTCCTCCGATAAACTTGGTCGCTGAATGAACCACAATATCGACACCGTAGTCAAAAGGGCGACTAAGGTAAGGACTTGCAAAAGTATTGTCAATAATCAGCGGAATGCCGGCTTCATGGGCAATGGCTGAAATCGCTTCCAGATCAGGAACATCCAGTTTGGGGTTTCCGATGATTTCCGCGTTTAAGGCTTTAGTTTTAGGAGTAATCGCTTTGCGAAAGTTCTCGGGATCAGAAGGATCGACAAAGTTTACAGTTATGCCCATCTTGGGAAGTGTTTGATTGAACAAGTTATAGGTCCCACCGTACAAACTGATCGCTGAGACGATCTCATCACCGGACCGGGCGATGTTTAAAATCGAGAGAGTTATCGCTGCCGCACCTGAGGCTGCCGCACCTGAGGCCGTCGCTAAAGCTCCTACGCCACCCTCTAGAGCTGCGATTCTCTTCTCGAAGACATCCCAAGTCGGGTTTCCAATTCGAGTATAAATGTTGCCGAACTCCTTCAAGCCGAAGAGGTTGGCGGCGTGCTCAGTATCGTTGAACACATATGAAGAGGTTTGGTAAATAGGAACCGCTCTGGAATTGGTCGCAGGATCAACAACCTGACCTGCATGTACTGCTAAAGTGCCGAAACTATAGTTATTTTCGCTCATGTTTTCGTCCTCCTCATTAATGTTAAGGTGTGTGTTAACAATCTGCCTCCGAGGAAAGCCAAAGAGTATGTAGAAGGCGTTGTTTTAGGGTAAATTGTATATCCTAGTATTCGTGTAGGTTCAGTAGTATTTTAATTTTAATCCCTTGTGATTATTTTGTCAATAGACAAATCGACATAGTACTCTCATTTTTTTATTATGAAGGAATGTGCCCCCATACCTCTTGTATATGGTACCTTCTCTATTGTTCTTGAAATAGGGGTGTGCTCAAATACCGTTCACCCGTATCGGGCAAAATTGCAACGATTAATTTTCCTTTGTTTTCTGGACGTTTAGCGATCTGCAGGGCTGCAAAAACAGCTGCTCCGGAGGAAATCCCTACTAACAATCCCTCGGTTCTGGCCAATGACCGACCTACTTCAAAAGCTTCCGCATTCTTCACTTTATAGATTTCATCTACTATAGCGAGGTTGAGAACGTCCGGGACAAACCCAGCACCAATACCTTGAATCTTATGTGGCCCTGGCTGGCCGCCAGACAGTACGGGGGAATCAAAGGGCTCGACTGCAATTACTTTAACACTAGGCTTACGTTTTTTAAGTACTTCACCTACGCCCGTCAACGTCCCACCGGTTCCCACTCCACCTATCACGATGTCAACTTCGCCATCGGTATCTTCCCAAATTTCTTCGGCTGTGGTTGCTCGATGAATTTCCGGGTTAGCAGGGTTCTTAAACTGTTGGGGAATAAAGGAATTTGGAAATCTGGCTGGCCAGTTCCTCTGCCTTACATTTTTCAATCACACTCCTATATTCATTTATATACTTGCTGCAACTCCTGTCACTTCTCTAGATTCCAAAGCCAACAATGGTTAGGGTTATAACTCTACGGAAGGCGAAATCTTCTCAGCCACGTCTTGGTCGCTGAGGCGACGACCGCAAAAGGTTCTCATTTAGAACCTCTCTGCAAAGTAAACTTAAATAGGCTGGTGTCTGAGCAGCGATCAGACACCAGCCTCTAGTTTCCTAGTGAGCTTTATATTAGGTTATTCAATTAGATTATTCTCGCTGCACTTTCTATGCTATACACTCACCTCGGACTCAAACCAATAACTATAGGAACCCAGCTTCATACTACTGGCTACAGTAGCCTCCGAATCAGGATCAAACCCATTTAATATGGCATGATCTAATTTGCACAACATATTTCCCAATTGTATATTTTTTGCATAAGGACAATATTCGGCATCCGGGCAGTGGCTTATGCGATATCTATCAACGCCGCATTGAGTTATACAGGTTTTCCAGTGATAGGAGGGTGTATGGCCATAATTAGCCATGAAGGACCCCAGATTTAGTGCTAACCCCTGTGATTGAATATACTCTCTAATCGCTTTACCCAAGTCAATTCCGCACTTACATAACGAAGCCGTTACTTCCAGACCAGGTTCCACGTTTGTTTCAAGTTCCTGCAACAATCGATCGATTGTAGTTCGTATCTCACGTATTCTTTGGTTCATTGAATTAATCACTCCTTTTTCTTAGACGGAGCTTCTCGTGTCGATCAATCTGAATTACGATTCCGTCCTGGATGATCAAAGTTACAGAGCCATGCGAAACCTCCTCAATAATTTCTAGTAATTTTCGCAAATCCTCCTGGCCTAACGATTTTCGTTTAAAGTGGATGACCCTGGGCTTCTCAACCATCGGTGAACACCTCCATCTGATCCGCCACCACCTTAGCCTCCCACCTCTCATTACAACTCGCTACGAGCTTTCATTAGAACAGTTTTTTAATTCATACTTATCCGCTATGTTTACTATGTATAGATTGATACTAGTATACCTTTGGGCTATTGTCAAGATATTTTAAGCTCCCTAAAATTCAGGAATGTGAATCCTTCAATTTGCACCAATCAAATACGACCTGATACTTTTGGTAGAATGTAAAAGAAGGCCCCAAAGGCCTTCCTACATAAATTTATGGTTCATCTGACAGCTCAGTTGTTTTGTCTATGGTGTGAACATTAAACTGCTATCGGTTTAACGCTCCCAGGTACGGCTTCTCCTATAGCGATAATACATTTAGAACAGACGTTTTTGCCGTGAAAAAGCGGGCTATCACTTACGTTACCACAAAATACACAAACAGGCTCATATTTTTTAAAAACAATTTTCCCTTGATCTACGTAAATTTCCATAGCGTCTTTTTTCGCAATGCCTAGAGCGCGACGAAGCTCAATCGGTAAAACAATACGACCAAGTTCATCGACTTTTCTAACGAGTCCAGTTGATTTCATTATTGAATTTAGCTCCTCTTTACGACAATTTTCGACATAAAGCAACAAGCCTATGATATCAACCGGCCCCTTTAAAGTCAACTCAGCTTTTATTGTTGTTTCTCTGCGATGCGTAATTAACATGTTTTAAACATTTCATGAAGCTATTATGCGTCTGAAAGTAATCATAACTTTCAAAGTTACAAGATATGTAGTAGAGTGGTCCATAAGCAAGCAAACGAGGAGGTTCTCCCCCCTCTACCCCATCTATGAAAGGCGTGTGTGTATATGATTAAATATCAAATACTGTGGGTAAAGGGTGAGACTGTAAAGCAGCATGTGTGTGGGTCTATACTAGAATTAGTGAAATCCATCTATGGCCTCAGAAGTGAAGGCGTTTATAATACTAGGTGTCAACGAGTTAAAGTAAAATATTAGGGATCGTCCTGATGGTTTTTTTCTTATGAACGGCTTGCCATTAATGCCAGACTTTACCTGAGTATAAACTTCTTTAATCGGTTAGATTACAATCAGGGTCAATTAATCAATTGAAGGAGGCGATTCAGATGACAAAGTACAACTTGCCGGTAACTAAAGAAGAGGTAGCTAGTGAACTCGGAGTTACATTGGGTGCCGATCGAACCAGTCGTGAAAATGGCTCTGTTGGTGGTCAAATGGTTAAGAAGATCTTTAATCAATTTGGACCTAAGCGTTGATTAAGTGGTTGAATTTGTTTCAAAGTACATGATATACCCTCTCCTATAGCTCATTAGAACGGAAATGGAACTCCGTCTAATGGGCTTTTTACGTCCATATTTTTCTTCACTACAAACTGTAGTGTTTATGTCAGGGTCCTCATCCATCACAAGCGGGATCAGAATTGCTTTCGGCTAGCTTCTTAATCAATACTGCCATATGCTCTTTCGGCTTTTCTCGAACCATTTGACCAATTTCTATTGATTCTTGCATTTCTGCTGTAGTTGCGCCTGCCGCACGGGCTGCGCTATAGTGGTACTCCAGTCATGGTTGGCAGTCACCGGCAATAGCTGCACCGATAGCAATTAACTCATAAGTCTTTCTATCAAGGCCCATAAATTATCCCTCCATCCAAAAAATTACATCGAATCTACCCTCTAATATTTCTTACTAATTCCAAAAGCTTGTCGATTTCAGGCTTGGTAATTTGAGCATCGGCGCCAACACTTATCCCCTTATGTTTTAAACCTTCATTAGCTATCGAAGAAAATAATATAACGGGTATGCCTTTTAATTTTGGATCACTTTTTATCTGTTTGGTTAAGGTTAAACCATCCATTATAGGCATTTCAATATCGGTGATAACACAATATATTTCATCTATTGAACTATTTTGCAGATAGTCTAATGCCTCTTGTCCATTGCCGAATTTCTCCACAGTTGCCCCAGCTTTTAGCAAAGATTCATTCACTATTTTCAGTAAAAAGACCGAGTCTTCTGCCACCACCAGTTTTTTCCCTTCTAGTCCTTTTGTCGCCTTCGATTCTTTCAACGCCAAGGAAGGATCAATATCAGCAAGTATTTTTTCAAAATCAAGCATTAGAATAATCTCATCGTTATTTGTCTTAACAATACCTGTGATCGGTGTTTCGTTATAGCTCAGAAGAATCGAGGACGGAGGCTCTATTTCTTTCCATGAAAGTCGTCTTATGCCGCTGACGGAACTTACCTCAACTGCAAAATTACTGTTATTAATATTAATTAGGATGAACAATCTATCCTGCGACGTTTTAGGACAATCTTGATCAAGGGTTCTAATTAGATCTAAGACGGGTATGACTCTCCCTCTATAGTTAATGACTCCCTTAATATTTTTATTAGACTTTGGAATTTCAGTGATTGGCTGATATGTGATAATACATTCTACCTTGGCAACGTTAACGCCTAATATACTGTCTCCCGCTTTAAATATCACAATTTCTAATTCATTAATACCACTCTCCAAGAGTATATCTTGCTTCAAATAAAACCCTCCTTCGCCTAATTTTTTACCAAATAGCTCAGCTGAATGGCCCTACCTATTCGTTATATTTTTTCTTTACAAGCACTAAGTCTTTTACATCATATTCTACAATTCCTGTCGATTTCCTTCTTATACAACTCGCTTAATTCCAGCACCTATATCTTCCTTAACAAGCAATTGTTTGCACCGTTAAAATCACAAGAGCCTGTCTTTATGGTTTTGTCCATAAGATCATATCCTATAAGATTAATGTAGATTGTTATCTCACTTATAGCTGCTTCTTTCTGGAAAAGTCAACACTAATACTTTGTAAAGAAACTAGAGACCGTGTCCTTATAACGGACACGGTCTCTAGTTTCTTTGACCCTAAACCTTTTAACTCTGTTCAATAAAATTCTTCAGTGCATCCTCAATAAAATTCGGCAAGACATAAGACGTTATCCCTTTTAACGATAGCGCCTCTACCGCTCCTGGACCAATTTGACTTACTATCACGGCCTTGCAATCCGCCAGCAACTCCACGGTTCTTGACATCTGATCTTCATTATGACCCTCTCCGGAGCAAGGTGGATTATTGTTTCGCAATTCATAGAACTCGCATTGGTTATCGGCAACATTGAAAATCAGAAACTTTTTTGCTCTACCGAAATGTTCGTTAACATACTTACCATCACTACTCGCTACCGCTACTCTATAAGACATTCGAATTCCTCCTCAATTGATCGCATTTAGTCACTCTTGAATTACGTCATTAGTATCCTCTAACCACTCGTCTTCTTCTTCTCCTAGTGCCTGTGCTAGATCATCGATTAAATCCTGAACATATTCGATTCCCACGGAGAGTCTAAGTAAACAGTCATTCACCCCTAAGCGCTCTCTTGTTTCGATCGGTAGGTCTGCATGGGTTTGGGTCCACGGATACGTAATCAAGCTCTCCACCCCACCAAGGCTTTCAGCGAAAGAAATAATCTTTATTTGCCTCAGGACCTTAGGGATAAGCTCTAAATTTATTAATTCGAAAGAGATCACACCTCCAAAACCCTCAGCCTGCGATTTCTGAACCCTATGGCCCGGATGGTCTTGTAATCCTGGATAATATACTTTTTTAACTAAAGGCTGTGTCGTAAGCCATTGGGCAAGCACTTTAGCATTTGTTTCTTGGGCAGCTATACGCAATCCTAACGTTTTTAGACTTCTAATTAACAACCAGCAATCTTGGGGACCTAAGACTGCTCCCATAGCATTCTGTAAATAGCCAATTTTTTCAGCGAGTTGTGCATCTTTGACGGCCACTAATCCGGCTACAACATCATTATGTCCACCGATAAATTTGGTAGCACTATGAATGACAATGTCTGCTCCTAATTCCAAAGGGCGTTGTGAAATCGGAGTCATAAAGGTGTTGTCTACAATACACAAGAGATTTCTCGTTCTTGCAAATTCGGACAGGCTCCTAATGTCTGCTAATCTCAGTAACGGGTTGGTAGGCGTTTCACAGAGTATGGCCTTGGAACAAGGTCTTGTCACCTTGAGAACGCACTCGATATTGCTTGTGTCGACATAAGAAACCTCTATTCCATAGTTACAAAAGACATCACTCAATAAGCGATACGTACCCCCGTACAAGTCTTCCGTAACAATTAAGTGATCACCCGATTTAAACATAGCCAATAAGGTCGTAATGGCTGCCATACCTGAAGAAAAAGCAAAACCGGCAATACCACCTTCTAACTTGGCAATCGCCTGTTCTAAGACCTGACGAGTAGGATTACCGGAACGTGAATAATCGAACCCTGTACTTTCTCCAAGCGCAGGGTGGCTGAACGTCGACGAATAATAGACGGGGAAACTTATAGCACCCGTAGAGTCTCTTCTATTCCCTATTTGAGCTAATGTAGTATTTATTTTCATGGGATGTCCTCCTCTCTCGATGCGGCAACTTATCTTCCCGCCTGAAGTAAGCCCATATCGCGCTCCATGAGAACCCCCTCTGCTGCCTCCATAATATCGGCCAAAACAGCGCCCCCAGTGGCCAACCCACCTGCTCCAGGACCGCTCCAGAAAAGTTCACCTGCTAATAGCGTCTGCAAAGAGAGAGCGTTTTGAACTCCCGAAACTCGACTTAGTAAATCGGTATCAGGTAACCATTCGACGTCAACTCTGATTTCCATTTTTTGTGGATTGGCACAGGCGATCAATTTCGGTATTCGCCCCTGTACCTTCTCGAAAGCAATTTGCCGTTGTTCCAAATGTTCGATTCCAGACATCGTAACATCTTTAAGATCAATATCCAAATCAAAACACTCTCGACAGAGAATTACCAATTTACAGGCGGCATCTAAACCACTCACATCCATTGCGGGATCAGCTTCGGCATACCCTGCCTCCTGGGCAAGACGTAGTGCCGTCCCATAATCTTCGTCTAATTCAAACATCCGTGTCAATATAAAGTTCGTTGTGCCATTGAAAATCCCTTTAACTTTCTCGACTTGATCTCCACACAGTCCCCGCTGAATTGTGCGTAAGATTGGGATTCCGCCCAAAACACTTCCTTCATAGAGCAGACCCGTCCCATTTCGTCGGGCAAGAGCCTTAAGCTCTGTGCCGTGTACAGCAAGCAACAACTTATTGGCAGTTACAACCTGTTTTCTTTGCCCCAACGCTTGCTTAATATAGGCATAAGCCGGTTGTTCTCCTCCCATTACTTCTACCACGATATCAATTTCCGGATCGTCCAATATATCGCGGGCATCCGTCGTTAATTCAGGTAAACCAACGACTCTTTTCTTATTCGTATCTTGAACCAAGGCTCTTTGAATTTTCAGTGGTGCGCCAAGTCGACGGCCAATATTTTTGATCTGCAAATTTATTCCTTGAACAAGACCCTGCCCTACAGTTCCAAACCCCAGTAACCCCACTCGTATAGCAGCCTTATCATTCTTCAACATTCTATACCCTTCTTTCTCAGTGGTTGTCTGTAGGGCAAATAAAAAACTCTTCTTTTCCAAGAAGAGTTCGCAGATAGCCTTCAGCTCAACTCATCTTTCAGGAAAATCCTGCAGGAATTAGCACCACTGCCTAAAGGCCGGTTGCTGGGTTTCATCGGGCCAGTCCCTCCACCACTCTTAATGAGAACGTTTATTTAATTAATCACACAATATAACATAAAAGGAACATCTGTCAATAACTTTCAAACGGGCACTATCAAGGCAACCTATTAAGGCTACAAAGACAACGGTAGGTACACTACTTTGTTACGCTAATACTAGCATTTTGTGGCAATGCCAATCCGGCTGCCACTTCTACCGTTTTTAGGATTCCAGAAACGCCTGGACAGCTGGGATGAGGGCTATGTTTCGCAAAGCTTTCATAAACCTTCCCGGTATGAAGTTTAGCGAGAATTTCTTTGTAAGCATCAACTTCCGTTAATTCGGTTGCAATCGTTTGGTAATTAGGGCAATCACTTGTTATCTCCAATCTTATCATCTTGCTTTTTCGAGACGTTGATAGACTATCATCGCTAACTGCCATGACGTTAATGGTGAAACCACAGACCCCACAGTGAATAATTCCTGTTGCCATCTTAATTCCTCCAATACTTCCATTAATGTATAGTATAACTCAATAAAGAAGCCCCGTACAATGCTGATGACAATTGTCGGAACTTCTTTGTTCGAGTACGTTTGTTCATTACCTAGGGTTTTAAAGGACGCTCTAGTGTAAGATCCGTCTTTCCAGGGACTCTAATTGGCACATTCGGACGAAACTTTTTCCGCAAATCGTCAAGGAATGAATACATGATGATTCTACATTTCACGACACGAAAGGGCATTTATCTTCAAGGATATATAAAGGAGCGAACCCTAAATTCCCTTAGGGTTCGCTCCTGAACGTTGTTATCCGACAATGGAGTAGAAGTGAATGAGTTTACTCTGTCTTTTGAGGAGAGGGGGAATCATTAGAGTGTTTACGGCAGCAGCCTTTTTTGTGCCCAAGACCTTGAAATTCACCTTTGTCGATATCTTGTTCAATTCTTTGTTGACGTTCTTGCATCGCGTTCTTGATTTTTCCGGCTTTTGCTTGATCCAGTATTCCAGCTTCAACTTCTTTATCGACAATCTGTGCTTTGATTGTGTGCATTTGCTGAGTGAGAGCTTTAATCTCCTTCAACTTGCTTTGGTCAACGGCCCCAAAGGCCGGCACGGCGCTAAGGAACAACAAAGTCAAAGTCAAAATACCTGCAGCCAATTTTCTCATTTGCCAGTCCTCCTCATTCATTTTTTTGCCGGAAACATTCTTAGAATACCCAATTAACGTGTTCCTATTACATGATTAAACGTGACTCGATGGTAATTAAGCCAAAAAGAACCAGGTTGGTTTTTTTAAGCCTACCTGGTTCTTCCGTTCACCCGTTTGATTTAACTTTTATTCTTTTTATAGCCAGTGAAACTTACTTGTGCAATATGATCTTCGTTTTCATTGAAGATATCGACATTATAATGAGCAATTTTCTGAGACGCCGATACTTCTTTGGCTTCGGCTATTAATGTTTTCCCTTTTGATGCTTTAAAATAAGCGATATTGGCATTAAGTCCCACGGTTACCTGTCCACTTGCATTCGCTGCGGCTGCAAAAGCGAAATCTGCTAAGGTGAAGATAGCTCCCCCTTGAATCATATTGACACCATTTAAATGTTTCTCCAGAATATCCATCCTAACTACAGCATATCCAGGCTCCATTTTAACAAGCTCTAAGCCAATAAAACTAGCAAATCGATCGTTTTTAAGCATTTTTATTTGTTCATCGTCCATTAGATCCTCTTAAACCTACTTTCTTCTATCCATTTACTCCCGGACACTGACAACAAATATATACGATATTCTTGTGTAAAAGTTTATTCGAATTCCCACATATCCAGGCTTAAATTTCCATGCTGAAAAATGCTTGTCAGGAGTTTCGGCTCTTTGCTGGTAGTTTTTGTACCCAATGCAATTAATAAATTAATAAAATGTTCATTCCTCGGCACAGCTAATCTTGAATTAGGCGCTGACTTTTGATAATCAAATAGTGCCTCTAAATCCCAGTTCAGTACTTTATCCGTAATCCAGTAATTAAATTCACTGGCCCAGACATCGATTTTTTTCGCATTAAATTTAATATCTCTCAAATTATGAACGATTCCACCGCTACAGATAATAAGATAATCTTGCTCTTTAAATTTACCTAAACTTTGGCCAATTTTATAGTGTTCTTGTGGGCTTAGTTCTGTATTCACAGACATGGTAACCACGGGTATATCGGCTTCTGGATATAATAATTTGAGCATTGTCCAAGCACCGCGGTCGACTCCTCGATTCGAATTCAATTTGCACGGGATATGGTGATCTCCCATAGCCTTTTGAATTTCATGAGCAAGATGAACATCCCCTGTCGCTGGATACGAAATTTTGTATAATTCATCTGGAAACCCATAGAAATCATAGATCATGTTATAGTTTTGAGCACTTCCAATTAATTGAACTGGTGACTCCCAGTGAGCGGAAAAAACGATAATTCCTTTGGGTTTAGAAATCGTCTTAGCATAGTTCTTTAGAAAATTCGTAAACTCATTTTCCTCCCAAATTATTGTCGGTGCTCCATGTCCAACAAATATTGAATTAATCATGTCATCATCCCTTCACCTTGGTTTCCTGATAAAACAAGTATTCTTCATGATCAACAAGATTCCTCCAATATTCCACCGCCCAATAGCTAATATCAGAACGATATTTTGGGTTTTACAGACAATTTGATGAATCAAGCAAGCATAAACGGTGTAACATACTCAACCAATCGGCCTTAGCAACGCAGAAAGAGGCTCATACCCAGTTCAACCTGGATATGAGCTTCTTTCAGTTACATTTCTTCATGAGCGGGTGCACAGTTCTATTTAATGAACGTACCTTTCTCAATCTCCTGAAAGGCCTGTTGCAGCTCTTGATGAGTATTCATGACAATAGGTCCGCCCCAGGCGATCGGTTCTTCTAATGGTTGACCTGAAAACAGTAGGAAACGAAGGCCATTTTCGCCAGCCTGTGCGAAGAATTCGTCTCCTTTACCCATAAGCACTGCTTTTCTTTGATCAATCAGCATTTGCGCTTCGGTGTCAACATAGCCTGTTCCCTCCACGATATAGATAAACAGCGTGGCTTCCTTATCCGTCTCCAGTCGCCACTGGGATCCTGCCTTAATTGAAACATCTAAAAACAGTGTTTTCACATAATCCCCTTGAACGGCTCCTGACGTTTGTCCATACCGACCTGAGACAATCCTAATAGTACAACCGTCCTCCTGTATTTTCGGAATCATTGCTGAGGAAATGTCCCTATATTGAGGTTGTGTCATTTTGTAGCTGCGGGGTAGATTCAGCCAGAGCTGAACCCCTAACATTCGCTCGGCAGCTTGGGGCATTTCCTGATGCATTATGCCGCTTCCTGCCGTCATCCATTGGCAACACCCGTCTAAAATATTCCCTTTGTTGCCTAAGCTATCCTTATGTTCTATATCCCCTTGAATCAAATAGGTCACCGTTTCGATGCCTCTGTGGGGATGAAATGGAAAACCCTTGATATAGTCAGCAGGGTCCTGGGAATCAAAAGCGTCTAGCATCAAAAACGGATCGAAATCTTTGACATTGTCGTGCCCAATCACTCGTACCAGTTTCACACCTGCACCATCGTATTGTGTACTTCCTGTAACAATCTTACGTATAGTCCTTGTTGTCATATTAATTCTCTCCTATCGTTGTTAACAACACCGTTTAAAAGCAGCATCAAGGGTCTTTATGTTTTAATTTATCCCAAGCATCCAATTTGAATTCTGTTCAGTTTTTTTATCTCATTGTCATTATCTTACCGTATGTGCCCACATCTTGCTATATATATCGGAATGTGGTAGGGTGGATTGTTTACATGCAACAATTCATGGAGGTACAATAAACGATGCAAAAGATTGATTACAAATGGATCGCCCTTTCGTGCACGACCCTTGGTGCACTTTTTTCAGTTCTGAGCGGAAGTACTCTACTCGTCGCACTGCCAGTCATCATGAAAGATTTACATGCGAGCATGAACATCATTACTTGGACAATCATGGGCTATATGTTAATCATGACAATTCTGGTGCCATCAATCGGTCGAATGGGAGATATGTATGGTAGAAAGAAGCTCTATGTCAGCGGTTTTGCCTTATTTACACTGGCTTCCCTTTTATGTGGCTTATCACAGTCTGGCACTCAACTATTAATCTTTAGATTGATTCAGGCAGTTGGAGGTGCTCTGCTGGTAGCCAACAGTACCGCCATCGTTGCTGACGCCTTTCCAAGGGAAGAACTCGGCAAAGCCTTAGGACTCAATATCATGGTTATCAGTATTGCTTTCATTATTGGCCCCATCCTCGGCGGCTTCCTGATGACCTTAGGATGGAGGAGCATATTTTATATTAACATTCCTATCGGAATCATCGGAACGTTATGGTCGGCCATCAAGCTTAAAGAAATTAATAAAATAACTGAAAAACAAACGTTTGATTGGAAAGGTACCTTAAGCTTTACGACAGGCGTACTTTTACTTTTAGCAGCCTTGTCCCTAGGCGCATTTATGGGATGGACGAATCCCTATATCCTCTTATTATTTGTTGTTTCTATAGCGATTATGGCATTGTTTGTACGCATTGAAACTAACACTGATCAGCCGATGCTGGATTTAAGGCTATTTAAAACAAGAGTTATCGCTTTTGCCTATATAAGCAACTTCCTGAATGGTTTGGCAAGGGGTGCCGTAACCTTCTTACTCATCTTCTTTTTCCAAGGGATAAAGGGTATGGACCCTCTCGTCGCGGGACTTATGCTGTCTCCTTTTGCCATATCGATGATGATTGTTTCTCCGTTTAGCGGCGGGTTATCTGACCGATATGGTGCAAGAATTTTGAGTTCGATCGGGCTGTTGATCACAGCAGTGGGTCTTGGAGGACTGATGATGATCAAAGCAACGACATCAACACCCGAATTAGTTCTATGGATGGCCATCATGGGCTTTGGTTCAGGAATGTTCTTCTCACCTAATACAAGCGCCATCATGGGTTCTGTCCCAGCTGATAAACGAGGGATCGCCGCCGGGGTAAACACCATGATGAATAACGCTGGCACTGTGCTGAGTATTGCACTTTCAATGGCCATCATTTCGTCAAGTATCTCTCCTGATGCAATGCAAGCGCTCTTTTTAGGTACTCAAGTCGGTTCGAATGGAATTGCCATTAATGAGTTTGTGTCAGGGTTAAGAATGGCGTTTACCATCTCCTTCGCCTTTAGCTTGACTGCAGCATGTATGTCTTTTTTAAGAGGACCCAAGGCCAACTGGGAGACTGAATAGATTTCAGATGTCACGCTACAAGCCACTGATTTTTCCTAATACTTTTTCAATAAATATACCTACCAGTTCCGGATCAAATTGAATACCCGCATTTTTTTGTAATTCATCCAATACAACTTCAAATGGGAGAGAGTTTCTATAGTTCCTTTCACTCGTCATAGCATCATAGGCATCCGCAATCGCTATGATTCTTGACGCAAAGGGTATCTCTTCTCCTTTTAAGCCTCTAGGGTATCCTTTCCCATCCCATTTTTCATGATGGGCTAATACATACTCTGCCATTTCTGACATATCGTTGACTGTACTTAGAATTCGATAGCCTATTTCTGGATGACGCTGAATTTCTTTCCATTCATCAGCATTTAGTCTCCCTCGTTTATTGAGTATATTTTCATCGATGGCTATTTTCCCTATATCGTGCAGTAATCCTACTGACTTAAGTTCCTCAATTTTATGTTCAGACAGTCCAAGAGCTTTCCCCATGCTTTTGCATAGTGCTGAAACTCTTTGGGAGTGTTGTTCTTCCCTTTTATTTTTTTCATGAAGCGTACTAATGATTGTGCTGATGGTCTTCCCCCTCATGCTAGAACTGTCCGAGAGCTTATGTCTATACATATCATCTTCCGCTTTTTTAAAGATCTCTTGAATATTATCCTCTTCACAATTCTTAGCGTCATAACCAAAGGAGATCGAAATAGCGACGGTGCCTACTTTTTCTTTTGAGGTGAGGTCTTCGATACGCTTTATGATTTGCTCTGTTTCTAAAGCGTCCGTTTTAGGTAAGATAACAACGAATTCATCGCCTCCGAGTCTGGCGACGATGTCATCCGCTCGGACCCCCTTCTTAATGACGTCTGCAACTTTCTTAAGCAGTTCATCACCCATGGTGTGTCCAAAGGAATCATTAATAAGTTTTAAACCATTGACATCCCCCATAACAATGGTTAAAGGATAATTTCTTCCGATATCAAGTCGCTTTAACTCTTCTTCATAAAACCTGCGATTATATAGCCCAGTAAGCTGATCGTGATAGCTGATAAACTCAATTTCTTTCAGCTTTTGCTTTTTCTCAGAAAAGTCTCTGAAGACTAAGACTACACCAACGATTTCCCCGTTATCTTGCACAATCGGCGCGGCGCTATCTTCAATCGGTCTCTCAATACCATCTTTTGAAATCAATAGCGTATGGTTAGATAATTCGTGTATCTTTCCGCTTTCAAGCGCTTTTTTTACTATATTTTCGCTCATTTCTCCTGTGAACTCATCAACAATATAAAATACGTCTTCGATCCACTTTCCTCTGGCCGCTTCTTGCGTCCAACCAGTTAAGTATTCAGCCACTCTATTTAAGAATACAATCTGTCCCTTATTATCGGTGGAAATCACTCCATCTCCTACAGAAATAAGCGTTGTCTCTAATAGATTCTTCTCCTTTTCAAGAGCTGTTTCCAGTTTTTTACGATCTGTAATGTCGTGAAATGTCCAGATCCTTCCATAGTATTTCCCTTCCTTATCTATAACAGGCGCAGACTGTCTATCCAGAACCATCCCGCTCTTGAATTCAATCTCGTCACAGCTGGTCTCATTAAGGTGATCATAGAGATAAATGACCTTTTTTAAGAATTGCTCAGGTTCTTTAGTCAAGCTTACAACATGCTTAAGTAACAAGGAATCATCTTCATCATCGATAATATGTTGGGGAACATCGAACAGCTCAAAGATTCGGCGATTGGTAAGAATCCTTGTATGATTCTGGTTTACTACCAGTATCCCGTCGAGTGATGCGTTCGTCTGCGCCTCAAGGAAAGCTTTCTTTGATCGCAACGCGACCTCCGCCAGCCTTTGCTCTGTAATGTCATTTAATATAACAACAGCTCCAAGTTTTCTTCCTTTGTCATCATAGAAAGGACAACCATTAGCACTTATGTACCTTATTGGTTGATTAGTTGCACGAATCGCCATTCCTACATTCTGAAATATCTCACCTTGAAAAGCACGTGACAAGGGAATCTCATCTGCAACAAGAGGAATACTTCCATCTTCATTATAAAGGTTATAGCATTCTGTCCATTGATCCTTGGTTAGTTTCTTTGCATCCATACCATGCCATTCCCTTGCTGTCCGATTAAAAAGAGTCAGATGCCCTTCAGCATCACAGGCAACTACACCATCAAGGATATTCTCAAGCAACGCACGATTGAAGGCCAGTTCATGTTTCAAAGCCTCCTCTATATTCTGTCGTTCTTTGATTTCTTTCTCAAGCATTGCATTAGTTTCTTCGAGTTGATTTGTCCGCAAAGATTCATTATTTTCAGTATTAATATCTTTATGATTACTCATGAATTCCCCTCCAATTCCCGTTCGGCAAATAATATCTAAAGTGAAACACATACAATAACCGTCATATAATCCTCTCCGGATAGACTTTCCATATTAAGCCTGAATCTAAGCTTAAACTATTGAGTATATTTCCAAAAAATCGACTAAAACATTATTATTCGACACCAAATTACAAAGTCCTTCATATCACCGCTTATATTACCCTTCAGTCTCACCCTTCAGCTTCTTTACTTAAACACAAAATGCGCTGGCGAGAAGATTTGAAAATTTCTCGACCAACGCATTAAATATTTGTTAATCCACTCCAGCTCTCAGGGCGAACCCATTTCTTGGAGTTAAGATTTATTTACCATATTTTTTAGACAAAAGTTCGGTGCCACTAAAGACTAAGGCAAGATAACACCTTAGAAATGAAATTTTCTGGTGTCTCAGTGAAGAACACTATAATTTCATTTTTTATGGCCTTTTCTACAGCGAATTCAAAGGCCTTGATATCCTCTAAGATGGTAATAAACTGATTTTCATTTAGACCAGCCCTAACTGCTCCCTTTTTCATGAGGCTAGAAACTCTACCCTCCTTACTTCCTCGCTGATTCTGATGTTCTCTTAATACAACAAAGTTACTGGTCTTACCTGCTATGTAGCCAAGCTCTTCGATATATTTATCCTGACGGTCACCAGGCGCTGACAAAACAGATGTGACATAGGAGGGCTGCATTTCCCGCACAATTGAGTAGATTTCATGATATGCTTCGGCGTTATGTCCATAGTCTACAAGGATCTTAAAATCCTTATAGACTAAAATATTCTGCCTTCCAACGTTATTCCTGTAGTCACATGGAATCGTTGTCAGCGCATCTAATACGGCTTGAGTATTGACAGGGAGAGTTGTTAAAGCCGCTAAAGCAGCCATTACATTCTTTACATTCCCCTTTGACATACCATAATGTGTAAATTCAAGTTCTTTATAATTTATTAACTTGACTTCATGACCATTATAATGATGTATTATATTATCGCCTGATGTATAGAAGGCCTCACCGGATCTGCTTATATGATCACAGACAAACTCGTTCTTTTCGATGGAAAAAAGGCACACCATTTCTTCAAAAGAATTCGTGGACAAACCCCTTTCCGTCATTCGAGTGAACGATGTATGAGCCTCTTCAATTAGTTCTTTTTGGGCTCTGATGATCCACTTGCCAAAAGGATGAACCTCTTCAAGAAGAATAGATTTTATCTGAGCAAGGTCTTTTATACTCTGTATATTGTCGCCATTGATATGATCTTCCGAAATAGTCGTTAAAATAGCAGCCGTAGCACCTTCATACCCGAGGCCATTTCGTAAGATTCCGCCTCTGGCAGTCTCAAACACTGCTGCTTCTACAGTTTTGTTGGTTAAAACGGTTCTTGCACTCAAAAAACCTGTGGTGTCCCCAGTTTCATGCAAATTTCGTCCAAACGTAATGTAACCAGTACAAGCTAAGCCCGTAGAATAGCCAAGCATTAATAGCAAATCGTTGATAAGTCTCGCTGTTGTTGTCTTTCCATTAGTACCTGATATTGAAAAAATCGGTATGCTACCAATTCCTTTGCTCTTTAAATAGTCTAGTAAAAGCATCTGAAGTGTGTCCGAATCACGTGGGTCCAGCTGTTTTCTTATGTCAAATACAGAGCCAACATCATTCACCACAATTTTATAGGGTAAAGTATCTGTCACGTATGCTGTGACATCAATATACATAAATTTAATGGGCAACCACTTATAAATGTTTATGGCTTGAGCTTCAAACTCCTTTTTAAGCACGTCCGGAGGAATATATTCATCCGACAAATTATTATAAAGAGGGAATATTTCTTTGATGATGCCTTCAATGCAGATCATTCTATAGTTTTCTATGGGAGTATAGACATAGGCTTCAGAATTTACGGATAATAGTGATAATATGTCATTTTCACAATCATCTACACTTTGATGAACTGTGTTCTGTCCAAAGGTTTTATTCGTTTTATCCATATTACATACTTTGACAGGATATGATATTATAGCCTTCCGAAGATCGGAAACGCTATAAATCACCATGGCCTGCCCTGCAGGAATATTGTTATATTGGAGCTGATCATAAAGCCAAGCTCTGTTAAGAGAACACAGAACGGCCGGCATATTTTCATAGCTTTGATACGAAATTCCCAGAACCTCGGATGACTTGCCATATCCAAATTGATAGATGTTTTTACATAATTTAAGCACAGGTATATCGAAAAATGCAGATTTTTTGCTTAACTGATATAAGAATTCATCGTCAAGCAATGGTTTAACATTTTTTATAATATCTTCCTGTGATAAGGAGGAATGAATTAAACTAGTTAATACGTATTTTGCAGTGTCCTCTTGAGAATACCGAAGCCAGACAATAACATGCTCTTTCTCATCAGCAAGTCCTATGAAGTTTTCTTCGAAACCAAGCTTCTGGAAAATTGCAACATACGCATCACATAGTCTCCGTATCTCTTGATGTGTAGCATCTTTTATGCAAAGCTCGACAAGATGCTTTTCTCTTTTCAGACTATATCCTTCATAAAACCTTATTCCAGCAAGCTCCATTAAGTTTCCTCCATGATTATAAAATTCCGTTCTAGCTTATGTTGATTTCACCTTATCTATGTTTTAGACATCAAATTCTTATGTCGTAGGGCTACATACCTTTTGACGCCTTGTAAGGAAACGACAAATTAGTCAAGAAAAAAGCGCTCCTTTAATGCTAATTAAAGTGAGCGCCCACAGCTTTTTCTAGTGAACTCGTTCAGCTAAAGCTGAACATCGGGGCTTCGGTGGGGGAGTCTACCCCCACCGAAGCGGAAGTCGGAACACCCACTTGAAGAAGTGGGTGTCTCGGAATTGATGAAAGTGTTGATTCGGTAGCAATAATCTTTTGTTTATTTTTTATAAGCGGCGAGTGAAGATGCCGAAGATTGAATTCTCCAGTCTGTTTCTTTGTTCTCATTGAACCATATGGCCGCAGTCAATTTCGGATACGCTCCTGATTGGATTTGCTTTTTCATATCGGTAATCCAAGCTGCTTTGCTACCGCCCATTTCTGTTGAAGCAAATTCTGCGATGATCACTGATCTTTTAGACCCGGTGATTAACGCATTGTATGCTTTATCAAAGATTTGACGAAATCCTTGCCATGTGCTCCAGGATTGTGAGGTTCCCCAGTTATATCCATCCATTGAAACGTAATCGACGTATTCATCCCCCGGATAGGGTCCCATAAAAGTAGCGCCTTTGCCAACATTTTCATTATTAACATTGTATATAAACTTTACATTACTCGCTCCGTTTGCACGAAAAATCTTAACCATCCGCTGAAATGCTTGTTTATAAGATTCGTTAGTGTTGACCAGACTATCACCAATACACCAGCCATACCAGTTTCCGTTCACTTCATGAAGGGGGCGGACCCAAATCTCTGAACCATTTTGCCAAGATTTCAATTGGTTGGCAAGTTTCATAAACGAAGCATCCAACAGACCGTTATTAATGTCAACTGTGCTATAGTCTCGTCCATCACTCTTCTTCATCTCAAGCGTCAATAAATTCGTCGCTCCCTGATTTTTCACATAATCTATAGAGCCCTTCCACTGAGTAATATCTTGACTTATACTAACAAATGTATGGATGACCTGAGCTGGACGATTCGAGAGCTGGTTATAATATTCAATATTATTTTGATTCGAAGTAGGCCAAGCACCTAACCAAGCCCCTGTCTTGGGAACACTAGTGGCCGCCCCAACTACAGTTCCATTAAACATTAGAGTCATCATTGTGATTAATACCAAAACCGTCGTGAACTTTTTCATTGTTAAAACTCCTTTCGGTAGCTGGCAGCCATTTTACAGGCCCTTTAGCTTTGCGTCCTTGCCTTTCGACAGGTTTGCCTTTATCGTCTGAGTAATACGGTGGAGTAACAAAAAAGACCTCTATTTTCGGTAACTGGCTGCCATTTTACAGGCCTTATAGTTTTGCGTCCTTGCCTTTCGACAAGTTTGCCCTGGTCGTTAATAAGTCTTTCAGTCCCCTTTTAATCTATCTCAAAAATACCATTTTAGTGTAGATAAGTCAATACAAGTACCACATTTTTTTTTGTTAAGTAATGACCAATATTCACAATCATAGGCGGGCAGTGATTCTGTCATAAGTGTATAAATCATTTCAAATTTAAAATTTCCGAGTATATAAAGAGGATTCTTTATCAATTGCGTAGAATCAGAAGTTATTGATCTTACCTGCCTACTTCCGACAATATTCTTAGGCGGTGCTAAAGGATGAAGCATTCGACAAGATCCCTTGTCAAGCAGACCGCAGTGAAAAGGAGGCTGCTCTCATCAGGTAAAAAACTCAACCTATTGCGAGTAAGGATTTATCTTAATTTTTTTCAAAAATCATATCTTGACATGCGGGAGCATTACATACTTATAGAATTTAGAGATAAGCGATCATTTTATCTTGCAAGGAGAATAATGTGAAAAGAATTTTTATATTTAGTATGTTACTTTTATTATTGTTCGTCAGCTCAGCATGTGCACCTACAAAGGCAATTGTCAACGTTCAACCAGAAGTCTTAAATACTGCTATCAAAGATAATGTCGGAAATGCACGACTTGAACCCCAAAGTGGCTGTTATTTTGGAGTTGTTAGGGATGATATCACCCTAGATACTATTCACAGCTATAGTGCATGGTTAGGTTATACCCCAGCAGCTTATGTGACTTTTGTTAAATTCCCAATGACCCAACAAGATATTGATAAGTTAAATGTCATCAAACAGGTTGTCCCAACCGGCGGTATTGTATTAATTACATTGGAGCCGTCAGATGGCCTCAATTCCATCAGCAATAAAGATTGTCAGGACTTTGCTACTTTCTGTGCGGATTATGAAAAACAGCCCCTAGGGGTCATGGTACGTTTTGCCCATGAGATGAACGGGTCCTGGTATCCTTGGAGCCAAAAACCTACCTCATACAAGGAAAAATTCCGTTTACTGGCTAAGTACGTCCATTCAAGCACCCATAATACGGCTATGCTCTGGGCACCTAACAGTGGAGGCGGTTATCCCTTCCTTGGAGGACCCTACGGAGCTCAGCCTGGCACCCCCGAATATTCTGTACTCGATACTGATGGGAATAACAAATTAGACATGAACGACGACATGTACACACCTTATTATCCCGGAGATGATGCGGTCGATTGGGTCGGTATGTCAGTTTATCATTGGGGCCAGACCTATCCGTGGCTCGAGAACGAATTGCCTGAGGCCAGAAACTTTACCGATCAGATCACAGGTAATTACAGTGGCTTAAACGGTAACCAGCGTGCGGTGCCAGATTTTTACTCTATGTTTTGCAACGACGGCATCCATAATAAACCAATGGCTATCCCTGAAACAGCTGCCTTTTATAATACCGAGCAAGGGGGAGAAAGTGAGCTTGCAATCAAACAAGCCTGGTGGCATCAAGTCTTTAATTTTTCAGTCGACACCGACAATGCCCTGAATATCTCGGCCCACTTTCCTAAGATAAAAATGATCAACTGGTTTGATATCCAAAAGAATGAGGCGCAAGCCAAAGGAAATCTTGTCGATTGGCGTATCTCAGGAAATAGCAAAATACAAAGTGCTTTTAAAAGTGATTTATCCCTTCTTCAAAACAACCATAATTATTTGTTGTTTGCAAAATAATTTTATCCTAACAAAACTGATAAGCCTTTTTTCCCTACAAAAGCTGTGTAAAATATTTTACACAGCTTTTTATATATGCCCCACGCGTGGCATTTAACTACAGTATCAACGTAACTGACACGAAACATCTCGCTGTACATTGTCGTTCCTCCGAATAGAGCATGTGCAAAGACTGCTGTGTCCACGCAGATCCCTGCTCGTTTTTTAAGAATCTTCTCCGGCCAAGGCTCGAGCCTTTTTAAAGAGATAATAAGCCAGTACTAACAAGAAAACCACAACGGCATTAATTAAGATCTCGAAGGAAATGGTTAAACCTTCAGTTTTTTCGACGGTCTTCTGTATACTTAAAAACATGATCTCCCGGATACTTGAAATCACCCCAATGTAGAGGAAAGGACTTAGACTAAACTTTTCCTGCCTGATAAAGCGAAGCACGGTCCAAATAATTTCTTTTATGATTAAAAGAAGTAATGCGTTGCTCAGAAGTGCCCGAAGTGTGAAATTAGCATTTTCCCAGTTCTTGATGGAATCAATAATTATAAGGACGGCAGCTGCCACTAGCATGACAAAGACAATAAGGTGAAGAATCATTTCGGTCCAGATGAGTAAGTTAGCAGTTTTCTTTACAAATTTAAGAATGACTTTAGTCCCTCCTTTTGATTTGGAAAAAACAATTCCAAGCAACCGTTCCGAAACTCTAGCTACCACATTGGTGAAATTATACCATATGAGGATAAGAAAGTACCTTTCAAGTATGTTATTAACATCAACATCGGTGGGCTATGTTTTTCAATAATCTTCCCTAGTCTTTAATCTTTTTTTAATCTTTGCCTGGTATTCTAATATTGTTGTTCCTCTCAACTGAAGAACACATCCTATAAATCGATATTTTGGAGGTACAAAAATATGGCTAAGATGGGTCACAAAATGGTTACTCTATGTGCGGTCGCCATTGGAATCGTATATTCAGCAGGTTATATAGTCACGGAGCCTGCAGCTTTAGCGCAAAATTCCCCACCCGCGATAGTCTCAACCCAAAAAACGCCGAATGTTCCAACCCCTGATATATCAACCAGTCCGAGTCCGACCCCGTCGCCGGTAGCTGCCCAAGGACAATATCGTGATGGAACCTATAACGGTCAGGGGAGTAACCGAATTGGCGGGGTGGAAGTAGCCCTTACCGTTCAGCAGGGAAAGATTACCTCTTGCGAGATCACCAATTGTTGGACACACTATTCGGTCTCCGCCATCGATCCCGTCCTGCCCAGGGAAGTTGTCGCACGGCAAAGTGGAAAAGTGGACGTCGTTTCAGGGGCCACGAAAAGTACGGATGCCTTTCGCAGTGCCGTCCAGCAGGCCTTGAACCAGGCTCAAGCCTAAAGGAGGTACTAATTACTCATGAGAACGAAGAATGTTAAAGAAAGCTTGGTGAAATCCCAGCTTTTCATGGATACGGTCGTAACCATTAAGATTGTATCGTCCCATGCAAAAGCAGAAATAGAAGAAAGTATGGCACGGGCATTCTCCGCCTTTTATCACGTAGAAAGTGTGTGCAGCCGTTTTAATAACCAAAGTGAAATCAGCCGCCTTTCTACACAGATTGGCACTCCTGTTCCCGTAAGCGCTACCCTTTTTGAAGCAGTGAACTTTGCTTGGGAAGTAGCCGATTTTACCGAGGGAGCCTTTGATCCGACGCTGGGCAACACTCTTGTCTCGTATGGTTTTAATCGCGATTACCTGACAGGGTACCAATCAACACCTACAAGCTTTAACGCCAATACCCCTGTCAACTATCTTGATATTGATCTAAATAAAGAAGAACAAACGATCCTCCTGCGAAAACCGCTCGTCCTTGATCTAGGAGCTATCGCCAAAGGTCTGGCCGTCGATTTGGCAGTCAAAGAATTAGCTCACTTCGAAGGATTTTTCATTGACGCGGGCGGTGATATTTTTGCCGGTGGGATGAATGAATATGATGAGCCCTGGAGGGTTGGCATTCGCCATCCGGACAAAAAGGAAGAAATCATCCGCTCATTGCAGCTCACGAATATGGCTGTGTGCACTTCCGGTAGCTATGAACGCCGCAGCCCAATCAGCAAAGACGTACACCATCTAATTAATCCCCACTCTAGCATTCCCCAGTCGGACAGTTTGAGTTGCACCGTGATTGCCCCTTTTGCCATGATGGCCGATGCCTTTTCGACCGCAGCTTTTATTTTGGGCGCGAAGAAAGGGATACATCAGCTTGAACTTGCAGGACTTGATGGCCTTTTAATCACCCCTACTTTAGAAATGTTTATGACGAAAGAAATGAGGAGGTACCTAGTATGAGTGTCAATACCAACGCAAGTAACCATATAGTTATCCCTATCGATGCTTCTCCAAGCCATATCTCCCTTACACCGAAGCTATACACCCTTGTCGTCCTTCTCCTAATAGCCACGATTGCAGGGATCGGCTCCGACAGCAGGGGAATTATAAATGCTGGAATCGCCATGATTACAGCCATCCTTCTAGATGGGGCAATCTTTATCCTGCAAAGTAGAAAGAGGTTATTCTCAGACGGCGGTGTGATTACCGGACTGATCGTCGCGCTCGTTTTGGGCTCATCTACCGCCTGGTATATTATTGCTGGAAGCACGGCCATCGCGATTGGTTCCAAGCATGTGTTCAAAATCAAGAACAAACCTATCTTCAACCCGGCTGCTTTGGGATTGTTAGTTGCCATTTTCTTATTCACAAGCGATCAGAGCTGGTGGGGCGCCTTTACTCTACTTCCTGTTCGGTCTTTCTCGTTCTTGCTTATAGGAGGCTTTCTCGTAACAGAGCGTGTTAATAAGTTCCCTCAGGTATTAACCTTTTTAGGTGGGTATTTTGTTTTGCTACTCGTCATGGGTTATTACGGCGTTGGGATAGCGGGCGATGCACTTCGCACACCGTTTATCAATTCAGCTTTATTCTTAGCCTTTTTCATGCTAACTGACCTTCCTACGTCTCCTGGGAAATACAAAGACCAAATTTGGTTCGGAATGATCACAGCGATCGTGTCTATTATTATTTACCTACTTTTTGGAGGACTGACCTATCTATTGATTGGGTTACTCGTGGCTAATGGTTGGAATGCCTTGCGAGTACACATAAGCTCTAGAACGAAAACAGATGGTTCCGGTCAGTTAACTTGGTAAGCCCTCACCGTTTCCGATGAGAGCTGAAGGAATGGAAGTATTGTGAATCGACCAGGACATCATTGTTTTCAGTTTCGACTATGATCCAGGGCACCGTTACGTTGTACCGCTTGGAGCTCATTAGGATTCAGTCCGAGTACTCTTAAAATTGTCGGCGCTACTTGCGTTGTTTCAACTTTAGAAGTCATTTGTTGGGCTTTTGGGACCCCTGCATAGGATAGTAATAAAGCTACATTTGTGTCATCCTTGTTAAACCCGCCATGTTCTCCAATCTTTTTACCAGGTGTCGTGTATATTACCCCATCATTCGGCTGTATAACAATATCAGGTACTCTAGAGTCAGTGGCAGGATTGTTAAATAGCCACTGTGGATTGGATTTTGAATAGGAAGATATGTCTTTAATGTTAGCTTTCGCCTTGTTTTTTGTGATAGCAGCTACCACAGAATTAGTCTTGGACTGGTCAGTAAGCCAGATTAAGCCAACGTCATCCGTCGTTATCTGAGCAATCGAACCAGCTGGTACACCCTCTGTAATCAGTTTTTTATCGACAATTTTCAATTTAGCTGGGTCAATCGGAGACTGACCGTGTTTTGAAGTTATGATGATCAGCGTAGAATCAAAGAGGTTTTTCTTCTTTAATTCATCGGAGATCTTCCTAAGAGAATTGTCAGTATGATTTAATGACCCTGTAAGACCAGCACTAAACGTTCCCTGTCCATCAGTATAACCGTTCCCAGGGAGTTTCTGACCAACGCTGACTGCCTGAAAGTTCATACCGAATATCGTAGGTACTGGTGCAGCTGTCGTTCCAGCATGATCCTTGCCGCCAATTTCGTTCATAATGGCGGTTACCTTTAAATCATCGTTTGCCTCTGCAAGTGCAATACTACTGGTGGAGTTATTAGCTTCAATTTCAGGAGTATACAGGTCATCTACACCTTTGCCAGATGGCCCATTTACCAAATCGTATGCTAGGTGTTTGTCGCACCATGCGGTACGCTTTCCGGCAGCCTTGGCTACTTCAAAAATAGTATTCACTTTCAAATAATTATGTGGATATACCGGTTGCTTTGTTATAGGGTCACGGGGTAGCTTTGCGGGATCGATACCACCACCACCATCGAGCTTACTGGGGTCATATTCGATTGTCTCGTCGTATAATACCTCTGTTCCCGGTTTATCACCGAGGTTACTAGCAGTCGGTGGCAGAAGATTCCTATCATAGGTATCGTCGTAAAACACTCCGGTTGAGTTCGGGGATCCGCCAGTCACTAAAGACAACAGGCCAGGAAAGGAGTCAGAGGGCTTAGATGTGGATGCGTTAGGATAAGTAATTCCCTGGTTGCTCAACGCCGCAAGACTAGACTTCGGATTATTTTTAACGTAATTATCTATGTCCATTGCATGCAACCCATCGACACTAATTAATAAAACTCGTTTAACTCCCTTAAATTGACTTGAATCTAAAGGAAGACCAGAAGAGGTGAATCCATCGGAAGCGGCCGAAGGAGACGAATTGGCAAAAGTAGTAATTCCAGGCATAACTAGCGTAAAAGTAACTGCTAGAAGGGTAATAATAGATAAAAATCCAGTTTTCCGCTTAGTAATAAACATAATTTCACCGCCTATGTAAATTTAGTTACCCAGTCACGCGCCTTTATGGACCTCTCTTTACGGAGACCTCCTTCCAACTTTTTTGCTTGCCAGATATCTTTTTCCTGAGTAAGCTAAACATAGTTTATCAAAGCAATGTTAACTAATGACTAGACTAGCGTAAACTTAGCGTTATTTATACATAAAAAGTGAAAGTTGTCTAAAAAAATGGAGCGTCCTATGCTGGACGCTCCTTAACTTAACGGATCTTTTGTTTCAAGGGTACTTGAACATAGAATTTTGTCCCTTTCGTGAGTTCACTTTCAACTCGAATGGTTCCCGAATGCCCTTCAATAATCCATTGCGCAATGGACAAGCCCAAACCGGTACCACCCTCAGAGCGAGTTCGCGACTTATCAGACCGGTAAAATCGGTCGAAAATATGGGGTAAATCATCTTTCGCGATTCCCATCCCCGTATCTTCTACAATGACTTCCACCCGTTGCTTTTGCAGTCGACAGTCAACCTCAATTTTACCGTTAGCCGGAGTATATTTCACAGCATTATCCAATAAGATAATGATCAGCTGACGCAGGCGATCCGCATCACCCATAACATAGATTTTTTCATCTGTACGAACGTTTAATTCAATGTTCTTCGATTGTGCCAGCCAACGAAATTGTTCGACCACCTCATTGATCATTGAGTCAAAACAAAAGTTTTGAAAAGAAAATTCGTGTTCAACTGAACCGGAACGGGCTAAGCTCAAGAGTTCACCAATTAACTTGGTCATTCTCTTCGTTTCGTTCAGTGCGGAATTGATCTTAACACTTTCTTCCTCTATGGTTTGTTGAGGATGGCGAAATAACAATTCAAGATTAGCTCGAATAACCGTCAAAGGAGTTCGCAGTTCATGTGATGCATCTGCTACAAAGGTCTGTTGTTTCTGCCAAGCGTTCTTGATCGGAACAAGTGCTTTTTGCGCTAAGAAATATCCCACTAGCAAAGAAATCCCTACCCCAGCCAGACCACCCACCAGAAGAACCATAAATAAGCTATTGAGCATATTCCTTTCTGGGTCAATGTTTTGGATGACTTGCAAAACGCTCGCCGATTCTAGCGAATCAGGCAGTGCTATTTTTATTATAGGAACTGTCAGAACACGATAGTTGTGATTCTGTATGGCTATATTTTTAATACCACTAGCCCTTAGATAGGGCTTAAGCTGTTCTGTTCCGGCAGTATTGAAAGCTTGTCCAGGAACTTTAGCCAACACCTGCTGGTTTGGGTTCCATAAAAGATAGTCAATAGGACGACCTTCTTCGCCTTGGCCTTGGCCTTCCCCTGGTAATTTCTTCAATAGACCCTTGAACTGTTCACGCTGCTGATTATCTGCAGCTTGGATCAACGAGTTATCCAGTTGAGCATACAAACTATATTCGGTGTAAAAATAGATCGTGAGCCCTAAGCTAACGAGCACGAATAACATGATAATAGAATTCAAGGCAACTAAGCGAATTCGTGTTTTCTGAAACATACCCACATAGTTTACTCCCTTCTAACGACGTAGCCAACGCCCCGAATAGTACGAATATAGTCCCCACAATGCGACAACTTCTTTCGCAAAAAGTGTACGTAAACATCGACCATCGATATTGCGGCTTCGGAATCATATCCCCACACTCGGTCAAAGATTTGTTCGCGAGTCAAGATTTGTTCACGATTGTATATTAGGTATTCTAGGAGTTCATATTCCTTAATCGTGAGTTTTAGCGGTTTTTCGTCCACAAATCCCTCATGTTCGCTTGGACGAAGTGAGATTGGTCCATATCTAAGTTCATCTTCGTCTCCTGTTCTATTCCGACGCAATAGTGCCCTCACTCTGGCCAACAATTCTTCTACAGCAAATGGCTTAACGAGATAATCGTCCGCTCCAGCGTCTAACCCATTAACGCGATCCTGCACACTATCCTTGGCAGTTAAAAATAGAACCGGGGTATGGACTTCCTTGCCACGCAGTTCTTTTACAATCAACAGCCCACTTTTTTGCGGGAGCATTATATCAAAAATCAACAAATCATAAATACTTCGTTCAGCTAAGAACAACCCATTATCTCCATCGACAGCAAAGTCGACCTCATAGGCTTCTTCTTCAAGAATAGAGATGAGCGTTTCCAATAAAGGCTGATCATCTTCAACCACTAATATTTTCATAAACGATTCCTTTCGCGAACACTTTTTCTTCAATATAGAGACGACACTCAATGTATTATAAAATGATCATGACATAAACTCAACTAATGATCTTTATCAATTCCGAGACACCCACTTCTTCAAGTGGGTGTTCCGATTTCCGCTTCGGGGGGGTAGACTCCCCCACCGAAGCCCCGATGTTCAGCTTTAGCTGAACGAGTTCACTGAATTACGCACACAAGGCTGGAAGCCTTATAGCTTCCAGCCTTGCCTATTAACTGACCTAAGTCGATTTTGCATCACTGCGACTTCAATAATCGTGGCTAAATTACGTCCCGGACGAACTGGAACGGTGACCTCAGGAATGAAAATCCCTAAGATCTCCCGGGTTTGAGGAGGATCAATCCCTAAGCGGTCATAAAATTTCTCTTGCTGCCATTCTTCTAGGTGAACAATAAACTGAATATCTTTCTCGTCCCGCACGGCACCTGCTCCAAATAACGTCGTCACATCCAGAATGCCTAACCCGCGCACCTCAAGCAAATGTCGAATTCGGCTTGGGGCGGTGCCCCGTAAATTTTCTTCATCAACTCGGCGAACTTGCACGGCATCATCGGCAATCAACAAATGCCCGCTTTTGATTAATTCTAAAGCCGCCTCACTTTTTCCGATTCCACTTTCACCGGTAATCAAAACACCCACTCCGTACACATCGACTAACACTCCGTGCACTTGTGTGCTTGGGGCTAACTGGTTCGTGAGGTAACGAATTAAGAGATAAAAAAGTTGGGTCGTCGATCGGTGGGTTGTTAAGAGTGGAATTTTCCGCTCCGTGGCGAGTTCGATAAACTCTGGAGGGATCGTTAAACCCCGCGTAACAATCACACAGGGGACTTCTGTAACCATCACCTGCTCAAGATGTTGGCGACGTGAGGAATCGTCTAATTGCTGAATTAGACCTAATTCAGTCCGTCCATACACTTGAATACGTTGAGGCGTCAAATACGTTAAAAATCCCAGCAATTCGGCACTCGGACGTTTTAAGCTATAATCAGTGATTTCCTTGCCTAATCCCTCAAGCCCTGCTATAACCTCAAGCTTGAATTCCTCCACTAACTGGCTTACCGTAAGCATTTTCCGCCCTCTTTCTTTCCTCTTTCTTTCCTCTTTCTTTCGAAACCATATTACATTTTTAATATCCGATGACTAACCGATAGATAAAGGAAACTCCCACTGAAGTAGTTTCCTTTAACCCATATTAATGAAGACAAGGGTTGAATCTCAAAATTCAACCCTTGTTTATATAGCCCCACCTATCCCTACGTTTTTTTAGACCGTTATCGATTTTGAGCTAAATGTATTTAATTGAACTATTACTTCCGCGGCAGTGGAACAATCCAGAACGGTATCCACAAACGTCTGTCTCTCCACAGCATCAAACGTCAACTTACCCAAAACTTGACGGACTTTGCGTAATGATCCCGGTGCCATACTGAGTTCCTTGATCCCTAAAGCTGCAAAGAAAGGCGCCAATAAACTGTCCCCTCCAGCTTCACCGCATACGCCTACCCAAATTCCGGCTTTCTCTGCAGCTTGGCTCACTCGAGCAATCATACCTAATACCGCCGGGTGATGAGGTTGATACAAGTCAGTCAGTTCATTATTGTCACGGTCCACAGCCATCATATATTGGGTCAGATCATTCGTACCAATACTAAAGAAATCAACTTCTGTGGCTAACTTCTTGGCAATCCAGGCTGCAGATGGAATTTCAATCATGATATCTACTTCAAGTTTGCCCACAGCATATCCTTCTTGTACAACCTCATCTCGAGCTAAATAGAGCAGTTCCTTGGCCTTCATCAATTCCTCAAATGTTGCAATCATTGGAAACATGACGGCAGAGGGCCCCGCTGCAGAGGCACGCCAGATCGCCCGAAGCTGAATACGAAAGATCTCCGGTCTGCGCAAGCACAGGCGCAAGGCTCTTACACCCAAGAAGGGGTTTTGTTCCTCAGGAAGTTTTAACGCAGGTGCTTTTTTATCCCCGCCAATATCCAACGTTCTAATAACAGTCTGATGAGGAGCACAAGCTGCAATCACTTGACTGTAAGCCTCAACCTGATCTTCCTCAGAAGGTAGTTCCTCACCCATAAATAAAAATTCTGTCCGGTATAGCCCAACTCCCTGAGCTTTGAATTTCTGCACAAGTGGTAAATCCGCCGGACTTCCGACATTAGCGGCTAAGACCATGTTCCCAAAAATCGCCCCGTTGGAACCCTCCTGTTCCTCTTCGCTCAGATCATTAGGTTTCGCACTGCTGACACCCTCCGGAGATTGCTTGATCCAACCGTCATCCCCATCTAGTTCGATCCACTTTAAGTGCGTCAGTTCCTCCCATGAATCGGTAACGCCCGTAACTGCCGGGATTCCATACGTTCGGGCCAGAATGGCAGCATGGGACGTTTTTCCTCCTGTGCGCACAATGAAACCAAGGACACGATCCTTCGGCAACGAAATGGTTTGGGCCGGAGTCAGCTCTTCGGCCATGACAATCCAGTTTCCTGTTTCAGGGAAAGAAGAGGCCCCGGACCCATGGGAATCTAGCAAGTTTCGCAGCAACTGTTCCAACACATCTTGCACGTCGACAGCGCGTTCCTGAAAGTACGGGTCTGGGATATTTTTCAGCATCTGAACCGCTTCAGCAGCTACTTCTTTTAAAGCATGTTCAGCCGGCAACTTCTTAGCTTCGATACGCTTTTGGGCTTCCCCAATAAACGAAGGATCGGAAAGCATTTGTTTATGGGCAATAAATATCTGAGCAAACTCTTCCCCTTTTTCAGTCCGAACTTGTTGCTCATACTGGGTGAGTCTTTGGCTAGTGAGTTCAACAGCTTTTTGCAAACGTGCCAACTCTTCTTTCGCATCGATCTCACCCTCATACTCACGAGGCAGGTCGGTGATAAAAGCCTGAAGAATCCAAACCTCACCCGCGGCTCGACCCGAAGATACTCCTAAACCTCGCCAACTGTTTTTTTCCATATCCATCTTACTCACCCTGATTTTCTAAGTTATTGACGAGAGCTTCTAACTTCTCAGCTGCTTCCTGTTCATCTTCTCCGTCTACAATCAATTCAAATTTACTACCGGCACCTAACCCTAGCGAAAGAATCCCTAAAATGCTTTTACCATTAACCTCAGAATCGTTGGCTTTAATGATAATACTGCTTTGATAACCACTAGCCATCTGCACCCATAGAGAAGCCGGTCGAGCATGAAGTCCAGAACCGTTCGTAATGGTAATTTCTTTTGTAATCATTGCTAATTCCTCCAATGGATATCTATTTTACAACTGGTTTTTTAACTGCTGAAAGGATTAATGCTGATACAATGGTTCCTGCGAGCAGAGCTAGAATATAAGGGACCAAATTGGTCACAACATGAGGAATCGCTAAGACCCATATTCCACCATGGGGCACAATGATCGTACTCCCAAACGCCATCGATATACCCCCAGCAACTGCCGAACCAACCATTATGGATGGTATAACTCTCAAGGGATCTGCCGCTGCAAAAGGGATTGCTCCTTCTGTGATAAAGGATAAACCCAGTGCCCAATTGGCCTTGCCAGCTTCTCTCTCTTCCAGAGTATATTTCTTTTTAGTTAGGACGGTTGAAAGAGCTATTCCCAAAGGAGGAACCATTCCTGAGATCATGACAGCCGCCATAATCGCGGATGGATTACCACTGGCTACAGAAGCAGCTCCGAACGTGTAAGCGGCTTTATTGACTGGGCCACCCATATCAAAGGCCATCATACAACCCAAAATAATTCCAAGTAATGCAGCGTTTGTACCACTTAAAGATGTTAACCATGCCGCTAAGGTAGTGTTAAATATAGTCATCGGTTTACCAATTACATAAAACATCAACAAACCCATGATGGCCGTTGAAAGTACCGGAATAATGAGGATCGGCATCAACCCTTGCAAGGATTTGGGAGGCTTAATATACTTTTTAATAGCTAGGACTATATAACCAGCGGCGAAACCGGCAACCATGGCACCTAAGAATCCTGATCCATTACTGGCTGCAATATATCCGCCAATCATACCTGGTACAATAGCTGGTCTGTCGGCAATGGAAAATGCAATATAAGCACCTAATACTGGAACCATCAATGCGAAAGCAGCCTTACCAGCAGAGAATAACGTTTCCCCAAAGCTTCCTGGAACTTTGTAAACATAAATACCACCAATGGCAAAGCCTATAGCAATAAGCAGACCCCCTGCCACCACGAAAGGAATCATAAAGGACACACCAGTCATCAGATGCTTATAGATACCGGTCTTGGCTTCCTTGCCTTCGGGTTTAACCTGAATAACCTGATCCGTCGGACTTATCGAACTTCCCTTAGCGTTAACCGCTCGTGTAATCAACGCTTTGGCGTCTTTAATTGCATCTTTCGTTGAAACTTCAATCACTGTCATTCCAGCGAATCGACTCTTGTCGACCGATGTGTCAGCAGCAATGATGACTGCCTTTGCTTGTGCCAAATCGTCTGGAGTAAGAACGTTTTCCACCCCGACAGACCCTTGAGTCTCGACTTTAATATCATGTCCCATTTCCTTAGCTGCTACTTGAAGGGCCTCTGCTGCCATATAGGTATGAGCTATACCTGTAGGGCAGGATGTAATGGCTACGAATTTCATAAAAATTCCCCCTCCTCTTTTTTTTAGCTTTAACTCTCGTTTGCTTCGATGGCCGCCTTAACGTCTTCTTGAGTTTTAGCTTTTCTGAGAGACTCTAGAAAAGTACCATGCATCAGCAACCTCGCCAATTTAGACAGAGCACGCAGGTGAATATCCTCTCCGTGGATGGGTGCCGCAATGAGGAAAAAGAGATCCGCTTGGGAATCGTCCATTGACTGAACATTTACTCCCTTCACCAGACGAGCCATGGCCAAGGCGGGCTTCGTAACCCCTTCAGATTTGGCATGAGGTATAGCAACCCCAAACCCGACTCCAGTTGTTCCTTTCGATTCCCTTATTGCTACATCTGCCAGATACTGTTCTACATTGTGAACTGCGCCGATTTCCTGAAAGCTGTGCGCCAAAGTTTCCCAAACCTCTTCCTTTGTCTCCGCCTTTAGGTCTAGTAAAATAGATTCATTGTCCAATAGGTCTATAATTTTCATAGTTTACACTCCTTCAATTCTTCTATTATTACGTTTGGTAAAAGTTTTTCTATATCATTTAGCTTTCCCGCTTGGGTTCCTGGCTGGGCAACCGAGGCAGCGGCAACGGCTGTTGCCCATCGAGCCTGTTCCTCCAACGACATTCCTTGGGCTTCTCCATATACCAACCCTGCTACTAGAGCATCCCCGGCCCCGACGGTACTACTAACCTTTACCTCGAGTGGACGAACTAAGAGACGTTGAGTTCGGTCTACAACCACTGCTCCTTTTCCGCCCAATGAAATCACGACTTTAGCAATCCCGCTGGAAATTAACGCATCAATCGCTTTTAACACATCGATCTCTTGCTCCACGGAATGGCCCATTAATTGCTTTAATTCATCCAGATTGGGTTTGATCGCATAGGGTTTCGCTTTGATTCCCTCGGTCAGGGCGCTTCCGCTGGTATCAAGAAAGACCTTGCAATCATAACTCTTCAGGATTTCAATAAACTTCCGGTATATATCGATCGGCGCTTCCTCTGGCAAGCTCCCTGATAGTACAAACAGCTTAGATTCTACGGCCAACTGCTTAATGACGTTTTCAAGTTCTTGTAAATTTGAAGTGTTACAGTGGATTCCTGGAAAATTAAGTTCAGTTGTGACCCCACTGGCCTCATCGACTATTTTAGTGTTTACTCGAGTGGCCCCATCGACTTTGATAAAACGGTTCGGAATTTTTTGAACGTCAAAATAGTGTTCGAAAATATTAGCATTTTCTCGACCTAAAAAACCGCTCACCGCCACCTCGTAGCCTAAGCTATTAATAACCTTGGCAACATTTATGCCCTTTCCAGCAGGATCTAAGCGTTCTTTGCCAACCCGATTAACTTGGCCAACATTAAATTGTGTGAAATTAAGGGTTTGATCAACTGCTGGGTTAAGGGTTATCGTGACAATCCCCGCCTGTTTTTGCTTGTTCATGAGTTCATCCCTTCAGCCTTAAAATAGCGTTCTGCAAAATTTCTCAAACCACTTTTAATTCGCTTACATATTATCTGCGATCTGCACTTGAACATACTTACGTAACTTTTGTACATCCGCTTCATCAATACCATCATCGGTCAGTAGTAAACTAATCTCACTCAGACTGCAAATTTTACACATCGCTTTTGCCCAGAGTTTCGAGTGATCCACTACCAAAATGATCTCATTTCCCGCCTTCACCATGTGTCGTTTGGTTTCCGCTTCCATAAGATTAGGAGTCGTTACCCCGAGATCGAGGTCAACAGCATTAGCTGCTAGGAATACCTTGTCAAAATGAAGCCGAGCTAGCATTTCGTTGGTTAAGAAGCCCACCAAGGAACGAATATTCTTTCTCAAACTCCCTCCTAAGACGATCACTTCAACTTGGGGATCCTCCGAAAAAACTTGAGCAATATCCATACTGTTGGTCGCCACAGTAATAGTTTTTCCGCGCAAGGCGTATGCAATTTGCAGCGTGGTCGTTCCTGCATCTAAGAACACCGTTTCTCCATCTTTGACCAGATTGGCTGCTGCTTTGGCAATTCTTTGCTTTTCATCAAAACTGCGAATTTCTTTCTCTTGATAACTCAACTCAAAACTTGATTGAACAGAAATAGCACCGCCATGGGTTCTTTGGATCAAACCGCCATTCTCCAGTTCCTGCAAATCCCGCCGTACCGTCGATTCAGAAACTTCAAACCTCTGGCTCAAATCTCCCACTTTAACATGTTCACCGGATTCCATGAGTTGCAAAATCACCGCTTTGCGTTCTTCAGCAAACATATTCATGACCTTCCTCTACGGTTATATTATTGTTTCTGCTCATGTCTTAACTAATTATACTCATTCACGTGCTCATTTATGCGTATTTGTAATCGTTTGTGCTCATTATAATGTATGCTGCATTTTTTTACAAGTATAAATGTCAGAAAACTTAAACACTTAAACGCTAAAAAGGAACCCCTTCATCCGATATGTACCGGCTTAGGCTCCTTTTTAAGGTTTAATCAACTTGGCACAATCAAAAAAATAACCAGTCAGTAAGCAAGTCTATTTTGCGTCTTGACTGATTATTTTCTTTCATATGCCTTATATCTCAGAATTCATGCTTGTGTCTGGACGTTAAATACATGAGCACACTTCGGACAGGTAACTTCGATCGTACCTTTTTTAGTGGGCACCCGCATTTTTTTCGAACATTTTTCGCATTGAATGACACGGTGATCAACCAACTTAAGGATCTTTTCTTTATCTAATCCTACGATAACATCTTCCCCAATTAAGAAAGCAGGAACTCCACTAATGTTTCTGCGTTGTAGCTCCGACCTTGCTTGAGGGTCAAGGCTAACGTTTTTTTCTTCATAGTGAATCTTGTTTTGCGAGAGAAACTCTTTCGCCATCGTGCAATAGGGTCAGGTTTGATTGGTAAACATAATGACCTTTTTCATGAAATTCTCCTCCTTTAGTACCTAATCTCTAGTTTAACACTATCACCCTAGTTTTAGAAATAATCTCAGCAGAGCAATAATGAAAAACCTTGAACCCCGCAATCGCTTGCGGGGTTCAAGGCTCCTATGGATATGGAGTTGATGGTCGGGATCGAACCTACGGCCATCAACTCATTTTTTCTTATAGCGTTAGGTTAGATAAACGCTACCTAAGTCTTAAGAATGCATTGCGTCTTCTTGAGCGCCATTCATCGTATTGTCTTTTACGTGACTATCCTTATCAGTCTTAACTTTACCATTTTGATCTTGCTTGATTTCGCCTTTAGTTGCGTCAGCCTTTGGAGCCTTGGTCATAGCATTTTGAATAGTGTCTTCTTGAGCCTGGGTAATTAAACCAGCTTTCACTAGACTATCCAGGATGCTTTTAACAATGCCTTTTGACTTTGCATCTTCTTTAACTACTGGTGTTTCGGTTGCATCTTTAACTACTGGTGCAACTACTGGAGTTGTCGTTGTATCTTTAACTGGGGCAACTACTGGAGTTGCAGTTGCATCTTTAACTGGTGCAACTACTGGAGTTGTCGTTACATCTTTAACTGGTGCAACCACTGGAGTTGCAGTTGCATCTGTAGCTGGTGTAACTACTGGTGTTGCAGTTGCATCTATAGCCGCTGGTGTTGTAGTTGCATCTGGTGCAGCTACTTTAGCGACTGGTGTAATTGCAGCTTTAATTGCGTCTGCTTGAACCTGGGTAATTGTCCCAGCTTTCACTAGGCTATCCAGATCAACTTTAGCTGGTACAGCTACCACTGCTGGTACTGCTTCTACTGCAGGTTTAGCTTCTACTGCTGGAACTGCTTCTACTGCAGGTTTAGCTTCTACCGCTGGAACTGCTGCTACTGCTGGCTTAGCTTCTACTGCTGGTGTAGTTACCTTTTGAATAGCGTCTGCTTGGGCCTGGGTAATCGTACCAGCTTTTACTAGACCATCTAGAGCGGTTTTGTTATCTACTACTGGTGTGACAGTTTCTTTAACTGGTATAATTGAACTTTTAACAGCGTCTGCTTGTGCCTGGGTAATCGTACCATCTTTTACCAGACCATCCATAACAATTTTGAATTCATTTTTCATTCCATTAATTAATCCAGTTTGAATAGCATCTTCTTGAGCCTGGGTAATTGTATTAGCTTTTACTAGACTATCCAAACGGCTTTTAGGTCCCTTGTCGCCGATTTTAACATCGCCATCTGATTTGCCATCTTTTGTAGCTTTTGTGATTGCACTTTTAATAGCGTCTTCTTGGGCCTGGGTTAATGTCCCGGCTTTTACTAGTCCATCCATAGCGGTATTAAGAGTTACAGCTGGGATAGCTGCTACTGCCGGTGTAGCTTCGACTGCTGGTGCAGCTTCGACTGCTGGTACTGCTTCGACTGCTGGTGCAGCTTCGACTGCTGGTGCAGCTTCGACTGCCGGTGTAGCTTCGACTGCTGGTGTAGCTTCGACTGCTGGTGAAGCTTCTACTGCTGGTACAGCTTCTACTGCTGGTTTAGCTTCTACTGCTGGTACAGCTTCTACTGCTGGTTTAGCTTCGACTGCTGGTACAGCTTCTACTGCTGGTTTAGCTTCGACTGCTGGTACAGCTTCTACTGCTGGTATAGCTGGAGTAGTTGCTGTAGCTTCTACTGCCGGCTTAGCTTCTACTGCTGGTTTAGCTTCGACTGCTGGTACAGCTTCTACTGCTGGCTTAGCTTCGACTGATGGTTTAGCTTCGACTGCTGGTTTAGCTTCGACTGCTGGTTTAGCTTCGACTGCTGGTACAGCTTCGACTGCTGGTTTAGCTTCTACTGCTGCTTTAGCTTCGACTGCCGGTTTAGCTTCGACTGCTGGTACAGCTACTACTGCTGGTTTAGCTTCTACAGCTGGTTTAGCTTCAACTGCTGGCTTTACTGCACTTTGAATAGCATCTTCTTGAGCTTGGGTAATTGTCCCGGCTTTTACTAGACCATCTAGAACGGTTTTAACATCGACTTTTGCCGCACCGTCTTCTTTAGAAGGCTTAGCGTCTTTATCTTCTTTAGCTGGTTTCATTGCTGCTATAATAGAGTCTTCTTGAGCCTGGGTAATCGTCCCGGCTTTTACTAGACCATCTAGAATGTTTTTAACTTGGCCATTATGATGTCCTCTATTGAATTCCCCTTTAGCCATGCCGTCCTTTGAAATCATCGGGGTCGCACCTTTAATGGTATCTTCTTGAGTCTTATTGAGTGTACCTGAATTTACTAGACTATCCAAATGACTTTTGTACGAAGCGTCAGGTTCACAAGAACGTGTTTGTGATGCCGTTGGAGCTTGTGCTGTATTGTTGTCTGTCGTATTTGCAAAAACTGCAGTTGCCGATAAAAGTGTGGTAATAGCTGTAGCTATGGCGATTGATTTTGCTTTATTATTTCTCTTCATTAATTAATTACCTCTTTCTTATTTCCAATTTCCAATTTCCAATTTCCAATTTCCAATAAATGAACTCATATATTAAGTGTTAATTGCATTCTTAAAAGTTACTCTCATATATAAACCCTGTTACATGCATACGCATCACCACCTTTCAGCTTCTGACGGGAAACAGATCCAAACGTCTTGTTTGTTAGTCATAGCCCATAGCTATGCTCGGTTTGGTCTTTACAATAGCTCCCTTTAATGCATTTGCTACTGCTACAGTAGCGATTCAATTTACAAGTACAACTGCCACACTAACGGCTGTTGTAATCGCACATTGCAACCACAGTTCAATTAACCGCACAACTAGCGGGTAATGATCATCTGTTGTCCTTATAATAATAGAAA
>DATCQU010000071.1:0-8027 GCA_036569365.1 Desulfosporosinus sp. | reverse complement strand
AGAAACAGCCCCAAACCAGTCCTCGAACACAGAAGAGCGGTGGATCAGTTTAGATGAGATTGACCAAATTATCAATAAAACCTTCTATGCGAACCAAGGGAAGAAGTCTGTCTGGAAAAGTCGCAAAACAGCCCTCGAAAGCTATTATGAACCGGGTACCTATGTCAGTAGAGAGAAGGAAATCAAAGAAGAGTATCTCCTTGTGGACGGCTATAATATTATCCATGCCTGGCCTGAGCTGAAAGAGCTTGTAGATGACAATATGGACGGCGCCCGGATGAAATTGGTTGATACTCTCAGTAATTATCAGGGGATTCGAAAATGCCAGATTATCATTGTGTTTGATGCTTACCGCGTTCAGGGGCATTTTGAGGAAGTGATCGACTATCATAATATCCATATGATATATACTAGGGAAGCACAAACGGCGGACCAGTATATTGAGAAATTTGCCCATGATAATCAGAGAAAATATAATATCACAGTTGCAACGTCAGACGGTTTACAGCAGCTCATTATCAGGGGGGCAGGATGTGCCTTATTATCCGCCAGAGAACTGAAGGTTGAGATCGACGGTGCTAATGAAAGAACTAAGCAGGAATATCAGGAAAAAAAGGGAATAGATCGTAATTACCTAGTAGATGCATTGTCTCCAGCCGCGAAACAGCAGGTGAAAGAAATAGTTAACAAAGTGAATGATCATGATCGGTTTTAGGTCGCTGAAGAGACGTTAAGCAAGTTTGCAGGAGATAAGAGTTTTAGACCGGAAGTCGATAATAAGGGAGATAAAGTGTCGGTGTAAATCCGAGTTTGAGAGCCAGCTGGTAGGAGGGGATATTCTCCATGCGGCATGCCCAAATAGGTTCCAAACCCTTTTCGATACAGTAATCAATGAGACCTGAGCAAACGGCCAAGGCAAACCCTTTTCCTCTATATTTTTCTAAGGTCTCAATCCCAATTTCTAATTGCTTCTCAAACCTGCAGGATGAAAAAGCTGTAGAAGCTACTTCTCCACAATAAATCAAGCTAAAACCAACGCCTTCATTTTGGAATAGATCGTAGTTTCCCCAAAAGTATTTGGGAAGGACACTTCCTGGCAGCGTGTTTAACACTTCTTTAGTTGAACGTACTATTGGGTGTTCATGTATAGCTAATTGACGTTTAAGGTTCTGATATTTCCTTAGATTAAATGTGAAATTGACTCTTGTATTTTCTAGAATTGTATTCAGATCGGTAGAAGCTTTTTTCACTAAATACGAGCCTAAAATTGTTTCGATTTTGCGGTTCCAAGAAGTTGGAAAGGCTTGCAACCATTCATAATGATTCCGAACCTTATCCTTATTAATCAAATAATAAAATAAAGCCTCATTGAACCGATCGTTATCCGTATCACCAAATAATAGTGACATTCCGTAGGGATGCGCGATATAAAATACTTGGGGCTCCTTAGCATTATCAACATAAACTGTGCCACTTACTTTATGATCAAGCACTGCTTTAGCAAATAAAGTATTAATCGTTAAACTCTCCATGGGTGCAACAACTTGAACATATTCATTAACCTCTAGCTTTATCATGGCAATGCCCCTTATGAGTTATTAATCAATTGCATTTCAGATCTGAATTGATTATATTAATCTTAATTGATGCGGTTGGTATATACTAGAAAATAATTGCTAATCTATACCGGTATAGAAATGAGGTAACATGATTTATAAATATCACTTAGTTGCTGATTTACTAAGGCGAAAAATAGCTTGCGGTGTTTATAAGTCAGGTGAAAAGCTACCGTCAGTCCAAGCACTTTCTAAGGAATTGCTCTATAATTCAGATACCATCGTGAAGGCTTATAAAGTTCTTGAAGCAGAACATCTAATTTATTCCTTTCCCAAAAGTGGCTATTATGTTGTGAAAGCTTCGGCAGCAGTAAAAAGTAGGAATGAAGTAATCGATATGGTGACGACTGGTCCGCCTGATTACATTAATCCCTACAAGGATTTTTATCATTGTATGGAAAAGGCAATATCGATCTATGAAAAAAATCTGTTCGAGTATTCTTCAGCGCAGGGAATGCCGGAATTAATTCATGGTTTAGTCAAACACTTGGCCGATTTTCAAGTCTTTACGAAACCACAAAATGTTTTTATCACCAATGGCTCACAGCAAGCTTTGTACATTCTTGCCGCTATTTCTTTTCCTAATGGCCGAACTAAAGTTCTAGTAGAGCAACCAACCTATTCGGTCATGCTTCAAGTCATGAAATGCACGAAAACTTCAGTTGTTGGCATTCGAAGAACACAGGAGGGTATTAACCTAAACGAATTGGAATCAATCTTTCAACAAGGAGATATTAAATTCTTTTACACTATGCCAAGATATCAAAACCCTTCGGGGTTTTGCTATGATGTTGCTCAAAAAAAAGAAATTATTAGGCTCGCTAAAAAGTATGAAGTCTATATTGTCGAGGACGATTATTTGGCAGACCTAGAACTGGATACTAAGATAGACCCGATGTACGCAATGGGAGAACAAGAGCGGATGATTTACATTCGTAGCTTTTCTAAAACATTGTTACCGGGGTTGCGTCTAGGCATGGTTATCTTACCAAGAGAACTTCAGAAGGAATTTTTAGCCTATAAGCAGTGCATCGATCTGAACTCCCCAATCCTCACCCAGGGAGCGCTGGAGATTTACTTGCACAGTAGTATGTACAAGTTTCATGTGCAACGAACAAAAAAGTATTACAAAGAAAAGATGGATGTTTTACGAGAGGCAATTGAGCAGCAGCCAAATGGATTAATTAAAGGTAATATACCGACAACAGGGATCTATGCTTGCTTAGAGTTAAATGACGTTTCAGCGGAACTTCTCGTTAACAGGTTGTCGAAAACCAAGGTACTCTTGAGCAGTACAAACAGTTGTTATATCGATGGTTTTCCTCACCGAGACGCTTTACGCCTTTGTGTATGTAAAACGGAGGACGACGAGATTCGACGAACGATTAAACTCATTTCTGAGGAACTAAGCAACTTACATAGCGATAGAAAGAGTAAATAATGACAATAGCACTGAATCAACCTCAAACAATGAGCATTTAATATTATAGGCAAGCAAAAACTATTCCGACCATCGTCTCTATAAGGGTAAGCGCTTAATCTACTAGTGCATTGATCAAAAAAAACCTGGCACTGCCGGGGTTTTACGTCATCCTATTCAATGCTCTTCGTTGCGGCAGTCCGGCAGCTTTATAAGAGGTTACTTGAACTGCGTATCAGTAACGTGTTTTTCTTTATAGGGGAATTTCTTTTCAAAAGCTTCTAGTTCCTCTTGATTGACTGCAAAGACAGGATCGGCATAGAACCTTCCAGTTATGCCTTGCAGACCTCCTCTATACAACTCTAACGCCATGAATGCTTCAAAATTTACTCCTGCGGCAGTACTTATCTCAAAGTTTGCTGCATTTTCAAAACCAAACTGGTGATAGTAGGCAGGATTTCCGAAGATGATAATGGCCTTATATCCCATAGTTTGAGCTATCTTTTTTGTATGTGCTATCAGAGCTGATCCAATTCCTTGCTTTTGATAAGATGGTAAAACGCTTATGGGACCAAACGTTATCACCCCATGCTCATTGTTATCCTTGTCCACAACGTTTGATTTGGTATAAATAACATTGCCGACAAGCTTATCGTCCAGTAAAGCTACAAAATCCAGTTCGGGTATAAAAGAGGAAGCCTTACGTATGTTGTGCACAATCAGATGCTCACTGCACCCTGGGTGATAGAGATCCCAAAAAGCCTCTCTTGTTAAATTTTCGACTTCTTGATAATCCTTTTCGTTTTCCTGACGAATTATTATGCTCATTTCATTCTTCCTTTTACAGTTGAACTGACTTGTTTCAAATGGCAAGTGTGAGTTATCTTCATTTGCTATCCCACTCATTAACAATCACATTCCCGTCATAGTGTCCTTTGTCCAACTGATGGCGGGCTTTTCGGTTGGACACACTGTCAAAGATGATTGAAAAATCATAATCAGCGGGGTAGAGTTCACTGGCGGCTATCTGTAATTTTAGCCGTTTATGGTTTATCAGGCTTTTCTTTCCCTTAATCTGAACGCCAATTTCGCCCTTAGCGTTGGAACGTGCGTAAACAATGCCGGTTTCCTTTTGAGGATAGACAATGATGCTGTCACCGAGATTAAACGTTTCGCTGCGAGAGGGCACTTTTGGCGTTGGTGCTTCTTGTTTGACAATCTGCGGTACTATAGCGGCCTGAGCAGGTAAAGGATTACTTTGCTGTATCGCACCCCCGTATTGTTTTGTTGAATTTCCATAGGCGGCTTCGTGAGCGCGTATAAGCATGTGTTGTTGCATACCCAGCCTTTCCGCAATATAGAGCGCGCAACTCGCCCCAGCCTCTCCGATTTCCAGTCGGTAGAGCGGCAAAAGGCTCTCTTTGTCGAAGGCCATGCGGGCATTTACAAGCCCAGGCTTATTTGCCGCATATTCTTTGATTTCCGGATAATGGGTTGTCACAACAAACAGGCACTTTTTCGCGTTCAGCTCATCTAATATTGCAATTGCAAGCCCCATTCCTTCGGCCGGGTCAGTTCCGGAGCCAAGTTCGTCGAGAAGGACCAGTGATTCATGGTTTGCCTGCCGTAATATCTCGATTATATTCTTAATGTGAGAAGAAAAAGTAGACAGATTTTCCGTAATACTTTGCCCATCGCCAATATCGCACAACACCAGATTGTGCAGGCAAAAAATACTGTTTTCTTCGGCGGGAACATGCAGTCCGCTTTGTGCCATCAGAGAGAGAAGTCCGACGGTTTTTAATGCAACGGTTTTGCCACCCGTATTCGGGCCAGTAATAACGACGCCATTTATTGTATAGCCGACTTCAAAGTTTAAAGGTACGGCAGTCCCGGGATTAAGCAAGGGATGTCTGGCGTTGATCATAAGGATTTTTCTATCTGAATTAATGATGACGGAGGATGCTTTCATCGACAAACTTAGCTTACCCTTGGCAAAGAGAAAGTCCAGCGTTTCCATGGTCTCGATGTTAAGCTTAATAGTCGGAAGACTATCGCTTATAAGAGCCGTCAGGGAATACAGAATACGCCTGACTTCGCTGTCTTCTTCGATTTGCAGTGCGGACAGCTCCGATTGCAGTCTGCCCACAGATACCGGCTCAATAAAGCAGGTCCCACCAGTTTGCGACAGGTCGATAACCGAACCGACGACATTGTTCTTGTGTTGACGCTTGACTGGCAAAGTATAGTGTCCGTTTCTTAATGAAACAAAACACTCCGAAAACCAGGTTTTGTTTTTCCTGAGTAGTGCATCAAGCTTTGCTTTGATCTGATCAATCGTGATAGCGGTATGTCGCCGAATATTGGCAAGCTCAGCTGACGCCTTATCGTCGACAATACCGTTCCGGATGCATCTCTCGATTTCATTTTCAAGCTCAGATAATTCGTTGATTGATTCACCGTACCAGGCGATGATGATATCTGTCGACTTAGCTTTCTCGAGGTAAGCTTTTATTCTTCGGCAGGATACAAGGAAGGACGAAACATGGGCAATCTGATCTGGCATCAGAATTGCGTCGATGGCTATCAGGTCAATGACCTTCTGCAGATCCGTCATTGTGGGAAGGGGCGGGGTTCCAATCTGTTCTATAATTCTTTTAGCCTGGGTTGTTTCGTCTAGGCGCCGTAGTACTTCCGCCTCGTTTAATGATGGAACCAGGGCGAGACACCGAGCTTGAACGATATTAGACTGTGCTTTATCTGCAAGTTGCTTAAGGATTTCGTCAAATTCTAGAGTTATATAATTTTTCATTTAGGCATCTCCTTATAACAAAATTAGTGAACTCGTTCAACCAAAGTTGAACATCGAGTCTTCGGTGAGGGAGTCTACCTCCTTCGCCGCCAAGGATTTCTATTGGTAAGACGGCTCGGCGATACTCATCCTACGGCGCGATAGTATTCATATTTAGCACTGCGCCTTCGACGTAAGTCTCCACTGGAGACTTACGTCACTGGAGACTATCGTCACTGAAGTAGAGTACGGGTTCCCACTTCCACTTGTAGAAGAGGGAGTCTTGCGCTTGGGGATAAATAAAAAGCCCGCAGAAAAACATACTACACCTGTAAAAGTGCAAAATGCTCCTGCGGGCAAAATCTCAACATAAAAACAACGCGACAAGCACACCCGGTCACGCATCAATGATTGGAAGTATAGAAGCAGTCTGTAAGGTGTTTTTCAAAAGGGCAACACAACAAACGGGATACTTCCCGTTAATCGAACGCCTGCATAAGGTTCGCAATTCAATTGCTATAAAATTGTCAAATGCCAGACTTACTAGTATCATGATAATAATGGAAGAATTGACATTCATGCCTAAACGGGCTGTGATTTTTAGAAACAGCCAAACTGAAGGATTTGAGATAGATTATGAAAAAAATAGTCATTGGAATATTAGCACATGTCGATGCGGGCAAGACGACATTATCAGAGAGTCTGCTTTATTTGAGCGGTAAAATCGGCAGATTGGGAAGGGTGGACAATAAGGATGCTTATTTGGATACCTATGAGCTAGAAAGAGCAAGAGGAATCACCATTTTTTCCAAGCAGGCCATGTTTGAAATAAGTGAGACTCAGATTACCTTATTAGATACCCCGGGACACGTCGATTTTTCGGCCGAAATGGAAAGAACACTTCAGGTACTGGATTATGCCATTTTAGTGATAAGCGGTGCGGACGGGGTGCAGGGGCATACCAAAACATTATGGCGGCTTATGCACACGTATCAAATACCAGTTTTTTTATTCGTCAATAAAATGGATCAGAAGGGGACGGATAAGGACAAGTTAATGAAAGAATTGAAAAAGCAGCTGGATGAGGGGTGTATTGAGTTTGGACAAGTTTGGACGGACGATTGCTACGACCAGCTGGCCATGCGTGAAGAAATAATGCCGGAAACCTTTCTGGAAACGGGGGATATTGAAACTTCGCAGATTAAAAGAGCTGTCACGGAGCGCAAAGTTTTTCCTTGCTTTTTTGGTTCCGCTTTAAAATTAGAGGGCGTTGAGCAATTGATGCAGGGCATTGTGAAGTATGCCATGATACCTTCTTACCTCGATGAATTTGGGGCTAAAATATTCAAGATAGCAAGAGACGAGCAAGGGAACCGCCTTACCTACATGAAGATTACAGGCGGAAGACTTAAGGTGAAAGATGTCTTAACGAATAGCATCTGGAGAGAGAAGGTTAATCAAATTCGTATCTATTCCGGACAGAAATTCGAGGCAGTGAACGAGGTAGAGGCAGGTTCTGTATGCGCAGTAACAGGGCTCGGCCAAACCAGACCGGGAGAAGGCTTAGGGATAGAGGAAGCTTCAGATACACCAGTATTGGAACCCGTGCTGTCCTATCAGATTATTCTGCCGGAAGGCTGTGACCCAAGAGTGATGCTTCCCAAGTTGCGTCAGATTGAAGAAGAAGAGCCGGAACTTCATATTGTCTGGGATGAGCAGCTGCAGGAAATTCAGGCACGGATTATGGGAGAGGTGCAGATTGAGATTCTGCAGAGCCTTATCCAAAGTCGTTTTGGTGTTGATGTGGCTTTCGATGCAGGAAGGATTGTCTATAAGGAGACGATTGCTAATGTCGTCGAAGGGGTAGGGCACTTTGAGCCCTTGCGGCATTATGCGGAGGTCCACCTGTTACTCACGCCGGGAGAGCCGGGGAGCGGTCTGCAGTTTGAGGTAGAATGCAGTGAGGATAGCTTAAGCAAAAGCTGGCAAAGACTTGTTTTATCCCATCTGGAAGAAAAAGCCCATAAAGGAGTTCTAACAGGTTCAGGGATTACAGATATGAAAATTACGTTGGTCTCAGGTCGGGCACACAATAAGCATACCGAAGGCGGTGACTTCAGAGAGGCCACTTACCGCGCAGTGCGCCAGGGTTTAAAGGAAGCAGAATCCGTATTGCTGGAGCCATATTATGCTTTTCAGC
>DATCQU010000070.1:0-9238 GCA_036569365.1 Desulfosporosinus sp. | reverse complement strand
CCTTTCCCATACTTCTCACTTACCTCAACTATTTTTCGCGTTTCTTGAGCATTCATTCTTCCGGCCGGGATTAATACCCTACATGAAAAATGGACTCCGTCTTTTGAGGAAATATATCCCTGTCCTTTTAATGATTTTTTCAGGTCAGCCGTTAATTCCATCTCTAAATTCCTCCTCGTACCTTACTCCGTGAGAGTATGATCTTTTCCGCATACATAATGTACCGCAATATGTAAATATCATGGTATTAAGTTAAGGCCGAGTGAAAGCCCATTATCGCTCCCTTGAAGAAGCTTTTCCAGAGCTTCGTAGCTCTGAGCGCCATACATTGCGCGACCCTCTACGATAAAACAGGGAACACTCTGTATGCCCAAACGATACGCTTCCTCTACATCCTTCAAGACAGCTTGTTCATAGTGTCTAGCCTCGAGCGCCTTGCGGAACTCATCCTGATCCAGTCCGATCTGTACCGCAATCTCAGTTAGAATTTCTAGGTCATTGATGTTTTTCTGTTCCTGAAATTGAGCGGCAAAAACTGCATCATGATATTCATTAACAAGTCCATGTTCTTCCGCGAACTTAGCTCCTTCCAAAGCTAATCTGGAATGTTTACTCTTATCATTAAAGGTCATGTAGAGCCCGTACTTTCGACTTAACTTTTCGATACCTGCTTGTGCCTTGGCCAAATATTTCGGTGGTTTCTCCGGGAGTTCAATACCCTCTGGCCTAAGCTCAAAGGATTTCCATTGGATTGTCAAATTTTTGTCCTTGGCCAACTGGTCAAGTGGGACTTTCCCAATCATGCAAAAGGGTCATAAGAAATCTGAGAAGATCGTTATTTTATGGCTCATAAGAACTTACAGCTCTTCATAGTAAGGAAACTGTTCACCCATCTGTAATGCCAAGGCCCAAAGGTAATCGTTCCCCTTTTCGTCTCGTTTGTCTTCTTTGAACCCCTTTTTATTTAATAAATTGAACGTTGCACGATTCGCTGCATAACCCGATAAGTATTTAGCCCCTTGTTCTTTAGCAAATATACGTAAATTATTTAGCACTTTATCAATCACACCATCACTTAATAAGTCGAAGTCCTCATTTTTGACAAGTACGAGATCGTTAATGAAAATCTCGTTCTGATGAAGTTTAGTTATATGGAGACTAATTAGCTTTTCTTCAAAGCCTAGCGTATCAACCCACATGATTTGTGGTAATTGGATCCCTACTAAACCCGCAAATTCTGGACTATTACGATAATCTTCATAATATTTTTGCAGCAGTTCTACAAGGCCCCGATTATAGGCTCTGGCTTGTACCGAGATGTTATATTGACTTGGATATTTTAGTCTTACTTCATCATCAGTTATTACTGCTATGCCCGGATTCTTTCCTATATCGGAAGTAATGTCATCAATTGGAAATATACTATTAATCTGTTCCTCCGTTGGATTCCACTGTTCAGAATAAATACGTTGAACCTTTACTGCCATTTTAAATCTCGCACCTTTCAAAATACATTACTATTTCATTATAATTTTTTTAAACCCTAGAGTCGAGCTACGACGTTTTGAAGTTCTTGCCCTACGCGCTGAACTCCTTCGACTATTTGCGTAATATGTTGGGTTGCATTCGCTTGTTCTTGAGTGATCTCACTGCTTTGGAGTACTCCCCTGGTGATTTGTTCGATAGTTGTATTAAATTTATTTAAGATACTTTTAATCTCATTGGCAGAGCGTCGACTGTCTTCGGCAAGTTTACGCACTTCCCCAGCTACAACGGAAAAACCACGTCCATGTTCACCTGCCCGTGCCGCCTCAATGGCTGCATTCAGTCCTAGGAGATTAGTTTGATTCGCGATTCGACCGATAAAATCTAAGACATCCGTCGTTACTTTCACTTGTTTCAGACCCTCACGAGCCTCACCCGCTAATGTTTGACTAATTGCAGCGACCTGCTGGGAAGAGGCCGTTAATTGTTCAACAGTGCTTGCTGCATCCTCAATTGAAGTGGTTAAATTGTCAACTTGGTTTCGAATAACATCTTTTAATTCTTAATCGCGCACCATGTTGACGATGAGCCTTGCTGCGATGCGAGCTACCGGTTCCGTTACCTCCAACGGCCCGGCAATTCCGAAACTCCCGATTCTCTCCCTTCCGACCTCAATGACAAGATGTGTGCCCTCCTTCAGGCCACCGTTTGATGCTGCCGCATCCTCAGCAGTGATGAGTACCGTATCCACTTTCGTTGTTAAAACCTTTTTGCTTATCTCATGTTGTAAGCCTATCCTTGTTTTTGCCGAATCAGCAATAATTATACCCATTTGATCGCAGACAACCACTGGGAACCCACTCTCCTGTGATATAAGGTCAGCAATCTCATTGGCCACACCCTCATTGAGTTTCATGATATCCCCACCTTTCTTCACCCTAGTATAATACCGTATTTTATATTAATTCTGACATCGATTCAATTGAAGGGCCAACTCACGACCTAAATAGAACGCTTTTTTATTCACAGCTTGTACTTTAGGGGGGAGAATTCCCTCGATGGCCTGTAGATACTCCTCTACCCTAAACGGTAGTCCGTCAATGGTTGATAACACTCCTAGAAAAACCACATTGACTGTTTTATAATTCCCGGCTTGAAGAGCAACCTTGGTTGCATCAAAAAAACAGATTTTAGCGGATGCCTGGTTAATAAAGGCCATAATCTCTTCCCCTTGATATTGAGACAATCCAAGTGGCACTGAGGTCGGTATTATCTTTGCCGTATTCGCTAGAATCAATCCACCCGCCTTAAGCTTAGCTAAGCCTTTCACTGTTTCGGCGAGTTCTAAACTTATTAATATATCCGCTTTGCCATCTGGAATGAGGGCGCCCGTCAAATCTCTGCCAATTCGCACATGACTAACTACGGATCCTTCTCTCTGCGCCATGCCGATGGTTTCCGACGTCCGCACTTCAAAGCCTTTAACCATTGCCATTTGAGCGATTACTCTGGAGGTAAGAATGGTACCTTGTCCTCCAACTCCTGTTATGACCACATCGAGTTTCATTTTGACACCTCCCGAATGGCATTCTGTGGACAAACTTGAGCACAAAGTCCACATCCAGTGCACTGAGGAGATATCAAGATCGCCTCATTATTTATATAAATGGCCGGGCAACCTAATTTTTGAATACAAATTTCACAGCCTATGCATAGGTCCAGATCAATCGCATATTTATCAGGAGTTTTACAGATTGCGACACACTCCCGCTTGGCAAGAACAACCGACGGACCCTTGAAAGCCATCGTTTCGAGGGCAGCTTGTTTCATCTCCGTGAAGTTATTAGGATCCACAATTTTGATCAATTCTACCCCACATGCCCGAACGACTTCGGCAATATCAATCGCTTTATTTCCTTTACCGGTTGCAGTCCGATTAATCCCAGGGTGGGGCTGATGACCGGTCATTGCCGTTGTACTATTGTCCATAATCACTATAGTAATATTAGCATTGTTGTACACCGCATTAACAAGCCCCGCGATTCCGGAGTGGAAAAACGTTGAATCCCCAATAAAGGCGACATGTTTCCTGCCCGGCTCGACCCGGCTCATACCCGCGGCTTGCGATATTCCCGCACCCATACAAAGACAGGTATCTAGCATATCCAACGGTGCGGCTGTTCCTAGCGTGTAGCATCCAATATCCCCACAAAAAACGGCATCTTGGGCCCTTCCAATTTCTTTAAACGCCAGAAAACTCGCTCGATGGGGACAACCTGCGCATAAAACTGGAGACCGAACTGGCATGACTGGCAGATCAACCTTCGGTATGGGCATTTCCTCAGTCAGGTTAAAATAGCGAATCAAGATAGCCTTAATCTTATCAACATTTAACTCCCCTTCGCGGGGAACAAGGTTATCATGCTTGCCTGAAATCTTGGTTACCATGCTATTTTGCCAAGCGATTTTTATGGTCTGGTCTTCGACAACCGGTTCCTGCTCCTCGATTACCAAAACGCTCTGACAATGTCTTAAGATTCCCAGCACTGGCTGAGGGGGCAAGGGATAAGGTGTACCAATTTTCAGCAGGGATGGTTCTATCCTCAACTCACGACATGCCTCAAGCACATAATTATAGGACACTCCGCACGCGATGATTCCTATTTCCCCAGCCAAGTGTAATTGATTGAATTTAGACTGGTTAAAGTCTTCGGCCATGACAGGCTGAAGCTTATTAAGTTCAATGTGCTTTTTATAGGACAAACCCGGCATGATGACCCATTTGGGATCCTTTTCAAATCGGTACGAGCGGTCGACCTTAACGACATCCTCTACCTCAACATCCTGACATGCGTGACAGGTACGAGTTGTTGGTCTCAGAATGACTGGTAACGAATACTTCTCCGATAGTTCAAAGGCTTCTTTAACCATATCTTTTGCTTCTTGAGGCGTCGATGGATCGAAGACCGGAAGATTCGCAAAGCTAGCAAATTTACGGGTATCCTGCTCAGTTTGTGAGCTATGAGGGCCAGGGTCATCAGCGACGACGAGAACAAGTCCACCTTTGACCCCGATATACGCTAGGCTCATTAAAGGGTCAGCAGCAACATTAAGTCCGACTTGTTTCATCGAGACGAGCGCACGCGCTCCTGCGTAGGAAGCGCCTGAAGCTACTTCTAGGGCTACCTTTTCATTAACAGACCACTCTGCGTAAAAACCAAATTCGGTCGCGAATTTCGCAAGTGTCGTTAATACTTCTGATGACGGGGTTCCAGGATATCCTGCTGCGACATTAACTCCAGCCTCAACCGCCCCTCGGGCAATCGCTTCATTTCCCATTAAAAACAGTTTCTTCCCCATACGTTCCCCTCCCTTCCTTATTTTAAGCTACCGGAGCTCCAATTCTGTAACATAATACCAAATTAACCGTACTTTTTATTATAACAGCACGCACTGGAATAGTCATTATTAACCTTCCCTTCTTACCGTCACAATTAGGGACGTAGACCATACAATATTGTAGGGTGTACAAGCATTAAGAAAGGAGAAGGTGCTAATGTCCTTGGAACTTTGGTTTTTAGCAGCCCTAGTTTACGGCATAGTTGAAACCCTAGAAAAGTTTGGACTGCGTAGAAGGTTTGCCCATTTGCTTGCTATCCCGCTTGGTGTTTTGAGCAGTTTTTCCTTGCTTACGTGTAATTCTCCTAAAGATTATATTTTTAAGGGATTGATTATTGGCATATCGGCTATAGGAGTCTGTGATACTACTTGCAATATAGTTGACATCGCAAGGACACTGCTTAAAAAGGGATAGATGTGTTAATCCGGAAAATCGTCCCAAAAGCCGCTAAGCGAAATTCGCTAGCGGCTTTTAATGTTGTTTCCCTATGAATTTATTTACTTCCTAGGGGATAGAACGATAGTTCTCGTTCCTTATCCTGGGCTAGTTTACTTTTGATTTGAGATTGAACACCGAACTCAAAAATCAACGGATAAATCCTTTTTACTAATTCTGGAGAAAGGTGTAGCTCCGTGCCAAGGTTAACTAAGCGCTGAATGATCTCATTTTGACGGTGGGTATCTTTGACCTGATCTAAGCGTTTTTGATCTCCTATCTTTCGGACGATTTGCATTCGATCTGCGAGCAGTTCAATAATACTTTGATCGGCCCTGTCAATCTGGACGTGCAAGGATTCAAGGGTATCCTCTTGTCCGCCACAAGCAAAGGTTCTACTGACCGCTTCGGCCACCACCCCTAGTTCCCCCGCTAATTGGACAAACTGTTCCGGTGTCAAAGACTGGGGCCCATCGCTCACTGCCTCGGCAGGATTAGGGTGCATCTCAATCAGTAAGCCGTCCGCTCCTGCTGCAATGGCGGCCTTAGATAAGGATGATATCAGATCTCTTCTGCCCGCTGCATGGCTCGGATCGACAATTACCGGCAGGTGAGATAGTTCTTTGGCCACTCCAACAGCACTCAGATCTAATGTGTTTCTTGTACTGGGTTCAAACGTGCGAATTCCCCGTTCACAAAGGATAACGTGGGGATTACCAGCTGCTAAAATATATTCAGCGGCCAATAACCACTCTTCTATCGTTGCCGACAAACCTCTTTTGAGGATGATCGGTTTATGGATTGTACCGGCCAATTTCAGAAGCTCGAAATTTTGCATATTCCGGGCCCCTATTTGAATAATATCGACCTTGTCGGCCACTAGCTCCAGACTTTGAGCATCAATCACTTCTGTGACGCAGAGTAGGTCTTGTTCTTTAGCGGCCTGGACCAAATAGTTAAGACCCTCTTGACCTAAACCCTGGAAACTATAAGGCGACGTACGTGGTTTAAAAACCCCGCCGCGCAGGATCTTGCCCCCCGCTTTCTTTACAGTTTCGGCCGATTTACTCATCTGTAGACTCGATTCAACAGCGCAAGGTCCACCCATAAGGATAATTTCTTTTCCTCCGATGGTTACCCCCTTGACCTCAATGGTACTTCGTTCAGTTTTCAGTCCGCCCAATCGTAAATCTTTCATAAATAACAGCCTCCCTCAAATTTATTAATTTGACGGGGTTTCTTTCTCTGCACGTCTTATTCATCCGCAGTTATGAGAATAAAACGAAGCGTGGACATAAAAATAAAACGCCTATCCTTATATAAGGACAGACGTTAATCTGCGGTACCACCTTAGTTGATGCACTAAACTAGATGCATCCTCTCATGCAGAGTGCCAACACACCCTTAGCCCAATAACGCTGGCTTTGCGTTGGTAGCTACTAAAGCGTGAGCTTTTTCGCTCCACCCTCCGGGGCCCATTTACCCGCTCCATCTCCTGTCAAGTTTCCACCCTACTCGACTCTCTGTGAGGCTGGTTGCGGTTTTACTTCCCCATCAACAGTTAATATGATTGTAGCACTCCGACAAGCGAATTTCAATGCCTTCATCAATAAATCTTGTCTTTTCGATGATCAGCGCACCCTACCTTACGAAATTGACCGTTCGTTAAAGCGAGAATATACTTAGATTCATAAAATAATAAATGTTTAGGGGGACTTATGAACAATACAGTATTTCTTAATTCAGCCAAGCTGGACTTTGACAATAAACTTAATTTTTCATCAATAGCCAACCTCACCTCTTTCACAAACTACGACGCCAGCAGTGATCGAGAGATTTTAGAACGAGTTAAAGATCAAGCTATTATCATTACTAAGGAATTATCTTTGGGGAGGGATTTGATCTCTCAATTCCCTCCTTCCGTTAAACTCATCTGCGAAGCGGGTACTGGGTATAACAACATCGATCTCGTCGCCGCAAGTGAAAAGAATATTACCGTCTGTAACGTTCCCAGTTACAGCTCCGAAGCAGTTGCCCATCTGGTGATCACCTATATCTTAAATTTTAGCTCCTCCTTGATCCAGCGGCAGATCATGATCAAACAGAAGAACTTTGATGATTTCACTAAGCATGTCGAATTGCCCCATTTCGAGGTACGAAAAAAGACGTTGGGCGTTATTGGCGGTAGCGGCGCCATTGGGCGTCAAGTGATAAAAGTCGCTCAAGTTCTAGGAATGAATATTCTCGTATACAGTCGCACACCGAAACCGTGGGGTGATCCGAGCGTACAATTTGTTTCACTAGAAGAATTGCTCAAGCAGAGTGATTTTATTACCATCCACTGCCCCCTCACCGCTGACACCTTGCACCTTATCAATAAAGACAAGTTAAAGCTGATGAAACCTTCAGCATTCATCATAAACACTTCGAGGGGTTCACTTATCAAAGAAACCGATTTAATTAAAGCCTTACAAACTCGAGAAATTGGCGGTGCAGCACTCGACGTACAGGACCCGGAGCCACCGGAGCCGACTAACCCCTTGTTTGACATGAATAATGTCATCCTTACTCCGCATATAGGATGGAGACGTTTTGAGTCAAGGCAACGGCTAATTGAGCTCCTGGCGGTAAACATTAAATCGTTTATACAAGGAAAACTAATCAATGTAGTAAATTAATTCCAAACGAAAGGCTCCCTCAAGCTCTAAATTTGAGGGAGCCTTTCGTTAGTTCAACCTCTATTGCTTGTATTACATCTGTCATATTCATCGTCTCCTTTGTATATCCAGTTTAAGGATAATCTGACATTGTACAAATTATTGTTTCCAATCATATTTTTTTGTGTTATAATATTATTCGTGTGTATATTTAATAATTGAAAGAAAGAGGTACCCGTTATGCATTTCCGGAATGAGTTTAAAACCTTATACAGCGAGATAGAGAAGCTTGTAAAATATGACCAGCATCACATTGTTGGTGAGGGAAAATTTAATACGCTTAAAAATGAAATCCTAGACATTCTTAAAAATTTATTCGGACAAGAATCTAGGGAATATAGAGTTGTGAAATTGACAAGTTCTCCAACAACAGTGTTCAAAGTAATGAATCACATTGCTGCTAGAACTGAAACTCTAACCAGCATCAAAACTGCGATAAATATCTAAGCCTCCCTAACTGTTTTGCTGGCATACACTCTCCACGATCGTCGTTTTAACGGCGAGGTTGGAGAGTTTTTTTCATGTGTGCATGATAATAACGTTAGATCAAAGAAATAGTTACTCGCAAAAGGAGTTAAAAATTATTTGTAGAATGATATTAATATTGGTTGTCTGCGGTACTGACACGAGTCCCGAAAATGGTTTTAGCCATTACATATTAGTTGAGGAAGCAGGGGGGGTTTATATGAAATATGAATGGCTCGATGACTACTGCCTTTCTAAAAAAGGAACTCAAAAAGACTTTAAGGTAGAATGGGACGCAACACGATATCTCATAGGAGGAAAAATGTTCGCCTTGCAAGGTGGGGACAAAGATAAAAAGGCGATTATCACCTTGAAATGCGATCCGCTTTTTACGCATTCTTTGCGAGAGCAATATCAACATATCGTTGCAGGATATTATATGAATAAAGAACACTGGAACTCCTTATATTTAGATGGTGATGTGCCTGATGACATATTAAAACAAATGATAGATATGTCCTATGAATTGGTCTTCAACAAGTTAAGTAAAAAAATGCAAAAAGAATTACTGTATGATGTCTAAATAAAGGGGGAAGAAGATGAAACTAAAAGGATTTATATTTGATCTGGACGGCACGTTAATTAATTCACTGCCAGTGGTTCGTTCCAGTCTTCATAGTACACTCTTAAAATTCAGTGGACGTGTTTACGATGACCAAGAGCTATCATCTTTATT
>DATCQU010000069.1:0-52129 GCA_036569365.1 Desulfosporosinus sp. | reverse complement strand
AGGGGGACTGTGACGTTTGTTTGCCATGCTCATCTTTAGAAAGCATCGCTGTTTACTGCATCTCTATTTGAGTTTCATTAATTCCCAGTTATATTTTGGGAATTTTCTCGTTTTAGCTCCCGTAATCCCGAGAGGCTATCTAGGTATCGAAATGTTTGGTTCACAAGGGAGTGAGTACATGTTTATGACCTGTGCCATCAGTTATCTATTTTCTGGTCATTCCGGAATTTATATTTCCCAAAAAATTAGTAAGAGTAAAAGCAAATTAATTGAAGTTCCACAGGACGCGACACTTTCCTACTATAGAACAAAGCGTAAAGAGAAACTCGCAAAGTCCAATAATATCCTTCTTGGCCAATTTCAATTTGGTTGCTCCAGTATCGAATTGCCTAGCTTAGAGGGAATGAATATGTATAAAATAACTTCTAAAGGAAAAGGAGTTAGGCTAGTCCATCATTCCTACAATCCAGATGGGCATACCTGGTCTGCAAGTCCCCAAAAGGGACAATTTAACTCTAAATTGAAGGTTCATGAAACAGAAATACATGCAATTACGATTGCACAGTCTTACGGCAAAAAAGATAAATTATTTCTAATAAATACGAATCTGTTTCGTCATGTAGAGATTGATTATTATCTTGTCGAACAACACCAGCATGAAGAGAATTTAAACGTTAATGATGTATCCTACGAGGATCCGAAAAAATCGTCAATAATTGACAATATTGAATTACAAAAGGTGGTGCTAGGAAATCAATTTAAACCGGGAAGGTGTAGTGTTGAACTTCCAAATCCTAAAGGGCAAAATATATATAGAATTACAGTTAAAGGTGGCAAGGTAAGATTATGCCATAATTCCTATAATCCTGATGGACATACTTGGACGACTCCCCCAGGAAATGGTCAAAAACAACATGTCGATATAGAGGATTCAAAACCGCATATATTTGAGATTACGATTGGTGAATCTTATGGCAAAAGTAATAAAATAAGTTTAGTTAATTGCAGCCTATGGGAGACTAGTAAAATTAAATATACGGTTGAGCGATTACTTCAAGAGGACGAAGATTTTGGCAATCTTAATATTAAGTTGGGGGTATAGTAAAAGAAATTTGGAATAGTCGCGTAGCATATTTGAATAATGCCAACTGCGAACAGACCATTAACTAAGACCGAGGCACAATTATCTGGGTATGCATTGCCTGATGCAGGGGACGGCTGACCGGCAAAAGTTCCCTCTTACGCCGGTCATAGTTGCGAGCTAGGACCGACCATAACGCTCCCTCATCGGTCACAGTGCCGGGGAGCTTTCAGGGATCTCAGCTTAACGCCCTTGTCGGTCAACTGCTTCACAATATTCAATATCCTATGTGCTCCTGGCTAAACGAGAAAAGTCTTTAATAATAATCACGTCACCTTCTCGTGCAATCTCAAGCATTTCTAAAAGCTAATTGTGATGCATTAGGATGTTGCCAATTAGTGGATTATCATTTATGACATTGTGGCGAGGATTTTAAACTTGCATTTATTGATTTTATTTGAAAGAAAATGATAACTCTGACTAAGGGTCAGGAACGTCTTGAGTGTGAAACGTTACGACGTATTCTTCTTATTAAGCGTTGTACAGGCTGTAAGACTAGCCACCGTTTATCCAAATATTAACTATTGCTTAATTCGCATTCGCAGGAAGATGCAACTTAAATACTATTCTTAGAATGTAAAGTATTCGTAGGCGCAAAAACAACCCTTTATCCAGTCTGGATAAGGGGTTGTATGGCGCTTGCCTTCTTGATTTGAGTTATAGTCCATATCATAGTTCATAGGTTCACCTTATGCAGAATGGCCAAAAAAACGTTTGATCAGCACCGAAACCAGCAGGCTTTGCTCCTCCAGCACAAAATGACTCCACAAAGAAAACACGTTTCGATATAGATTAATTCTCGACTAAAGGCATGTGCTCCTTCCAGGGTGAATATGAAATCATTTTTACCCCAGGCTACCAGTGTAGGCGGCTGATAGGTCCTCAAGTTAGACAACGTTCGATTTTTGTGTTTCCCCAATATTCCTTATGCTAGATGGTCCATATTTCTCCCAATCTTCGGGGGTCATCATTCGAGACATGCAATCACCGTCCGAAGAGGGAGGATATTCTTTTTCACACATCATTTGTGCAGTAGGCAAAGTGCCAAGTTTCTTTATGGATCCATACATGTTCGCAAATCTCCTTTCAACTTTTTTCTATAGTTTACAAGAAAAAAGAAAATTAGAGGATATGCCGTTCGTCATAAATGAATAGGACTTTTAGCACGAAATTGGACAAGATCATAGGTGGTACTGTGATCATACATTGATTAGTGATATATTAAAAATATATAAATGGTATAATGTCTATGCTGAAAAGAGATAGGTGGTAGTCAACAAGTGATCAATGCGAATCACCTCATGATTTTTAATAGTGTCGCAAATAACCTGAGTTTTTCGAGGGCCGCTGAAGAACTTTATACAAGCCAATCGTCCGTTTCTACGCAAATTAAAAGACTCGAGGAGTATCTTGACATCGGTCTCTTCGAGCAACTGGGTAAGAAGATCGTTTTAACTGAGGCTGGGATGACACTTTTCCTTTATTCTCAAAAGATTTCCTCTTTAATCGACGAAGGAGTACATGCCCTTGAAGAACTCAAAGGATGTCACAAAGGTCGGTTATTAATTGGTGCAAGCACCACTCCAGGTGTCTATTTATTACCGAAGATCTTGGGTAAGTTCAAATCTATGTATCCTGGAATAGTACTTAAACTCGAGATAGCCAATAGTCAAAGAATAGTAGAGATGGTTAATACAAATAGACTCGATATCGGCATCGTCGGAGAAGAAATAATTTGTCCGCCGGAACTCCATGTAGAACCATGGTTGAAAGATGAATTGTTTTTAGTGGTCCCAGATAAGCATCCGTGGGTTCATAAAGCCAGCATCCACGTAAGCGACTTAGAAAATGAACAATTTATCCTGAGAGAGCGCGGTTCAAGCACTCGATCAATTATCGAGAATATCCTTGCTAACCATGGATTGAAGGTGGGTATTGCTTTAGAATTAAATAATACTGAAGCGGTAAAACAAGCTGTGAGTGCCGGATTAGGAGTCTCTATCGTTTCAGGATTTTCGGTTATCAGTCATTCAGGCATTGTCTGTATTCCAATTGAGGGATTAGGCTTTTATAGAATGTTTAATATTATTTATCATAAGAACAAGATATTTTCTCCTGCCACCAAAAGTTTCTCAACCTTTCTCAAATTATGAAAATGAGTGGATTAATACCCCGTTCTGTAGGATAAGGATGAGGATAAGGAGCTGGTTTTAATTGAAAAAAATATTAGTTGTTGTAGATTATCAAAAAGACTTTGTGAATGGCAGCTTGGGCTTTGACAGAGCAGTAGCACTGGAAAAAGCAATTGGCCAAAAAATTGAGAAATACAAGCAAAATGGCGACGAAGTTGTATTTACGCTCGACACTCATAACGACAATTACCACCAGACACAGGAAGGAAAAAATCTGCCCGTCCCACATTGCATCAAGAATACAGAGGGGTGGAAGGTGTACGGCAAAATCGCCGATCTTTGTGATGAGACGACCAAATGCTTTGAAAAAGCAACGTTTGGGTCACTTGAACTTGCTAATTACTTGGCTAATAAGCAATATGATCGTGTTGAACTGATCGGTGTTGTATCCAATATTTGTGTGATATCCAATGCCATTTTAGCAAAAGCAGCATTACCTGAAGCTGAAATTATAGTTGACGCCTCCTGCACTGCCAGCTTTGACGAGAGTCTGAACCAAAAGTCTTTAGATGTTATGCAAGGGATGCAAATAGACATAATCAACAGATAGCAACGAGTTGTATATGGCATTGGGATGGGTGTAATCGGATTTTCAGTAAGAGATTTGCAAGGAATTGACATCAGGAACGCAATGTATTCAAATGGGGGACCTCTAAGAGGTCCCCCATCATAACTTCATCTGTATTTCTCTAGGTACTATAAGCTTACTTAGTCTTATATTCCCAGTTTTTTAAGGGTTTCGGCTGTTGGTACGCCAGCTTCATCCCAACCACGTTCAGCATAGTATGCAGGTAGAAGTTCTGGTAATCTGTGTACGTGTCCTTTTGAAGGACCTGATACGATTTTCTCCTTCAATAAACGTGGAGGAAGGGTGTCGTCTGCTGCGGTCATACCGATGCGTAAGTTTTGTAAGCGTTCAACGTTCCAAATTCGATCTCCGCATTCTAGGAGCTCGGCGTCCGTATAATTCTCACCAGTCACAGCATTGATAATCGCCGTGTAGTCAGAAAGACCTAGGGCGAACGAAGTGAACAAGCACATTCCGATGGAGTCAATTACGCCAGTGAGATCTTGGAAGATCTTAACCCAGGTTGTTTTTCCTTCAAGGGTGTCTTTATCCAGTTTTTGTGGAAGACCGAGGATTTCAGGAGAAACCATATATCCACGGACGTGACAACCGCCACGGTTATTAGTTGCATATTGAAGACCATGACCTTGGATACCACGAGGATCGTAAGCAGGGATATCAAGTTTTTTGACAGTCATGGACAGTTCTGGGTGACCATAACTTTCAGCTAAGCGATAAGAACCTTGAGCTAATTTAGCTCCAAAGCCTTCGCCGTAGGCCATCTTACGTGTCCATTCTACCATGCCTTCAACATTTCCCCACTCCAGTGAGATACCCTCGAGTTCTTCTGGTTTAATATATCCGCGTTGAAACAGTTCCATCGCTGTGGCAATCGTAGTACCGGCAGAAATCGAATCCATTCCTAATTTGTTACATAAATCATTGGCTCTATGAATTGCATCATAGTCATGGATGCCACAATCGGGACCAAAGGACCAAACGGCTTCATACTCAGGACCAGCGCCTTCGCCGCCTTCCCATTTACTATAACGACCGCAAGCGATCGGGCAGCGATAACAAGCATCTTTTTTGATCAAGTGGTTTGCCGTCATTGTTTCTCCGCTGACTGGTTCAACATTAGGATCATACGAGTCTTGGAAGTTATTGACCGGGAAGATCCCACTTTCATTAATAATGTTAACAAGGATGGCAGTACCGTATGTAGGAAGTCCTGCTCCTGTAACGCCATTTTCCTTAATTTTGCCTAGAGCCGCGCTCAAGACTTTCTTCATTTCATCTGGATTGGCATTTGCGACTTTTCCTGTTCCACGAACGATAAGCGCTTTGAGATTTTTTGATCCCATTACGGCTCCTACGCCACTACGTCCTGCTGCGCGGAAAAGGTCATTCATGATGGCTGCATTGAGAGAAAGGGTCTCACCTGCAGGACCAATGGTCATGACTTTCGCTTTGTCATCTCCAAATTCTGCTTTCAAAACTTCTGTTGTGGCATAGACGTCCTTACCCCAAACATGGGCTGCATCTTTAATCTCCACAACATCATCTTTAATCGTGATATACACAGGCTTAGCTGCCTTGCCTTCCAGAATAACCATGTCATAACCGGCAAACTTCAGTTGTGCTCCCCAATATCCGCCTGAGTTAGAAGAGGCAATACATCCATTGAGCGGAGATTTTGTCACAACCATAAAGCGACCGGATGTTGGAGCGTTTGTTCCTGTGAGTACGCCGGTAGCGATATACATTGTATTTTCAGGAGAAAGCGCATCTACATCTGCGGCTACCTCGTCAAAAAACATCTTCCCTGCTAGCCCACGTCCACTTAAATATTTTTTCGCAAGATCCTTGTTTAAAGGTTCAGTACTAATTTTTCCGTCTGTCAGATTGATGCGCATAACTTTTCCAGTATAACCACTCATAAATCTTCCTCCTTGTTTTTGATGATTGAATTTTGGTGACTCAATCATCTCGTCCTTGTACATAATATCACGAATAGTTCGTTAGCATATATTCAAAAATCCTCAACTTTGTTTTGAATACGGTTTAAACAGTTGATAACTGTGTCATATTCCCTTATTCGCAGAATACCTTAGGATTGCGTGTCTTTAAGAAGGAAGATATGAAGTTAATTGAATATACCTAACCAAACTGACACTAACCAAACTATATCAAACAGTGATGTTGCGAAATAAAAATAATATTTATTTTTATTATTATTTTTAAAGTCAAATATCATCCATTATACAGCAATAGGACGATAATAGGACGTCGCAAGTAACCTGAAATTGGATATAAGAAAGTGCTTATGATGAAGTTTTACACTTCATCATAAGCACTAGTGACCTTATCTAGGAGGTGTTATTTAGCTTTAAGGGCTGCTAATACTTTGTCTGGACGGGCAGGTAAGTGCGTCATCCGTACTCCGGCAGCATTGTAAATCGCATTAATGATTGAAGCGTGAGGGGATGTCAGCGGCATTTCTCCGCAACCTGCAGCCCCAAAAGGGCCATTAGGTCGATAGGTTTCTTGATAGATGAGATCGATATCGTCAGGCACATCTAAGATGTAAGGTAGTCCACAACCCTTCAAATCGATGTGTTTCTTCAGATCCTCGAAATCTTCACTCAGAGCAAGACCGATACCTTGAACAAGTCCTCCATAAAGTTGTCCGTCTACGACGAGCTTATTCATGATCGTTCCGCAATCAGCTGCCAGAGTCAACCTGACAACTTGTGTTTTACCTGTCGTAATGTCGACTTCCACTTGAGACAAGAAGACACCATACATATAAACAGGGAACGGATTTCCTTGTCCAGTGGTAACGTCACATTCCTTGCAAGGCGCTGTCCACGATCCTTCGAAATAGGTTGGTAACTTTTCAGCAACCATTTCTTGATACGTGCGGAACGTTCCATCTGCTTTTGTAACACCCTTGATCAGCATTTCGCAAGCAACTCTTGTTGCATTACCAACTAATACTTGAGAACGACTGCCGCCTGCAGGACCACTGTTAGGGGTTAGTTGCATATCGTTCATAACGAGTTTGATATCTTCCGCTTTAATTCCCAACGGACGTAACGCTTCATGAGCTGTAGCTAAGGTCCCCATGTCCGCACCTTGCCCATGATCTTCCCAAGAAGTGAAAATCGTGACGCCAGCGGCAGTTATCTCTGAATTGACCGCAGCACTGTCTGCTCCGTCGAGTCCTGAGCCGTAGATACCAATGGACATTCCGATTCCGCGTTTCTTGTCCTTATCGGAGGCAGGCTCTTTCGCCCATGCTTGTGCTTTCGTGTAAGCAGGTTTAATCTTATCCATTAAACCTTCGAGGCAATAAACATCAGGTTCACACCCACTTGGAGTGGTGTCACCAGGTCTATAGATATTTTTGTAACGAAGTTCAAACGGATCCATACCGAGTTTTTCGGCAAGTTCATCCATCAAAACTTCTGAGGAGAATTCTGTTTGAGGAGATCCATACCCGCGGAAAGCAGAACCCCAACCGTGGTTTGTACACACAGTTCGTCCTTCACCACGAATATTAGGAATGTTATAACCGGCACCAATGTACTGGCTACCTCTCATAGTGACCAAGTCGCCGAATTCGGAATAAGGACCGTGGTCGCAACTCCAATCGGTTTCCATAGCTTGCAATTTACCTGCTTTAGTGGCTCCCATTTTGACGCTAACAAACATTGGTGAACGTTTTCCGGTATACGTGGTTTGTTGATAGTAATCAAAGACGAGGTATACAGGTTGTTTTAAAGCGACGGCTGCGACTCCTAATAAGCCTTCCATCGTTGGGCTGAACTTATAACCGAAGGTTCCGCCAGTAGCATGTTGTACGAAGAACACTTTATCTGCAGGATATCCGATTCCTGGTGCAACCATAGCCTGATGGAGATGAATGGCAATACTCTTGGAATGGACGATCAAATTTTCATTTTCATCAAAGAAGGCAAATCCGACATCGGGCTCCAGAGGTAGATGGGGTTGACGACCGACATAGAAATTGTCTTCAACAACGACATCTGCAGCTTTCATTAGGGGTATAGTATCTTCACCCTTAGCAATTTGAGTTTCGAAATAAACATTGGGTGTTCCAGGATGAATTTCAATGGCGTCATCTGCCATGGCAGCAGGAGCACTCATATAGGTTGGCAGTAGTTCGAGCTCTACCTTAACTTTATCGACAGCAGCCTGTGCGTGTTCAGCAGTATCGGCTGCAACAATGGCAATAGCATCTCCAAATTGGAAAACTTTTTTCTCGCAGAGGATCGGGCGATCCCAGCCATCCCCCTTATTTGTTGGGAAGGTAATCAAACCAGTGATTAGATTTCTGCCGACGACATCTTTGTAAGTAAGAACTCTAACAACACCAGGCATTTTTTCAGCCTCAGATGTGTCGATGGAGAGAATATTAGCATGAGAAACTTTGGCCTGAACCAGTTTAAGATGCAGTGTATTGGAAGGCATTTTCAACTCTGTATCAGCACCGAAGTCCCAAGTACCGGTAACCTTAGCCAACGCGGACGGACGAATACAACTGCTACCCAAAATTCGGCCATCTTCTGGCAATTTGGCCCATAAGTCTTCGAGTTTAACCTCGCCATTAATCAAGCGAGCGGCTTCCATGGTTGCGTCAACTAAAGGTTTATACCCTGTGCAACGGCAAGCATTGACGTGTTTTGAAAACCAATTCCGGACATCTTCTCTCGTTGGATGAGTATTTTCCTCTAAGAGTTGTTTTGCTGAAACAATGAATCCAGGAGTACACCAACCACACTGAGCGGCTCCATGGATCATCCAAGCGAGTTGCAAAGGATGTAAGTGTTCCCTGGTACCTACTCCTTCGATCGTTGTGATGACTGAATTCTCTTTAATCTTTTTCATTTTTGTAACGCAGGCGCGGACGACTTTTCCATCCAAGATGACAGAACAAGCTCCGCATTGAGCTTTTGCACACCCTACTTTAGTTCCGGTCAAGTGCAGTTGTCCCCGTAGCATATTTGCCAGGGTAACATTCTCCTCGAAAAATATGAGTTGAGCGACACCGTTAATGACTACATTTCTTTTAATCAATTTGGTCTCTCCTTTTTTTTGAGATCCATACTTCACAAGGTTACTGTATGGTCTCTATCGGTTTATCCTAGCGCGTTTGAACTATGAAACCGTTGCTACTTAGTTGAGACAAGCATTCGTCACCAGTAAAGCAATTTCCCCACCTATATCTGATGAACAACTTACAAATCTGATCCTCCCATTCTTTTTTGCACTTGTCTTTAAATCACCTTGATAATGTTTGGTTTAATTTAATATTGTTTGCTTTACTTGGCGTTACTTATATACATACCAAAGATTCAGACATTTAGCAAGCTCAAAGCACAGGAAATATGTCGTTGAAGGGACAAGAATACAAGTAAATTATCAGTAAATTATCAGTAAATTATCTCTAAAATAAAATTATAATGACTGCTCAATCAAAGGGATAAATGAGTATAATCTAATTAGAGTGATAAATCAGAAATATATAATTAAATCAAATGTGATGTCAAAAATAGAGAAATTTATGCAAATGATATTTACAAAAACACACTCATGTCATTATAAATCCAAACTATGGCGAATAAGAAATACGGCTATGTTAGTTAATAGGCAGTTCGCAACACTACCCGCTTCCCTACTTAATAGAAGTAAAATATAAGACTAAAGGGACTGTCTCAAAAAAAGATACGTAATTTCGATTTTGAGCATTCCTTGGGCAGTCTTGGGCAGTCGCTTTAGGGCCGTATAAACACCTTAAAGATGAGTCCAAGGAACCCATCTTTAAGGTGTAATTTTTGTGTTGAAAACGAACAAATAATGCCGTAACATTATACTCACGACCGACCGCTGCCGAAAGTGAATATAATGTTGCAATAGACATATCAAGTACACGGTCGTTCATATTTATTTCCGAGTTACGACAATTCACTTAAAGATTGTCTATAATTCTTCTCCGATCTACAAGGACAATGACAATCGATGGAGAAGAGGTAGATGGGTATAAGTATCGTAGTTATGGATGTTGTATCGCGGAACTCTGCGGTTAGACAGAGAAAGCGTTGTGCGAATGCTGGGAGGATTAGTTTCGAAAATATGAGACATTTTAATTATTTGACCAATGAGAGTAAAGACGCAACCTTCTTCAAAGTACCCGAGTCTTTTAACAAAGAAACCCCCCGAACAATTCTTTCTTGTGCGCTCGGGGCGACTCTATATATGCCTGGCACGAGAGAAACCATAGCGCATGATATTATTTCAAAAAAAAATGTGGGGCTTGCCTCTACTGTATTTTGCTTAGAAGATGCGATCGGAGATTCTGAAGTTCTCACTGCAGAGAACAATATTACACACCAAGTGAAAGAGATCTATAAGGCGTTACGTCATCAGGAGATCGAGGCCGAGGATCTTCCACTTATTTTTATTCGGGTACGTAATCCAGAACAGATTATTAAGATCACAGAGAGCATGGGAGATAGTTGTAAGATTATTGGGGGTTTTATCTTTCCCAAGTTTACATCGGAAAGTTATCCGTATTTTGAAGTTATTGAGCGATTAAATGAACAATCGATGGGACCGTTTTACGGGATGCCGATTATAGAGAGCCCCCAAGTGATTTATCGTGAATCACGACTTAAGGAATTGATGGAGATAAAGCAACTCATAGATTCGTACCACGACTTAGTCTTAAATGTCCGCATTGGGGCGACAGACTTTTCTGGTCTGTTTGGAATTCGAAGGGGACCGGATGTGACCATCTATGATATTATGGTGATACGTGACTGCATCGCAGATATTGTGAACATTTTTGGACGAGTCGAAAGCGATTACGTTGTCTCTGGACCCGTTTGGGAATACTTCGCAAATGTTGGGAGAGTCCTGAAACCGCAGCTTCGCAGGAGCCCTTTTGAAGAATTCCATGATAATAGTGGGTGTAATGGAACTAAGATTAGAAGTCGGCTCTTAAATAAATATGTAGATGGTTTAATTCGAGAGGTCATCTTAGACAAAGAAAATGGAATTGTCGGGAAAACCATTATTCATCCGAGTCACATCATACCCGTACAATCGTTATATGTTGTCGGGCATGAAGAATATTTAGATGCGTTGAGTATCATTGAAAACTGCAATGGCCTGCAAGGTGTGATGAAAAGCCACTATACCAATAAAATGAATGAAATAAAACCACATGTTAAATGGGCCCAGAAAATCTTATTAAGAGCAAAGAATTATGGAGTATTTAATGAACAACATAATTTCATCAGTCTCTTCACCGAAGAGACATACGTATAACCTCGGGGACCAAAGGGTGACCGTTACGATAACCAATAATCCCTTTAAGTTTGCAACACGGACGTTGTACTCCTTAGCAGCGAGGAAAAATAAGAAACGAGGATTCTTGTTTGTCAGCAACGTGCTGGGAAAACATGTACCTGTAGATCCTGTCATTCCACTGCTTGCGGGGGCGGCTCTGGCGGTCCACTTCCTCAGTAAAATTCATGGTGTGGAGCACGTCGATACCCAAGATATTATTCAGGCACTTAGGGATAAGAATATCGATGCGCAGAAAGTTTATGAAACCGTGGTCAAACGGTCTCTGGTTACCCTCCCTGTGGAGACGTTATTCATTGGCTTTGCAGAGACGGCCACCGGATTAGGTCATGCTGTGTTCAGTCTATTTGATAATGCTCATTACCTTCACACGACGCGCGAACAGATACCTATGTTAGCGACTGAATTGAATTTCAAGGAAGACCATTCTCATGCCGTTAATCATCTATGTTATCCGTTGGACCTTAAGCTGATTGAAACACCGAAAACAATCATTTTGGTGGATGATGAGATAACCACTGGAAATACAGCGCTTAATATTATTCGGGAAATACATTTGAAATTCCCGAAGACTGATTATGTGGTCCTATCGCTTTTAGATTGGAGAACGGTAGAAGACCGAGCCAAGTATAGAAAGCTGGAACAACAGCTTAATATAAACATTCACACGATTTCTCTAATGGAAGGAGCGATCACCGTAACCGGTGACTCCATTAGCGAGACAATAGATGACGTTGATCCGACGTTTCGAGAGGAATTTTTGCCGGGAATTGAGGTTTTGCCAGAGTTTAGGTTTCTGGATATTCTTGATCTGGTCACAGTTTATTCCGAGGATTCCACAGGGTACAAAAACGCTTCACCGTATTTGAAATTAACAGGAAGATTTGGCGTGTCAAGCAGAGACAATCAGGGAATCCTGCCCTTAGCACGAGAAATCGGCGAAGCACTAAAGCGCGACCGGTCGGGTAGCAAGACGCTTTGTTTAGGAACCGGGGAATTTATGTATTTTCCGATGCTCATTTCTGCCTTTATGGGGGTCAGGATAAGTTATCATTCCACAACGAGGAGTCCTATTTATCCCTTTGCGAAACCGGAATATGGGATTCAAAATGGATTTTACTTTAATAATCCGGATGAATTGAGTATTGCTAATTATGTCTATAATGTGCCCTTGGAGTATTACGATGAAGTGTATGTTTTTCTGGAACGGGAAGTGAGTGGCGAACGATTAAGACCTATGTTAACGATGTTGTCTCAATTAGGCATTCCTCGCGTGGTTTTAGTGATAGGGACTTGCTTAATCGGAGAGCACACACAGCAGGCCTTAAGCCAGAAACTTTAACCAATAAGTGGGAATCTTAGAAGTGGCTAACTAAGGAAAAGAGGTAGCAACTAGGTGATTGATAATATATTCTCTAATTGTATTCCCCGTATTCCAGATCCTTTGCCCATGGGAAGTTACGACCCTAAAGATGCTATCTTTTTACTTAAAAATCTGAATGGGTTAATCGAGGAAACCGATTTGCATTCACGAGAGAAAAGAATGCAGTCGGGTGGTCATTATTCGGAAATGCTACCGATAGAATATCAACCCACGGAGGAATATCTGAACCTGTTTCATCAGACCTTACACAAGAGTGCTTCCAAAGTTGCAGCAGCGGTGAGGGTCGTAGCAGAACTTATTTTGAAAAGAAACGGTCCTAAGATGGTTCTTGTATCTTTAGCAAGAGCAGGTACACCAATAGGGGTTTTAATTAAACGCTATCTTTTGAGGTTTCATGATTTGGATTTACCCCACTATAGTATTTCAATTATTCGTGGTAGAGGCATCGACGAAAATGCCATACTGTATATTTTGCAAAATCACCCCGATTCCAAAATCCAGTTTATCGACGGCTGGACAGGCAAAGGAGCCATAACCGGTGTTTTGAGTCAGGCGTGCGCTGAGTTCAACATTAAATATGGGTACGAGTTAGATTCGGACTTAGCCGTGTTGGCCGACCCTGGGTATTGCGTCAAAACCTTTGGTACCAGAGAAGACTTCTTAATCCCAAGTGCTTGTTTAAATTCGACGGTCTCGGGGTTAGTGAGTCGTACCGTGTTTAGACCGGATCTTATCGGCGAGCATGAGTTTCACGGGGCTAGATTTTATGAAGAACTGTATAAAGAGGAGGTATCAAATCTCTTTGTGGATACTATTGCTGCAGAATTCGAAGCGTTTGGACCGCGCAACCATGGAGTTGATGAGGGTAATGACAATCCAGAAGTTACCTGGCAAGGGCTCAAAGCGCTCAAGGGGATAAAAGAGAAGTTTGGAGTGAATGATATCAATTTTATAAAACCAGGTATCGGAGAAACGACACGGGTTCTTTTAAGACGACTACCGGAAAGAATCTTGGTCGACCATATGGAAAACCCGAACTTACAACATATTTTGATGCTGTGTAAAGATAAAGGGGTACCAGTTGAGGAATATCCAGACCTTACCTATTCGTGTTGCGGCATTGTGAGACAGTTGTAATGGTGGAAGCACTGCTATTTGCAAGCGACCTCGACCAAACCTTAATCTATTCGCGCCGAACGTTTATAAGTAAAGAGATTGATGAACAAATTCGACCGGTTGAAAGCTTGGACAACCAGTTTATTTCCTTTATGACTCAAAATGCCTTAATCAAGTTAAGGGAAATCTCTCAAAAAGTGCTTTTTGTGCCGGTAACAACTCGGACCAAACTTCAATATCAACGAATTAATTTTTTGCAATACGATATTGCTCATCAATACGCAGTAACTAGTAACGGTGGGACAATATTTTATCAGGGTAGCGAAGATAAAGGGTGGGCCCAGCTGGTCCTAGAAGGGAGAGCTAATTGTTTAGCCGTCGATGACCTTATCCATAAATTTACTGAAATTACGCATCCTTCATGGGTCATCCCAGATTCAGGTAAATTAGCGGATGATCTGTTTTACTATTGTTTGATTGAACGAGACAAGATACCCTTGGTGGAATTAGCGGCTTTCAAACTTTGGGCACGTGAAAATAACTGGGAGTTATCGGTTCAAGGGAGAAAACTGTATCTCGTCCCCATGAATGTCAATAAAAAAGCGGCCATTCAATATATCAAGGGGAAAGAAAGCATCAGTCGTGTTGTTGCGGCAGGGGATTCGTTACTAGATTTAGATATGCTGAGAGCCGCGGATCAGGCGATGGCTCCAGCGCATGGCGAAATATATGCCCAATATTTACAGAGCATAGCTGGTCTTGAAAGCATATGTTTCACTAAAAAAAGCGGCATAGAAGCAGCAGAAGAGATTTTAGATGGTATTGCTGGGGCCCTTTCTATTCGGGCAGTTGTATAATGTATTTTTTTGCAGTACAATAAATCATGGTAAACATTGTAAATGGAGGAAGAATAATACGAGTTTAGTGAGAAAGAATGGTTCACTCAAACATGTGAAAGTTATGTGAACATCATGAACAAGTATTATTCGAAAGCTTTCATGTGATAATATACAAGTATGAAAGGTCTACACAGAACGATCAAAATAGTGTAGAAGGTAGTAAGGCAAAATAAAGAAAACTTGGCTGGCGCCAAGCTACAAGCGATGGCGGCCGCCTTAGTTGCACTTATGCTACAGACGAAGACACTGTCTTCGCACGTATTAGCCTTCTTGCAGTATGTAACTTAAGTTATACTTTCTGATAAGTAGAATAAAATTGGAGTGGTATAAATTGGATTCCGTGGCAGCCTTTTTCCAGGGTATTGCGCATAGCTATGCACAGTTTTTTTCCTTACACGCCCTTATGGCAACGTTGACTGATCCAGTAAGCTTAGGAATTATTGGGTCCTTAATTATATTGGAGGGCTTGCTATCGGCCGATAATGCCCTTGTTTTAGCGGTGCTCGTTAGAGGCTTGCCAAAGAAACAGCAAAAGAAGGCTCTCTTTTATGGTATTGGTGGCGCCTATCTTTTCAGGTTTATCGCCATTGGTGTAGGTCTTTATTTAGTGCAAATCCGTTGGGTAAAGATTATCGGTGCGCTCTATTTACTCTGGATGGCTACTAAATATTTTCTTTCCAATAAACAGGATGACGACAGTGATGCACTCGAAGCAAGCGATAAGAGCTTTTGGGCAGTTGTTCTCCAAGTAGAGCTAATGGATATCGCTTTTAGTATAGATAGTGTTCTTGCTGCGTTCGGAGTAAGTGGGAAGGTTTGGGTACTTTTCCTAGGTGCGATTTTCGGTATCCTAATGATGCGGGGGGTTGCTCGGATTTTCCTTGTCCTGATTGAAAAATACCCTGAACTTGAAACAACTGCTTATGTTTTGATCGGCTTAATTGGTGTAAAAATGATGGCTTCGGTATTTGATTATATCATTCCGGACATGTTGTTTTTTGTGATTTTAGTAGTTGTTTTCTTTAGTACTTTCATTTTCCATTTTATGCATGTGCAGCTTGGGAAAAGAAATAAAAAACATCATAAAGACAAAGTAAAGAAAGTAAAAGTATCATAAAGAAAACTTGCTACAAGTTTAGTAACGTTTAGTTATCAGATGTAAATTATTTTTCAGAAAAGGGGAATTTAAGTGGCTACAATTAACTTGCAAAAGGGCCAAAAAATTGATTTGACCAAAGGGAATCCTGGTTTATCTAAAATTATGGTTGGCTTAGGATGGGATGAAGTAGCAAAAACGAAATCGGGTGGTTTTTTTAGCGGTATTCTGGGGAGTAAACCTGCAGAAATTGATTGCGATGCGTCTGCCATTATGCTCGACTCGCAGAATAAATTAACGTCGAAAGAACGGTTAGTTTACTTTGGTAATCTTCAAAGTGCTGACAAAAGTGTGAAACACAGTGGGGATAACCTTACCGGCGGTGGTGAGGGGGATGATGAACAAATTCATGTGGAGTTAAGCCAAGTCCCTAGTGCCGTACAAAAAATTGTTTTTGTAGTTAACATTTACGATTGCATAAAACGAAAGCAAGACTTTGGACATATTGCCAATGCCTTTATACGCGTGGTCAATCCTGTCAATGGGCAAGAATTTTGTCGGTTTAATTTAACCGAAAATTATGCAGGTAAAACAAGTTTGATAGTTGCAGAGGTTTATCGCCATACGAATGAGTGGAAATTTGCAGCGATCGGCGAAGCGACGAACGATGCTTCATTGAGCGACCTTGTCCGTCGATATCAATAATATATTAAAAGGGGGATACCTAGAATGGCAATTAGTTTAACAAAAGGTCAAAAGGTGGATCTTACTAAAACAAATCCTGGTCTTACAAAGATCGTTGTTGGTCTTGGTTGGGATATTAACAAGTATGATGGCGGAAAAGATTTTGATCTAGATGCCTCAGTATTTCTGTTAAATCCTGAAGGAAAAGTTACAGATGATAAGAACTTTGTTTTTTTCAATAATCCGAAGAGCCCCGATGGTTCGGTGACTCATACTGGCGATAACCGTTCTGGTGCTGGGGATGGGGACGATGAACAAATTAAAGTTGACCTGGCTTTAGTTTCCGCAGGCGTTGCCAAGATCACCTTTGGAATTACGATCCACGAAGCGAAAGAACGCAATCAGAACTTTGGACAAGTTTCCAACGCTTTTGTACGTGTGCTAAATGAAGCATCAGGTGAGGAAATCATTCGTTATGACCTCGGAGAAGACTTCTCTGTTGAGACAGCAGTTGTGGTGGGTGAGCTCTATCGCAATAACACTGAATGGAAGTTTAATGCCATCGGTAGTGGTTATCAAAACGGCCTCGCAGGATTGTGCAAAGATTTCGGGTTAGACGTATAATCTACATGTCTGATGTCTGATGTCTGATGTCTGATGTCTGATGCAATTTGGAAGCTAGTTCCTAAAATAGAATTAATGAGGTGTTTTTATGACCGTCATAAGTTTGCAAAAAGGACAAAAGATTGACCTAACTAAGGGCAACCCTGGACTATCAAAGATTATAGTTGGTCTAGGCTGGGATACAAATAAATATTCTGGTGGATCTGATTTTGACCTCGATGCCTCGGCTTTCTTGATTGATAAGAATGGTAAAGCCGGTGGTATTGAAGATTTTATTTATTATAATAATCTTGTTGGCGGAAACGGTTCTGTGAAACATACGGGTGATAATCTCACGGGCACCGGAGAAGGCGACGATGAACAAATTAAAATTGATCTAGCACTGGTACCTGTTCATGTTGATAAAGTTGCTATTAGCGTTACAATTCATGATGCGGTAGCAAGAGGACAGAACTTTGGTCAAGTATCGAACGCTTTTGTGCGCGTCGTCAATGAAATCGACGGAAAAGAAGTCATGCGCTATGATTTAGGGGAAGACTTTTCAGTGGAAACCGCTTTAGTTGTTTGCGAACTTTATCGTCACCAAGGAGAATGGAAGTTCAATGCTGTGGGGAATGGTTTCTCAGGTGGTTTGAACGCCCTTTGCTTAAACTATGGTTTAGATGTAGGATAATCTGCGGATATGTTCCGAAGAGGCGCTCCCATAGAGTTGGACGCCTCTTTTTTTATACCCAATTTATCTGCAGTGGTATGTCATAAAAGGTCAGACTACTCCAAATTTATCTACGATCAATGTAATATTGATCTCGAGATCTTACAAAACTATATCGTATTAACTTAAAAATTCTTAAAATATGGACAATTGACTGAAATATATCGAAAAATGGCGATAATTACTAATTAATTGGCAATTGGACGCTTCTTATAGCTTGATATTTTTAGACTTATTGCTTATGATTAAATGGATATTCATTTAAGTAATTGGACGAATGTCTCGACGGTCAAAGATTCATAATAGGTAATCAGGGGGTAAGCATCAATGGTGGATAAGGGGAGACAATCGGTTCGTCAATTATTAATGAGCTTAAGTATTGCATTGGCTGGAGCGGGACTCGTTTGGGGTATGGTGATAGCTCGAGGGGGGGAGTGGTTTAAAACAGGATTAAAGTTCTTTACGGGAGAAGGCGCAGGACTTTCGCTCTCTTGGAAAGTGGATGGACTGACGGTATTCTTCCTTCTCATTTTGCTCATAGGGCAAGGTCTTTCTTCTCTTTATGCAATAGGATACCTTAAGGAATATGAAGACAAGAAGAAGAACCTTTGGCCATTTTATGCAAATTGGTTTTTGTTTCTAGGCAGTATGTTTGGCGTGTTGCTTGCGAATGATGGCTTTTCCTTTTTATTCACGTGGGAAATGATGTCTCTGTTCTCATTTTTCTTAGTTTTATATGAACATGAAGATCCTCAAAATCGTAAGTCTGCTTACATATATTTAGTAATGACGCATGTTGGGACGGTCTTTTTGACCGCAGCTATTATGTTTTTATATACAAAAACCGGAAGTTTCGCCTTTGATGTTTGGGCTGGCGCAGCTCCCACCTTAACGACACTTCAACTTAATTTAGTTTTCTTAGCGTTCTTTGTCGGCTTAGGGACCAAAGCCGGGTTCGTACCCTTTCATATTTGGTTGCCATATGCCCATTCGGCTGCACCGAGTCCAGTATCCTCGCTTATGTCTGGTGTGATGGTTAAAGTCGCGCTCTATCTCTTTTTAAGACTAGTCTGGTTGACGTTGGGACCAGGTCCGGTTTGGTGGGGCTGGCTATTTTTGCTGGTTGGAGCTCTATCCGCGACGGTTGGGATTCTTTCGGCTTCAGTTCAGTCGGATTTGAAAAAATTGCTTGCTTTTTCTACGATAGAGAATGTGGGAATTCTGGGTATGGCTTTAGGAAGTGCTTTTCTGGCAAGGTCTTGGAAAAATGATATAGCCATGGATTTAGCACTCATTGCTTTCTTTTGGCATTCGTTGCAACATATGTTATTCAAATCGTTGCTTTTCATGGGAGCTGGGAATATCATACAGGCCACACATACCCGAAACTTAGAACGGTTAGGCGGATTGCTAAAGCGAATGCCGAAGACGGGTTTTGGTGCACTGATCGGAATCATTGGGATAACCGCTTTACCCCCGCTTGGGGGATTTTGGGGAGAATTAATGCTGCTTCAATCGCTATGGGTAAACACGTCGATTCTTTCAAGTGGCTGGAGTAAAGTGATTTTACCTTTGTTTATCGGAGTTCTAGCGTTGGTCGGTGGATTATCGATGGCCACTTTCGTAAAGTGGTTTGGTATTTCCTTCCTTGGACAAGCCCGTTCCCAAGTGGCGGAAAAGGCTAAGGAGGCGCACCCTGTTCAATATATTACTCCGCTGATAGCTGGTGGGTTAGCGGTTTTAAGCGTACTTTGGCCTGCCGCTACGTTGGCCATTATTAACTTGCCACTTTCAGTCTTGAGAACTGGTACAGCTGTAGGGATAGGATCAGCCATAGGGAAGCCACTTTATATGTCAGCAGTTTATCTCATCATATTTAGTCTTCTTACCGTTGTTGTTGTGACTCTAAGCAAACGAGGGAAACGGAGAGTGACAGCAACTTGGAACTGTGGTTCGCCACTAACACCAAGTATGCAATATACTGCCTCGGGCTTAACGAAACCCATCCGAATCCTTTTTTCTAAAGTATTGGGCTCGCAACGACTGGTGAAACGAGATTTTGGGGGAACACGTTACAGTTTGCGCTCGTTAAGTTATGAAGGACGAACTAAAGAAGTTTTTGAGGATATCTTCTATCGACCCTCAATCCGCGGACTGCTTTGGTTGGCATCTCAGATTCGAAAACTGCAAGAGGGAAACATCCATCTATATTTAGGTTACCTGCTAATCACGGTAATTGTCGTATTAATTATAGGACGTTAGGAGGAGAAGGGATGGACGAATTATTAACGATGTTAACCCGTCTGCTGATGGGACTAGGTCATTTGGCCTTGATTTTAGTTGTCGCTCCGCTTCTTCAAGGATTCATTAAAAAAAGCAAAGCATTCTGGCAGATGAGACAAGGACCTTCAATCCTCCAACCATACAGAGATTTAAGGAAACTGTTGAAAAAGGAGGAATTGATTTCGGAACATGCCTCCTGGATCTTTTTCCTGACACCACGTATTGCTCTGGCTAGCACATTAATGGCCGGGCTTGTAATTCCTAATGCCTGGGGCTGGGCGCCGTTGAGTGGCTGGGGGGACCTCTTTTTATTCGGGGCAAGCCTTGGCCTGGTCCGCTTATTTCTTACACTTGCGGGTTTAGAAGGGGCAGGAACGTTCGGAGGCATGGGCTCAAGTAGAGAACTCTTTTTGGGTGTGTTAACAGAACCAGCTTTACTTCTAGGACTCATCGTTCTAGCTTTTATTACGGAGACGACCTCTTTACAAGGGATTACAGCTGGACTACAAAGTATATCCCCTATTTTCATTCCAAGGTTATTAGCCATACTAACCTTAGGGATTGTCAGTATCGCGGAGATGGGGCGGATTCCAGTGGATAATCCGGATACACATTTGGAATTAACGATGATTCATGAAGGGATGTTATTGGAATATTCCGGGCCTTCACTTGCTCTTCTTAGCTTTTCCGAACAGGTCAAACAACTCTTGCTGATTATTTTATTAGCACAAATCATATGGCCTAGTGCGTTGATCTCAGGGAACGTAGGGTTGTTAGGAATACTTTGGCCTTTGGCTTTCGTTCTAGTTAAGGTTACTGTTCTGGGATTTTTCTTTGCCACAGTGGAGAGTCTGTTTGTTAAGAGGCGAGTTTTCTTACTTCCAAATTATCTGGCAACAAGTACTGCCTCGGCCATTTTGGCCTTGGTATCACTTTGGATTATAAGGGGGCAAATTTAAGTGGCAGGCATCTCTGAGAATGGGCTTAACTTAGTACTGTTTGTGCTTCTAATCAGTGGGCTGATCATTGTTTATAGCACACGGGTGAAGAAAGCTTTGAATTGGTGGACCTTACAAACCATTGTTGTCTCAATGCTTATTTTAGTTCAAGGAATTTATAACCGCGAATTGGAAGTTATTGTCGTCGGTGTCTTGTTGTTAATCGGTAAGGCTGGGATTATCCCTGTACTTTTACGACGTGTTTTGCGAGAGTCAAAGACAGAGTGGGTGGGCGAAATATACTTAAAGCGCACTTCCTCATTAGTTGTCGCCGGAGCATTAACACTTATCGCTTATGAAGTGACAAAACCCTTAATGTCACTGTCACAGCCAGTGTTTCGTAACGGTTTAGCCGTTGGGTTAGCCATGATTTTCTTTGGTCTACTGCTTATGATGAGCCGTAAAGTCGCGATAGTACAAGTTTTGGGAATATTACTGATCGATAATGGAATATTCCTGGCCGGATTTTTCCTAACGCAGGGGATGCCACTGTTAGTGGAAATGGGAAGTATGTTCGATATCCTAGTTGGGATTGTGATTGTAGTGATTCTGTCGAAACAAATGCTGGAGAATTATAATTCGCTGAATGTTGATCGCATGAGGTCGTTGAAAGGATAGTATACTATGTTTATTGCAGTGGCTATGATCGCGGCGGTGGGAATGCTGATTTCGGCAAAGGACACCTACTTAAAACTATTGAACAGCTTGGCTCTCGTCTTCTTAACGTTGAGTGGAGGATGGACTGTCAGTCGAACGTTAAGCCAAGGGTCCTACGAGTACGGCGCAGGCATCTTATATTGGGATGCGTTGAGCGCTTTGCTTCTGAGCGTCATTATCATTATTGCTGTTTATGTTATTATATTTTCGTTTGGCTATATGGAAGAAGAAGTTCGTGAGAAGAAATTTCCGCGAACCAGACTTAAGTGGTACTACTTCTGGATATGGATCTTTATCGCAACGATGCTGCTGGTGGTAAGTACACCTAACTTAGGGATCATTTGGGTAGGGATCGAGGGGACAACCTTAGCCACAACGCTCTTAGTTGGTTTCTATCGAAACAAGCAGGCCGTAGAAGCCGCTTGGAAATATGTCATCTTATGCACTGTAGGGATCAGTTTCGCCTTGTTGGGGACAATGCTGCTCTTCGCGGCTGCAACACCGCTCTTGGGTCAGAGTTTAACAGCTCTTGATTGGCGAATGCTTCCAAAAGTAGCCAATCTATTAGATCCGAACTTAGTTCGCCTAGGCGTCTTGTTTGCGGTCGTTGGATATGGGGCAAAGGTGGGCTTTGCTCCGATGCATGCTTGGCTTCCTGATGCTCATAGTCAAGCCCCTTCACCGATCAGTGCTTTGTTATCCGCAGTGTTACTTAACTGTGCTCTCTATGCTATTTTGCGCTGGTACAGTTTAGCTCGTCTGACCACGTTGGGTCCGGATTTCGTAGGTACAATGCTGATGAGCTTCGGATTTCTATCGTTGGCACTGATGGTAGGGTTTATCTTATTGCAAAAAGATATCAAACGATTATTGGCCTATTCGAGTGTTGAACACATGGGAATCTTAGCTTTAGGTTTTGGACTAGGAACTCGAGAAGCAGTCTGGGGGGCATCCTTGCATCTCTTGCTTCATTCCCTAACTAAGGCAAATCTATTTGTAATTATAGGAAGCTTGGTTCAAAAAACTGGAACGAGGCAAATTCCTAGAATTCGAGGAATCTTCAAAGCTTGGCCCTTCACTGGAATGGTCATGGTTTTAGGACTATTAGGAATTACGGGAACCCCCCCTTTTGGAACGTTTCGTTCAGAGTTAATAATCTTATCGGGTCTGTATAGAACGGATCATCCGGTACTGGGCTTTTTAACCATTTTATTTTTAACAGTGATCTTTGCGGGGTTTCTCTATCATTTCCTCCAGATGCTTTATGGGAAGCCAAGTGGACGGTATCACGCTGGAGAGAGTGTAAGTACCCTGATCCTTGCAATTCCTCTTCTGGTAGTCCTTTTCTTAGGCTTGTTCATTCCTCACGGCCTCAATGAGGCACTAAATCAAGTCGTTAAAGTGATATTGGGAGGAGTTTAGGATGCTAGGCTTAAGGGAGTATTTACAGGGTTATCCAGGAATCGAGATTGTAAAGTGGGAGAAACAAGAGGGAATCGTTGACGCTGCTCCCCGTGATCTTCCGGATATATTGACCTACTGCTTAGAACTGCGACCGCGTCCTATCTGGTTAACACATGTCGTGAATGATGAACGCCAGATAGGGCGTGGATTCTGTCTTTACTTGGTGCTCCATTTTCCAGGCAAGGATTTTTCACTGACTCTAGTCGCTAAAGGAATTAAAGACGAATTTCCAACGCTTGCCTTAATATTTCCGGCACTGAACTGGTCAGAGCGAGAAGCCCAAGATCTCTTCGGTCTGGTTGCCGTCGGACATCCTGACCCTCGCTCGTTGGTCCTACATCCGGGTTGGCCGAAAGGATTCCATCCCTTACGGAAGGATTACGAAGCGGGGGAAGAAACCAAGGAGTTTACACGGGCTCCTTTAGTGTTTCCTGAAATGCATGGAGATGGAATCTTTCAGGTTCCGGTGGGACCGATTCATGCTGGAATCATTGAGCCTGGGCATTTCCGCTTTTATACCCTTGGAGAAGCTGTACTTCACTTAGAAGCCCAACTTTTCTTTACGCATAAAGGAATTGAGAAGCTCCTTGAAGGAAAAAGCATTGAAGAAGGTTTGCGCATCATAGAACGGGTTTGTGGAGTATGCACAGTAAGTCACTCTCTTGCTTATTGCGAGGCAGTTGAAAAACTCGCTACTCTGAAAGTTCCTCGTCAGGTTTTATTATGGAGAACAATCATTGCAGAATTAGAACGAGTGTACAATCATGTGGGAGATATCGGCAATATGTGTGCGGGAGTTGGCTTTGCGTTAGGTAATGCCAATGGTTCACAATGTAAGGAAAAACTCCAACGCTTAAATTTGGAATTTTTTGGTCATCGATTTTTACGCGGAATGGTCGAACCAGGGGGGATGAAGTCAATACCGGGGACAGAGGATAGTCAAGCCATTCTGAACCGACTAATCGTTCTATCCGGTGATTTCGAAGAATGGATACCCTTACTGCTGGAACACGACGGCTTTAGACAGAGAGCTGTAACAACTGGAATATTAATGACTGAAGCTGCTATTGATATGGGAGTTACAGGGCCGGCTGCGCGCGCTTCAGGCGTTTCAAATGACTGGAGGGAACTCCATGCTCATCTTTTTTATCCTGAGCTTAAAGTAAAATCAATGATTGAGCACGAGGGCGATGCTTGGGCTAGGTTAATGGTACGCGTTAAGGAAACTAGGGATAGTTTTCGATTCCTTAATCAATTACTGCACGAAGCGATGAAGGGACAAGGGCGGGGGTATGATAAGCCAAGTTCCATTACGCTTAAAAATATTAAACCAATGACCCCAGCTTGGGGGTGTGTAGAGTCTCCCCGAGGAACGGATGTTATCTGGCTTATGCTGGATGACGAAGGTAAAATCTACCGTTGTCGGATTCGATCTGCCAGCTATGCCAACTGGCCGGCCGTACCTCTCACTGTACCAGGTAATATTGTCCCGGATTTCCCATTAATTAATAAGAGTTTCGAATTGTGCTATAGCTGTTGTGACCGTTAGGCATATTTCTTGAATGTGCCTTAACCGAAAAGGGGAGATAATATGTTGAAGTTGGTGCTCCGAAAGTTCAATATGAGACGTCTCACTGAAAAAGTCGGAGATTCGCTAATATCGCAAATACCGTCCGATTTACCAGCGAGTTTCAGGCAGTCTCTTCAGATTCGGCACCTAGATTGTGGTTCTTGTAATGCCTGTGATTGGGAAATGACGGCCTTAGGTAATTCTCTTTACGATCATCAGCATTTCGGAATTGATTTTGTAGCCTCACCTCGTCATGCGGATCTCTTAATGTGCACTGGAACAGGCTCCACGCAGTTGTTGGGGGCGGCTCATGAAACCTATGACGCGATGGCCAACCCGAAATGGGTCATGGCGGTAGGGGATTGCGCGATCGATGGTGGAGTATTTAAGGGAGCGTACGCCAGTGAAGAAGGGATAGGTGGAACTCTTCCTGTAGATATTAAGGTTCCAGGTTGCCCACCTTCGCCAGATGATTTGATCAAGGCTTTGTTAGAGTTTATGGGTAAAAGATAAGATAAGATAAGATAAGATGAGACTCGATGCAATGAGAGGATAGAATAAAAACTTCCTTGTAAAGTAAGTAGAACAATGGCGGTAATCAAATAATACTATAGATAAAATGAAAAATCCCTAGAAGCTTCTATAATAGAAGCTTCTAGGGATTTTTCGTTAGAATAAAAAGGATTAAGTTCTATTTAGTGAGCGATAAATGTGAAAGTGGACATTGCATGGAGCGTCTTGCCTTGAGCAGACTCCTCCAGTAGATCGAGCTCTGAGTGAATTAACGAATTTAGTTTTGTGGGTAAATGAGTAAGCTTGGCGATCTGGTTAGGACTGTCCATTAAAGTCATCGAGACTTCCCATTGAGCATCCTGTAAATTCGGTGAGGAAATCACTTGTTCATCGGTGATTGTCCAGCCAGCTTCTTGGGTAATAGTTCTGACATCGTTAGGAGTAATAAAGGTTCGTAGATTGGAGGAGCTATTTTCTTTGAAGACTTCATACTGTGCTTGGATAAGGGTAGCTAAAAGATGGGGTAACTGCTCGATCGTTTGGATACGGGGATCCCACTCAGCAAAACAAAGGCGCTTTCCCCATTTTCGGGTCTTTCTCAAGACTTCTTTGAGCTCTTCTGTCGATTTGAAGTACCAACTACAATGCGATAAGACGATAATATCAAAAGATTGTTCCTGAAAATCTGTTTCGGGTGATGAGACATCTACTTCATACTCCATGATCATACGCTGACCCAGTGAGGAGGCTTGTAAGTATTTTGCTGAGTCTCCGACGGTTATCGGACTTCCGTACGTTGGAGGTGCAATATCAACACCATGTACGAACCCCTTCTCTCCGACCATATAGGCCAACACGGCAGTGGTATCTCCTTGTCCACAGCCTATTTCTAAAATTTTCGAGCCTGCGTTGATCTCCCAAAATTCCGCAAGTTTGAGGCGATGGGCGGTTTGAATCGGTTGTATGTTGGATGACCCCGGATTTGGAGGCATGCAGTCAAGAATAGTTTGTAAAGGTTCATCGTTCAAGTTCGATTTCCTCCAATAGTTTGATTCGTAAGCTAGAACGGCTTTTTCAGAAGAGACAATTTATAGCTTAATATCTAGGTCTTTTATCTTACGGTAGAGTGTATTTCGTCCAATTCCCAGAAGCTTAGCAGCAGGCGCAATTTTCCCTTTAGTTTGGGTAAGCGCATAGAGGATCGTATGCTTAGCCTGCTGGTTGAGTAAAGGCTCGGGTTTTTCGACGGTTGTATGAAGTTCATCAGGTAAGTCTGCAACGGTTAAAACGCTACCTTCCGATAAGGCCACCATACTCTCGATGCAGTTCTCTAGTTCCCGGACGTTGCCGGGCCAGCGATTAGAAAATAATTGAGTATAAACATCCTCTTCTATTCCTAAAATAGGCCTGCCTAAAGATTCACAAGCCTTGCGAATAAAATGGGGAACCAAATCTCGAATGTCTTCTGGACGTTCGCGTAGTGGAGGTAATTCCAGGGTGACGACCTTCAGACGATAGAATAAATCTAAGCGGAAGCGTTCAGCTGCAACAAGGTCAGAGAGGTTTTTGTGTGATGCTGCTATGACCCGAACGTCTATTTTGACGGCTTTTGTATCGCCAATACGGGAAACTTCCTTTTCTTGGAGCACCCGAAGGAGTGCAACTTGTACATTTAAGGGCATATCTCCAATTTCATCTAGGAAAATCGTCCCTTTATTCGCTAATTCGAATTTCCCTGGTTTCCCGCCGCGGCGTGCTCCAGTAAAGGCACCATCCACGTATCCGAATAACTCACTCTCAACCAGTGATGCGGGGAGTGAAGCACAGTTTAAAGCGACAAAGGGACCTTCGTTCCGGGGACTGAGTTGATGGATTGCTTGGGCAATGATTTCTTTTCCGGTCCCGCTTTCCCCGTGGATGAGTACGGAAGAGTGTGTTGCGGCTACTTTTGAGGCTCGTTCCAGAATCCGCTTGGTAGGCAGACTATGCCCAATCCATAATGAGCTGGCTGAGGAGGTGTCTCTTGTGACTTGAAGAGTTCCAACGGCACCCAGCGATTGTCCAGCTTTATCGACAACGCGCGTCAAGTGCGAGGAAATTTCTTCTCCTGAACTTTCTTTTAGCTGCAGATCCAGAGTGTGCCCATTTAACTTCCAACCTTTTGGGGTCGTAAAGATGTCCCTGGCTGGTTGACCGATAATGTTTTCTTGACGACGACCAAGCAGCGCAGCGCCGAGAGGATTAATGCCGGTAATAATACCGTCGCCGTCAATGGCGAGAAAGCCTTGTTGAAGAAGTGAGGAGGCTAACTTGAAGCCTTCTTGGTAAAATTTTAGCTGACCCTCTAAGTCAAATAGTTGCAAGTTTTTCTCGATCATACTTGCGCCCATCATGGCTATGGTTAAAATCTTTTGAGTTGGAATAGTAGCGGCCCCACTGATATCCAAAACGCCAATAGGGACACCCTGGCTGTCATGAATCGGAGCAGCCCAACAAGCCATAAAGTGATTCTGATGAACAAAATGTTCCCAGCCAAATACGGTGAGGGGGGCATTATTACGTAGAACTGTTCCAATGGCATTGGTGCCGCGAACTTCTTCACTCCACCATGCGCCGGGGCTTAAATTGACCGATTGCGCTTTACTCATAAACGGTGAGTCGCCCATGGCTTCGATAATGAAGCCATCTTTGTCAGCTAGTAAAACGGTATAATCGGTGCTCCCAAGTAGATTGAAAATGTAAGGTAAAACGGGTGCGCTTGCTCGGATCAGGGGTGTTTGACTCTCTTTGCGCTCGTTAAAAAGTTGAGTCGTAAGAATTTCTTGGTTCGAAAGTGTCGGGTCCACCTGGTATTCTATGCTTCTCTGCCAAGACCGATAGATGGCAGGAGTTACTTCAGATTCAACGCTCTCTCCATTAATAAAACGCTTCCAATGGTTATCCATACATCGCTTTCCCTTTCTCATTTTTTTCATTTCCCTATCTAAGCATAGAGTATGTCTGTCCTCACTATGCACAGAATATCATACCTATTTCAATCAAACAACAGTCTCGAAAGAATTTTACTATAAAAAGTGTTCAATGATGGAACAAAAGCAAAAGACAAAGTGGTCAAATTAGGAGCATTATAGATTAGAAACGATTAGAGTGTTTATTGTGAATGTGATCACAATCATTTATGGTGTAATATTTTGTTTGTTATAATTTGTTCTAATTTGTTCTAATTTGGTAATTTCAGATTACTGAGAAAATTAAGTTTTATTTCTGAGTTAAGATAACTGGCATGATAATTGCTATATAAGATTTTGAGACTTGCTTTAGGGTGAGTGGAGTTCATTTTAGTCCCTGAAGGAAATGTTTTAGCGGAATAAAAATAAGATAGAAACAAGGAGGAAGATTCATGGGTGGGTATACCGGAAAAGTTTTGCGCATTAATTTAACAGAGGGAAAAATTGCTACTGAACCTTTAAACATGGAACTTGCAAAGAAATATTTAAGTGGTCGTGGACTTGCTGGGAAAATGTTTGCTGACGAGGTCGATGCAAATGTAGATGCGCTTTCTCCTGCAAACACAATGTATATTGCTACCGGAGCACTCACTGGAACGAACGCTCCAACGTCCGGTCGCTTTATGGTTGTTACAAAATCTCCGCTCAATGGAGTTATCGCCTCTTCGAACTCAGGCGGATATTGGGGAGCACAGCTGAAGTTTGCCGGTTATGATATGGTTATTTTGGAAGGTAAGGCAGCTAAGCCTGTGTATATTGCCATTACCGACGACAAAGTGGAAATCAAGGATGCTGCTGCTCTTTGGGGTAAGGATGTCTATGCCACAACTGAAGCTATCAAGGCTGAATTTGGGGATGACAAAGCCAAAGTCTTAACCATTGGTCCCGCTGGTGAAAAGCTTTCTCTGAATGCATCCATCATGAATGACCTCTATCGCGCTGCAGGTCGTAGTGGTGTGGGTGCTGTTATGGGATCCAAGAACCTCAAGGCAATTGTTGTTCGTGGAACAGGAAAAGTCGCAAATGCCAATCCTGACGAAATGAAAACAATCTTGAGCGCGGCTTTGGGCAAAATTAAGGAGAATGGCGTTACAGGAGCAGGACTTCCTACTTACGGTACTGCTGTTCTGGTTAACATCATTAATGAAAGCGGTATCTTCCCGGTTAATAACTTCCAAGACTCGTATGATCCTGATGCTGATAAAATCAGTGGAGAGACCATGACCGCAAATCACTTGATCAAAAAAGATGCTTGCTATCGTTGTCCGATCGCTTGCGGTCGTTATAGCAAATGGGAAGGCGGCGAAGGCGCTGGTCCTGAGTATGAAGCAGTATGGTGCTTTGGTGCTGACTGTGGCAACCACGACTATGATGCGATTCATGCAGCCAATGACTTATGCAACAAATTAGGAATGGATTCGATTTCAGCTGGTTGTACTATTGCAACAGCTATGGAACTGGTTCAACGCGGATATATTAAGCCAGAAGAACTCGAAGGGATTCCACTAGAGTTCGGAAATGGCAAAGGCATGGTAGAATGGACTCGTAAAATGGGTCTCAGCGAAGGATTTGGAGCTAAATTGGCTCAAGGTTCATATCGCTTAGCTGAAATGTATGGTCACACAGAACTGGCTATGACTGTTAAGAAACTTGATATCCCTGCCTATGATCCTCGTGGTATCCAAGGTCATGGTCTCCAATATGCTACCAGTAACCGTGGTGGTTGTCACGTTCGTGGGTACATGGTTTCTCCTGAAATCATCGGCCTCCCACAAAAACTGGATAAAGATTCGCTCGAAGGAAAAACAACATGGGTTAAGATCTTCCAAGATCTAACGGCTGTTATTGACTCCATCGGAATGTGCTTGTTCACTTCTTTCGCATTAGGTCTATCTGACTACACCGCGATCGTTAACGCAGTGACTGGCTTTAATTATACGGATGCTGAACTCTTGGAATGTGGAGACCGGATTTGGAACGTTGAGCGTTTACAAAACCTCGCTATTGGCATGACCACTGCTGATGACACACTTCCTAAACGTTTGTTAGAGGATGGAATTCCATCAGGACCTTCTAAAGGAAGCGTACACAGATTACCAGAACTTCTACCTGCTTACTATGTTGAGCGTGGATGGGATACAGCTGGCGTACCAACAACAGAAACTCTTGCAAAACTAGGAATATAGGACTAAGTATAACCTATAGAAAACTTGGAAAAATAAAAATGTAGTTATGGATGGGGGACCTTTATGGGTCCCCCCTTCAAAGTATCCTGGCATCTATAAAGCCTACTATGATTAAGTTCCGAACTTCATCAAGTATCAGTTGAACGGATCCATGGGTTGAGCGCCACTTATCTTTAAATTCAAAAGTGGGAGTCTAAGTGGCGGTAAGCCGACAGATATAGTAAACTTAGAACTAAGACGTCTTAATTCTAACAGTATAAACTTATCAAGGGGCTTACCGTCACTTATCCCATAGTTAAGTAACAAGCGGGTCCTAGAGGGGTCAGCAATCGAACATAGGAAAGGAGGGACCGGAGTGCGTGTGACCATAAAATTATTCGCGACGTTTCGGGATGGCCGGTTTAAGGTTGAGGAGATGGAACTTCCAGAAGGAACTTCGGTGCTTGATGTCATTCAACCGCTGAACATTACACCTGAGGAAATTGCCATCTGCCTTCGAAATGGGAAGGATGCTAACGAACATACTGTGTTGAATGATGGAGATACCCTTGCAATCTTTCCACCTGTAGGAGGGGGCTAAATGAAATTCGAAGGTCGATATGCGCGGAATAAGAAAACGTTGTCTGATGAAGACCAGCTCAAGCTGGCTAATTCTTGTGTTGCAATCGTGGGGTGTGGTGGACTTGGGGGCTATATCGCGGAACAACTTGCGCGAATCGGTGTCGGCCGCTTAGTGCTTTTTGACGGTGATCGTTTCGAAGTTAGCAATCTTAACCGCCAGATTATGGCTACAGAACTCAATATCGGGCAGTGGAAAGTAGAAGCCGCACAGGAAAGACTGAGAAGTGTGAATTCTGAGGTGCAGGTTGAAGCAGTTAGAGGCTGGTTTGAGGAGGATAAGGCACCTCAAATGTTGCGCGAAGTCGATCTGGTATGTGATGCACTTGATACGAGGGACACGCGTGTTATGTTGGAGCGGGTCTGTCACCAAATGGATCTACCGTTGGTTTATGCAAGTATAGCAGGCTGGTTTGGTCAGTTGGGGGTAAGTTTGCCGGGAGATTACAGTGTCTCACGATTATTTGGGCACGGCGAACGAGGCGTAGAGAGCGCGTGGGGAAATCCTGCGTTTACTCCTGCCGTTTTGGCAAGCCTAAGTGTCGCTGAGGCTGTGAAATTACTTGTCGGGCGAATGCCTTCCTTGCGCCATGCTTGGTTACAAGTGGACCTGTTGAGTATGGAGTTTGAACGATTTGAAATCCAGTAAGGCATAGTTTCTTGGATGTGCCTAATATAAAGATGATCACGAAAGGTGTAATGGAACATGGGAAGCAGTAGTGAATTATTTAAGGTCAAAACGTTGGCTGAGGCGATCGATTCATTAAAACCCTATGTTCTCTCATTTTATCAGCGCGTTGAAAAGATTCCTTTGGCTGATTCGCTGGGACGTATTGTTACCCAGGACATCCCGGCGACCTGCGCTGTGCCGCATTTTCGTAAATCCACGATGGATGGGATGGCCGTTCGCGCTGCAGATACGTTTGGAGCCAGTGAAAGTATGCCTGCGTTGGTTCAATGTCATGGGGAAGTACGGATGGGCATAGCTCCGACGGAACCATTGGAGAAGGGTACCGGTATCTTAATGCCTACCGGTGGTATGCTTCCTGAGGGAGCCGATGCCGTGGTCATGGTTGAACATCTCGAACATTTTGGAGAGGAACTCTATGGCGTAACTAAGGCTGTTGCACCGGGAGAAAATCTCATAGATATTGGAGAGGACCTGGCTGAAGGCGAAGTTATTCTTCCTAAATTCACACGAATTAGAGCTCAGGAAATGGGGCTCCTGGCTTCTATTGGACTAATACATGTCCCTGTATTGCCGCGTTTCCGAGTAGGGATTCTTTCGACAGGAGATGAAATTATTCCGCCAGAACAAGAACCGTTAGCCGCCCAGTCGAGGGATATTAACGGCTATACTTTACTTGGTCAGGCTCTGGCGAGTGGTGCCGATGCTCGTCATTACGGCATTGTAAACGATGATTTGGAGGAACTCCGTTCAGTACTTAAAACAATGTTAAAGGAAAATGATATCGTCTTACTTTCCGGTGGGAGTTCTGTAGGTTCACGCGATCTATCTGCGCAGCTTATTAGCGAGCTCGGAGAGCCTGGACTGCTCTTTCACGGTTTAGCTCTTCGACCTGGTAAGCCTACGATCGGTGGAGTCGTGGATGGTAAGCTTATTTTCGGACTTCCTGGACATCCTGCCTCTGCGATGGTCGTTTTCGATACAATCGTTCGACCATGGTTAGATGCGTCTGTCGTACACCCGATAGTGGACCCGCTACCGAAAGGAACGCTCACCCAGAATTTGCATTCCGGAAGTGGTCGGGAGGAGTTTGTGCGGGTAAGACTGATTGCTGACGGTGACGATTGGAAAGTTGAACCGATTCGTGGTAAATCCGGCTTAATTCGCACGATGGTACTGGCAGATGCTTTAGTGCACATTCGCTTAGATACTGAGGGCATTGAAGCTGGCAAAGAGGTATTTTTTCGGCTTTTGCGTTAATATAAGTCATATGTGGTGCTTAGCCACTGGATAACTGTTGGAAATGGGGAGGCAAAGGAAACGTGGAACGCCAAATATATCTTAAAAACAAAGCTTGGCAAGAAGGCCTGTCTTTGATGATGGATAAGCTTGCTGACCGCTGTCTTGCAAAAAATGAGTTTGTAGATCTGCGTTTAACGCTCCATAGGATCACCGGATCGATCATTCGAGCCAAAAGAAGTTCGCCGCATTTCGCTGCTTCTGCGATGGATGGATATGCGATTCGGGCCAAGGATACCTTTGGAATTACTGAGCGAGAGCCTCGTTGGTTGGAACTCGGAGTACAAGCGATTCAAGTCGATACTGGGGATCCTGTCCCTGAGGGAATGGACGCGGTCGTCATGCTGGAAGAAGTCTTGGAATCGGGTGCACGTGGAATCTTGCTCCAAGCGCCTGTGGTACCCTGGAGTCATGTCCGTCCAGTAGGGGAGGACATCGTTGAAGGGGAAGTGCTTCTCCCAATTCATCATCTTATTCGCCCCCAAGATCAAGGGGCGTTACTGGCCGCGGGGGTTCTGGAAGTTGAGGTTCGGTGTAAGCCGCGTGTGGGTATTTTGCCGACAGGTGATGAAATTCGCCCTCCGGAAGCCATCCTTCAAGTGGGGGATATTGTGGATAGCAACTCTACGGTCCTGGCATCGTTAGTTGAAGAATGGGGTGGATCTCCGACGATTTGGCCGATTACGCCGGATCAGCCTAAGCTGTTAGAAGAAGCGATTCTCCAGATGGCCGGCTCTCAAGATATTCTGGTCATCATTGCCGGATCCTCCCAAGGACGGGATGACTATACGTCTCAAATGATCGAAAAGCACGGAACACTTTACCTACATGGAGTAGCGATAAAACCAGGTAAACCCGTTGCATTGGGGGAGGTTCAAGGAAAGCCCACCATCGGAATCCCTGGCTATCCGGTGTCCTGCTATCTGACGGCACACTTGTTCTTAGAGCCTTGGGTCAAGAACCTTCAGGGTTTAACGAAAGATACACCCCTTACGCTGGATGCCGTCATAAGCAAGAAAGTCTTTTCCTCGTTAGGCAGTGAAGAGTTTGTTCGAGTTAAAGTGGGAAAAGTCGGAGAGCGCTGGGTTGCTGCTCCTTTGAGTAGAGGTGCAGGGGTGACGATGAGTTTGGTCAGAGCCGATGGGATGCTGCGAGTACCTCGCTTACAGGAGGGATTCCATGAGGGAGAAACAGTTCCAGTTGAACTGTTACGACCTATTTCGGAGTTAGAAGAAACTCTAGTATGTATTGGGTCGCATGATCTGACCTTGGATGTTTTAAGTAGCCATATGAAGGCAAGGGGTGGGCATGGGGGCATTGCTTCTGCTCATGTAGGCAGCTTAGCAGGGATTTTGTCACTGCGCAAAGGGGAAGCTCATTTTGCTGGGATTCACTTGCTCGATCCGGCGACGGGGGAGTACAATCGTTCGTATTTACAACGCTTTTTGCCCGGGAGAGAAGTCACTTTGATGAATTTGGTTTACAGAAACCAAGTCCTGATTGTGCCCAAGGGAAACCCACTGAATATTAAGACTCTCGCGGATTTAGTCAAGCCTGGAATTCGCTTTATGAATCGTCAGGGCGGCTCCGGTACGCGGGTGCTTTTAGATTATTTGCTCCAGAAGCAGGGTCTAAATAAAGAACAAATCTCGGGTTACGATCGGGAGGAATTTACCCATTTAGCTGTCGCTGTGGCGGTTGCCTCGGGAACAGCCGATGTTGGACTGGGTATTCAAAGCGCTGCAGAAGCTCTAGGTTTGGATTATATTTTAGTTGGGGAAGAACGGTATGATCTTGCGATTCCTCAGGAATATCTTGACGAACCCCGCATGAAAGCCATGATTGCGGTCATCCAAAGTAAAGCGTTTCAGGAGGATGTTCTTGCACTTGGCGGGTATGATGTCCGCGAGACGGGGGTAATTTACGTTTAATACGGGCATATTCCAGTAGGGGCACGATGACGATGTATCGTGCCCCTACGCGTTAAATAATACAATTAGAAAAGCACCTCCCCAGAACTGGGGAAGGTGCTTTTTGCGGTGCGCCCGGCATGGGCGTGTATTGATATGCGGCGTAGTTGCACGATGCATCGCGCCCTCTATTTGCCGAAAGAACAACTCGGATAAGTGCAGACGGGGCAGTCAAGACAAAGGCCACCCAGTCCTAGTTTGACAATATCAAGGCGCGACAGTCGTTCTCCAGTAAGTATCCGTGGAGCGAATAAATCAAAGGCGGTGGTCTTGGAATACATGACGCACCCGGGTAAGCCCATAATCGGAACATCCCCAATGTAGGCTAGTAAAAACATGGCTCCAGGTAAAACAGGCGCACCGTAAGTGATGAGCTCAGCACCCATTTCTTTAATGGCAGTGGGGGTCACATCATCCGGATCAACGGACATACCACCACTGACTAAGATCATTTCTGCCCCTTGATCTAGATGGTTTTGAATGCATCGTTGGATCAGAGGCACATCATCACTGGCAAACGTTTGACTTAGGACCACAGAGCCCCAGGCTTCAACTTTTGCGCGCAGAACGGGGCCAAACTTATCTTGGATCCGTCCTAGAAAGACTTCACTTCCCGTTGTGACGATGCCAACCTTTAAGGGCTTTAGCGGGCGCACTTCCAGAATAGGATTTGAAAAGGTCTGGCTAATTCGTTCTGCTTCGAGGATCACTGCTTCTTCGATCATCAAGGGAACAACGCGAGTTCCTGCGACTTTATCACCCTTTTTAACAGGGCGATGATTGTGAAGTGTGGCGATGATGATGTATTCTAACGTATTTAAGGCCAAAAGACCCTCTTCAGAGACATAAAGTAGTCCGTCATAGGCGGCGGTCAATGTGACCTTTCCTTCTTTAGGATCGTCAAGGATCAGCCCTGAATCGGACACCGCTAGGGCAAGACGTTCGGCAGCCTCATTCTCATGTATGAGGCCAGGAGTTTGATCCCATACGAAAATATGTTCCTTCCCCATGCTTAGGAGAATTGGTATATCCTCTTCCCGAACTTCGTGTCCCTTGCGAAAACGGGGACCTTTAATTTCACCGAGAATAATTTGCGTCATGTCATGGATAAGAATAGCACCAACAGAATCCTGCACTTTAATTTTTTCCATATTGATAGCCTCCAATACATCATGGAAGGCGTGTTCAATCTTAAACACACCCTGTGTGGGAGTGAAACTGTCTGAGGTTCATGGGCAGACTGAGGGGGGGAAAACAATCTGTTCCTCTTGCATGGTACCGTATTCTTAACAGCAGGTCAAGAAATGAATTATTTTCATAATATTATGAGTGCATAAAATAAATTTAAGTACAAATTTCGACATAAATATTCAAAAAACTCGAAAACCTGTTTAAGTCTGAAAACAGAGTAATAATGTCAATAATTGAATAGCTTGAATTATTGGCATTATTATTGCATATAATATTAGCCAAACCATGTAAAGCAAATTATATCAAATTGAACCAAACCAAATTAAAGAAACTGCAGGCAAATGCAAAAAGAATGAGAGGAACAGATTTGTCAGTTGTTCATCAGATGTATGGGTGGGAAAATTGCTTTACTGGTGGCGAATATTTCTTTAGACAAAAGCAGGAATGGATCTGATCAAAAAGGAGAGAAAAAGATTGATTAAGAAAAATCTGATCATTAACGGTCTACCCCAACAAATACTCGTCGATGGAGAAGTTACTCTAGCAAATGCGTTGCGTGGGCAACTGCACTTAACTGGAACTAAAGTAGGGTGTGGAAAAGCTCAATGCGGCGTATGTTCCGTCATTATGGATGGAAAAGTTATCCGCTCTTGCGTTACGAAAATGAAACGGGTTGCCGAGGGAGCTCAAATCACCACCATTGAAGGTGTTGGCACCGAGAAACATTTACATCCGTTACAACTAACTTGGATGATTCATGGAGCTGCTCAATGTGGTTTCTGTAGTCCAGGATTCATTGTTTCAGCCAAACAACTGTTAGAAGAAAATATCAATGCTACAAGAGAAGATGTCCGGGAATGGTTCCAAAAACACAGAAATGCTTGCCGTTGCACAGGGTACAAGCCTTTAGTTGACGCAGTCATGGATGCGGCTCGCTTAATGCGTGGCGAGGTTAAAGCTGAAGATCTATTCGCAAAATTACCGGCTGATGGCAGTATCCTTGGTACCGAATACATTCGGCCATCGGCTATGGCTAAAGTTACCGGTACATGGGAATTCGGCGCTGATGCAGGACTCAAAATGCCTGAAGAAACTCTGCAACTGAAATTGGTACAAGCTAAAGTTTCTCATGCAAATATTCTTTCTATCGATACATCTGAGGCTGAAAAAATGCCTGGTGTCTTTAAAATTATCACTTATAAGGATGTCGTCGGTAAAAACCAAATTACTGGTTTGATTACCTTCCCAACAAATAAAGGGGATGGCTGGGATCGTCCGATTCTCTGTGAGAAGAAAATATTCCAATTTGGTGATGCAATAGCCATTGTTGCTGCTGATACTGCTGCAAATGCTCAGGCTGCCGCTGATAAAGTAAAGGTGGAGCTCGAATTACTGCCGGAATATATGAGCGCTCCTGCCGCTATGGCAGATGACGCCATTGAAATTCATCCAGGAACACCAAACATTTATTTCGAAACCCAAATTGTTAAAGGCGCAGAGACAGCACCTCTAATGCAAGCAGCTGATGTCGTCGTTGAAGATAGCTTCTATGTTGGACGTCAACCTCATCTGCCGCTTGAGCCCGATGTCGGATATGCCTTCTACAACGAAGATGGTAAATTGGTCATTCATTCCAAGTCTATTGCCATTCATCTCCACATGTATATGATTGCTGCAGGGATTGGTATTGAACCAGAAAATCTGATCTTGGTACAACTCCCAACCGGCGGCACCTTTGGTTATAAGTTCAGCCCAACCATTGAAGCCTTATTAGGGGTTGCGGCAGTAGCTACCAAAAGACCTGTTTACCTCGAGTTTGACTATTTCCAACAAACGACTTACACTGGAAAACGTTCGCCGTTCTTTATTGACCTTAAATTTGGGGCTACTAAAGAAGGTAAATTAACGGCTATGGAATCTGACTGGACAGTAGACCACGGTCCATATTCTGAATTTGGTGATTTGCTCACTATGCGTGGCACCCAGTTCATCGGTTGCGGTTACAACATCCCGAATATTCGTGGTGAAGGACGTACAGTATGTACAAACCACGCTTGGGGTTCTGCTTTCAGGGGTTATGGATCTCCTCAAAGTACCTTCGCGTCCGAAGTTTTGATGGATGAACTCGCTGAAAAACTTGGCATGGATCCATTTGAACTGCGTTATAAAAACGTTTACAGACCTGGCGACACCACGCCGACCGGTTGCGAACCAGAAGTTTACTGCATGGTTGACATCATGGATAAACTTAAACCTGCCTATGAAAAAGCACAAGCATGGGCTAAACTGCCAGCATCAGGTCCAGATAAGAAACGTGGAGTTGGAATGTCCATTGGTATCTATGGCTCAGGTCTCGACGGAGCGGACAGTTCTGCTGTCAATGCTGAGCTAACTGCCACTGGCGTTACAATTTTCTCTTCATGGGAAGATCATGGTCAAGGCGCGGACATCGGAACATTAACGATTGCTCATCAAACGTTACGTCCGTTGGGAATTAAACCTGAAGATATTAAACTTGTTATGTGTGATATGGCAATAACCCCTAACAGTGGTCCTGCTGGCGGAAGTCGTTCTAATGTTATGTGCGGTAATGCCACTCGGGTTGCTTGCGAGTTATTATTGAAAGGCATCGCCAAAGCTGATGGATCCTTCCGTACCTATCAAGAGATGGTCGCTGAAAAGTTACCAGTATACTTCGAAGGTTCATGGACCGCTCCTGCTAAAGAGTGCGATGTAACGACTGGCCAAGGGAATCCATTCTCTGTCTATATGTATGGTGCTTTCTTGTCTGAAGTTGAGGTCGACATCACAACAGGTAAAACTGATGTTGCCAAAATGACGATGGTAGCCGATGTAGGTACGATTATTAATAAACTGGTCGTAGACGGACAACTCTATGGTGGATTAATTCAAGGTCTTGGTCTAGCTCTGAGCGAAGATTTCGAAGATCTGAAGAAACACACTGATTTGGTCGGTTGCGGATTGCCGTATATCAAAGATTGCCCTGACACTATTGACCTCCTTTATGTAGAGACTCCTAGACCTGCGGGCCCTTACGGCGCAGCTGGCTCAGGAGAATTGCCACTAACATCCCCTCATGCTTCAATCATTAATGCTATTTACAATGCAAGTGGAGCTCGGATTACGCATTTACCTGCTCGTCCGGACGTCGTACTTGCAGCCCTTAAGGCTAAGAAATAATTACTCAACTTTGGCCCAGGAACCTAAAATTGGAACCTAAACTTGGTTGATCCGATGGCTAACCGCCACTTATCTTAACTTCTTGAAGTTAAGATAAGTGGCGCTAGACCACTGGTTAGGTTCAGCTAAACTTAAGATGGAGTGTAAACTCCATCTTAAGTAAGTTTAATTTTAGAAGTTGAGGTTCCAACGTTTATACCACTTAGTCAGAAAGTGTTAAAGTGTGACTTTCTGATTGAGTGTAACTAAGGAAGCTAAGGAAGTGAGTGTTGCTCATGGAACAGGATGAACTAAAAAGAGAAGAAGATAAGTGTATCCAAGAAAATCCCCCAGCCTGTACCGCAGGTTGTCCAATCCATTTAGATGCTCGAAAATTGATGCTGGACATTCAAAAACAAGACTTGAAAAGTGCCTTAGCGACACTACAGAAAAAACAACCCTTTCCCGGAATTATTAGCCGGATTTGCGATCATCCCTGTGAAGACGTTTGTAAACGCAAAGATGTTGGAACGACGATCGCTATTTCTGCTCTTGAGAAGTTTTGCGTGCAAAATCAACCGGCTAAAACAGTCAAGGCGGTTAAAATTCCCCTAAAAAGTCAGACGGTTGCAATCGTTGGCTCCGGACTACGAAGTCTAACTGTAGCGTATGACTTGGCTAAAAAAGGATATAAGGTTAGTCTGTTTGAGAAAGCAGATCGCCTCGGGGGAAACCTGTGGGATTTTCCGGAACACCAATTACCCCCAGAGGTTATCGTCGAGGAACTGTCTGTATTAAATCGGCTTAACATTCAAATAGAATTGAACAAAGCAATCTCCCTTCAGGATCTAGCCAAACTTCAAGAAGAATTCAATGTAGTGTATCTTGGCCTTGCAGACCAATCTACGGATGTAATAGAACTCTTGGGTAAACAGGCTGATGTCGATCCGGTTACCTGTGCTACACAGACCCTAGGGATATTTAGAGGATCACTTGTGGGTAATGATTCCCCCATTATGTCAGTTGCTGATGGTCGTAAGGCTGCAGTTTCCATAGATAGATATTTACAGGGTGTTTCCCTAACCGGCTCCCGTGACGCCGAAGGTCCGTATGAAACCAAATTATACGTCAATATTGAAAAAATTCCTTCTCTGCCTGCGGTGCAAATGAGTGACGAGTCTGGTGGGTACACAGCCGAGGAAGCGATTCTGGAAGCTAGCAGGTGCCTGAATTGTCAATGTCTCGAATGCGTGAAGGCCTGCAAATTCATGCAGAACTACGGTAGTTATCCTAAAAGTTTTTTAAGGCAAATCTACAATAATGATTCTATCGTCATGGGTTTACGCCAAGGAAATAAAATGATTAATTCCTGCAGTCTGTGTGGGCAGTGCGGAGCGATTTGTCCTCAAGGACTAGACCTTGGGAAAACCTGTAAAGCAACTCGAGAGAGCATGGTGAGCAAAGGAAAAATGCCTCCTTCAGCCCATGATTTCGCCCTGAGAGATATGGCTTTTAACAATAGTGATGAATTCGCCTTGACCAGACATCAACCCGGCTACAATTCTAGTAAGTACGTTTTCTTTCCCGGTTGTCAATTAAGCGCCTCGTCTCCAGAACAGGTTGAAAAAATTTACGCATATTTAACTGAAAAGCTGTCTGGCGGAGTAGCACTCATGTTGCGCTGCTGTAATGCTCCTGCTGATTGGGCTGGCGATCAAGAAATGTTCCGAAATAGTTTGAAGGCTTTGGTAACGGAATGGGAAAGCTTAGGTAAACCGAAGTTCATTGTTGCCTGTTCCACCTGTCACAGTATCTTCCGAGAAAAGTTTCCTGAGTTAGTCTCTCTATGGGAGTTAATGGATGATTTGGAGCTGCCGGTTCAAGAGCCGAACGTAAGTGGGGGCAAAGTGGCTGTGCAGGATGCTTGTACTACGAGACATGAACCTGCCATACAGGATGCTGTCCGACACATATTAACGAGGCTGGGTTACGACGTTGAAGAATTGCCCTACAACAAAGAACAAACCAAGTGTTGTGGTTTTGGTGGGTTGACTTCCTTTGCTAATCCCGAATTGGGGAAGAAAATCGTTGAAGACCGCATCAGTGAAAGCGCAACAGACTATGTAGCGTACTGTGCCATGTGTAGAGATAATTTTGCGGCCAAGGGTAAACGCACGTTTCATTTACTAGATCTGATATTTGGAACGAACCTTGAAGAGGCTGCCATCAGACCGAGAGTTGGATTTTCCTACCGGCACGAGAACCGGGCAAAACTGAAAAGGAAGTTATTGCATTCGGTGTGGAAAGAAGCTCCACAGGAAATGGAAGGGGCGTATCGGACTATCAATCTTTTGTTAAACGAACGAGTTCTGGAAATTATGGAAGATCGACGCATTCTGATCGAAGATATTCAGCAGGTCATCGAACTTGCTGAGCGGACAGGACAAAAATTCATTAATCCGGACAATGGTCATAATTTAGCGCATTTCCGCCCTTTCAAAGTAACCTATTGGGTTGAGTATCAACCGCAGGATCAAGGGTATGTGGTGCTAAATGTTTATAGCCACCGGATGGAAATTTTGGAGGATGGTCATGAGTAATTCAGCAAAACAGACGAAGAAAACTCCTTGGAAGTGTGGAAAATGTGGAGGAGAACTCAAGCTAGGTACGATCAGAGCAAACTACTTAGGCAATGATTTCGAGGTAGAGGAGCTAAAATGCCTAAACTGTGGATTTGTGTTGATTACGGAGGATTTGGCTTTAGGGAAGATGTTCGAGGTTGAACAAAGCCTCGAGGATAAGTAGAGGAGGCGCAAGATGGCTGTCGATGCTTTTCGTATGTTTCAATTAGCGACTCAGGGATTTTGCTGTAGTCAGATTATATTAATCTTAGGTTTAGATGAGCAAGGCAAGGAAAACCCCGACTTAGTGAAAGCAATGCATGGTCTATGTGGTGGCATTGGACGGTCCGGAAAAACCTGCGGTGCACTTACCGGGGGAGTATGTTTAATTGGTTTAACCTATGGGAAGGGAACTGCCATCGAGACCGGTCACGTCAGAATTAACCTCATGATCAATGAATTAATGGAGTGGTTTGAAAACACTCATGGCAGTATCGATTGCGATGGGATATTAGACCAATCCTTGGACTCTGGCAATGCGTATCCTGTGCAATGCGGTAATATTGTCTCAGCAACTTATAATAAGGTGCAAGAGATTTTGGAGACCTACTCCGAAGACCCAGAGTCAGAGGACGAGGATTAACAGAGGTTAGAAATCAGAAGTCGGAAGTCGGAGGCTAGGGATCAGAAACCTGAGTTTTGGAAGTGGATTGAAAGTGGAAAATGATGTTATTAAATTATATGAGAGCGACGCCCTACGCATTGCCACAGGGTATACGCTAAGACCAGGTGGGTTCTTCTTAACCGATTTGGGTGTTGAAAATTGTGACTTTCTCCCGGGTGCGAGGGTCCTAGATGTAGGCTGCGGTAACGGTGCGACGGTCGAACGGTTAGTTTCTTTTTTTCAGCTCTGCGCCATAGGCTTAGACCCTTCAGAGAGGTTGTTAGAGATCGGCAAAGAGAAGAATCCGGGCTTAAACCTGTTCCGAGGACTCGGAGAAGATTTACCCTTTCCGCGTGACCACATGGACGGTGTGTTCGCTGAGTGTACATTGTCCGTTATGGAGGACCTAGATCAGGCTCTGAAGGAGATTTTCAGGGTACTCAAACCGGGTGGATGGTTGGTAATCAACGATGTATACGCTAGAAATCCTGAAGGGCTCAGACCCCTTCAGGAACTCAATCTAGACTCATGTATAAGAAGAGCCTTGCCCAAAGAACAGTTGCTTAATAAGCTGGTGGGACATGGCTTTAATATTGTCAATTGGTGTGATCATACGAATCTACTAACCCAACTCACCGTTGATTTAATCATGACTCACGGCTCTATGACACAGTTCTGGCTTAAGTCTTCTTCGTGCTCAGGCTCCGTTGATCCGATTCTTGCCCAAGCTGCGATTAAGCAAGCGAAGATGGGCTATTTTCAATTGATTGCCAAAAAGGATGTAAGTTAGGCATCCTGTTATTTTAGGGAATGGGCCACAAGTAAGAAAGGAATTTAAGTTAGAGAGGAATAGTAAATGGAAGGTATGGATGAAAGCGTGATTTCCAATACAGAAAGTTTGTGTCCGGAATGTTTGAAGAGGATTCCGGCACAAAGGGTACTTGAGGGAGAAAACGTTTATCTTTTGAAACGTTGCCCTGAACATGGGGACTATCGAACACTGCTTTGGAGGGGGAGTCCCCAATGGGAGTCCTGGGTTAGGCCTACGATCCCTACTCCCCCCAAGGCGTGTTTTACAGACGTGGAGAAAGGATGTCCCTTTGATTGCGGCTTGTGTAAAGACCATTATAAGACGACCTGTACGGCCTTAATAGAGGTTACGCAGCGTTGTAATCTCAACTGCCGATTTTGTTTTGCCAATGCAGGAACGGAGATTGACGAACCTTCATTGGGTGTGATAGAAACGTGGTATAAGAACGTACTTGAAGCTAGTGGCCCGGTCAATATCCAGTTATCCGGCGGTGAGCCAACCCTCAGAGATGACCTGCCGGAGATTGTGGAGATGGGAAGCTCAATGGGCTTTGAGTTCATCCAGCTGAACACGAATGGCTTGCGGTTGGCGGAAGATCCTAGCTTTATGAGACGTTTGAAAGAAGCGGGCTTAAGTTCCGTATTCTTACAATTTGACGGTACTGAAGAGCAGATTTATCAGTCGATCAGGGGGCGTAAGCTCCTTGATATTAAGATCAAAGCCATCGAGTGTTGTGCTAAACATGAAATCGGGGTTGTGTTAGTACCTACTCTGATACCAGGTGTAAATACTCATAATATCGGAGGAATCATCAAGTTCGCGTTGGAAAATCATCCAGTTATTAGAGGTGTGCACTTTCAACCCGTCAGCTATTTCGGAAGAATTCCTCAAGAACCGACGGATCAAGACCGGATTACCCTACCGGAAGTCATTCAAGCGATCGAGGAACAGACGGATGGCTTAATTAAAGCGGAGAATTTGAAACCCCACAATGGACGATGCTCCTTCAGCGGGAGCTTTACGAGGCAGTCTGATGGGAGTTTAAAGCCCGTGGTCAGTGCCTGCTGTTCTGGACCAGAACGAGCGGATGAGTTGGCCAGAAAAACACGAACCTATGTAGCCCGGCAGTGGTCAGGAATAGACAAGTTAGCCATTCAGTCTCCGACCACGAACTCTTGGGATAATCTGATCCAACAGTTAAAAATCTATGCTTTTTCAATCAGCGGTATGGCCTTTCAAGACGTGTGGAATGTCGACATCAATAGACTAAAGAATTGTTGTATTCATGTGGTCAGCCCTGAAGGTAAGTTAATTCCTTTTTGTGCTTATAACCTTACTAATAAGAATGGGCACTCAATTTATCGGAGGGGGATATAGGGCTTGGCTATTAAAACCACCTCACTTGAGCCTTGGATGAAGCATAAAATTTGTGGAGACAGCTCAGGAGCCTTAACCCGAATTCAAATCGAGGACTACCAGTTGGTCAAACTGCAGGAAACGCTCGACTGGGTAAACACTAACAGCCGTTTCTATGGACGTTTGTTTGCAGGACTCGATTGCAAGATAGACAGTTTTCAGGACATGAACAAATTGCCCTTTACCACGCCCGAAGATTTAAAAGAGAATCCTTTGGATTTCTTGTGTGTTTCCCAAAATGATATCAACAGGATCGTGACTCTACAGAGCTCAGGCACAACGGGAAAACCGAAACGTCTATTCTTTACGGAGGCGGATCAAGAGTTAACGATTGATTTCTTCCATCATGCAATGTTAACCTTAGTTAAAGCTCAAGACAGAGTCTTAATTTTATTGCCAGGGGACATACCGGGAAGTGTCGGGGATTTACTGAGAATAGGTTTAGCACGAGCCGGTGTAATCGGAATTGTCCACGGTCTAGTTACTAACCCGGAGGCAACCCTTGAGCAAATTAAACAGGATAATATTAACGTTTTAGTTGGGATACCCACTCAAGTATTGAGCTTAGTTAGATATAAAGATTCTCAGGGCTTTACGTTTCCTTTGAGTTTGAAAAGTGTTTTATTGAGTACAGATTATGTCCCCTTAGCAATTGTGCAAGAACTTGAAAGGGCCTGGGGATGTAAGGTCTTTAATCACTATGGCATGACGGAGATGGGTTTAGGCGTCGGACTTGAATGTGAAGGCTTCTGTGGTTACCACCTCAGAGAAGCCGATCTCTATATCGAGATCATTGATTCCAGTTCAGGTTTGCCCGTGGTGGATGGACAACTCGGTGAAGTCGTGTTTACGACACTGACCCGATCGGCAATGCCTTTAATTCGTTATCGCACCGGCGACCAGTCCAGGTTCATACCAGGCACTTGTGCGTGCAATACGATATTAAAGCGATTGGAACTGATCAAGTCCAGAGACCGAGTTTACCTGACCGAGGTTGATTACCTGACGATGGCCGACTTCGATGAAGTTCTGTTTGCGCTTAACAATGTTTTGGATTTTCAGCTAACGCTAACAGGGGATAGGCAAGAACTTCAGTTGCGGCTTGATATTCAGGTTAAGGGACTGGTGTCATTGGATACAGAAAGCCTAGTTCTCACGGCACTAGACAAAATCCCTGTTGTAAGGAATGCTAGACAAAACGGAACACTGAAGGTGTTTCCCCATTATGCAACAAGTGCTGAAGTAGTATCCCAAAAAGGTACCGCTAAAAGACAAATTCAAGACAAGAGAGGGAGTGTCTAAATTCTTGGCGTCGAAAAAAAGGATAATGTTATCTTAGCCGCAATCATAGTCGCCGCAGGATACTCCTCTCGCATGAAGAGTTTTAAACCACTCTTGTCTCTAGGTGGGAGTACCGTGCTGGAGAAGGCTGTCCACAGTTTTCTTGATGCAGGTATTAGTGATGTCCGGGTAGTCGTCGGACACCGCGCGAACGACTTATTTCCGACAATAGATAGATTAGGAGTCAAGGCCATAGTCAATGCCAATTATTCCGAAGGGATGTTTTCATCAATTACCGCTGGGGTTGCTAGTCTATCATCGGAGATGGAAGGTTTCTTTCTATTACCTGTCGATAATCCCATCGTTAGTTTGAATACGGTGGAAAGGCTCCGAAACACGTTCTTCTCAACTGAATTTGGTATTGTTTATCCGACCTATCAAGGAATGAGGGGACATCCGCCCTTAATTTCGTGCAACTATGTGACCGAAGTATTGACATGGGACAAACCCGGTGGAATGCGAGCTTTTTTAGAAAAGTACGAACATGACGCCGTAAATGTTAAAGTTGATGACCCGGGTATCTTGCTGGACATGGATACTCCAGAGGACTATCAGCAAGTGCTAAAGTACTGTGGCGATACTGATACCCAGATCCCAACAGATGAACAGTGTTATGCTCTCATAAATAAGGCTAACCTTCCTGAAAAGGTGATTAATCACTGCAAACGCGTTGCTCAGTTAAGTAATGCAATCGGTGGCTCTTTAGCTAGGTCTGGCTGTCAGATCAACCTCGAGTTAATAAGGGCGGCCGCCCTGTTACATGACTTAGCAAAAGGTAACCCCCACCACGCACAGCTCGGAGCCGAAATGTTAGTGAATTATCCAGAGGTTGCGGAGATTGTTGCCGCTCACACGGACATTTGCCTAAACTCTGATCGGCCCTTAGCAGAAAAAGAAATCGTGTATCTGGCAGATAAACTTGTCATTGGAGACCGGATCGTTTCGCTTCAGGACAGATTTGCAGGTCCCTTGGAGCAGCACAAGGACGATCAAGAGGTGACAGGAAAGATCAGGCAGCGCTTGAGTAATGCCGAACGAATACAAACAAAGATAGAAGAAATAATGATGATACCTTTACATGATATTTGGAAGGCTGAAATGGAGGGCAAGGCTAATGGAAAATGAAGTATACCTAGGACTTAAAAAAGTCTACGATCAAAACTTAGAGGCAGCCCTGATTACGGTCACCAGCGTTCTGGGGTCTGTTCCTCGTAACCCTGGGGCTAAAATGTTAGTCATCGCTGACGGGACAACGATTGGGACGATTGGCGGAGGATGTGGTGAGGCCGAAGCCCGGCGAGAGGCTTTAAATGTTTTATCATCTCACACTCCGAAGATCCATTATTTGAATATGACCGCGGACATTGCCCAAGAGGAGGGGATGGTTTGTGGCGGTATCATGGGATTATTTATTGACTACATAGGTTCTCATAGCTCAGTGGAGCAAGTAAATCTCAATAAGGATTATGTGGCTGCTTTAGAGGGACACTATAATCCCATACTGGTAACTGTGATTGAAGCGGCTGAAGAACGACTATTAGGGAAAAAGCTATTCATTAAGAATGACGAAGACGTCGTGGGAGATCTTGGGTTAGCAGTCCTGAATGATATTGCATTAGAGAGTGCCGAAACAGGAGGCAAGAGATGCCAGCCTTTATTAATTAGTTTGGATTCCAAATTCAGACCCTGTATCTCATCGGAGACGAAAGCTGTATACCGACTGTTACTCGAGCCCCCAACGACAATCGTCCAATTATTGATATTAGGGGCTGGACATATTGCACGTCCCCTAGCAACTATGGCCAAAATCGTTGGTTATGAGGTAACGGTAGTCGACGATCGTCCATCATTTGCTAATTCTGTTCGCTTTGACACCGCTGATACAGTTATATGCAATGATTTCAAAAGTGCAATCGATGCGATCAATATCAATCCGCAAACATTTGTTGTGATTATTACAAGGGGTCATCGTTATGATAAGGTTTGTCTGCGGAAAGTAATTAATCAACCTGCCTCCTATATTGGCATGATTGGCAGTCGTAAAAGGGTTAAAGCCTTGATCGCTGAATTAGAGGAAGAAGGGGTTCCCAGTGAATTGTTGCAAAAAATTTATTCTCCGATCGGTCTCAAAATCGGGGCGGAAACTCCTGAAGAAATAGCCGTAAGCATTCTTGGCGAGTTGATTAAAGTACAAAGGGAGCTCGACCAACACGGTAAAATGAAATGATCAAAAAGAACGATGGATAAAAAACTTATTTATTTAGCTAGGCACGGTGATATCGGTTTAGGGAGAGACAAACGCTACATCGGACAATCAGAGTTGCCGTTAAGTACCCTTGGGAAGAAACAGGCTACCTTATTAAAGGAGATATTTAGTTGGGTGCCCATAGATAACATTTACTGCAGTGACCTAGGGAGAGCACAAGAGACGGCAGACATCATCGCGTCAGCTCAACAAATCGATCCCATAGCTCGCGCAGAGTTGCGGGAGTTGAATATGGGTGACTGGGATGGAAAACTGTTTTCGGAAATTAGAGCTAAGTATCCTCAGGAATTCAAAGCGCGTGGAGAGTCTATCGCGAATTACAGTCCACCGATGGGAGAAAGTTTTTCCGATTGTTATAAAAGAGTGATTCCGGTATTTGAAAGCCTCACTCAATCCGATGAATCTACCATTCTAATTGTTGGGCATGCAGGTGTAAATAGAGTAATCTTATGCCGTGTACTAGGGATACCCTTAGAAAATGTCTTTAGTTTAGAACAAAGCTACGGTTGTTTAAATTTAATTTGCAAGGTGGGCTCCAAATACCGGTTGAAATTTCTCAACCACACAGTATTAGATGGCATACACTTTGAGGGCTAATCTTCCGACAATCCTTAGATATAGAGGCTAACTTCTATGAAAATTCATAATAGTCAGTCTTATGGCATGGTTCTTGCGTTTATAATAAGGAGCCGAGCAAAATATTTGCTGGGTTGACGGAGTATGTAGTTGGAGAAAGGAGAATGATTATGCCTAAATATGTTATCGAGCGCGCGATACCGGGTGCCGGGGGACTATCTCAGACTGAATTACAAGGTATATCGCAAAAATCCCGGGAGGTTCTGAGTAAATTGGGACCGGAGATCCAGTGGGTACAGAGTTATATTACAGGGGATAAAATTTATTGTGTTTATATTGCTCCTAATGCTGAAATCGTCAGAGAACATGCTCGACTCGGAGGATTCCCTGCTGACAGTGTTGAGGAAGTTAAATCCATAATCGACCCAACCACGGCTGATTAATGAACTATGTAATGTTCATTGGCAAGTCTGGCTATCGACAAATGGTAGCGAAATTTCGAGAATTGTGCTCTATGGGCGCAGGATAGAACTTGCATAACAAATAAGTGTCCCTAAGTGGAACACTGTCTCGAGAAAAGTGCGTCGAATTAGGGCAATGTCAAACAAATTGCACCCCGATTTCGGGTTTTTAGGCATTCTCTTTATAAATTGATTGACTGAAGAAGCCATTCCTTGTCCGAATTACAAGGAATGGCTTTTCGCCTTAAATTGCAATTTTCAGACATCTTTACTTCGGCTATGGGCTTCAAGGATAGTAGAAAGTATCAATCCTAGCCTCATCTGGCGAATTTGTAGTAATAAAAGTGTTGAAATGGAATAGCAATAATGAAGAGGGAATTATCAGATTTCTCAGAAAAAGCGATTTGATAAAATATTCAATAGATTAAGACTATTCTGGCATAGCTCTTGCAATATACCTTAGATAGTCTATGAAACGGAAACGATGTGAAAGGGGGATTGTTATTGAAGAAATGAAAGTGACTTTCAGTAGGAGGTTAACTAGTTAAGAGAAATACATGATGGAAATTCCTAAATGATCAAAAATTGAACGAGGAGGAAATAAGATGACACTTGCTATGTTGGTCTTAATTGCTGTAATGTGGATTCCCGTGGCACTACTCTTTTTGGGTAGCGGGGAAGCAAAAGGAACTGGCGCTGCAACAGGAATTGTCGGTTTTCTTGTAGTTGTTGCGGCTATGATACAGACAGCCCAAGGTGATCCTTTCGGAGGAGCTTTGATATTCGCTCATGGTACGCTCTACTTATGCGTTGCCTATGCTCTGTTGACAGGTCTGGAAGACATGCGCTCAGTTGGTAACGTTAGTCTCACGGTTGCAATTATTTCCGCTATTTATGCTTATATTTGGCTTGTTGGCACAAGTAAAGTTCCCGCTGCTCCTTACCTCGGAATGGCCGCAGTAGGTTATACAGTGCTTACCTTGGAAGTATGGCTAAACTCCTATGGTAAATTTTCCGCTAAATTGCTTGCTTGGTCGCTGATCATTTGGGCGTTTATCGGCTTGTTGATTCCTACATTCTCACTAATGACGACGGGTGGTCTACCTTTCTAACACAAAAACAGGTTAATACATTGACTCCTTACGTATTCGATCTCAAGTAGTTTAGGACTTTTAGGTACTTTATTTTTTACAATTAGCTATCCCTATATGTCAGGTCAAACGATAGTTGATCTATGACACTAGGTAAGTCACTTCAATAACGACCCAGCCATCATGTATTTTTCCGTGTTGCTAAAAATAAACATGGGCGTGGCCGCCCGGGGGTATCACTGTAGTGTGTGTGCTCCCCGAAGACGTAGACTAGAGCTAAATGCGCTGGTCTGCGTCCTTTTTTCGTTAAGTGTCCTGAAATGAAACGCTGTCCCAGGTAAAGTGTGTCAAATCAGGTCAACAAAAATGGAATGGCTATGGATCATATCAGCAAAATATATTACTAGAAGTCTCTAATCCCTAGTACAACTAGAGTTGTACAAAAATATTTAAATATTCTAATATATGGCGTCAATCTTGCAATAGTATAAAGTATCCAACAGTGACACGATGGAATCGTTCCACTGTTGAACAACAAAACTGGCAGACGCCAAAAAAATTGGAGGAAAAGAAATTGGCAATTATTCATCAAGTTAACGGGTATTTCATCCCTACTGTAAACTTTTTAGGAGCCGGAGCACTCAACGAAGCAGGTACTCAAGCTGTAATGCTCGGTGCTAAAAAAGCTTTAATTGTTACTGATGCTTTTCTTGAAAAAATTGGTATGGCTAAAGAAGTTGCTGACGTTGTAGAAGCTGCTGGCGTTAAAGCTGTAATTTATGGCGGCGCAGAACCGAACCCTACCGATAAAAACGTAGCAGATGGATATGCTGTCTATGTTAAAGAAGGCTGTGACATGATTATCACCGTCGGTGGAGGATCTTCACATGACTGTGGTAAAGGAATTGGCCTCATCAGTAATGGCGGAAAGATCCAAGACTATGAAGGCGTTAATAAATCCACTAAACCAATGCCTCCTTTCATTGCTATCAACACCACTGCTGGTACAGCCAGTGAAATGACAAGATTCTGTATTATCACAGATTATGCTCGCCACATTAAAATGGCTATCGTTGACTGGCGTGTAACTCCTAACGTTTCCATCAATGATCCTTTGATGATGATGAAACAACCTCCTAGCTTAACCGCTGCTACAGGAATGGATGCACTCACTCATGCCGTTGAAGCTTATGTTTCAACGATTGCTAATCCTTTGACAGATTCGGCTGCTTTAATGGCCTTTAAATTAATTCCTAAATATCTCCGTAAAGCCGTAGCCAATGGCGATGACTTCGAAGCACGTGAGCAAATGGCTTATGCTCAATTCTTAGCTGGAATGGCTTTCAATAATGCCAGCTTAGGATATGTTCATTCGATGGCTCATCAATTAGGCGGATTCTATAATCTTCCTCATGGTGTATGCAACGCTATCCTTCTTCCGCACGT
>DATCQU010000068.1:0-3520 GCA_036569365.1 Desulfosporosinus sp. | reverse complement strand
GGACAATAGCTATGGTTTTAGGCCCGGACGGAGCGCTCATGATGCCATCAGGAAATGCCAGAACAACGTAGATGAAGGATATAAATATGTTGTAGACATGGATTTAGAGAAGTACTTCGATTCTGTGAACCAAAGTAAATTAATCGAAGTACTATCAAGAACGATTAAAGATGGTCGAGTCATATCGCTTATCCATAAATATCTGAAAGCAGGAGTCATTGTCAGAAACAGCTTTGAGGAAACAGAAGTCGGCGTACCGCAGGGTGGGCCTCTTAGTCCAATTCTTAGTAACATTATGCTGAATGAATTGGATTGGGAGCTTGAGAGAAGGGGGCACAGGTTTGTCCGTTATGCGGACGATCTGATGATCTTCTGCAAAAGCAGAAGAAGCGCACAACGTGTGCTAAACAACATCCTCCCTTTCATCGAGAAGAAGCTATTCCTCAAAGTGAATAAGGAGAAAACAGTGGTCGACTACGTAGTAAAGGTGAAATTTCTTGGATTCTCGTTTTACCGACACAAAGGCAAGACGAGAGTCAGGATACATCCAAAATCGGTTACAAAGATGCGTTGCAAAGTGAAAGAGCTTACTTCTAGAAGCAACGGAATGGGCAATGAACTCAGAGCAACGAAGCTCAGACGCTACATCATGGGGTGGATAAACTACTTTAAGTTAGCGGACATGAAGAAGTTGCTCTTAGGAACCGATGAATGGATGCGAAGACGTATTCGCATGATTTACTGGAAGCAGTGGAAACGAGTGAAGACAAAGATGAAAATGCTTAAATCACTTGGAATCCGTGAACAGAAAGCATGGGAATACGCAAACACAAGAAAGAGCTACTGGAGAACATCCAATAGCCCAATCCTATCTAAATCCCTAACTAACAATGTTATTAGAGGATTTGGATACCTATTCTTTTCAGAGTATTATCGACAAGTTACAGCGTGAACTGAGGAACCGCCGTGTACCGAACGGTACGCACGGTGGTGTGGGAGGTCGGCTATTCAAATAATGGGTAGCCTCCTACCCGATAAAGCGGGTTTAAAGCCGAGTTTGGCTACGACGACCGCAAAGGCTTCGGAGCGTGTGATCGAGGACCCTCTGGCTTGGAGAACTCGGGAGAGACGGAGTAACGACCTGTTTTCCGCGTTGTGGAAAAAGCGGGGTAACGGTGTAAGTTTGGTTGCGACGACAGCAAAGGTGTTGGAGCGTGTGATTGAGGACCCTCTGGCTTGGAGAACGCGGGAGAGACGTGGTAACGACCTGTTTCCCGCGGTGCGGAAAAAGCGGGGTAACGGTGTGAGTTTGGTTACGACAATCGCAAAGGTGTCAAACGTGTAATCGCAGTCCTCTGGCTTATGACTGGGTCTCACACGCAAGAAAAGTAATTTGAATTAGGGAAGACCGAAATTTCGGTCTTCCCTTTTTGGTGCGCCCGGCATGGGCGTTGTCAATCTTACCAAGAGTTAGGATGAATTGAACGGGCTAAGACACTTCCTTCTTATAAGGGACTAAGCAGGCTGATGAATGCAAAGAAAATAAATCCAATTGCGCCGCCGAGCAGGGCGTAATGAGGGTGACGTTCGCGGGAGAGTGGTATTAGCTCAGCGAAGACGAGAAAAGTCATCGCCCCGGCGGCGAGGGCAAGAAAGAAGGCCAGGGAATTCTGAACACCCTCAAGGGCTAGGAGCCCAAGCAAGGCTCCTAGGGGGGTGAAAAAGGCGATTCCGATGTTCAGTAGAAGAATTTTCCACCCACGGATCCCGGCCATTTTTAACGGAGCTGCTGTTGCCATCCCTTCAGGGAGGTTGTGTAAGGTAATGGCAAAGGCAATAAGAAGGCCGAGGCCGGGCGCAGCTTCTTGGCTGACGGCGATGGCCATGCCTTCGGGGATATCATGTAAGGCTATCCCGGTCGCGATGAGGAGCCCAGTCTTTTTAAGGCGTTGGCGCCGAGACAGGGGAAGTGTGTTAGTGGAGACATTAAGGCGGTTAGCAGCAAGGAACATAAAGAGAAGGCCCAGAGAAAATCCAGCGATCACTTGAAGCGGCGGACCAGTTTGCCAAGCACTTGGAAGTAAATCAATGGATACAACCGCAAGCATCACCCCACCGGCTCCGGCTAAGAGGGTGGCAAGAATACGTTCTTGTGGCTTACCAAATAACAGGACAAGTAGGCTGCCAAACGTTGTGGCCAGTCCGGCAATCATACTAATCCAGACGATTTCGTACATGTCGTGCATGAGTGGCTCCTTTCTATAATCTAACGATACCCATATTTATGGCTCAAAGTTGTGCTTTATACAAAAGAACTTGTACTATTTTCAAGTTCAAGGCATAGGTCTAAAGTGAGGTAAATATGGCTGGATGAAAATAGATGTTGGGAAGGGGCAAAGACTATGAAAAAGAGGATTTTAAAAGGTTTACTGATGGGAGTTGTTATCTTCAGCCTCATTTTTATTGAGGGCTGTGGGACATTGGAGACGTTAGTGAATAAGGGCGGAACAAATACTTCCATAGGAGATCTTATTAGTGGAACCACTACTCTTCCGGCGGCGACACCAGCGACAATAGGGGCAACCTCGGCTGGCTCTACAACAATAGTATTGTACTTTGCAGATTCAACGGGTAAATATTTGGTTAAAGAACAACGTACCTTGCCTAAGACGGTGAGTCTGGCAAGAGAAACGGTGACTCAGTGGTTAAAAGGTCCTGCCGTAACAGGAACGACAGTGCAGGCCTCAGTTCCCACGACTACGGTGCTACTTGGTATTGCCATTAAAGAAAACGTGGCGATTGTAGATTTAAGTAAGGACTTTCTTCAACCAAATTCCAAAGTTTCTTCAGAAGTCGCTCTTTATGGGCTCGTCAACACGTTGACTCAGTTTACGACAGTCAAGCAAGTTGAGATACACATCGAGGGAAAACCCCTACTTAAGTATGGATCAATTGATACCACAAAGTTGGTGAACAATGCGAGTTTAATTAAGACATCTGACGCTGTCACCACAAACCAGGTTGTCCCAAGTTCAGTAACAGGAAGTACGGGAGGGGTTACAGCACCTGCTACCAGTACGGCACCCCTTACTGAATCACCTAGCTCGATCAACCTTTTCGATTATACTGCTAGTCCTACCTAAGTTCGGGTCCGCGAGACACGTCCTCGGCCATGCGTTCGTCGTGCCAAACTAGGGCTTTAATCCTTGATCTTGGGAGAGCAGGGTGCCCGGCCAAAGCGACATCCGTGTCGCATGGCCGGCGGGAAACGTCCTGTTTCCCGCCCTGCTGATGAAAGCGGCTTAAAGCCGAGTTTGGCTACGACTCACGCAGAGGCGTCGGACCGTGTGATCGCGGCCCCTCTGGCTTGGGACGCGTGGGAAGGTGGCGAGACGTGACCTGTTTCCCGCGTCGCGGAAAAGGCGGGGTGACGCCGAGTTTGGCTACGACTCACGCAAAGGCGTCGGAGCGTGTGATCGCGGCCCCCTGGCTTGGGACGCGTGTGAAGGTTGCGAGACGT
>DATCQU010000067.1:0-18760 GCA_036569365.1 Desulfosporosinus sp. | reverse complement strand
GCCCTCGACCAGTTACGGCTCCTGTACGTGCGGATATTTCTTGAGCGATGGCCAGCAGCACTGTACTGACAAGCATGGTAAAGATAAGTGAATAGCCGTATTTAGCACCCGCCGCAGCATAAGTGGCAATTCCCCCAGCATCATTATCAGCAAAGGCAGTGACGATTCCCGGGCCCATAACGGCAAAGAACAGGGCAAACCGTACTTTTACATTCATTCGCTGTGCCCTCCCTTCGGCTCATGGCGACGGGCGGTCAGACTAGAGAGAATTTCTCCACGAGAGCGCTCTGGCATTAATAATTCTAAAACGTCGTCCACCGTGATGATTCCCAAGATTTGTCCTAGATCATTGACTACTGGGGCGGCAAGGAAACCATATTTGTGGATGATGTCAGCCACTTTTTCGTGATCGTCATACGGGGAGATTTTCACGATCTTCGTATGCATTAAATCTTTTAGCAGAGTCTCAGGAGAAGCGATGATGAGCTGTCTTAGAGAAAGAACGCCTTCGAGTGTTTCTTGTTCATCGACCACATAGAGATAATAGATGGTTTCCGCTTCAGGTGCTAACCGTCTTAATTCATCAATGGCTTGTTCAGCGGTAAGCCAGAACGGTAAACCGATATATTCAGTGGTCATCAGCGCACCGGCAGTGTCTTCCTCATATTGCATTAATTCTCGAACGTCCTCGGCATCATCAGATTCCATTAAGCGAAGAAGTTCTTCAGATTTCTCCAAGGACAACTCGCCTAGAATATCAGCGGCTTCGTCAGGGGGCATTTCTTCGAGGATATCAGAAGCTCGGCCCTCATCCATCTGATTAATCATTTCCACTTGGGCATCCAATTCCATCTCCGTTAACGCATCAATTGCCTGTTGAGAATCGAGTGCATCTAGAAAATTTGCCCGTTGTTTATAGTCCATAGTTTCGATAATGTCAGCGATATCTGCAGGATGAAGTTTACGTAGTTGTTCTTTTTCCCTAGTAAGTTGGAGGGCGGATGTTCGATTTTCTAGTGGTTTAATATATTGGCAACCCACAAAGTTATTAGCGATACGGTTCAATAAAAACTCAACACCCAATCGGCGAAATAAACCACGAACACCAATATCCACAGCAATCAAAACAAGGTATTGATGATCATCGTGGGACACCCAGGATAAGGCGATATCATTCACTCGTACCAATTTTGAGCCTTCTAAGTCAATAATTTGTTTATCTAACAGCCATTTGCCAATAAGCGTTTCATCTTCATGCATTGGGCACGTTAATAAGGTGTCGAAAGAGTTATTGAGGCGCAGCCCGTCAGAATCCCAGGAAACCACCCATTCAATGGGAATTAGAGCATGAATCCCTTTGGCATATTGAATGCCGGTAACATGGGGAGAGATACTGTCCCAACGCATGGCCATGTCCAGCAATCGGCCAACTCGACGTCCCTTAGCATCCCAGATCGGCTTATTTGACAACTGACTAAAAAAAAATTCCCCTAAAACTTTCAATTCATTCATTTTGTTCCCCCCTTTTGAGTGACGGAGTCTGGCACCTTTTGTTAAAATGACTTCGTCTATGATGAGTGATGATAGATTTGCACAAATGATAAGGTCCAGAATCCATAAAACCACCTCCTTTAAATTCCCCAAAAAGGTTGAACATAATAAGTGAGTAAAAGAAAAAGACCTCTATTACAAAATAGAAGGTCTTGAACGCAATCGTTTAGGACCTCCCTACTCGTTGAGCTTTAGCACTGCATAGCGTAGAGTTTGCTCAGCCACATTAAGTAAAACCTTATGCCGGTAGTACCTGTTCTACCCATTGGCGTCTCTCGACATTTCTGGGCAGTGGCTTATGTTTATGCAGGAGCCTCACCTAACAGAGAAATTAGAATATACGTATAATTTATTATATGCTCCATTGAACAAATGTGTCAAGATTTTTGCTTAAAATTCAAAAATTGGCGTATTACATATTATTAGATCCATATTTCTCTCAATTCCTCGAGGTGGCTATATATTATTCCGTTTTGGGTACAATATCTTTTCCTTTTTCTTAGTCTTTGTGTTATAATTTAAAATGAATTAAATGATGTACGTCTCGAGAGGAGGGCCTTTGAATGGCAAAACACATTCAGACCATTGTGAAAGCAAACCTAAGTGCTACGGCTAAGACCGGAGGCTGTGGTCAGTGTCAGACCTCATGTCAGTCTGCCTGCAAGACATCGTGCACGGTTGGTAACCAAGTGTGTGTCAAATAAGCGTGTTGGCTAAATATTGGTGAAACATGGAATTTCAGAACCCACCCCATACACGGGCTGGGTTCTGTTTCTATTTTTTGTAGGTCATATGGTCAACTTAACGTCAGATGAAGTAAGTTTCTTTGGTGAGGTTATGTGGAAAAGTTTTTAAAGTTTGTAGAGCTTGTTGAGTTTTTAAAGTTTGTAAGGTAGGTAAAGAAAGCGGGCGGATCGGGATGTTGAATTTATTTAATCTTAAGAAATATCGCATCAAGAAAAATGTCCATAGTTATCGTCAAGGAGATCTATTTATAGCGCATGACGTCAATTCTGGGTCGTTACATGTGCTGGACGAGAGGACGTTTAATGTACTGAAGGCTATCGAGGAGTTGCAAGAGGGGACGCAAACGATCACTCCGGAAGGGATTAACCGGGTCTTTGGACAAGCGGAACAACCAGCTCTTGCTGAGGGAGAACTTTCGGAGATCTTTGAAGAAATGGAAGGACTCCGCAAGGAAGGGACGCTTTTTTCGGAGGAGGCAGAGGTAGTAACGCTGAACTTTCCGGAAAAGCCTGTCGTCAAGGCGATTTGCCTACATGTGGCGCATGACTGCAATCTGCGGTGCAAATATTGTTTTGCTGGGACAGGAGCCTTTGGTGGCAGCAGAACGCTCATGGATCTGGAGACGGGTAAAAAGGGCATCGACTTTGTTTTGGAGTCATCAGGGCATAGGAATCATTGCGAAGTCGATTTCTTCGGTGGAGAACCCTTGCTTAATTTCGGGGTGGTTAAGGCCCTAGTCGAATACGGCAGAAAAGCTGGGACGGCTCAGAATAAAACCATCAAATTCACACTGACTACAAACGGGGTATTATTGAATGAGGAAATTCAGAGTTATCTCGAACAAGAGGAGATCAGTGTGGTCTTGAGCCTCGATGGACGCCCAGAAGTACATGACCGGATGCGACCCTACGCGGATGGCCGGGGAAGTTACGCAAAGGTTACACCACTCATCAAACAGTTTGCAACAAAAAGACCGGAAAGCTCTCCTTATGCAACGGGGACTTATTACTATGTCCGGGGGACGTATACGCATTTTAATTTGGATTTCGATCGCGATGTTTTACACATGGCGGATTTGGGGATAAAACAGATTTCGATGGAACCGGTTGTTGCAGGCCCGAAGGATGCTTACGCTTTCCAAGAAGGAGATTTGGATAAAATCCTAGAAGCCTATGACCGCCTCGGCGAGGAACTATTAGTGCGCCGTGCGCAAGATCAAGATTTCAACTTCTTTCATTTCAATGTCGCGTTGGATCAGGGACCCTGCTTGATCAAACGACTTTCTGGATGCGGAGCTGGTCACGAGTATGTGGCGATTTCCCCAGAAGGAGATCTTTATCCATGCCATCAGTTCGTGGGGCAGGAAGCCTATAAATTAGGTTCACTTTATGACGAGAACCCTCACCAACTGAAGAGTGAACTGGTTCAGGACTTTCGATCAGCCAATGTTTATGCAAAATCAACGTGTCAAGAATGTTGGGCACGGTTTAGTTGCAGCGGGGGTTGTCATGCGGCGAACGTCTCCTTTACCCAAAAACTGACAGAGGTGTATACTTTGGGGTGTGAGCTACAGAAGAAACGCTTAGAAGTTGCGCTTTATGTAAAAATCAAAGAGATTCAACACAATCACTCTCCTATACTGGCAGTGGTCTCAGAAGTACGCTGTTAGAGACTTGAAGGTAGGATGGTCAGAGCAGGTATGTTAAAATTGTAGTTGGAATTAAAAGGTCAAGGGGGCGAGCGATTTGATTGCAAAAAAACACCGTTTTTCCGCATGGGTTCTTGTTGTTCTTATTAGTATTGCCATGGTTGGGTCGGGCTTCTCCATGTTTTTTGGTGGCAGTAACGTGCCCTCTACAGACACGAACTCTCAGACAAATGCTACCAATCCTCTGGCAGATTATCAGGCCACAAAAGCACGCATTGAAGCAATGGTAAAGCAGGCTAAGGTAGACCCTAGTAATGTACCCCTGCAAACCGCCTTAGGGAATGAATATTATAACGCGGGAGTGGCAGCCGAAAAGGTCGCGCCGACTGAGTCTAAAGGGAATTTCCAACATGCTGTCGAGGCCTACCAGAATGTCTTAAAAACAAATAAAGACCCTAATGTTATGGTGGATATGGCGACATCGGCTTTTTACAGCGGGGATAATGATCTAGCAGAAAAAAGTTATAATGAGGCATTAGCCCTTAAACCCGATTTCATTAATGCCTTGATCAACTATGGTATTTTCCTTTCTGAAGCAAAGCAAGATTGGGCCGGGGCGCTTAAACAGTGGCAAAAGGCACTGCCTTTAGCTCAGAATAGTTCGGATAAAGAGCAGATTCAAGCGATGATCAGTCAAGCTCAAAGCAAGCTCAAGACGAATCCGGCAGCGAACGGCTCGTCGAACCCGAATCCTGCCTTGAAAAACGGAGGAAAGTAAGGGCCCGATGCACAGGATGGAGGAACTACAGAATGCATTTTACGACATTAGCGAGCGGAAGTTCTGGCAACGCCATTCTTGTGGGAGAAGACCACAGGCACTTGCTTGTGGATTGTGGGATCAGTGGTAAGAGCCTCTTATATAACCTCTCGCAATTGAACATACCAGAGTCGGAGATTGAAGGGATAGTGGTTACCCACGAACATGTGGATCATATCCGCGGGGTGGGTGTGCTCGCCCGTAAGTTAAAGATACCAATCTACGCCACCGCCGGGTTGTGGGAGGCAATGAGTCCTTCTTTGGGAAAGCTCGCAGAAAGCCAACGAATTGACGTTCGAGATTCTTTTTCTTGCGCAGGGCTTGATGTCTTGCTCTATCCTACGTCTCACGATAGTCGGGAAAGTTACGGCTTGAAGGTCTCGCGGCCGAAACAGAAGGATATGGCGGACCTGACGGTCGGAATCGCCACAGACAGCGGACGAATCACCGATGAGATGCATCAACATTTGCAAGGGTGTGATGGCTTTGTCGTTGAAGCTAACTATGATGAGGAACGGTTAAGACTAGGTCCGTATCCGGCGTATCTGAAACGAAGAATCAGCGGACACTTCGGGCATCTTGAGAATACTCAGTTGGCGGAAGGGCTTTCGGAATGGATCGCAGAAAATACTCAACGGGTGATGTTAGCCCATCTGAGTAAGGAAAACAATACTCCGGAGATCGCGTTGTCGACGGTTCTGCGCATTCTGAAAGAGTTGAATATATCCAAAAGGTGTCCAGATGTGCAGGTGCAGGTTGCTCCGCGGCATACGCCGCATGAACTGATTATTTTAAGGGAAGAATAGGCTAAGGGGGGTTAGTAATGAGTTTTTATAACGATAGGAACGATTATTCGAAGAGCAGACCCCGTTTTTTTTCCACCGTTGCTATTTCTTTAATTAGTGCCTTACTAGGCGGGATCATGGCAGTGGCGCTGATTCCGGCTATCTATGGAAATAAGCAACCAACCACTACAAGTCAAGTGGTGTTAAATGGTCCGTCCACAACCCCTACGATCAAATCAGATGGGGTCACAAATTTCCCGGTCGCACAGATTGCTAAAGTAACTGGGCCGGCGGTTGTTGGGATTGCCAATTTTCAGTCCAAAGGAACCTTATTCGGTGGGGGAGGTCCCTCTGAAGTCGCAAGTGGCTCTGGTTTTATTGTTGATGCGCAACATGGCTATATTGTTACGAATAATCATGTGATTACAGGTGCGGAAAAGATCGTTGTGAGTCTGGCCGATGGCCGAAACCTCGTGGCAAAGCTGGTGGGAGCTGACGATCGAACGGACTTAGCGGTGGTTCAGATTGCTGACACAAAAAACTTAACAGCCACACAACAGGGAGATTCGACAAAACTCCAAGTCGGTGAACCAGTGGTTGCAATAGGAAACCCGGGTGGACAAGAATTTGCGCGCTCCGTGACTACCGGCGTTGTTTCGGCAACAAACCGAATTCTTGATATCCCAGGAGAAGCAAGCTTTAATCTCATTCAAACTGATGCCGCCATTAATCCTGGAAATAGCGGTGGGCCGCTTGTGAATTACCAGGGTCAGGTTATCGGGATTAATTCTGCTAAGAATCAGGAAGCAGGATTTGAAGGAATGGGTTTTGCTATTCCGATTTCAGATGCATTACCAACGATTAAACAACTCATTGAAAAAGGGTATGCTAGCCATCCCGGCCTCAATGTCCAAATAGACCCCAAATATACGGCGGAGTATGCTAGTCAAAAAGGATGGCCTGCTGGGGCTTATGTTTCTAAGGTCACCCTCGGGGGCCCTGCTGCACGCGCAGGCATCGTTTCAGGTGACGTTTTGACGAAGATTAATGGCAAGGAAATTAAGAGCTCGCTCGAGCTAACCCATGAGCTGTTCAAGTATAACCCAGGGGACAAGGTTACCGTCACGATTTTCCGTAACAACAAGACACAGGACGTTTCAGTAACACTTACGGAAATCAAGCCTCAATAAGCGACTTGGTGTACGGACTGGCTTTTGCAGGATGTAAAGTGCCCATCCCGGAGGCGCAATGCCTCCCTTTTAGGGTTGAGTTGAACTCTTTCCAAGTATGCAGTATTATTTAGGTCAAGCGCAAAAATTGCCAAGTTCAGGAACATATTAGCGAGAAAGGTTGTTATCGGATGGAAAACAAGCCCACTTCAAATTTCCTAAGGAACATTATTATAGAAGATTTAAAATCAGGTAAGGTTGATCATATTATTACACGGTTCCCACCGGAGCCCAACGGCTATTTACATATAGGACATGCCAAATCCATTATTCTAAATTTCGAATTGGCAGATGAATTTAAGGGTAAGACCCATCTGCGTTTTGATGACACGAATCCGGTCAAAGAAGACACGGAATATGTGGAATCCATTAAGGCAGATGTTTTGTGGTTAGGGTATGAATGGGATGACTTGTTCTTTGCCTCAGATTACTTTGAGGAAATGTACGATCGAGCCGTATTGCTGATTAAGAAGGGTAAAGCCTACGCTTGTGATTCCACAGCCGAGGAAATTCGGCAAATGCGCGGATCGCTGACAGAAGCTGGACAAGGGAGCCCTTACCGCGATCGGACGGTTGAAGAGAATCTGGAGTTGTTTGAGCGCATGCGTCAAGGGGAATTCAAAGATGGGGAAAAGGTATTACGCGCTAAAATTGACATGGCATCACCAAACATAAATATGCGGGATCCGGTTCTTTACCGGATTGCTCACACGACCCATCATAATACGGGAGATAAATGGTGTATTTATCCAATGTATGATTTTGCTCATCCGCTGGAGGATGCAATTGAGGGAGTCACACATTCGATCTGTACGTTAGAATTCGAGGATCATCGCCCCTTATATGATTGGGTCGTTCGGGAATGCGAGATGGAGTATCAACCTCACCAATATGAGTTTGCACGTTTAAATATCACGAATACCGTCATGAGTAAACGGAAGCTGAAGCAACTAGTTGATGACAAAGTTGTTGACGGTTGGGATGATCCTCGGATGCCAACTATCTCCGGGTTGCGGCGAAAAGGGTATACAGCAGAGTCAATTCGCAACTTCGCGCGTGAAATAGGGGTGGCTAAAGCAGATAGTGTTGTCGACACCAAGATGCTCGAACATTTTATCCGGGAAGATTTGAAACTTAAAGCACCAAGAACGATGGCTGTTCTGGAGCCACTAAAGGTGGTTATTACCAATTACCCAGAAGACCAAGTGGAGATGTTAGAAGCCGAGATTAATCCGGAAAATCCAGAAATGGGTACTCGACAGATTTCTTTTTCACGCGTTGTCTATATTGAGCAAGACGATTTTTCGGAGAACCCTCCAGCTAAGTATCATAGGCTCTTCCCCGGAAACGAGGTCCGGTTGAAAAACGCCTATTTTATTAAATGTAACGATATCGTCAAGGATGAGACAGGGAAAGTCATCGAACTGCACTGTACGTATGATCCAGAAACAAAGAGCGGATCAGGCTTCACGGGAAGAAAAGTCAAAGGGACGATTCACTGGGTGGAAGCCTCAAAGGCTATACCTGCAGAATTTAGATTATATGAACCATTGATTTCGGATGAAGATATGACGGATGAATCGTCTTTCCTGGATCACATTAATCCCAATTCTCTGGAGATTGTCCATGGATTCGTGGAGCCAAACATTAAAGACTCAAAGCCGCAGGATAAATTCCAATTTTTCCGACATGGCTACTTTAATGTCGATTCCTTGAATTCAGACCTTGATCAGCTTGTCTTCAATCGGATTGTGTCATTGAAGAATTCCTTTGAGTTGCCGAAATAAGAGGCTTTGAAGATAAAAATAAAAAGATACAGGGTCCACCGCTTAAACGGCGGACCCTGTATCTTTTTATAAGCATTTTTAATCAATTCCAAGACACCCACTTCTTAAAGTGGGTGTTCCGATTTCCGCTTCGGTGGGGGTAGACTCCCCCACCGAAGCCCCGATGTTCAGCTTTAGCTGAACGAGTTCACTGCATTCTAGGAAATTCTAACCACACAGAAGTATAATGGAATTAATTTTCACCTAAATCTCCACTAAATTATTCTTCAAATGAACCAGAAAATCCTGAACATTCGTTACCAAAGTAGTCACTTCTAAGGACCCTCGGTCCTTAAGTTTATTAACTGCAAATTCGGCGATGTCAACGCAATAAATATAAACAGGTCGGATCTTATCGTTTTTTCGGGTGTAAGCAGGGGTCATATTTCCGGCTGCAATAGTGTGAAGCTGTGTGGCGAGACAGATGAGCGTCGTGGCTCTACGGGTGTGCTTGCGCATTTCATCTTGGGCTCGATATACATCCGCGATCACAGGTGGAAGTGGGCCATCGTCTCGAATAGAGCCGGCAAGGACCATTGGCACATTATTTGTAATGGCAGAATAGACAACCCCCTCTTGAATGTTTTCCTTTTCAAGCAACATCTCAAGGGAGCCGGCTTCCCGGGCTTTATTAATTAGGTCTAAATGGTGATAATGAGCGTTCGGCGGGGATTGTTGGTTATAGGTATGTTGACCTAAAGCGGTTCCAAACAAAGCTGCCTCCAGGTCATGGGTTGCCATGGCATTGCCTGCGAGGATGGCATGGGCGTAACCACTGGAAATTAAGGCGGAGAGGGCTTGCCTAGAATCGTGGTCAAAGACTACGGCTGGACCCAAGACCCAGACGATATAGCCGTTCTCTCTTTCATGATTTAAGAGTTTATAGAGTTGGTCATAGTCCATGGAATAGGCCGTCTCTCTTGAGCGACCGGATCGAAAAGAAAAGACATCTGAATTGGTTTCGTTAGAACTAAAGCCTTTGGCATAAAGATAAATCCCTTCGCGTCCGTCTTCGGTTCGACCGACGATGACTTTGTCTCTAACTTTCAGGTTCCTGAATTCCACAACCTGAATGGTTCCGTTTGTCTTTAGGACTGGTACACCATCCATCCGACTTTCACTGGCTAAGATCCAGGCGCCGTTAATTTTATAGTACTCCGGATATATGGACAGGGCATGATAGTGCTCTGGAGCCACCCCGTCAAGTTCTACAACAACAATTCTGGCATTAGGTGCGGATAAAAAAGGCTCTTGGTCAAAATTAGGTTGTTTGTACTTCGGCAATTGGAAGTTCATCTGTTGTCCCCCTCACAAGGTTTCGTTTTATTCTGCCCAAATATGAGAAATAATGTGAAACCCTGTAAGGCTTATTTTAATCAGATCTTAAAAAAGACTAAAAAAAGTAGAGGCAGTGTTAAACTGACCTCTACTTTTTTTGGCGATTACATTAAAACGGCACCCTTGCTGGCAGAAGAAACTAATTTGGCATACCTTGCCAGATAACCAGAGGTGACCTTAGGTTCAGGTCTTACCCATGCTTGGCGACGTTTTGCCAATTCTTCATCAGAGACAAGAAGCTGAAGGGAACGGTTGGGTATGTTGATGGAGATGAGGTCGCCGTTTTCGACAAGGGCAATAGGTCCCCCTTCCATGGCTTCCGGAGAGATATGCCCGATACACGCGCCACGCGTCGCTCCGCTGAAACGACCGTCGGTGAGAAGCGCTACGCGTAATCCCATGCCGGTAATGATGGCAGTAGGATTGAGCATCTCTTTCATACCGGGGCCGCCCTTTGGTCCTTCATAGCGGATGACTACGACTTCTCCATCATGAACCTGTTTAGCTAATAGGGCTTCGAGGACCTCTTCTTCAGAGTTGTAAACGCGGGCTGGGCCTTCAAACACAAGCATGTCGTCTGCAACGGCACTTGCTTTTACGATGGCATTGTCCGGTGCTAGGTTTCCGGAAAGCACAGCGATGCCCCCGGTCTTACGGTAAGGGTTTTCAATCGAATGAATGATATCAGGTAATGTCGTTTGGGCGTTATCCAGACGATCCCCAAGGGGACCGGTAACGGTTAATGCATCAATATTAAGGACACCGGCTTTGTTAAGTTCATACATAACGGCATTAATGCCACCGGCTTCATTGAGGTCCTGGAGGTGGTGCGTGCCTGCGGGACTCAGCTTGGTAATATATGGAGTCCTGGCGCTGATAGCATCAAAGAGGGTGAGGGGGAGCTCAAGGCCTGCGGCATACGCGATCGCGGTGAGATGTAAAACCGTGTTAGAGGATCCTCCGATTCCCATATCAACAGTAATAGCATTTTCAAAGGCCTTTTGCGTGAGGATGTCCCGAGGTTTTATATCTCGCTTTACGAGATCAACGATTAAGGTGCCAGACCGTTTAGCCAACATTTTCCGTGCGCCAGAGTTTGCGGCGGGGATGGTCCCATTTCCAGGGAGCGCCATGCCCAGAGCCTCAGTTAGGCAATTCATGGTATTTGCAGTAAATAGTCCGGCACAAGATCCATAGCCTGGGCAGGCTGAGTGCTCCATAGCTGAGAGCTCCTCGCCACTGATTTTTCCACTTTCGTATAGGCCTGCTGCTTCAAACATCTGACTAACACTGATGTTTTTTCCCTGATAGCGGCCGGCCAACATGGGTCCGCCGCTGACAACGACACAGGGAATGTTGAGGCGAGCGGCGGCCATGAGCATGCCAGGAACAATTTTATCACAGTTTGGAATCAAGACTAGGCCGTCTAAGGCATGTGCTTCGGCGAGTGCTTCTATTGAATCAGCGATAAGCTCACGACTAGGTAGAGAATAGCGCATACCTTTATGGCCCATGGCAATACCATCGCAAATCCCGATGGCAGGAATTTCAATAGGTGTCCCGCCCCCAGATGATACCCCTAATTTTGCGGCTTGCGCCAAATCTTTAAGATGCCCATGGCCAGGGATAATTTCATTAAAGGCATTAACAATTCCAATGAGAGGTTTCTCTAAATCCTCAGGGGTAAAGCCCATTGCATAAAAGAGGGCGCGATGGGCTGCTTTGGTTGAACCCTTTTTAACTACATCACTACGCAAAATGATTCCTCCCTTTATTAGGCGCCTGAAACACTGAGAGAGGATGTTATGTTCTCCGTCTCTTTTCTATAATCTAAGATAACAAGCGTCGCGTTTTTATGATAATTATAGTACATAGCGCTAGACTGTCAAGCCAGTTAGTTCCTTTGAGATGATCTGGGAACGGTTCGCTGGGACCCTTTTAAGAGTTGTAAGCTCATTGCAGAGCTGTAAAATTTTATCCATGGACGGTTTTTTCCAGTTCTTCGATATTAATAGTAATTAGTGTGATTAAGATTGAAGGGATGGTACAAAATGAAAAACAAACTAATCTTAGTGCTACTTTTAATAATTTTTTCACTTTCATTGTCAACGCCTGCCCAGGCATCGCTGGGAAATGTTTTGCTTAAGGTAGGATCTACGGGACCGGACGTTGTGGAACTACAAACAAAACTCAATTATGTAGGGTTTAATGTCGGAAAAGTTGATGGCATCTTCGGGATTACGACCAAACAAGGCGTACTAACCTTTCAACAGGCACATTGCTTGGTGGGTGATGGAATCGTTGGATCCATGACCGTAAAGTCGCTCAATGAGACCTACCTTGTAAAGCTGCGTCAGAAGAAATTAGATTCGGTTATCGTCACTGCAAAACAATATCTTGGGGTAAAGTATCAATGGGGTGGGTCTACCCCTCAAACCGGTTTTGATTGCTCGGGGTATGTTTCTTATGTGTTTGCCCAAAACGGGATCGTATTTCCTCGGATTTCGCGTGATCAATATACTGTAGGCACAAACGTTGCCTTTGAAGATCTTCAACCCGGAGATTTAGTGTTTTTCTCGTTTATTGGTGACGGTATTGTCAGTCATGTTGGAATATATCTTGGTGATGGGCAATTTATTAATGCTTCGTCATCTAAAGGAGTTACGGTTTATGTGATGGGATCATATTGGAAATCTGTTTATGTAGGGGCTCGTCGAGTTCTATAAAAAGTTAACAATATAATGGAATCAAGCGCTCTTTCATCTCACTTCTTATAGCATTAAAGACAATAAATGTAAATTATCACTTCGAGGAAATCGCACCTAGTTGAGCCTTGGTCGCTGAAATTAAATCGATAGGACGTAGGAAGAGCTGAAGCCCACGTAACCCGGCACTAATAGCAACCTTATCGTGGTTTTCTATCGTCAAGTCGATGAAGACGGGATAGCTTTTCTTCATTCCAATGGGGGAAACGCCACCTCGTAGATAACCAGTTAGAGGGTGTACTTCTTTAAGGGAGACAACCTCAACCTTCTTATTACCGCTAAGTGCAGCTAGTCCTTTGAGATGGAGTTCATGATCTCCTTGAAGACAAGCGACGATGACTCCAGTTTTGTCGCCTCGGGCAACCAGGGTTTTATAAACTTGTTCAATGGGTAGTCCCACCTTCTGCGCGACGGCAACGGCCGATAAATCGGATTCATCTACCATATATTCTATTAAGTCGTAAGAGATCTTGCCCTGATCAAGAATACGGGCTGCATTTGTTTTATGCGACATGTTCTCATCCACCCTTCATGAACACTAATGTTGTTATTTTCGCAGGTGACACAGGCTATTAGTTCCTTCATCTCTGAAAGAGGAAAGTGTTGACAGGTAAACTTTAGGAGATATATACTAAAGAAGCGTTATTATGTTCGAACATTTGCTAAAGCCATGGAACCCCTCGTTGTTCTTGTAACGACGAGGGGCCCGTGGCTTTTTCTGTATCAGGAGGAGTTTTAAGAGAATGTTAGGTTTAAATACGTTCTTTAGTCCCTATAAGGGAATGCCCAAAGAAATTTATGTTATTTTTATAGCTCGAATTATTAATGCGCTTGGTTGTTTTGTCATGCCGTTGCTTACGATTATTTTAACCCAGAACATTGGATTATCCAAACAAATGACTGGGGTTTACATTAGTCTTTCTGGCCTTCTGTATTTGCCAGCAGCAATGATGGGTGGGAAACTAGCGGACTCAATCGGAAGAAAGAAAGTGATTATTCTTTTTGATGGGCTTGCCGCAATGTTTTATATTCTGGCCGGTTTCATGGAGCCCTCAATGCCAATGATTTATGTATTGATGACCGCCGGTGCTTGTATGGTAACGGCAGGCCCGGCACACGATGCACTAATTGCCGACCTGACGACTCCGGAGACCCGGAACGGAGCCTATGCCCTTTCCTATATGGGCTGGAACATCGGTTTCGCGGTAGGGCCAGTTATGGGCGGAATGTTATATAAAAATCATCTGCCGCTTGTCTTTATAGGCGATGCCTTCACGGCGCTCATTGCCTTAAGTCTTATTGCGATTTACATACCAGAGACCATTTTGAGGACGAGAGAGGACATCACCGACTCGAGTCGCTGGTTGGAAAAACGCGAAGAAGGCTCAATCTTTACAGTTTTGTTAAAACGACCTATTCTCATTTACTTTGGGATCATCATGCTGGGTTATAATTTTGCATATGCTCAGTGGTCGTTCATGCTTCCCATGCAAACCATGCAAAACTTTACAGGAATGGGTGCGGAATACTTTGGCTTTATCGCTGGATTTAACGGACTAATTGTTATGCTCTTTACCCCTATTGTTGCGAAAATAGCGGAAGGGATGGCAAGCATACGACGGATGGTTTACGGTGGACTTCTTTATGCTCTCGGATTCGGGATGATGGGAGTCACCCATTCTTTATCGTTTGTCTTCCTCTGGGCCTTTACATTCACAATCGGCGAAATTATCTTGGCGATCAGTGTGACTCCTTTTATTGTCAGGCACACGCCAATTTCCCATCGGGGAAGGATGAATTCCGTTGTTCCCATGATCTTCCGTTTAGGGGATACCCTAGGACCAGTAGGCATGGGCTACGCTCTCACGTATGTAAGTATGGATACCGGCTGGAAGTTCATCGGGATTTCTACCTTCATCTTCTCCTTGCTCATGCTAGCCTTAGAAAAAGTGGAGGCGCGAGAGGGTACACAATGTCAAGAAAAAGAATTGCGAATATGAAGCGAACGAGTTCACTCTTGCCTTTCCTTTTGACGAAGATATCCCTATAATGTAAGTGAACATATACAAGCGTGGGAAAGGCCCGTTTGACGAAGAGATCATCAAAATAACAGTTGTTGATGAGAGGGAGGGCGCAAGTCTTTGAAACAGTTAAAGGTTCTCGTATTCTCTGCATCGTTTGGAAACGGACATGTGCGGGCAGCTCAAGCTGTTATTGATGGAATACGTATCAAGGAACCTTCCGCAAAGATTATTCACCTAGATTTTGGCGATTTTCTGAGTAAAAGATTTAACGCCATCATTAAAAGCGTTTATAGTGAAATGATTAAACATATCCCTAAGCTCTGGGGAAAATTGTATTATAAAACAGCGAAGGTACAACCTCAATCGAAGAGGCAACGCTTCCTGAACCTGAACCAATTTGGGCGAAGCGATTTCCTTAAATATATTCATGCATTTGAACCGGATTTCATCGTGTGTACTTATCCTACAGTTTCTTCCATTCTAGCCCAACTCAGATTCGAACAGATTATTCAGGTTCCGGTGATTACTATCATCACCGATTATACCGTCCACAGTCACTGGGTCCATCCGGGTGTTGATCGTTACATTGTGGCCTGTACAGAGGTTAAGGAAAGTCTAGAGTCTTGGGGAATCGAAGCGCAACGTATTCATGTGACGGGAATACCGGTAAGTCCAAAATTCGAGAGCGATGTGGATAAAGAACACATTATTTCCGAATTGGGCTTCAATCCCGATGTACCCATCTTTTTGCTAATGGGAGGGTCGTACGGGATCTTGAAAAGTGCGGAGAGAATTTGCGAAAAACTAGCGGATTCTCTTGTCCCGGTCCAGTCTATTATCGTTTGCGGGAAAAATGAAAAGCTGTATCACTCTTTGGAAGCAGTAATCACTCAGGCCCGTAACCCCATGGTGCGGTTCGGCTACGTGCAGAATATCGAGGAACTCATGGCAGTTTCCGATCTGATTATTACGAAGGCGGGTGGTTTAACGGTTTCCGAGGCGTTAACAAAGCATTTGCCACTGGTAATTTTCAAGCCGATTCCCGGGCAGGAAGAGGAAAATGCACAGTTTGTCCAAAGGATAGGCGCAGGGCGTGTTGCTGGTTCGGAAGAGGAGTTGGAGCGACTTCTCAACCGCTTCTTGAGTCATCCTGGGGATCTTGTATTAATGCGGGAATGCGCCGCCCTGGCTTTGCCGGGGAATTCCACAGAACGGGCAGTGGAAGATATGTTTCAATTAACTTTCCATTTGAAAAAAATGAAACAAAAAATCGGATAATAGATAGTTGATTTATTTTTCTACAGAAACCATTGCCGGGATTACGTTATAATGCTAAAATTTGCAAAAAAATGGAGCGTAATTGTCATGAATGTAGCTTTTTTCCTTATACCTAAAAAGGACATCGTCTATCTTAAAGAAAATGTAACGATGCGTCAGGCTCTAGAGAGGATGGAGTATCACAGCTATTCTGCAGTTCCTCTCATTGATGCCCACGGGAAATATGTTGGCACCATTACTGAAGGCGATTTGCTTTGGAAGCTTAAAAATACAGAGGGTTTAACGTTTCAAAATACAGAGGATATTTTGCTAAGCGAAGTGGAACAACATGTTCAGAATGTGCCAGTAACGATCGCAGCCCAAATGGAGGACTTGATCTCTAGAGCGGCGGTACAAAATTTCGTACCTGTTGTTGATGATCAGCAGGTCTTTATAGGAATTGTTCGCCGTCGGGAACTTATCGAATACTGCGCGAAAAGATTGTTCCAATGTGAAACGGGTCACACCTGAGACCTGGGAGTGAGGGCTTTATGAAAACCCTCACCGATATTCAGGATGAAGACGTTCAAGTGATTGAAGCAGTCGCAGTCTAGATTATTGAACTAGAACGAAAGGAGGAGAGGGTTATGCCGCAGGGAATAATTATTTCGTTGATTGTGCTCGGAGTTTTTTTGTTGGCACTTGAAGTGTTCGTCATTCCTGGGTTTGGGGTCAGCGGAATTCTGGGGATGGCTGCCTTAATCACGGGAATCTTTTTAGTGACAGACTCGTTGCTAGAAGGGGTGCTCTACACGGGAGGCACGCTGATTGCTTTGGGGATCATCACCTACTTGAGTTTTCGGTCATCTCGGACTCGGCGCTTGTGGCAGAAACTCTCTTTAACGACACGCCAAACCTCAAAGGGCGGATATGTTGCCCCTAAAGCGCAATATGAAACGTATTTAGGTCGATCGGGGATATCTCTTACCCAGTTGCGCCCGGCCGGTACGGCTGATTTTGATGGGGAGCACTTAGATGTTGTTACTGAAGGGGGGTTTATTGGCCCTGGAATCGGGATTAGAGTAATCGTGGTTGAAGGGACAAGGATCATTGTCAGGGAAGAAAAAACATTATAAGGAGGTGGAGCTCGGTTACGACCGGGCATTGAATGAACACATTGATTGTGCCGTTACTGATAGTTTTTCTTGTGTTTGTACTTTTGAGTGTGCTTCTTTCATTTATCCCTGTAGGGCTCTGGATTTCGGCATTAGCCGCAGGGGTTAATGTTGGGATTTTCAATTTGGTCGGTATGCGTCTACGTCGAGTGGTTCCGTCGAAAATCGTGAATCCTTTGATTAAAGCACATAAAGCAGGTCTAGCAATAACGACAGACCAGCTGGAAGCTCACTATCTAGCAGGCGGGAATGTCGATAGGGTCGTTAATGCCTTGATTGCAGCAGAGCGCGCAGCCATTCCGCTACCATTTGAGCGGGCGGCAGCCATCGATCTGGCAGGTCGAGATGTTCTCCAAGCCGTACAGATGTCGGTTAATCCAAAAGTGATTGAAACTCCGGTTGTTTCTGCCGTGGCGCAAAATGGAATTGAACTTAGGGTCAAAGCCAAGGTCACTGTACGAGCCAATATTGATCGGCTGGTCGGTGGTGCCGGCGAAGAAACTATTATTGCCCGCGTTGGAGAAGGCATTGTCACCAGTATCGGATCTTCGGCATCCCATAAAGACGTCTTGGAAAAGCCAGAGTTTATTTCTCATACGGTCTTAGCCAAAGGGTTGGATGCAGGGACAGCGTTTGAAATCTTATCCATTGATATGGCAGATGTTGACGTAGGTAAAAACATCGGAGCGCAGCTTCAGATGGACCAAGCCGAGGCGGATAAACGCATTGCCCAAGCTAAAGCAGAAGAACGGCGCGCGATGGCCGTTGCGAAAGAACAAGAAATGAAAGCGTCAGTCCAAGAGATGCGGGCAAAGGTCGTCGAAGCGGAAGCGGAAGTCCCAAGAGCGATGGCTCAGGCTTTGCGTGAAGGGAAACTGGGTGTTATGGACTATTACAACATACAAAACATTATGGCGGACACCCAAATGAGAGGAAACATCGCCCAAACGGGTAAACCGGAATCAGGCAATGATAGCCTAACGAAGAAGTAGGTGGGATCATGTGGATCTTCACGGTTGCAATTATCATTTGGTCTCTTTACAAGATAATGACTTCAGTGATAAAAAGGCAGGGAATGCAACAAGCGCCAGGAACGCCCTCTGAATCGTTTAAACTGTCGGATAGACGCTTCTTAAGAGATGCAATCCAGGGAATATCCAATGGAACGTGGAGAGAACAGCTAAAACAAGCCTTGGAAAATGGTCCTTACCAAGCGGAGACCCTAAAATCGATGAAAGCTAAGCAATTTGAGGAAACCGAGAATGATTATGCTGAAACTGAAGGGACCCAAGGAGTCGAAGGAACTCAGGGAATCGAAGGGACCAGTGAATACGTAGGAATACTCGGAGAAGAAGGATATAAGAGTACTAAAGCGTCTATCAGTGGAGATATGGTTAGGAATCCCTCAGATTTAAGTGACGTTCATCTCTCTTTGACGGAAAGAGAACTCGTCCAAGGGGTTATGTGGGCGGAGATTTTAGGAAAACCTAGAGCTATGCGTCCATTTAGAGGACCACGAACTTAAAAAGTAGGGGGGCACGATGCATCGTGCCCCCCTACTTTTTAAGTTCGTGGTCCTCTAAATGGACGCATAGCTC
>DATCQU010000066.1:0-44940 GCA_036569365.1 Desulfosporosinus sp. | reverse complement strand
CTTAAGCCTCAGGTGGAAAGTTTCGGTCTCGGACATAAGTTCACTGAGATCAAAGAAATGTACAAGACAGTTAACGAGATGCTGGGGGATATCGTGAAAGTCACCCCGTCCTCGAAAGTTGTAGGGGATTTCGCCATATTTATGGTCCAAAACCACCTCACCCCGGAGAATATATACGAGAAAGCGGTGAATATGGCATTTCCTGATTCCGTCGTATCCTATTTCATGGGTATGATGGGCCAGCCGATGGGAGGATTCCCAGTGAAACTCCAGAAGCTGGTACTGAAGGGAGAAAAACCGATAACCGAGCGTCCAGGCGAACTGCTCCCAGATGAGGATTTTGACAGTATCGCCAAGCACCTGCGGAATAAATTTGAATTAGAACCAACGAAGAAGGATATCCTGAGCTATGCCCTGTATCCGGAAGTGTTTGAAGGATTCTTGAAAATTGTAGCCGAATACGGAGACCTGAGCAGGCTTGGTAGCGACGTGTTCTTCCATGGCCTTCACGAAGGAGAAATCATCGAGGCTGAGCTCGCTGAAGGAAGGAGTCTAATGATCAAGCTTCGCTCCATTGAAAAGCCGGATCAGGAAGGATACAGAACTCTAGTGTTTGATGTCAACAGGAACAGAAGAGAAATCAAAATCAAGGACAAGAACTGGAGCAACATCAACCTTCTTGGCCAGTCGGGTGAATACAGTTTGACGGAGATGGCAGACCCTGACAATAAGAATGAAATCGGATCCCCAATCCCAGGGACTGTTGTGACGTTGTTGGTAAAAGAAGGAGACAAGGTAACAGAGAACCAGCCACTGATGGTTGTCGAAGCCATGAAAATGGAAACAAGGATAACGAGTTCTTTTGCAGGGATTGTCAGCTCGGTGAATATCAAGGAAGGGCAGCAGGTCAAGGTCGGGGAACTACTTATCGTTGTCAAATAAATGGTAGGGGAAATCGTTTGCGAAGGAAGAAGTCTCATAATCCGTGGTATAGAAACAGCAGAGAGAACCTTAGGCCAATCAAGGATTAGCCTAAGGTTCTCTTTGCTGTAAAGGGTATGATACGCTCCTAAGACCCAATGAATCAGAAACGTTCATAAGCAGTTAGCGAAATGATGACATATACTTTATAGTTAACTAATTGGTTTATAATGGAAAATACAGTAGCAATTAACAGGATTAAAGGCTTGGCAAGAGATATGGACTCTTTTCATTGATGTGAATTCGAAAAGGGATGATTTTGGTTATATTTGATGAGACTATATACCATTGATTTGAAATGCATACCAAGCAAATCAACCGTCAAGGGAGGTGTTATCAATGATTGAATTTATGATGAGCTGGATGATAGGATTTGGGATGAATGAGAATACGGCTAAAGGTTTGTCAACAGGAATACTAGTGATATTTATTGCATTGCTCAGTATATTTGCCTATTATATTTCAAAAAAAATAATCCTCAGAGCCCTTTGCAATTTTATCAATAATACTCAATGTAAATGGGACAATGTCTTGTTAGAGAGAAGAGTATTTCATAAGCTAGCTCACATTGTGCCGGCAATTATTATTTATTCGTTTGCCATAGCGCTTTCGGATAACATGTCAATTATTAGGAGATTTTCATTAGCTTATATATTTTTAGTTGGGATTTGTGTTGTTGATGCCTTATTAAGTTCTATGGATGATATTTACAGAAATTATGAGGTCTCTAAGAACAAACCAATCAAGGGGTATCTTCAGGTAGCGAAGCTTTTTGTATATATCATAGGTGGAATTGTAATCATCGCCACAATAATCGAACAAAGTCCTTTATTGTTGCTAAGTGGTATTGGAGCATTAACTGCAGTTTTCCTCTTAGTATTTAAGGATTCATTGCTGGGTTTAGTTGCAGGTATCCAGTTGTCTTCAAATGATATGATCCGCTTGGGTGACTGGATTGAAATGCCCAAGTATGGTGCGAACGGCAATGTCATAGATATATTACTGAATACGGTTAAAATAAAGAATTTTGACAAAACCATCACTACCATACCCACCTATGCCCTAGTATCGGATTCTTTTAAGAACTGGCGTGGCATGAAACAGTCAGGTGGCAGAAGAATCAGACGTTCCGTATATATTGACACTACTAGTATCGCCTTTTGCACTGATGAAATGTTAGATGAGTTTGAGAAAATTCATTATCTATCTGGCTATATAAGGGACAAAAAAGATGAAATAGCCTCATATAACCTGGAAAATATGGTCGATACTACACATGCCATTAATGTAAGGCGCCTCACAAACATTGGTACCTTCAGGGCCTACCTACAGATTTATTTAGGAAATCATCCCAAGATACATCAAGAGATGGTACAGATAGTGAGACAATTGCCACCTGGGGAACATGGTGTACCACTAGAAATTTATGCGTTTACCAATGGTACAGCATGGGTCAATTATGAAAGCATTCAATCAGATATTTTCGATCATATATTAGCGGTCGTGCCAGAGTTTGGTCTGAGAGTCTTCCAGAAGCCTACTGGCTATGATATCAGACTAACCTTTGATGATCATAGGGATTAATAGGATAAATTGTCTATCGCAACGACAGTTGATAATTATTTTGTTTTCTATTTAGTAAATAAGACGCAAAGACAAGTTGACAGTATGTTAATAGAAATAGTTTCCTAAGTCCGAAGTTGGCACTACTAACACCTTTGGATTTTTGGCTGGATCTAGCCACGTAATTAAATTTACCATATCGCCTTGAGTAAGAGATATACAACTTCCGGTAGCGCCTGATCCGTTCACATGAATGAATATTGCGCCCCCTTTATCAGGGCTTTGGTTGTAGTTCCAGTCGGTTACCAAGGCGTACTTATACTGAGTTCCAAAATCTATTAGATGTTCGAGATCACCACCTGTGTCACTACTTATCATTCTATTGTACGTGGGACTTCCACTGTTCAAATCCCAGTAGTCGGAGGATGTTACCTTGTGGTATGCGTAATTTGAACCTGGATTATCTGCTATTCCAAAAGCAGATAGTATATTTAGTACACCTGCCGGCGTTTGGCCTGAATTTTGTACTCTAGTGTAAGAGATACCGTTTGCACCTAGTCTAACAGCAAATGTATCGAGCTTTTTCCACTGTCCATCTGTTTTCTCGTAGGTACTTCCTGTTCCGTAGGAAGTGCTGGTTCCACTCGCTGTAACTAAGAAGACCTGGGACGACATTGAGAATAAAGGATTTTTGAACCCGGTTAAATTTCCTTGAGGTGGTGTTACTACACCTGTAGCAACGCCAGTCCGCACAGTTTCAGGAACGACAGCTGCACCACCGAGTGCTGTAACAACACCACTAGTCATTTTACTATGCACGAAGGTAGCTGCAGCGGGAACTGTTCCGTCCGTGAGAACGATAGCGGACTTAGTCATAGCGGCAAGTGGTGCACCAGCGAGGGCATCGATACCGGTTTTTCCGTTAGCAACATAAACATTATCAAAGGTGAGATCAGCGACGAAGTCTTGAATGACTTGGTTATTCGTGTCGTAGGCTGTAGCGCCAGAATGGCGAGTTGCATTTGGCAATTGGGCTATTACAGAGGCGGCGATAACACCTGTTCCACCGATAACATCAGAATCTGTAATAACCGAGTTTGCGGCCAAGAATGCTTTTGCACTAGCAGAAAGTCCTGCTTTTTCAGTCAAGATAATCGGTTCATTGGCAGCAGAGGCGATTGATGCAATGGAGAGTGCATCTTGGTTTAGCCAACCATAAGCAACTGCTACCTTTTTCACAGGAGCGCCGAGGGCAACTGATTTTTTAGCAATATTTACAGATGTGTCGAAGCGATCATTTCCACCAAGGGACTCAACGATAATACCCATAACTGCCAATTGGCCAAGTACGGCTTGGGTGATTAAAGCAGTTCCACTGGTTACATAAACCTTTTTAACATTGAGTTTCGTTAGTTCAGCTTTGGTGTCTGCATTTAAAACTGTTCCAGGCTCTTGCAAAAGGATAGGCGCTTTCAGGAAAGCTGCAAGCGGGCCGGCGGTCAGTGCATCAGAGGCGCCATAAGAGGCTGAAGAGGCGAGAATTGCTGTACCTGTATAACCCGTTTGATCAGCGATTGCCACTGCAGTTTGTGCAGCAGTTGTACCTGCTAAGCGAGTTGGAACAACACCTGTAGCAAATGCATCTAAAGGGAGCATCGTAAGTGCCATACCTGCGATCGCTAGAGATACAAATGCTTTTTTGATTTTCTTCATGTCATAATTCTCCTATCGTCTTTTGAATATCTGTTTCTGTCATCCGGAGTATGGTATAACAAAGAATTTGTTATGTCTGCGCACCCAAAAGGACGAAGGGACTAACAGCAATTGAGTCCCCAAGGATCACAGCGTTAACTATATAATAGTTAATTATACAAAATAGGGGACATTTCCTTTTTTTTCGTCAAACTAAAGAAATATATAGTAGGGTCCGACATAGTTTTGTCATTTTGTAGTGCTTGAGTATTGAACTGAAAAATTTGAACATTGACACCTTCTCACTATAGGAATAATATAGTTCACATAAGAACTATTCATCATTGAACTATATTATTCTGAGTATGGAGGGTAACGTTATGGATTACGACAATATCAAAGTTAAGCAAGCGGGAGAGGTAGTTCAATCTTTTATCTCAATTAGTAAAACTCTAATAAAATTTTCCATAAAAAATGCCACTAGTTTAGGCATCACGTTACAACAAATGGGAATATTGAATACAATTAATCCTTCTCCTGAAATAACTCTTAAAGAAGTCGCAGACAAGTTACAACTCCCTAAAAGTACAGTCAGCGTTAATGTCGATGGCCTTGTCAAATTAGGCCTTGTTAAAAGAAGAACAACTGGTGAAGATCGAAGGGAAATTCATTTGTCTTTATCTACGAAAGGACAAGAGTTATCTAGAAAGTCTTCTCAAAATGCTCTGTCCTATAGAGCCATGATTTTAGCATTAGAAAAAATACCGGAGGAAGATGTTCAAGTTATACTCCGAACACATAAAGAACTGTTAATCCATTTGCAAGATAGTTACATGAATGGATGATCAAGCCAACCCACTTTTTTATGATTGGATTAATCAGAACGATGAGTAGTGGTTCGTGTTGATAATAGGTAGCTAAAGACGGCAATCCAACAATAACATCCAATCAAATCCAACGATGTAACTGTGAAAAATAACCCTTTGGGGATATAAATATAACCTGCACTAGAGACAAGATATTGAGCCATAAATAAACATGAAAATGCAAGAGATTTCACTATCCAGTGGAGCTTCGATCGGTATAATATGATTAAAACGTTAATTACAATAAATTGGTAAACAAAACCCGTTGAGGTATTATCCTTTGATGTATTAGAAAAGAAATGACCTTTGAGGAGTTGAATACCTAATAATCGTTGACCCAGAAAAATAGTAAAAGTACTGATTGCAGCTATACCAAAGTAAAGGGACATGTAATTAATCAAACGATTAGTCGAGTTCGTTGCTTTTTCATACCACTTTTTAATGAACCAGGAAAAGATGATGAAACCAAAAAAAGTATAGATTGATCTATACCAAAAATGTTGATATATACCTAAATTAATGAAAAGAACATCTATTAGAAAGTATATTAAGGCAAAAACACCATACCAAATATATGAACGCTTATATGTAGTTAGTAATAAAGCTGTTGAGGAGACTGATATTTGAGAAAAATAATTACCGAAGACAGCATCTAGAAATATATCAGGAACTATTTTGGGATAATAAGTATAAGCATTAAACCCTAGAACAAGAATTGCCTCTAAAATAAATGAAAAGCCAATTATTGAAAATAGGAACGCTATTGTAAATTTAATATTGTTAGTTTTGAATAGTGTTAATACGAGAGCAATCATGCTGGTAACAAATAATAATAGGAACCATATCGTATTCGTCCAAAAAGTTGAATTCATGTGTCCCTCCAATTTTGGAGTCTAGCCGTTATAACGTAGTTTAGCTTAGAATGGAAAAGGATAAACCAAATCCATAGATAATTAACAAGGCTAAAGTGATTGCTAGAAGCCAAGCCCAGAACGGTTTTTTGTAATGTAATATAAGAAGTGGAAACATTATACAATCGAAGCCAAAAGACCAATACAGATTCCACCCATTATGGTAAGAAAAGAACCCTAAGTGAAATGAAAGCCATTCGATGGAAGTATATAAGGATGCCCAGAAGAGAAGGTATACTATCTTTTTCCACATTCCAACCTTCGGATAGAATGGTATAAAGGCCAAAACTGTACATGGGAAAACTACAAAAGCGATTAAAAATTCTGCGAAATCGCCGTTTAGTAGTCGCGATTCATATTCCCACAGGGGTTTGTTACTTGATAAGATAATGTAAGTCAGGTCACCGAGTATCATATACAAAATTGTAGGGTAATATAATTTCCAATTTCGCCAATCTCCCCATTTCCAAGCAATAAGTATCGAGACAAGTGATAGTAGTATATGAAAGTCAAACATATTTTCAAAACTCCAAATTCTTAATTTTCCAGTCTTACACTAAAGAATATAGGTTGCCAACATCCATATGGCTATTTTGTCATTTTTTAAACAATATATACAGGAAGGTGTGTCATCGTCATAGCGTGTCAATGGTTACAAGTAATGAGGCCCTAGAAAATAACTAAGGAGATTAATGCTCCCGTGATTATGATCCAAAGGGTGTTAATTTTGGTAAACCGCTGTACTCCAAAAGCTCCTATAGCTAGGCCCCAGGTAGGCAAATCTATTAGCGAGCTTCCCATCAATTTAAGAACAACTACCCAGAGCGTCCCGAAAAATGCGGCGACAATCCCACTAATGACTATTTTAACTTTATCTACCTTACCTGCTCGGTTATAAAGGTCTGAAATAATATTGACAACGGCAAACGATGGCAAATACATATTCGCCATGGCCAAGGCAGCGCCCAAGATCCCTGCCACTTTATATCCAATAAAGGCTGAAATAACTGTGACTGGGCCAGGCGTTAGTAAGCTCAAGGCTAAAGCGACTCCGAATTCTTTGTCAGTGACAAAGTGATATTGATTCACCATAGTATCCTGGATGAACGGCAGCATAGCGTAGCCACTTCCAAAGGTTAGCCCACCGATTCCAAACAACGTGTTGCCGAGCTGTTGAAATGTGGGATTGCTGAAATTGATCGCGAAATTGATGACCAGGAGCAGAGCAAGCATAATCAACATACCAAGGTACTTTCTCTTACTGAACTCGAACTTGATCGCCGAAACGGCCCTTTGAGAGGACCTTTTGGTAACCCAAAACTTTTTATCCATCACGGCTTTCCATTCGGGAAACTTGATCGTCAAAAAGGTAAACACGAGGCTTACGACTCCAGCAACTATTAGAAGAGTTGTGATATTCACCTTCAAAAAATACACCATGACAAATCCGCCAAGCGCCATGATCGTTAATCGAGGGGTGTTGACTCCTTTTTTATATAAATCTAGGATGGTGTTAAATACAAGTCCTACGACTAAAGAGCCGACTCCTTTAAATAACGAGGATATTAAGGGAACATCGTTATAGTTCAGATAGAGATGGGCAAGAACGACCATGGCGACAAAACACGGAATCACAAAAAAGATACTGGCTACTAAGGCACCGGGAAACCCCCTTAGGAAATATCCGCTGTATGTGTTTAGATTGACGGCGGGTGCCCCGGGTAAGAGTTGTGAGAGAGCTAACCCGTTCAAGTATTCCTCATCGGTCATCCAGTTTTCCTTATCTACCAAGGATTTCTTGGCTTCGCCTAGAGCGGCTAGACTATATGACACAAGACCTATGTGTAGAAAGGTCTTCGCAATTGCAAAGAGGCTTACCTGCGTGGGTTGTTCAAACGACTGATTAATCTTGCGATCTGATTTTATTTCCATGGTTTAACCTCCCACTCATATGTTTATTCCTCAATTACTATCACTGTGCATATAGATTCATGCATATGTATTCTATAGATTCTAAGGATATCCTTCTTTAAAAGTAGAAAAAAATATATACAGGAAATGTTTGGCTATGATAATATGACATTACAGATATGTGTATTAATAATACAATCCGTGCGCTCGTATATACATGCAATGAGGTCCGAAAATTGCGTTCAAAAAAGGGGGAGAGATAAATGAATCGATTTCATAAAGACTTTAAAATCAGTATTCTAAGAGTGTGTGAAAAAGTAGAGACCTTGGCCAAGATGGGTATTCGGAATAATTTGGCTAAACCATCGGATTTTTTCCCATATATACAGAACTTCAGAGATGAAATTATGGGTATTACGACTGATGAGGGCTTCAAAAGTTACTATGGAAACTGGGGAGTGAAAGAACTAGATTCGTTGATAAAGCAAGTTTGCGGGAAAATTTGTGTTTGTGGCTGTAAGTTCGGTACATCTACCGTTATGGAGCACGAATGTGATATGTGCCCTATATCTTGTTATCGTGAGACGTATGGTTCTAATGAGGACATCGATTGCCTTTAACTTGTGCTAACCGAAGAGAGTTAGCCAACAATACAACAATAAAAATAAGGAGAGAGACTTCAACACGTTCCTTGAAGTCTCTCTTGTTATGTATTGAGAAGAGGAATACGCAGAAAATTCGTTAATTATTAGAAGATTATGGTAAGGTGCAGGAAGGAATTTGCTTAATTATGTGGAATCATAGAGGGGAGTAAGGCTCATCTCTGAAAAATAGAGTGGAATAGTAATAAAGCAACTGTACCTTTAAGGGAGATAAAGGGGTGATTTTCTTGGCCGGTAAAATAAAAGAGATGATTGACTCGATCATACAAGAACGGTCAAAAGGTAATCCAGCTATTGCAGAAATGACGAAAGCTAAATTTATCCTTAAAGGGATTAATCCGATTAAATTTGACGAATCCTCCTCGGATGACCCTTTAATTATAGAAAAACTGCTTACTATTGCCAAGCAGTTAAATGAAAAAAAACTGGGTGGCGAGAAAAGTAATATCAAATCCGTGTTTTCGACCAAATCGATTGAAAAAGAAGTCGTAGCAGATATTAAACATCAGTTAAATGGGTTCGGGGTAAAGTTAGTGGTATTCTTCGCTTCCACCAGCTTTGACCAAGACAAGCTGAGCAATCTGATGCAGAAAGCTTTTAAGGACTGTATCGTTATTGGATGCTCAACAGCGGGTGAAATAGTGAGCGGCGAATTATTAAAAGATTCTGTTGTAGCCATGGCTTTCAATTTGAATATTATTGCGGATGCAAAAGTGGAAGTTCTTGAACAAATGAACGTAAAGCTCAGCGTCGAAGCAGCATTTACGTCATTTGAGAGATACTTTAATGAGAGCTCTTATACTATGGATGCGGCAAGATATGTAGGGATAGTACTCATTGACGGCGTAAGTATGAAAGAAGAACAGGTAATGGATCAAATCGGTAACAGGACAAATATATATTTTATTGGGGCTTCTGCTGCGGATAACCTCGAATTTGCCAAAACATTCGTTTGTGCCAATGGCAAGGCCTATACTGATTCGGCAGTCCTTGTTTTGCTGAAAATCAATGCTGACGCAGAATTCGGTATTGTTAAAACACAAAGCTTTAAAGCCTTAGACCAGGTGCTCATTGCCAATAAAGTTAATGAAGAAACGAGAGAGGTCATAGAATTTAATAACAGGCCTGCGATGTTAGCCTATGCAGATGCTGTTGGAGCGACTTCAGTCGAAGACGTGCCCAAATATTTTCCAACCAATCCTGTAGGATTAGTTATTGGAGAGAATGATATATTTGTACGAAGTCCCCGACAACAGAAAGGTACGAATATACAATTCCATTGCAATATAATGGAAGGTACAGAGGTCAGGTTGCTTGAATCGACTAATATTATCGAAGACACGAAGAATGCTTTAGAAAAGAAAATCAGTGAATTTGGCAAGATCGAGGGAATAATAAATTTTCATTGCATACTGAGAACACTTGAATTAGAGAAGAAGAATATAGTCAAGCAGTATGGCGAAATATTTAGTGATATTCCAACGATCGGATTTTCGACGTATGGTGAGGAATATATTGGACATATCAACCAGACATCGACTATGCTGGTTTTTAAAACTGGAATAACGAGACACGACAATGGTCAAGAAGTGCTAACCCCCATAGAAACACATCAAAAACTTAGTTTTTTGGAACGAGTTAATGAAGAATTAATGAAGGAAAACAGCGATCTGCAAAAGAAAGTACTGGAGCGAAATCAACAACTAGAGGAGACAACTGCGGCACTTAAACAATTTAATATCATGTTGGAAGAAGAAATTAATGAGCGGACAAAAAGAGAAGACGAAATAAGTTATTTAAGCTATCATGACAAATTAACGGGCCTGTATAATAGAAGATTCTATGAAGTCGAGATCAAGAGGTTAGACACTGAACGAAATCTTCCTATTTCTATAATAATTGGGGATGTCAATGGGCTAAAGCTTGTGAATGATGCTTTTGGTCATGATAAAGGGGATGAGCTTTTACAGAAAGCTGCTATAGCCATAGAAAGTGCGTGCAGAACAGAGGATATAGTTGCCCGCTGGGGTGGAGATGAATTTGTCATTCTATTGCCAAAAACTAAGCCCGAAGAAGTGGAAGAAATCATTAATAATATAAAGAAACAATATTCTAAGGAACGCATTAGCTCGCTAAGTGTCAGCATCTCATTTGGCTGGGATACAAAACGAAACCTAGATGAAGATATACTGAAAGTCCTAAAGAGTGCCGAGGATTATATGTATAAGAATAAAGTCATTGAAAATGAAACGATTAGGGGTAACACGATAAACACAATAATCAATACCTTACATGAAAAAAACCCTCGAGAAGAGCAACACTCTCAGAGAGTCAGTGAAATATGCCAGAATATCGGTAGAGCATTGGGCTTTTCAGAAATTAAAATAAACAAACTTAAAGTGGTGGGTCTTCTTCATGATATAGGAAAAATCGCCATCGAAGAAGGCATCCTTAATAAACCTGGTAAACTGACAGAACAGGAACGGGATGAAATTAAGCGTCATCCTGATATTGGGTATAGAATTCTAAGCTCATCTTATAATATGTTAGAATTAGCAGATTGTATATTGGCACATCATGAAAGATGGGATGGCTCAGGTTATCCTAAGGGGTTAAAAGGTGATGCCATCCCCAGGGTGGCTAGAATCATTGCGCTTGCCGACAGTTACGATGCAATGATCAGCGAACGCACCTACCGCAAGGTGTTAAGTGAAGAAGAAGTTCTGGAGGAAATAAGAAAACATGCTGGTACTCAGTTTGATCCGGAAATCGCAAGAATATTTATTGAAAAGGTTTTGAATAAATCCTGGCGCATCGCCCCTTCGGTTAATTGATGTTGATAAATTAATAAATCGCCTAAAACTATTAGTTTTAGGCGATTTATGTTCAACATACTGATCTAACTGACTTTATTCATCACTCGAAACTTATCAGAAAGAAGGGCAATAAATTCAGAGTTCGTGGGTTTTTGACGCTCAATATTCATGGAATATCCGAAAATCCGTTTTAGCGTATCTGTTTGTCCACGCTCCCAGGCTAACTCTATCGCATGCCGAATTCCACGTTCTACCCTACTAGGTGCGGTGTCGAATTTTTTCGCGATGCTAGGATAAAGTTCCTTGGTTATCGCCCCGAGTAATGAGACATCCTCTACCACCCGCAAGATGGCATCTCGAATATATTGGTATCCTTTAACATGGGCTGGAATCCCTATTTGATGCATCATCGCGGTCACCTCGAAGACTATGTTGTGCTCGTTTCCTTGACCTACCACGATCGGAGATGCAGTAGAAGAAAAGTGAGGAGTATTTGACGGTGTATCCCGAGTTAAGGTGTGGATACGTTTACGGAGAATATCTAGGTCAAATGGTTTTAGAATAAAGTAATCTACTCCGAGCATCATCGCTTCATGCGTGAGAGATTCCTGTCCAAAAGCTGTTAGCATAATAATTTTGGGGCGTGCTATTGTTGTTCTCGCATTAAGGCGTTCGAGTACCCCTAATCCATCCAAACTTGGCATCACTAAGTCAAGGATGATCAAATCTGGGTCCTGAGCTTGAATGAGTTCCCACGCTTCTAAACCATTATTTGCCACTCCAGTAATACTTAGATCTTCTTGGTCCTGAAGATAATTCTGTAACATATTACAAAAATTACGGTTATCATCCGCGATAATTATTTTTATTCTCTTACCCATTTCGCTAACATCCCGCCTTATCAGTATTCCGGATCACATTTTTTGCTGGGAGCGGTTCCTCGCCGGTGTCGTAATTATACGTTACAGGCCATGTCGAAATCGTAATAAATGAGGTGGCCTAGAAAAAAAGTGCTTAAAGTTATGAAAAAGCCTGTCCTTAAAGGATTAGAGGATATTATTCGGAATTAGTTACATCGCAAATCGCTCACCCGTGGACAAAATAAAGTAGAATAAGAGAGAATTTAAGTGAAAATGTTGAGACATACAATGGATGAGGAGAGAAAATGAGTATAAAGTTAGTTGAATTAAGAAATCAAAAAACGATCATTATTAGAGAGTCAAAGAAAGAAGATGCTCTGGAGTATATTAATTACCTAGATCAGATCGCTGTTCAAACGGATTTTCTGACATTTGGCGGTGGCGAACTGGTGATATCTCAGGTTGACCAGGAATTAATGATCGAGAATAGTGCGAAATCGGAAAACCAATTGATGGTTTTTGCGGTTATGGGCGAGAAAATTGTGGGGGGGTTAACTTTCCGGGGTAGTAATCGAGCACGCATCAGGCATTCTGGGGAATTTGGAATTACTGTATTAAAGGAATTTTGGGGGTTAGGTATCGGAACACAGCTAGTTCTGTTTTTAATCAAATGGGCTAAAGCATCAAACATTATTCGGAAGATCAATTTAAGAGTGCGCAGTGATAATGCTAGAGCCGTTGAATTATATTCGAGGCTAGGTTTTGTCGAGGAGGGAGTAATCACAAGGGAGTTCTTTATTGGAACTCAGTTTTACGATGCGATCCATATGGGGATGGAGATCGATTAGGAGGTTAAATGGCCATGTATTTCGAAGAAACCGGAAATAAAGCTGCGCCAACCCTTGTTTTTATTCATGGCGGCGGAATAAGCGGTTGGATGTGGAAAAAACAACTAGATTACTTTAAGAATTATCATTGCCTTGTACCGGATTTACCTGAACATGGGGAAAGCCTTAAAGAAGGGCAAATTTCGATACATGATAGTGCGATCCGTACTGCTGAACTCATTGAAAAACACGCCAACGGAGGAAAAGCTCATGTAATCGGACATTCTCTGGGCGCAAAAGTGCTTATCGATTTATTGAGTATTAGACCTGAACTGGTGGATCATGCCATCGTAGCAAGTGCTCTTTTTAGACCAGTTCCTATCATGAAATTAGCGCATAGACCCTTTGTGTACAAACTTACAACCTATCTCTTGAGGTATAAATGGAGTACGTTACTTACCGTAAAACAATTTAAATTTCCTGATGAAATCTATATAAATCATTGTGTGAAGGAATTCCAACAATTAACCGCCGATACGCTCTATAGGATCTATGATGAATTGTATCAGAATTTAAATTTGCCAAAAGGATTAGAAACAGTCAATGTTCCAACGTTAATTATTGCTGGAGAAAAAGAACTGAGGGCTATGAGACAATCAGTGGTCGATATCGTGAACATCATGCCAAAGGCAAAAGGGATACTCGTTAAAAAGGGGTTGCACACATATCCTTGGGCAATGTATGACGAGTTCAATAAAATAGTAGAGCAATGGCTTAATAACGAGCAGATCGTGAATGAATTTGTGATTCATTGTCCTCGCAGTCTTGTGTAGGCAGAGCTCATTCAGTGGACTGCCAATTCTTGACAAAGTTATCCTCAATAATTCCTAAGGTAACATCCGTGACATCCTCATTGGCCAATATTAAATCCTGAATCCTAGTTTTAATATTATCAGCTTGAGCCAAGGTTAATCCTGGACGGAGTTCAACATAGCTTTCTACATGATAAAAACGTCCCTCTTGAAGGATGCGCATTTTGTTAATATCCGTAACATTAGGATCAGAGAAGACAATCTGGGCGACAGTGTCTTCAACTTCTTTGGGAGCAGAAACACCGATCAGTCCGACCATGTTGTCATATCCAACTCGATAGGCAGCTCCACCCATGAAAAGCCCGATGATGATCGCGGCGATACCATCTAACGCCTTGAGTGGCGTAAAGCGAGTCAATAGTATGGCCCCGAGAGCTAGCAAGGCTCCAAATGTGGCTACAAGGTCTTCATAGAAGACAAGTCGGGTCGGAGGAGAGGCCCGTTTCACATTTTTAAGGGCTAATGGAATAAGGGCAAATCCCCGTCCTTCGGTACGTGTTTCTCTCATGATTTCATGCATGGCCTTGAGTAAGACATAACCGTCTATGACCATAGACGTTACCAGACTGAAAATGGGAAGCCATAGGTTCCCGATGGAGGTTGGATACTGGATTAAATGAATCCCTTCTAAGACTGTTTCATAGGCCATGATGGTAACGACGATCACTGCCCCCATGCAGAACACATTAATCAGACGTCCAAAGCCGGTCGGAAAACGGGCACTTGGTTTTCGTTCGGCGAGAATGCTGCCAATAAAGACAAAGATCTGGTTGATGGCATCCGCTCCAGTATGCATTGCTTCTGCAAACATTGCGCCGCTACCACTGGCAAAGGCGGCAATTCCTTTGAGAATAACTAGGAATAGGTTGCCCAGTGCTGCCGAAAGAGATGAAGCATTTCCCTTTTGAAGGAGATCCCAAGCCTTACTCATAGATACCTCATCCTTCCGTTTAAACCACTTACACCAAGTTTCTATTATCCCATAATTTTGCATGTTTATGCTTAGGGCGTGTCAGATGTGAATTGGAAATCATACCCTATTGTAGAACGTGGAAGATTGAAAGCGGTGATAAATGTGAAGTTATATTTGGCTTTGGGGGATTCGATTACTGCAGGGTATGGTGTTGGGCGTCCATTTTCCTTTCCAATGGTTTATGCGGACTTTCTTCGAAGGCATAATCCGGATTTGCGCATGATCAACCTAGGAGTAAACGGTTTAACTACGGGTGGGCTCCTCGCTTTGTTAAAGGCTCAACAGGAAATTCGTCACTTGGTTTCTCAAGCATCTCTGATCACATTCACAATAGGCTCGAACGATTTGCTCCGTCTTATAAGAAATACCAATCAACCCATTAACCTATCGTATGTACCTCTTGTCCTCAATAACATGAGTCGGAATTTTGCCCAGATCGGGGAAGAGGTTCGTCGACTCAATCCTATGGCGACAGTGAAGGTGGCCACTCTTTACAATCCTTTGCCTGCAGGCTCGGGGACGCAATATTATGTTCAGGCTCAGGCGATTATTGATAATGCTAATACCATTCTGGCCACTTGGGCGAAGCGTTATGGTTTTCATGTAGCTTTTTTAGATCGAGAGATTAGAGGGAAAGAACGTTTGCTTATCGGTCAGGATCATGTTCATCCCAATCTGGCGGGGTATCAGGTGATTGCTAAAACATTTGCCCGTTAGAAGTCATGAGCTCAAACCTACCTCAGATGGGGCCTTAACTCCATCCGTGGTAGGTTATCTTTAGACCTTACTGAGCTGAAAAAGGTCATATATGGTTGTCAACGGTACTTGTTTGGGTAATAGAAGCAGAAATACTTTCTCGAAGAAAGGAATTTTTCAGAAGAGAGGAGAATATGTAATGATTGCAAAAGGTTGTGAAAAGGATAAACTAGTGAGTAGGTACCTTACCCACTCGTGGGCTACGCACCCTGCGAAGAACGATGCTGGTAGTGGACTGGAAGGTTAACATAAAGGTGATGGTTCACGTAAATGAAAGGAGAACGGAAACTATGGGTTTATTTAGCAAAGTGAAAGATCTGCTTCAAGCAAATATTATGGATATGGTGAACAAGTCTGAAGATCCAGAGAAAATGTTAAATCTCTATGTAGAGCGCGCAGTGGAGGAAGTTCGCAACTTTCATATTCAAGTTAACCGTGCCGTGGCGGATAAGATTCAACTTGAGGAGCGCATTGAGGAGCTGAATAAGGAGATCGAGTTGCGCACAGGCCAGGCGACACTTGCTGTACAGCAGGGTAAAGATGATTTAGCACGAACCGCTTTGACTTATAAAAAACAAGCCGAAGCCAGCAAGCTAGATTATGAGTCTCAACTGGTGGATCAGGCCAAAGCTGTTACAGACCTTCAGGAAAACCTCCGAGTTCTTACGGAAAAACTGGAAAAGGCGAAGATGGAACGCAATAACCTTGTGATGCGCGAACGTCGGGCTCAAACGATGAAGAATGCAAATGAAGCAATTTCTGGGCTCTCCTCCAATGATCCCTTGGCCGACATTGATCGAATGAAAGACCGGGTACAACGCATGGAGGCGGAAGCCAAGGCTTCTCGCACAATGGTAAACACCAATACCATTGAGGATCAATTTGCTGAATTAGAAAAGAGTAAAGCGAATTCTGAAGTCGAGGATGAGTTGGCTAAGCTTAAAGCGGGCTTGAAAAAAGAGCTAATGTAGGCTTGGTGTAACTGTAAAAAGAAACGAGAGGGTAAGGTGATGGGCCTGAAGATGCTGACAAAACGATTAGGAGTTGCCCTCACAGCCCTCGTGCTCTTTGCGAGCCAGGCTTCGCTTGCCTTAGCACGCGGGGGCGGGGGAGTGGGTGGAAGTCTGGGCGGAAGTACTGGGAAAAGTTTTAGTGGCGGGTCTTATTCAGGGGGGGGTCTTTCTGGAGGATCTTCAGGCGGTGGGCTGGGAGGATTCTTTCCGTTCCCATTTTTTTTCTTCGGGGGTTCTTCTTCAGGCGGGTCTTCAGGAGGGTTCTTCGGATTTATCTTCTTAATGGTTATCCTTTACCTCGTTTTCAAAGCAATACGATCCTCTCGTCGTAGGGGTCAAGCACGGTCGAGTAAGGATCAAGGTTTTGGAAGAGGTACAGATGACTATTCAGATGCAACTCCAGTGGATCTACGTGGCAGACCTATTACGAATTCTGATAATCTTCAGCGCTTTGGGAAGTCGATCAACTTTACGCGCGAGAACATGCTCTATTTAGCAGAGACTTTTCCACGTTGGGATCGGGATTTCCTCATTGGGCGAGTTCGTCAGGTCTTCTTCTGGTTACAGGATGGTTGGAGTCGCCAGGACCTTTCGGAGTCTCAGGTTTACTTGACGACAACCTTAGGTAATAAATACCGGGCAGACCTTCAAGCGATGAAAGCGCGTGGAGAACGCAATATAATTAAAGAACCTATCCTGAATACTGGGGATATAGAATTCATCCATAGCCACTTGGATGAGCAGACACAGCATTTTATGGTCATGATTTCAGCGAGCTTGATCGATTATACGGTCGATGCTTCAGAAAGGCAGATTGCTGGCGATGATAAGCATACTCTCTATTACACGGAATTCTGGGAGTTTGTTTGGCAGGATGACCTGTGGTTACTAACCAACATTTATCAAGAAGATGCTTTAGAGGTTGCGAAAATTGCACGAGGCGAGGAAAAATAAATAAGCATAACAAATGGCCTCTTGGAGGCTATTTGTTATGCTTATGTTTACCGTCGACAGAGAGTATGGGCATTAGTCGGGATTTCTTTAGAGTATTCGAGGTGCTTTAGGGAATTTTTTAGAAAAATACCAATACAGACCGATTGACCCAAAGAGGAGAGCGCCAATGGCTAACGCTAACAATAGCCTACCTGGATGATGTGAGATTCGCCATAAGTCATGCCCGACCCAAGATTCCCAAACAATCATGGGGACTTTACCCAGGACTGTGGCTAAAAAGAACGATGGAAAGGTCATCAGGGATAACCCAGCGGCATAATTCACCGCGGCTGAAGGAAGCACAGGAATAAGGCGCGAGAGAAGGACAACGGAAAAGTGATTTCCTCTGAGAATCGCGCCCCATTTTCCAAGCTTTGCTACCTTTGGCTGTGCCCACTCTTGCCCTAGGGTACGTGCTAACCAAAAGCCCAAAGAGGCCCCCATCAAACTTCCACAAAGGGAGAGCAAAAATCCACCGATCCATCCGTAAAGAAGGACATTAATCCCTGCCATCAGGACAAACGGTACGACTGGAAAAAGAGCCAACATCATCACCATAATCAGGTCAATAAAAATACTTAATAATCCCCACTGTCTGACGAACGCTTGTAATTCAGCCGGATGCTGCAACTTAGGATAAAGAAAAATCACGATAGTGAGGGAAATTAACAATGTCATAAAGGAGAATTTCTTTTTGCTCAACGGTTACACTCCCTAAAACTAGATACCGCGCCATCATGCGTGTAATATCCTTATCTCGATAACGAACAATCCCTGTTCTAGTTTAATCCAACGTAACTCTGAAAGCTACATGTTTTAGGGGATAATTTGTGCTTTCTTAAAAATCTCTTAATCACGGTGTAAACTTACATAGTCTTTATCACATGGTCACAATAAGAAATAGCATGCTTGAAAATAAAGCATGCTATTTTAGCTGTTCGGGTCATTGCCAACGCAAGTCAAGTCAAGTCAAGTCAAGTCAAGTTTCTTTGTCATGTTTTACAAGATGGAGAGTTGTGTACCGTTCGGAGGAGGGGAGGTGTCGCTTGAATTTAAATCTAAACTCTTGAATCGAGGCCATTTTATCGGCAATCATCACGAGAAATGCCTCACGGCTTCGGGGTCTCCGCACGGTAAGTGGCCACATGTGGCTTAAAATAATGTCCTTTTCCTTTTCACTGAGGATGAAACAACGTTCGGCATTCTGGCAGGCGATACGGGGATGGCGAAAACCGTGCCATCTTGCTCCGTCAGGTCTCAATTGATGCCAATCATATAAGAAGAAGTCATGAAGTAGGGCACCCCTGGTAATCGCTTGTGTATCCAGATGAAGTGTTCTTTCTAGGCGAATGGACCAGTTATACGCTATCTGAGCTACACGAATCGAGTGCTCGAGTGTAGTAAATGGGCGGTGATGAGTATATGAAGCTAACTGTTTGTATTCTTCGTTATTTAAAATATCTTCGACGCGATCTGATAAACTCAATGGATTCACCTTCCTAGCTGTCTGAGTGGGGACCGTTCCCCCCTTTTGGGTTTTGAAATTTATTGCGTTGAAGTTTTAAGAATTGTTCAAGTGCCTCTTGTTTGGCATATAGCAAGGCCATTTTCTCGCTCACAGTATGGCGCATTTTCGGATAGGTATGCAGTAGGCGACGAAATGGAGAAAAAACACTATAAAAGGGGGTAAGTTCCAATCGTTCATACCGTTCCTGGAACATGACCACGAAGCGTTCTAGACGATGTAGCAATAGGCTGGAATGAATAATATCCCAAATGACATAGACTGTCAGGACAATAGCTAAAATAGGACGAAGAGTAAGTGGAATACGTTGTATTTGGAGCTGAACGGCTGGATGAAGCATGAGATGAAATACAAGGCCTAAGACTCCCCAGAGCAACGAGTAGGGGAGGGCAATACGTCCTTGGAGATTGAAGGGTGTCGAGTGATAGTCCCAAAGTTGTAAATGAAAGAAACTTTCGAAAAACCAACTAGCCACATATTCGAGCAAGGTACTTAAAAACACGAACCAGGCAAACTGCCACTCCAATGCAATGTGAGATAATAGCCCACCTGACCATATCACCATTGTTGTAAAAAATCCGTAAATCGGAAGAAATGGGCCAGCTAAAAATCCGGGATTGACCATCCGTCTCTGTTGGACAGACCGATATAGGGTTTCCATGACCCAACCGGCAAAAGCGTAAAAAGAAAAAGTGATGATGAAGATTGTCATGTTTTTCCCTTTCTAAGCCCAAATGAATCCCACTTTTAGAGTACAATCAGCTTAATTGTACTCTAAAAGCTCTTAGTAAGCCAATTTTTCTGCACAGATTTGGAAGAAACCACAAGAAGCCTCAAGGAAGTTGAACCGCTTTCCTTGAGGCTTCTTGGTGGCTGCTATGGGCTGTGTTAGCGGAGAAAGGGTAATGCCACCAATAAGCAGATGACTTCTGAAAGTTCGATCAAGGCGCCATAGACATCTCCGGTCAGTCCCCCGAGAAGGGAGGAAATTCTAGAGGCTATTATGGCCACCGCGATGACACAGACACCGAAGGCAATGAGTCCTGCCAACCCGGCCAGATAATAAGAGGTTCCTAAAACTATAACTCCACTCAAAAGCAATGGAATCCAGTGGGTAGTTTCATGAATTCCTTTCCCAAGTCCTTGGGGACGGGCATATGGAAACCCAATGACTGCAATCTGGAATACCCAGCGAGAGAGCATGGGCATAACGAGGAGGATGGAAAACATTGTGGGGGATAGGCTGGCAAGTAAGGTGAATTTCAGGAGCAGTAAGCCGACGAGAGCCATGCAGGCGTGCGCACCAACTCGGCTGTCCTTCATGATCTCTAAAATTCGTTCAGGACTTCGGGCAGATAATAGACCATCCATACTATCCATGAACCCATCGAGATGGAGCCCTCCTGTAAGCATTAATTCAGCGCTCAAAAGGACAGCACCTAGAACTAAGGGAGGGAAATAGAGAAACAAGGCTTTGGCCAGAAGCCAAAGGAGTAGGCCTAAGACAAGTCCCACCAAGGGATAATAGCGATAACTTCGGGCAAATTCCTCAGAGCTGACTTCTACTTTAGGTGCTGGCAAAGGCAACCGAGTCAGGAAGGTTAGGGCAATCATAAACCCGCGCATAGGGCTGATCACTCCTTAACCAAGGAATCAAGGAGTTTTTGGCCGGAATGTTTAATCTCCATGGGGAGACCGGCGACGACCAAATACACCTCGTTAGCACTTTGAGCTAGAATCTGATTGCTTCGTCCGGCTAAATCACGGTAGGCTCGGGACAAGGGGTTTTCGGGAACGATTCCTTGGCCTACTTCATTGGTGACGAAAATAACTTGCGGTTTGATTTCTCGGGCGAGTTGAGCGACTTCCTTTACAATATCCAAGATTTGAGGTTGAATTTCGTTACTGTATAAATCGAGGTCCTTCTGTGGGTTTAACGGGAATTTTTCTCCATCAGGGCAGGAAGGCGTCACTGGTTGTGCTTGTCCAGCTAGAAGGAGATTGGTAAGCCACAGCGTGACACAATCGAGAAGAATAATAGCGTTTTCGTCTTTAAGTTGAATCAAGGTATCGCGAATGTTTCTGGGTTCTTCGATAAGGCGCCAAGTGGCCGGGCGTTGCTGCTGGTGCTTTTTGACACGTAAGGCCATTTCTTCGTCCCATATTTGAGCGGTAGCAATGTAGATAACGGGACGTTTTGCATGAGCTGCAAGACGTTCGGCGAAGCGGCTTTTGCCACTCCGGGCACCCCCTGTGACTAATGTGAATTGAGACATAACATTCACTTACTCCCCTCGTTTTTTGGCTAGAGGTTCGCCGATTTAGTTTTCCCCCTATAGTTTGTTATAATCTGTTGAAAAAGTAAAGTCCCGACCACAAATAACTCTGTGGTCGGGGTTTTCTACTTATCAGAAAGTATAACTTAAGTTACATTCTTTCTGTAGCATAACATAAGCATTTTCTAATCTCAATAAATCTTTAGGTGGGCATTAAAATTATTTTAATTTAAAAGAAAAATGAGGAATATATTGTTAAATTTTCTGTTATAATGGAACTTACTTAAGAATTAGTTTGTTTAAATAAATAGAGGGGGCTATTATGAAAAAATTTGTGATAATTGGACTACTTATTGGAAATATTGCGCTTGTTGTCGGTTGTAATAAAACAGCCACTCCAGTTCTAGCGCCACAACCATCGATCGCTCAGAATACTTCGGCATCATCTCAGAGTGCAGATCAACCAGTGACAACACCAGCACCTGCATCAACACCTGCAACATCGGCACCAGCAACAGTTACAGCATCTGCACCAGCGACGACAGTAGCACCAGCAGCATCAACTCCGGCACCGAAACCAGCGCCGAAACCAACGCCAACGCCGGCACCAACACCAATGCCTACCCCCACACCCACAGTAAGTGGGAAAAATGTTTATGATAAAAATTGCTCGGGCTGTCATGGCGCTGGCGGCTCAGGAGCCTCCGCTCCGGCCCTAAATACCGGAGGATGGACACAGGCTCAAGTCCTTGGTATTACGAAACAAGGTGCAGGAAGAATGCCTGGCTATGCCAATTCACTGAGCAATGCTGAAATTCAAGCGGTTGCGCAATATGTTGCGGACCTGAAAAAGTAGACATCTTCTATATGACAAAAAGCACTCCTTGCTTGAAGGGGTGCTTTTTGTCATGTCACTTAGGAGTACGCATATTTTTACAAGCGTGTTTCCTTGTTATATAATGCTAGGTAATAGTAGCAAATTTGGGCTTCTGTATAATAAAATAGAATCGAATTTTGACGAGGAGGAACAAGTGTGTTTGAGAGTGATATCCTCATAGCAGGAGCTGATTCGGGATTTGGAGCAATAAAACTGGACACTGGAGATTCGAAGGTTTTGTTTCCGGCGGTGATTCGTAAGGGAAACGAACGGATCTTCTCAACGTTGGGAAATACCCTGATTAATAAAGGGTCTGAGCTAGAAACTCAGATTGCATCTTTTGACGTAATTGTAAAGAATAATTCCACGAGTACATGATGAAGCATATTATTGGAACTGAAGAAGATGAAGTGATACTGAAGATTTTGCGTGGGGGGCCGGAGGCATAAGAATTAGGGTGTTTCGGAAATTAAAAGGAGGAGTAAATCATCGAAGGTCTGCTCTGGAGTGTCTTTAAGGTTATCATCGCGTTATTGTTGGTCGGTGTTAACGGCTTTTTCGTTGCCGCGGAATTTTCAATGGTTAAAGTGCGTAAAACGCGTTTGGCAGAGCTTGCAGAGAATGGTTCGATCAAAGCAAAAGTAGCGCTTGAGGTTACTTCGAAGCTAGATGCTTACCTTTCTGCCTGCCAACTCGGGATTACGCTCGCGTCCTTGGGTTTAGGTTGGCTTGGGGAACCAGCCGTTGCGTCCTTAATCGAACCTTTGTTTGTGGGTGTGGCCGGTTGGAGTACGGTTTATACTGAATCCATTGCGATCGCTATAGCATTTTTATTCATCTCGTTCTTACACATTGTTTTGGGAGAGCTTGTCCCTAAATCATTAGCAATCCAAAAAGCAGAGAGCATTGCTCTGGCGACTGCAGGATTTTTGAAAGACTTTCACTGGTTCTTGTATCCAGTGATTTGGTCGCTTAATAATGTGGCCAATCTTGTGCTACGTATCTGGGGAATCGAGCCTGCCAACGAGGCAGATTTAGCGCATAGTGAAGAAGAACTACGGATGCTGGTCGACGCTAGTCAGAAGTATGGTTATTTGGACAAAATGGAAGGTAAACTACTGGATAACGTCTTTGGGTTTTCAGACCGTATCGCGAGTGAAGTGATGATCCCACGCCAAGATATGGTGTGTATCTTTATTCAGGATACATTTCAGGAGATTCTCGACGTTTTGAAAAAATATGGACACACGCGATATCTACTTTGTGATGACGATAAAGATCATGTACTCGGCTTAGTGCATATGCGGGATATCTTTCGGTTGCAGGAACAGCCAGATGAGGAGAAGGATATTTCTCAGATTAAACGGGATATCCTCGTCGTTCCTGAAGGGATGCCAATTTCTCATCTTGTCCAGAAGATGCGCAGCCAACGAACCCATATGGCCGTTGTCGTGGATGAATTCGGTGGATCTGCAGGGCTTGTGACCATCGAAGATATGTTGGAGGAATTGGTCGGAGAAATATACGATGAATTTGAGCTGGAAAAGCCACCTATTCAGAAGGTGGCTGAACATGAATATATTCTTAACGGACGGGTTTTGATGGAAGAAGTCTCAGAACTGTTGGAGATTGAACTGGAGGAAGAAACGGTTTCTACAATTGGAGGCTATGTCTTTTCCCGATTAGGGCGTAAACCAGCCAAAGGGGACATCGTTTATTTTGACGGCTATAACTTTGAAGTTATGGAAGTAATCGGATTTAGAATCACCAAAGTTAAAGTTATGCAAAAGCCTCCCAATATAGAAGTCTTGCCTGGTGCCAAGCCCTGAGCAAAGGGCACTTATCGGCGCATCGTGCGCCTGCTTTAACGGAGAATAACCTTGTTCTCTAATAACCAGAAATTCACTTGAATAAGATAGGCGAAAAGCTGAGGAATGTCCATTAATTGCCCGAACCATGGTCGACCCGATGGTATCGTATCGGAGAGCTTCATGAGATCCTGTAGGGCAGGGAGGTTGAGGAACCGAAGGATCGGAGAGTCTTTATCTTCGAGGATTTCCCTGAGCCAGGTGCGCACGGCCAACAGATAACTGGGATGATGAGTTTTTGGATAGGGGCTTTTACGGCGCCAAAGAACATCCTCGGGTAAGACCCCTGTGAGAGCACGTCGAAGAAGTCCCTTTTCTCTGCCTTCAAATGCTTTCATTTCCCAGGGGATATTCCAGGCGTACTCGACTAAGCGGTGGTCACAGAAGGGTACTCGTACTTCAAGTCCGGTTGCCATGGTCATGCGGTCTTTGCGATCAAGGAGGGTGGGCATGAAACGGGTTAAGGTTAAGTAGGTTATCTCGCGAATGCGGGCCTCGCGTTGTCGATCACCCTTCAAGTTTCTACTATCCTGGTGAAGGACAGAGGAGTCCGGAAGCTGAGAGATTTCAGCAAGAGCCTCTTCATAGCGTTGTAATAAATAGTTATGGGGGTTAAGATGTTCAAGAAGTTCGGGCGAAAGCACCTGTAAACGGTTTTCTACATGCAGGGCCCAGGGAAAGGTTTGTGCGTCGAGGGCATCTTGACGATGGAACCATGGGTATCCGCCAAACACTTCATCGGCACACTCACCGGATAAACCCACCGTGATCCTTTTCTTTATTTCACGTGAAAAGAGCAATAAAGAGGCATCAACATCGGCCATTCCAGGAAGATCGCGCGCGTGCGTTGCCGCTTTAAGAGTTTCAACGAGTTCAGGGGTATCAAAAGCAATGTTGGTGTGCTTGGTTCCGAAGGCAAGGGATACTCGTTCAATCCAAGGACCGTCTGCACTGGGTTGGAAGTCATTGGTGTGAAAGTATTTATCATTATCAACATAATCTACAGAAAATGTCTGAAGAGGCCCTTTTCCATCTTGGGCTAAGGTCTGTGCAGCAATTGCAGTAATGGCACTGGAATCAAGCCCACCGGAAAGTAAGGTCCCAATCGGTACATCTGAAACTAACTGTCGCTTGACGGTGTCAAAGAAAAGATCGCGTATCTTAGCGGTTGTCGTCTCCAGATCATCCTCATGGACGTTATTAGTTAAGGACCAATACCTGCGTATTTGTAATCCGTTGGCAGAATATAAAAGAATATGCCCTGGTTTTAGTTCAGAGATTCCATCGTAAACGCCAACGCCTGGAGTACGTGCCGGGCCGACGAGGAAGACCTCGGCTAAGCCTTCCTTCCCGATGATGGGGGAGATATCGGGGTGTTTTAGCAAAGCTTTAAGTTCTGAAGCAAAAACGAGTGCGCCAGACTGTTCGCTATAAAAGAGTGGCTTAACACCTAGGCGATCACGCGCAACAAACAACTGTTGTTCCTGAGTGTCCCAAATGCCAAAGGCAAAAATTCCGTTTAAACGCTCAACGCAGGAGGGGCCCCATTCTAAGTAGGAGATAAGTACTGCCTCTGTATCAGAATGTCCTTCGAAATGGTAGCCACGGCTCATAAGTTCTTGTCGGATCTCTGCCGTATTATAGAGCTCGCCGTTATAGATGAGGGTAAACGTATGTTCACCACGGTAACGAGTCATCGGTTGACGGCCCCCTTGAGGATCAACGACAATCAGCCGGCGATGTCCGAAGGCGGTGCGAGGAGTAAAATAGTACCCTTCTGCATCTGGACCCCGGGGTATAAGTGCTTTAGTCATACATACCAGTACGTCTTTTTGGAGGCTTAGATCACGTTCCCAATCTACCCAACCAACGATTCCACACATGTTAATTCCTCCTTGAAAAAAGATAACCGTTATCAATTATGTTCTACACACTCTATGCCTATTCAAAGGAAAGAGTTCGTGTTGTTTACCTAAGTTTTCGCAGTAGCAGGAAGGAATTAGAGCGCCAATGAAGAAATTTTATAACCAGGCCTTAGTTAAGAGGAGGGATTCTTATGGATAATATATATTATGATCTGGAGCGAATTCTGCATGGATTTACAGAAGATGTTCTGAAAGAGCTAGCTAAGAAATTAAAACGAAGAATAAGGCTTAAAAAGAACAATATTATTCACGAAATCTTATCCCCTCCAAAAGGGAAACGTGAAGATGTGGTCAAGGTTTGGCAAGAAATCAATAGGCTGCTAAGAAAAGATTTAGAAGCGTTATCGACGGAAGAAATCATGATGTTTTCCTTCAGAGATATCCCACTAAACGATCAATTTAAAGTCGGATATATGTTCACGTTGAGTACTAGCCCAGAGATCCGAGAAAAGGGGGAGAAGTTATATTGTCAAGCTAAGGAAAACAAAGAACTGAATAAAAAAAATGAAGCTGATGCATTAATCGCCGCGATCAAAGCAAAGGAAGCAATAGAGACGACCGTATCAAGAGAAGCAATAGAGACGACAGAATCAAGAAAAGTAAATGAGACGACAGAAGCGAGAGCAGTAAATGAGACCACAGAGCCAAGAGAAATAAACGAGACGACAGAGGCAAGAGCAGTAAATGAGACGACAGGGGCAAGAGAAATAAACGAGACGATAGAAGCAAGAGAATTAAACGAGACGGTGGTCGGAGCCTCCAGGCCAAAGATGCATTCACACTCAGAAGTACAAATGGCAGAAGACATTAAAGAACTTCACAAGAGAATAAGGACGTTGGAAAATAAGTTGAGCATTGCCAATACAGAGGGGCTCAGAACCAAGGAACAATTTGAAAAGCTTAAACTTGAGATGGGAACGTTAAAATTTCAATGGGTGAGAGAAAAAGAAGAATCTGCAAGATATCGTAATTTAGTAGCAGAATTTGAAGAGGAACGGACAAAAAAAGACAAAGAGATAGAGGTCCTCAAACAAAGATTAGAAATGGGAAAGACCTTGGTGCCTAGAAAAGCGAAAGTACTACCCAATCGCAAAGAACCTCACCAAGTTGAGGAAACATCGTGCGGTGAAATAGATCTCGCATTTTATCAGGGGCGGAAAGCTTTGATTTTCGCAGAACGTGATAACGAGGTGGATCTTCGCCTAAATGCTTTAGGGATCATTCCAATTTGGGCAATGGAAATTGATTGGAACCGTCCTCGCCGAAGAATGTCTACGTGTGAAATCGTCCTCTATAAAAAGAATAACGAAAAATTACAAAAGCTTGACGAGATTCGAGATATTGCCCGGTACTGGAACATCCCGTGCAATGAACTCTTCAATATTTAGTGGGAGGATCATTGATGATAAGAGATAGTAGAATTTGGGTTTCGGTGATTATCGGAAAGCCGGTAATAGAAAGTATTGATGTGGATATTAACTCCCAGTCATTGCGTTTGCAGGTGGATATGATTTCCATACTTCCAGATAGCCTGCATAAGGAACTCGCCGGAAGACGCCAGATAACAATTTGGGGTAAAGATTTAATGTTAGCAGGATTTCCAGACGAACTTGTGACAACCTCCCATTTCCGACAATACGAAATTAACGAGAGCAGAAAATGTCGGGCTAAAGAGTTCTTTAAAAACCGACTGCTTTCATTTACGGTAGAGGCAGTGAAGAAAGACACTCAGAGAGTGTATTTTAATGGCAAAAACGTAGGCTTTCATGATACACCAATTACCTTTAATCCCTATACTTCACAATTTACGCCAATACCCATTATTGCGAAAGACGTGCCAGTGGAACGCGTCCAAAAAATTCTTTATGATAAGCTTCCTTCTGTTGATTTTCTTTCGTATCAATACCCGGAAGATCCTCCATTAATTATAGGGTACCAAGATCATTTTTTCGGGTGTAAGTCCGGTTGGTTGGGGGAACTTAGGCAACACTGGCGTATTTATGTCCCAGAAGGAGAAGAAGTGACCTGTGTTCCTGCGGAAATACCTGAAAGTCAAGTTTTGAGACGTGGGGGATTGGCTTTCTTACTTGATGAGGATCTCAATGAAATTAGCAATCATTTGCTCTTTGGGGAACCTTTTCCTACCAGCGAATTCTTGAAACGGTTTAGTACACCTTCCCGAGTAGATCAGATCCCAGCAGCAATCAGCTCACCGAAGGTAAACTCTCCCCAGGTTGAACCTGAACCAAAGGCGGAAACGTCAGATTCACCCTGTATTGTCAGGGATGAAATGACTCGGCTTACCGGACGACACGGAAAACATGAGGTTCAGGACTATGATACACAGGAGACGGCGGATAGTGGGGAGCAAACGTTCCTCAATGATCTAAATCAGGTGGCTTTAGCGAATCAGCTTGTGTATGATGTGGAAGACCTCGTGAATTTTCACATCGCTGTTAAAACCGGCGCTCTCGTGGTTTTGGCGGGTATGTCCGGGGTTGGCAAATCTCAACTGGTCATTAACTATGCCCGCGCTTTAGGGCTCTCTGGAGTGGATGAGGCCGGAGAAGAACGGAAACAGTTCTTATTTATTCCGGTTCGACCGCACTGGAATGACGATGCCGACTTAGTGGGCTTTTACGATGCGATTCACAAGGTTTATCGTCCAGCGGAGACGGGCCTTGTCGATCTGCTTATCGAAGCGGCAAAAGAAGATAACAAAGACAAACTCTATCTTATCTGTTTTGATGAAATGAATCTTGCGCGAGTCGAGCACTATTTCAGTCAATTTCTGAGCATTTTGGAGCTTTCCGAAGACCGCTATTTAACGTTATATAGTGAGAAACTGGCTCCCGAAGTGTATAATCGGCACGCCTATTCGCCGCGGGTTCCCATCGGAAGCAATGTATTTTTCGTCGGCACAGTAAATATAGATGAATCGTCATTTCAATTTAGTGATAAGGTTCTCGATCGATCGAATGTCATCAGACTCAAAATCTATGAGTCCTTGCGCGCCTGGAAAGCGATGTTCGAAGGAAAAGCCTCTGGAAAGCCTTCGGATGAACGCGCTCAACTCTCACCGGTACCTGGAAAGGTGTTCTCCTCATGGTGTAATAGTTCACCGACAGAAATCGGGTTAACCGATGACGAAATCGATTTTCTAGACGAATTGAACTCTACGTTACGTAAAATTGATAAAGACAGGGTTGTGGGTTATCGAATCATTCGCCAAATTGGTTCGTATTTAAAGAACATTCCTTCCAATGTGAAAGGGCAAGGTCTCCTTGACCGGGGTAAGGCTTTCGATCTTCAATTTGTGCAACGGATCATGACAAAGTTGAAAGGCCCTGAGTGTGATTTTGAACAGCTCTTTGGTAAATACACGGAGGGTGAGAAGGCAACCAGCCAAATCCTTAAATTATTTGAAAAATATCATGCGGTCTCGCCGTTTAGCTACTCTCGAGATGTCTGCCATAAAAAAGCAAAGGAACTCTCAGATCATGGCTATGCATCTTGAGGACGTAGGGATTTCTATTGTCTTTTTAATTGGTAGACAAGAGATCCCACGTTTAGTTACTCCGTACAGTATTATTGAGGTTTTTGAACGGGAAAACCTCTACGTTTCATTTACTTCGGACCAAGAGGATACATTCCTCTATATTGATGGTTTAGATGGTTATGATTCCTCAAGGATTCACCTCGATGAGGAAGGGATTCCGTGTTTAAGGCCTGGAACGCAACGGTTCCCCCTCTATTGTGATGCGAATGAAGATTATCCCCTAATTCCCGGAGATTATATGGTCTTCGTGAAAAGCAAAGGGCAAGTTTATGATTCGTTAGAAGCCACGCTTCGGGTAAGACCTAATAATATTACGGAAGACCAACTTGACGTTATGCGCAATGAATTGAACGAAATGGTCCAGGGCCTAGCCTATGACCAAACTCGAACATGTAATGGAATCAAACTTTATGGCGAAAGCGGGTTACTCCCCCCCAAAGTATTGGCAGAGTATATGAGCTTGAATAACATGGTTCAGGAGCTTGGGGTAACTCTTGAGGATTTGGCACGCCGCCCGGATCAGTATTTGGAGCGGCAGTACCGCGAAGTAAAGGCTAACGTGAACTGCAAGCAAGATGCCAAATCCTATCGTTGGTTGTTATCTGTTCAAGGGCAACGAGCTAACGTGGCTGCCAAAAGCATTGCACAACCAGAAGTTATTCTGGGGGTTATCGATCACCTTACATATAACACGCCTGAAAACCGAATGGTGCTGAGTTTCTTGCATTATTTTATGTCTCAACTAGAGCTCGTTTTACATGCCATAAGGGGTACGATTGCCGAAGAACAACGGGCCATCGAGACGAGAGCGCCGTATGTATCCCTGCAAAAATCGACGAGCAACGAAGTGCGCGCTCTGAAAGCCAAAATCGTCGGCCTTGAATTAATGGAGAGGGACATGCAAAAAGGGATTTTCCAAGTGCGAAAATATATGGATCATCCCGTGTTTAACGGGCTAAAGCCATTAAGGGTCGTGAATCACTTCTCACTGAAGATTCAACGAGATTGGCGGTACAAGAAAGTATTCACCTGGTGGAAGCAGCTGAGGGCACAGGACTTTCAAATTCCCCTGTGTCATGAGTTTAAGGTGCAATGGAAGCGTACGGATGTATTATACGAATACTGGTGTTACATCAAGACCATTATTGCTTTGGAGCAGGTGGGGTATACTCCCGTTTCTGGATGGATTTACGATGACGCTCATCGGGCAAGTCAAGACTTTCTTTTTCCAGTACTTCAAGAGGATACATTAGTGAAAATGGTGAAAGGAACCATTTGCCTTTCCGTACTGTTCAATGAAAAGATGGCCAGGGCAAAACGTGGGGCGTTGAGAATCAAGCGCATTCTGTATATGGAAGGAACAAATTATAAGCCGGATATACGGATTGATGTGTTTAATAACGACGTATACACTGGATCCATTATTGTAGATGCCAAGTACCGTAAACGATTAAATATCTGGAACAATGACCGAGTGGAAGAAGAGAATCGTCCTAAAAATATGAATACCTTACAAAACTATTCTAATTCCTTGAAGTTTGTCGAGGATCCTGCAGGAGTGTCTAAGGCCATTAAGGTCATTGCTCTTCATCCCAGTCATGGACCAGAATTAGAAGACATTGAAGATACAAATGTTAGCCTTGTTCAGCTACGGCCAAAAGAACGTTTAACGCACTACTCGCAGTATTTGGCAAGGTTGATTGAGGGGTAAAGATGATAAGGTGATGTGCGCATCAGTTAATGCCCACCGTGACATAAGTATTGATCAATGAGCAAACCACTGGAGGGGGTTTGCTCATTTTCTACAATATTTGTCATTATTCGATCTTGGATTGAGGGAGGATTATTCAAGTATGTCTCGAATATATTTATAGAAATATTCAAAATTTTCGATTATATTGTAAGAATTTCTTAAATATTGCCGCATTATCTAGGAGGTGACACGCTTCGACTATGGATTTAAATGCTCAAGTACAAAAAGCATTCAGTCGTCTGGAGAACTTGTCTCAATGTAAATCACCATCCCAAGAACTGACGTCTAAACTTTTAGCAGAGCTCAATTCAGCTCTTCACGAATTACAAACAACTTCTATTGAATTACTTGAGCAAAATGAAGAAATGGCAGTTAGCCGCCAGAGACTGGAGGAAGAGCGATGTCGCTACCAGGAGCTGTTTGACTTTGCTCCAGATGGCTATCTGGTCACCGATAATGATGGCATAATTCTGGATGCTAATAGCGCCTCTACGAACCTTCTTAGTGTAAGCAGATCTTATCTTATTGGCAAACCGTTAGTAATATTTGTCCGCAGCGAAGACCACCAGACCTTCCACACCCGGCTGTTAGAGATAAAGAAAAGAACTGTTGTGCAAGTAGAGAACTGGGAGCTTATAATGCTATCTGGAAAGCACACTTCTTTTCCCGTTTCTATAACGGTGGGGAAGGTAATTGCCTCTAGGGGTGGTACAGCTGGGTTGCGCTGGCTACTGCGCGATATCACTAGAAGCAAGCAATTAGAAGAAGAATTACAAAATGCTGATAAATTGGAATCTCTTGGTGTTCTAGCTGGTGGGATTGCCCATGACGTGAACAATTTTCTTACCGTAATCCTCGGGAATCTCTCGCTGGTGAAGAGGTGCATCAATGAGGACCCCAAAGCCACTAGGTATCTTCAATATATGGAAGAAGCTGTTAGACAGACAGGGAACTTGACTGGGCAAATGCTGACGTTCGCTAAAGGAGGTAAGCCGTTGACCAAGGCGGTCTCTATCAGCAAATTAATTGAGGAAGATAGTGCTTTTGCCCTGAGCGGGTCTAATACTCGCTGTGAATTATTGCTTACCGAAGACCTGCCGTCGGTTGAGATTGACCGGGGGCAAATGACTCAAGTCATTACTAACCTATTAATCAATGCCGATCAAGCTATGCAGGAAAGCGGAACAATCAAGATCCGAGCCGAAAAACTGGCGGTTTCCAGTGAAACTAGCACGTTGCCGCTTCAGTCCGGTGAATATGTGGCTCTAACTATTACAGATGAAGGAGCCGGTATATCTAGTCAGATCCTGCCAAAAATATTTGACCCCTATTTTAGCACCAAAGAAGATGGCAGTGGCCTTGGGCTTACAATTTGCTATTCAATTTTAAAAAAACATGGTGGGCATATTTCAGTTCAATCTGTGGAGGGGAAAGGAACAAGCTTTACATTATATCTACCTGTCTCGAGTAAACAAGCTGAAATAGAAGTGCACGAAGACATTCTCATATTGGGGACTGGGAAAGTTTTATTGATGGATGATGAGGAGAGTGTGCGCCAAACGGCCAACGAGATGCTGACTTTTCTCGGTTATGATGTGGAGTTAGCCAGAGACGGTGCAGAGGCGGTCAGACTATACACACAGGCGTTTCTTTCAGACCGGCCGTTTGATGTTGTGGTTACAGACCTGACAGTTCGTGGCGGTATGGGTGGCAAAATGGCTGTTAGTGAGCTTATTAAAGTTGACCCGGAGGTTAAGGCGATTGTTTCGAGCGGATATTCCGTCGACGCACTATCCAACTATAAAATATACGGTTTCAACGACGTGATTGCAAAACCTTATAGGCTACAAGAACTAAGTAAGGTCTTGTCTCGTGTCATTCAGGGAAGTAAGTAGATTCTCCACAGAAGAACTACGAGAAGATTGAAAAGAAAAAAGCAGCCTCTTCCTGAAGGAAGGAGCTGCAGAACTGGTTTAAAGCAGACCGAAGGACGCTTTTACTGTTGGGCTTCGTCTCTTTTTTCCGCTATGAAACCGTTAATACTGTCTTTGCGTCGATCATTTTTAGCTTCAATAGCTTGCTTATCATTAATTGAAATCTCATCTGCATGTTCATCCAGGTAATCCTCTGCTTTATGCAAATTAGCTATGGTGTGGTCAATATGTTCTTGCAGGTGTGCCTCATTATCCGCCCGATTATCCGGTTTTGCCATTATAATTCCTCCTATCGATCTAATCAAGACTGCGTTCTTATCATGACCTAAAATACGAGAGGCTATACGAAAAAATATGGCTACCGGAGACACGTATTGACTGAAAATGTCTAATGTGGACGTAACTTTGATAAAAAGTAACGTCCTTTTTAGGTGGGAGGTGACTTTTAGAAGGGATATTCAGGGAACGTATTGAATATTAGAGAAGACCGGTTGGGTACATATTAATGTGGAATACAAGAGGCGGTTTGTTCGCGCGATCAAGTCATTAATTAAAGGTCGTATTAATTAAATGTATGAGAATCACATAATGTTGATGGTTATTGCAGATGGATAAGATAAGTTGATTTAACAGACGATAATACAAGGTGTGATATAAGAGATTGTTAAACAAACAAAATAGGAGACAGGAGGGGATACAATGGATTGGACAGTCGGGAATGCACATGATTGTACATCAAAAGTCAATAGTAAAGGCCAAACGGAGGACGTCTTTATTGCAGCCTACGATCATAGTAAATTCGAAAAGCCGTCATTAACCATTGATGATTTGCTTTTCACGGTTTGTGACGAAGAGGAAGATAATTATCGTAAAGTTCCCTCTAAGGAATTAAAGGTCTTATTGATTAAACGGAAAGACCATCCGTTCATTGGACAGTGGGCTTTGCCTGGTGGATTTGTTGGCATGAATGAAAGCCTAGACGAAGCAGCCCGACGAGAACTCAAAGAAGAAACCAATGTTGAGGGAGTTTATCTGGAACAGCTCTACAGTTGGGGGGAAGTAAAAAGAGACCCTCGCATGAGAGTCCTTAGTGTTTCCTATATGGCATTAATTAATTGTTTGCAAATAAATGTTCAAGCTGGGGATGATGCCGAAGATGCTCAATGGTTCACAGTGCGACGAACGATTCTTGAGACGACGAAGGAAAAGACGGATCATGGCTATATTAAAGTTAAACTCATTGAACTGACGTTCACAAATAAAATGTTGTCTGAAAAAATCTCTGCTAAGGTGAGAGAAGAAATTATTGTTAACGGGGCAGTTCGTGAGTTCCGAATGGAGGTCATCGAGCGAAACGGGTTGGCCTTTGACCATGCTCGCATTATCGACTGCGGCCTAGACCGCTTGGCCAATAAAATAGAGTATACAACCGTTATCTTCAATTTGTTACCAGAACGGTTTACCTTAACCGAATTACAAAAGCTTTATGAAATTATTCTTAACAGGCAGATCTTACCTGCTAATTTTCGGAGAGAAATGATAAGGCAAGGGAAGGTCATTGAGACTGATTCGTTTAAACTGAGTAGTGCAGGTCACCGAAGAGCAAAGCTTTATCGGTACAATCCGGAATGGGACGATTCCAATGATACTATTCATAAAGAGAACTTACGGGATTGAGCTTATTTATAATACGCGTTTTGCTCCGGCATAGGCTGATTGCCAATAAGATCCTAAGGTATAGATAGTCACGCCTTTAGACGAGGATGCATTGATAAATTGTCCATTACCAACATAAATTCCCTCATGATCGACGCCGCCGTTATGTGCTAAGGAAAAGAAGACTAAATCGCCGGGCTTGAGATTGTTAAACGAGATGGAAGTTCCAACTTGAAATTGATCACGGGACACTCTTGGAAGACTTACTCCGTTTTTAGCAAAGACGTACTGTACGAAACCAGAACAATCGAATCCCGAGGGTGTCGTCCCGCCAAACAGATATTTGACGCCGATATATTGTTTGCCGGATGCAATAATAGCACTCGCTTTCGTTGGTTGAGATGTCGAATTAAGAGGCGTTACCGCACTCGATGAGCGAGAGGGTTGTTGAGTTCGAACTTGATTTAGTTGGGTGGACCTTGAAGGACTGTTCGCAGTGACTGGAGAGGTTTCTTTTTGAGGGTCTGGAATAGTTTGGAGTTCTAGGGTACTGATTACTCCTCCTGCTTCTTCTGGTGAAACAACCGCTACCGTTTGAAATTTTTGGTGAGGGTATAGATTACCCATAGTCGTTTGAATTCCTTTTCTGTCGGAATCGCCCATCACTGTTTTAGGGGCAACCGTGACGATCGAAATAAATAGGCATGCAGAAATGACGGGAACGAGGATACGTGACAATTGTTTGCTCTTCAAATTCTTCATCCTTTCTTTCTATGGTGAAGTGTATTGAGGTTTCGAGGGACTTTGACTGACAACTTAGTTTGCTTAATGGGGTTGTTCCTTAGTATAACGGATAAGTAATAGCTTGTCCTTGGTAAAATATATGAAATTAACGTATAGCGCCCTCATCCTCTACCGATCTGGGAATGGCTCATGCCATGTTTATTAGAGATTTCCGGAAATAGTTAAATAAGTTTACGTGTTTTTGTAAACAATTATAAATGACGCTCAGAATATATTTATAATGTGTGAACATCGATTTTAATTAGGGTATAATAAAAGTGCAAAGGGGGAGAATCGACATGAAAGACCTTATCAAAAAAGGACTAGCCCTTGGGTTGGGATTAGCAGTGGTTAGCAAGGAGCAGATTGAGAAGCTTGTTGATGAGCTCGTTAAAAAAGGAGAAGTCTCTTCTGCAGAATCTAAGGACCTGATACATGAGTTGTTTGAAAAAGGGGAATCGGAGAAGAGAGAATTGAATGCCAGAATCCGCGAACAATTCGAGAAGCTCCTCAATGAATTGAATATCCCCACCAAAGCTGATTTGGAGCGCTTGGAACAACGGATTCAGGAATTAGAAAACAAGTAATTAAGTAATCAAGGTAAAAGGGCCTGAATATCTTTCAGGCCCTCCTTTTTTAGCCAAGTTATCTTTATGAAGGGGACAGTTTCTTATGATTGGGAAAAGGATACGCCATATCAAACGATATCGAGATGTTGCTAAAGTCCTGGCACGACATGGGTTTGGTTTTTTTGTGGAGGAGATAGGGCTTTTACATATGCTTTCTCTGCCCAAACGGCTCTTCACGGAGATGGAAGAGATTGATCCTATGTCGGTCGGTGAACGAATTCGTCAGGTCATTGAGGAGTTAGGCCCAACATATGTTAAAATAGGGCAGATTGCTAGTACTAGAGCAGATGTCATTCCGAAGGATATTCTTCATGAACTGGAAAAATTACAAGACAATGTTCCCTCCTTTTCCTTTCAGCAAGTGCGACAAATCATTGAAGAAGAACTTGGATCCTCTCTTGAGGAAGTGTTTTCTTCGTTTGATGAGGAGGCCATCGCAGCTGCTTCGATCGGTCAAGTTCATCGGGCGCAGTTACTAACGGGTGAAGCGGTTGCGGTGAAGGTGCAGCGACCACGCATTAAAGCGATGATCGAAACTGACTTGGAAATCCTTCTGGACCTGGCCACCTTGGCGGAACATCGTATGGAACGAATGGAACGTCTTCAATTACGAGAGGTTGTCGAGGAGTTTGCCAAGTCGCTGCGTAACGAGCTGGATTATACCATCGAGGGCAGAAATGCTGAGAAAATTGCTAAGCAGTTTAAGACGGACCCGAAGATCCACATTCCTTCGATCTATTGGGATTACACGACCCGAACCGTTCTTACAATGGAGTTTGTTGAAGGTCTGAAGCTCAATCAGTTTGAGCTATTAGAAAGTAAGGGGTATGACAGAAAAGCAATAGCAGAACAGCTTGTTCAGGCTCTCTTTCATCAGATGTTGATTGAAGGCTTTTTCCATGCTGACCCGCACCCAGGAAATATATTTCTGTTAAACGGCGGCGTGATTTCCTTTATCGACTTTGGCATGGTCGGAAGACTTACGTTAGAAATGAAAAATAATTTTGCCTCACTGATCATTGCCATGATGCGCCAAAGTACTGAGAGTATGATGAAAGCCATATTGCGAATAGGAATTATTCCTGATGACGTCAATATGTCGCTACTGAGTAACGACGTAGATGAATTAAGGGAAAAGTATATGGATGTCCCGATGAGTCGCATCAGTCTTGGCGTGGCGATCAGTGACCTTTTTGTGGTTGCTTTCAAACATCATATTCGTATTCCTTCTGACTTCACCATGGTTGCAAAGGCATTACTGATTCTCGAGGGTATCGTGGAAAAACTAGATCCTGAACTTAGTATAATGGATATGGCTGAACCGTTTGGCCTCCGACTCCTTAAGGAACGCTACAGACCGAGTTCCGTGGCGGGGAGGGTATGGCATAACCTCTCGGATTATGGTGATCTTCTCGTGGATCTTCCGAAGCAGATGAAGGATTTAATGAAAGATCTGGTGCGGGGGCGTGTTCGCTTAGAAGTAAGCGTTCCGGAACTCGATATTTTTCTAAGAAAACTGGACCGCATCACGAATCAAATTTCCTTTAGTATTGTCTTACTTTCCTTTAGTATCGTGATGATGGGACTGATCATTGCTTCGGCTTTGGGGCGCCAGCCTATCTTGATATGGCAGATCCCGGCTATAGAAATAGGGTTTGCGATGGCTGGACTTATGTTGATTTGGTTATTTGTTTCTATTTTTAAGTCGGGTAAGTTTTAGTTCCCTGCCCTTGGGGAGTATCTTGCTTAATAAAAAAGAGAGGCTTATGGCAACTAAACGGAGTTAGCCAATAGCTTCTCTTTTTTTATTCTGAAATTCAGTATTTAAGTATTACCCTAGGATCGGGACATTAGGTTCATTGTACCAAATGGAAATGACCGTTGCAGTTCCGGTGCTCTGAGTAATGTTCACTATCTTAAGCCAGCTATTGTCCTCTAACCATTGATTGACATCTTTATCTAAGAGTCGAGAATCTGGAGAACTGAAAATCTTAACTTTCATTGTGCGAGCCCTGTCCTTTCCGATAATTGTTATTTTATCTGTTAGAATTCATTCTATGTCCATCATACGTGGGTCGTGAGAATTGTCAAGATTTCTACCGTCTCTTCCCAGACAACTACATCATGCATATCAATAAATCTTAACGTCAAATTCACAATTTATTAACCTATTACTCGCAATATATCTGTATAATAAATTTAGATCATGATAAAGAAATAATGTAGATCATGTAAGAGAGGGTGTTGTATATGTTCGGTATTCTAATAGTTTTGCTTTGTATCGGTGCCTATTTTCATTTTAAGCAGAATGGCTGCCATCTTCATAAATCGGCAAGTTCGCATCAAGATGCACTCGACATAGTTCGCACTCGTTATGCTCGAGGAGAGATTAGCTCCGAAGAGTTTAACGAACGCAAAAATGCCTTAGAATTAGGGGGGGGTAAAGTATGATGTATGGTAGCGGAAACTATTTGCGCGGTGGTGGACATGTAGCGCACGGATTTGGCGCAGGTTTTATGGCAAATGGACAGACTGGGTGGATGGGATGGCTTCCGTTAGCTTTGCACTTGATCTTCATGATTATCATCATTGTCGTTGCAGTTATTTTATTGAAGCGTCATGGTAAAAAGGTACGTGCCCTTCGAAAACAAAACGATCCTGCTTTATTGATTCTTCGTGAACGATATGCACAAGGGGTCATTGATACGGAGGACTTTCAACGTCGAAGCCAAGATTTGACTAGTTAACTCAACTCAACTATATTATAAAGAAAACATGTGATCGCACGAATTGTGCGATCACATGTTTTCTTTATATTAGGGTTTGGTCCAATTAGCGGGAAAGAGTTCTACAGGCGACATCAGTGTTTTATCACAAACTGAGCGGCGTAGAAAGTATCCTTCGGCTTATTGTTTGGAGCGATTTCAACCGTAATATAATCCAGCGCGTGGGAATTGGTCAAGAGGATGGGAACGGAAAAATTGCCTTGGCTATCGACACTGACGTTCTGGGCTGAAATCTTCCCAGAGGGTGTGGATATATAATAGCCTTTGCTTTGAGGTTTGGCGAAGAAATGCAGGTTATCCCAGGAGGGATCAGAATAGGAATGGGTTTGCAGGAGTTGCTCTCGACTCATTGGTTGGGGAAGGGGTTCCCATACGCCATAGATCCCAGTGATCTGATATCCCTTATTAATTCGTCCCGCTAGGGTTATGGTCGAACCGGGAGTTGCCGTAAGGGGGGGAGGCGTCATGACAGAATAATGGTTGGTAAACTCTTGGGCCATCGCCACTCCGTATTTTCCGACAGCGATGGCAACCCCTACACCGGTGTGATGAGGATCCAGTATGTTTTTACGATGTCCGTCATTAGGAGGTTGTTCGTTGACCATCGCTGACTGATGTTCAGCAACGATTGCTTGGAGTTGGTCTTTCGAGGTGCCGTGAAAGCCACCTTCTAGCCAAAGCGTCACACTTTCGTTTTCATCAACGGCGTCAAGCCCACCGGCCATGGAGTAGCGATGTTGTGGTTTTTCTCCATCCATTCCCCAGTGGCCGATATAACCGTTAACAGCTTCTTCTAAGACATGCTGACGGGCTGATTTGGCGGCCGTTTCATCCCAAGTCACCAAGTCAAGGCCAGCTTTACGACGGTCTTCATTAATTAGGTCAACAACGGTACGCTCAATGTGAGTAATATCTGCTGGTGTGGCTTTGGAAAAGGGGGAAAGCGGAAGAGGGAGACCGATGAGTCCTCGTGGTGCTTTGGCGGCATTCGGTTCATTTTGAGACGGAGCTTGTGGGGTAGCTGTGTCTTCGAGTAAAGGTATGGGCCATAATTTACTGCACCCTAGATTTAAGATGAGCAAACTTAATGTTATTACCCAGAGCATACGTTTGAGCACGATGATCCTCCTCTATTTTAGTCATTGATTATTATACATTAACCTACTTCGCAAAAGATTGCTATACGTACCAGAAACCTTCTTATCATTGTATATTAGTGGATGCAATAGGAGGGATTACGGAACAGAAGAAGAATGTATCCAATATCAATCAAAAGGAGGTCGAATTTAATGATTGTTGCACACGAGAGAGATGTCCAAGGGTTGAAACTTGAAGGGGACTCGTTGAAAAATGTCCGGAAAAAAGTTCTTATTTCTCCCAAAGAAGGTTGGGAAGGGCATGTTATGCGGATCTTCGAGTTAGACGTCGATGGATATACTCCCAAGCACAGCCATGCGTGGCCCCACATTAATTACATCTTAAAGGGAAAAGGGATTCTTCATTTAGATGGTGTCGATCACGAGATCGAGGAAGGTTCTTATGCTTATGTTCCAGGAAATATAATTCATCAGTTTGTAAATCGAGGCAATAATGTATTTTCATTGATGTGTATTGTTCCTGAAGAAGGGGAGCAGTAAGTGTACGAATAATGAAACTATAAGAATCGTTTTGCAGAGTAAGCCTGGTTTAGATGAACACTATAAAGAAGATGAAGGCAAAAGATTCGTGTTATTCGTTAACATGAATCTTTTTTCATACTTATCAAATAGTTCCACTAGGGCGAATATTGACATATAGCATAGGGGGGTATACTATATTTGAGAGAGGTGATTTAAATCAAATCAGACGAAAAGCAGGTTCATTCGTGTCCAGTTTGTCAGAACGAAGGAGAAAATCAAGGAGAACGAACGAGCCAACATGACGATAAAACAATCAAAGAGCTTGTAACCCGGATGAATCGCATAGAAGGACAAATTCGGGGAATTAAAGGAATGATCGAACGCCACGTTTATTGTGATGAGGTTTTAAATCAGATCTCCTCTGCTCAATCCGCATTAGATGGGGCTTCCCGTTTACTCCTGGAAAGACATATGAAATCCTGCGTCAAAGAGCAACTCCAAGCAGGCGACGAGCGGGTTATAGATGAGGTCCTTAAAACAATCTTTCGCATGATTCGGTAAGAGCGTTTTTGGGTTGGAGGGATTAAAAATGACGGAACAATTGCTTCGTGAGGAAAAAGAAATTCCAGTCTATGGCATGAGCTGTCAGCATTGTGTTAACGATGTCACTAAGATTTTAGAAAAATTCCCGAGTGTGCAGAATGTTAAGGTGTCCTTAGAGGAATCGAAAGCTACCTTCGATTGGGAGCCTGATAAGGTTAGTTTGTCCGATATTCGTAAAGAAATTGAGGAATCCGGCTATTCAATGGAAAAGCCAACAGAGAGTCAAGAAGTACCGGAAAAGTTGGATAGCAACTTGGAAAACTCAGAAAAGTCGGAAGCACCAGCAAGTGTGGTCACAGAGAAGCAAAAGCAGCAGTTTAAAATTAGTGGTATGACTTGTGCAAATTGCGCTTTGACCATCGAAAAGGGTCTTAAGGCTATGCCAGGAGTCAAAGCGGTTGCAGTTAACTTCGCTTCGGAAAAATTAACGGTGGAAATGGATCCTGACGTAGTGAAGGAGGATGCACTGCTGTCCAAGATCAAGGATCTTGGGTATGCTGCTCAAAGCGCAGACGTCGGTAAGCAACAATTTAAAGTTAGCGGTATGTCGTGCGCAAATTGTGCCTTAGCGATTGAGAAAAAGCTCAAAGGCACGCAGGGCGTGCAAAGCGCCGCGGTTAACTTCGCGAGTGAAATGGTTTCTGTTGAGTTTGATCCAGGGATCGTCAATATGAGAGAAATCTACGAGCAGGTGCGGGATGCTGGGTATACTCCTCTAGATAACAAGGATGAAAACCAAGACGATCGTACGGCGATCAGACAACGCAATTGGCTCATTTTTAGTGCGGTGCTTTCCTTCCCTATTATGCCTCTTATGTTTCTAGCTATGGGAAACCCTGTGATGTATACGATTCTTGCTCTAGCAACTATAGTCCAGTTTACAGCTGGTTGGACGTTTTATCGTGGTGCGTACCACGCCCTGAAAAATCGTTCAGCTAATATGGATGTCTTGGTTGCGCTAGGGATTACAGCCGCTTATGGATATAGTTTGATGACGACGTTGCATATGTTCTTTCCGACTATATTCTTCGAAGGTCCCAATTTCTTTGATACGTCAGCCTTACTGATTACTTTCGTGCGCTTTGGGAAATATCTCGAGGCTAAAGCGAAAGGCCGGGCTGGTCAGGCCTTAAAACGCCTGTTGGAGTTACAGGCCGATAAAGCGCACTTGCTGGTTAACGGTGAACAAAAGGAAGTGGCCGCCTCTGATTTGAAAATTGACGATATTGTGTTCGTCAAATCTGGGGAACGAATACCGGTCGACGGCGAAATAATTGAAGGACAAGCCAGCATAGACGAGGCCATGCTGACCGGGGAATCCATTCCCGTCGATAAAGGCGTGGGGGACCCTGTCATCGGGGCTACGATTAATCGATCGGGAAGTATTAAAGTAAAAACGACCAAAACAGGTAAGGATACGGTCCTTTCCGGGATCATTAAGATGGTAGAAGATGCCCAAGGGGTTAAGCCTCCAATACAGCGTCTGGCAGATACCATTTCCAATTACTTTGTGCCAACGGTGGTCTCTCTATCGCTCTTCACCTTCTTGGTTTGGTATTTTGCCTTGCATAGTACCTTTGTCTTTGCCTTCACGGCGGCTATTGCTGTTTTGGTTGTTGCTTGTCCTTGTGCCTTAGGGTTGGCTACGCCGACAGCAATTATGGTGGGTAGCGGGGTAGGGTTAAACCGCGGGATCTTATTTAAATCCGCGGCTGTACTTGAAGGGATTGCTCACTTACAAGTTATTGGGTTTGATAAAACTGGGACGTTGACCAAAGGAACTCCCGAAGTGACGGATATAGTCCCCTATGCCAACTATACGAAACAGGATGTTCTTAAAATTGCGGCGGCAGGTGAAACCTCTTCCATTCACCCTTTGGCGCAAGCAGTCGTGGCAGAGGCTAAGAAAGAACTACTTGCAATTCAAGAGGTGTCGAATTATAGTGAAGAGGGTGGTTTTGGTGTCACCTGTATCTATGAAGGCCAGCCGTTACTGATAGGCAACATTAAACTGATGAATTTGAACAAGGTAGATAGCCAGGAGGCAGAGCAGGATTTTCAGCGTTTGGCTGAATCAGGCAGAACAACCAGCTTTATTGCCTTAGGTGGCCGGGTGATTGGACTCATCGCCCTAGCTGATGTGGTCAAAGAGAGTACAAAAGAGGCTATCGATCGACTTCACCAGTTAGGCTTGAAGACCTTTATGATTACGGGAGATAATAAAAAAGTTGCCCATATGGTCGGCGAGCAGGTCGGAATCGATGAAATTATTGCCGAAATCTTGCCGCAAGATAAGATAAATATTATCAAGAAATATCAAGACCAAGGCTTTAAGGTAGCGATGGTGGGGGATGGGATTAATGACGCCCCAGCCCTAGCCCAATCTGATATCGGAATAGCCATTGGTTCAGGGACCGATGTGGCCAAGGAAACAGGGGACGTGGTGTTGGTCCGTAATGACCTTCTTGATGTGGAGCGGGCTATTCGCTTAGGACGAAAAACACTCAATAAAATCAAGCAAAACCTTTTCTGGGCCTTGATTTACAATACCATCGGTATCCCGATTGCCGCTGGGGTTCTGTATCCATTAACCGGGAAACTGTTACCGCCCGAGTGGGCAGGTCTAGCCATGGCCTTCTCCTCCGTGTCTGTAGTTACCAGTTCTCTCATGTTGAAACGGTATAACAAACGATTAGAGGGCTAGTCGTGAGAACGGAAGTTAGGGAGCACAGCAAGTTTTCCTCTGCTGGTAATTGATAGGTGCCTTGAGAGGATAGAAATACAAAGATTGTTACTGAAGTTAATCGTCACTAGGCCTTAGGCCTCTGACTTCTAACTTCTGAAAGTGGAGGTGAAAAAAATGAGCAAAAACATTTTTAAAGTCGACGGTATGACCTGTAACCATTGCAAAATGAGAGTTGAAAAAGCACTGAAAGCAGTAAGCGGTGTTGAAAGCGTTGAAGCTAATGTCGAGGGTAAAGAAGTCGTGGTGATGGGTGAAGCTGACCATAAGCAAATTATCCTGGCTATTAAAATGGCTGGCTATTCGGTTGAAGAAAAGGCGGAGCCATTTACTTACCAAGAATAACTCATATAAGACAAAAAGGACCGCTTAAGCGGTCCTTTTTGTTAGCCTTGTTTCATTCCAAACTTTATACACTTGCCACCCCAATAAAAGGCACTAAGGATCATAAAGCCTCTTAACTTCATGGTTACACCTTCCGTTTTAGGATAGTTTAAACAATAATAGGTTAACCAAAACAGGAGGGGTTCTATTCTGAAAATCGTCTTTTAACGTAGAATGAATACATTGTCTTTGGATAAACTATTCTTGAGGTGATGAACATGCCCAGAAATGATGGCAATAAAGATAAGAATGAAGATTTAAAGAAAATGGAATTGACTATCCAAAACATCCATAAAAACGAAGTGTTTTTAGCGGAAAACGCCG
>DATCQU010000065.1:0-3618 GCA_036569365.1 Desulfosporosinus sp. | reverse complement strand
CAACGTTTAGGGTGGACTCCCTTACTGAACGATGCTTCATTTTTAGCGAGCCTTAATCTCTGGGTCATCGGGGTCGACGACCCTGCTACAAGTCACGACGATGTAGATCGAGCCTACCAAAAGGTTTTGGCATCTCCAACTGCTTCAACACTGCCCTTTCGACTCACCTTAGCCCATTCCACAGATTGCCTCGACGGTGTGGCGGAATACGGAGCGGATCTCTTCCTTACCGGGCATACCCATGGTGGGCAAATTCGCCTTCCCGGACTTCAGCCACTGATCACCAATACCTATCTAGGCGACCATGGAATCTATGAAGGCTATCATGTGATTAACGGCATTCCACTTTACATAAACCGTGGCCTCGGTGAAAGCGTTATTCCCCTTCGCCTGAACGTTCCCCCAGAAATCGCTTTCTTCACCTTACACCGAGGAGACGCACCGCCGAGACACAATACACAATAAACGGAGAAACGCCTTTTATTGCTACAAAGATCCCGCAACATTTCTGTTGCGGGATCTTTGCTTTTCGTTCCAAGCGGTCCCTCGCCACTAAGCCCGGGACGCAGTGTCACACGAGCGCGACGTCTTTACGTAAGCAGAATAGCAAACTTCCGTGTAAGCGACCCCAGTTACGGGGTAGCGCACATGGACGTGCGCTACCGCCCATGCGCCAAGGACGGCGCATTGGGCACGATAGTCTCCAGTGGAGATTATCGCCGTAGGCGTGTTCTTTAAAAGAATACTATCGCCGTAGGATGCACCCCGCTCATGATTTAGGAGCTTACACGGTTAGTTTGCTCTGCGTCGTAAGCACCGAGCGCCGTGTCACACAAGTCCCTCTTATATACTAAACGTATGGTTACCAATACGCTTAATCACGGGCCTGGTCTTAATCCAACGGTCTGTGGCGATGCGTGGATTGTAGTAATAGATTGCCCCGTTCGTCGGATCGAGGCCAGAAAGTGCAGCTTCCGCCGCCTTATAGGCCTGGTCATCGGGATTCAGATGAATCTGCTTGTCATCGACGGCCGTGAAGGCACCTGATTGGTAAATGATAGCCCTCATGGTCTTAGGAAAACGAGGGTCTTTCAGACGATTAATTACAACTGCCCCGACGGCGACTTGACCCTCGAAGTTTTCCCCCCGAGCTTCACCATAGATGACACGAGTTAGGAGTTCAACATCCTCTTTAGATACCAAACGACCCAAGCTGCGTGACAAAACCTGGCTATCAGACCCTATCGGAACTGTTTTTTGCGTTTCCGGTTTCTGTGCATCGTCTTGATCATCGGGCGAACTCTCAGTGGATTTATCGATTGACGGTGTGTCTTGGTTGACGAATATTTCGTACGTTGGAATCTTTGCATCTGATTGTTGGGGACCGCTCGAATGAGGGGCATTAGATCCTTGTTTAAACACTGCGGCAAAGACCGGGACGCTGCGTAAAATAGTTACCCACCACGACGACTTAACTGAATTTCCGTCTGTCACTGTCGCAGGTTTAGTGTTGTCCCCTAAGTAGTTCTTCACATCCTCAATCACAGGATTCTCTGCTTTTGCCTCTGAGTTTCCAGTTGGAATCCATAAGACTTCTCCCACACTAATTTGATCAGGGCTTTTCGCCTGGTTGATCTTCACGATTTCATCAACCGTCGTGTGATACCTTTGGGCTAGAGCCCAAAGTGTTTCTCCAGGCTGAACAATAATCTTGATGGTCCCCGTAGTTGTAGTCTCGAGCGCATTATCTTTCACATTATCTGGCTTCTTTGTTCCTTCCTTGGCAACATGATAAGGAAGTACCGCCCCACTATACCCTTGTCCTAAAACAGGATAAATACTGACTTGCCACAGAAACAAGCACATCATCCCGCACAAGAATATCGCCGAGGATTTCCGACAACGTCGGTGTGACAATAAAATAAAAATCACCTCTTAAGTTTTAGACTATTACTAGTCCTTCCCAGATGAGGCGATTTTTATAACAAAATGCTATTTAGTGGCTTAACGAGGTCAATTTCTTAAGCCTTAACTATCATATCCAGCCAAACGCGTACATATAGTTACAGAGACTGAGCAACAGTAACCTTAGTTTCTTTGTAATAAATATGAAGTGCGGTACGTGAGGAGGCTGATTATGCTGGATTCTCTATTGAAACATATCTTATCGATTTCTTCCGATGAAGAACCGAGCGAGGAAGAGCGCCTGCTTGCAGAAATCGAAGAAACGAGAAATAAGCTAGACTGCGCCTGGAACCACCTGAATTATGCGTCCCCCGAGTACGTTGAAATTGCAGTCCTCGAACTGTTAATCGTAGAAACTCAGTATAGCCTTCTCAATAAACGTTACCGTTTGCTACTTGGCGTTAATAAGGATTCTCCGTTTTCCGGAAACCATGCATTCTATGGAACTCTGTCGCATAAGCCGTATCAATCCTCATAAAAAGCTCCGCCGTTTCTTCGGCGGAGCTTTTTATATCATAGTATAATTTCACACGTCAGGATAGCGAAGTAGAATCCACCTGCAGCATGACAGCAGCATCAAGAAAGGGAACTCACATACTTTTCTCGTTTCCCACCCTTAATCATATGAAATTTGATCGAAGTCGGTTTCTTTTCCTTGGACTTTTCCGAGGCGCCACTTAACTCATCTGGGACACGACCTAAGTCTCTTCCGCAATAAGGGCAATCCCAGTTCGTCCCACTGCAAGAGGAATATGACCTCCCACTACAGCCAGGACAAGTTCTCCTGTTCACACAATTATCTCCTTTCAATCCCAGTCAGTTTCTATTTCTCATCAGATGTTGCCATGTTCTTTACAAAGTATTCTGCCAATGTTACCTTTAGAATATGGCAATACCCCTACTTCATCCCTATTTCGTTAAAAAAGCACACCTTCTCTGAGGTGTGTCGGTTTCACTACTCACTCCCCACAACCAAAAGTAACCAAATAAGGTTGTGGCTCATCGTTTCACACGTGATCACTATTCCTATATAAGCTCGTATTAGAGTGTCCTTAGGGATGAATTTCTATTAGGATATATTCCACTTTAATATCCAATTTCCTCCATACAAATTCCCCAATGTTTCCCCGCATACAACCTATTAATCTGATAATCTCTTATTAAACTACAGAATACGCGTTAGATAGCCATGCTTTTTGCCTAAACTTACCATGAACTTACGAAAACTTTCAAAATCATCTCTTTATTGGCCCCCCATTGTTCTATTTTTCGAATACCCAAGATATTATAATACGATTAAAGTCTAAGGGGGGATAACATGCTAAAAAGCATCTTGAATATCATTCTTGGCCTTACAGAGGTTATCACCATTATCGCTTTTTCGGTTGCTTATGGCGTTGCTTGCGTATTCTTCGCCTGGATACCTGAGTTATCCTTTACAACTTGGGCTCTGATCGCCGGAGTTCTCAGCCTTTCCATTTTAGGTCTTAGTATCGGGCTTTGGCGTTTTACGTCCCATAAAGAAAGTATTCATGGTTGGATTCTGCTACCCGGAATTCTTGTAGGAAAGATTTGGATTACTTCCAGTCAACATAATGACTTTGGTTCTTGGCTTTACGGATCGATCGTTGTAAGTTTCTTATTCATTATTCT
>DATCQU010000064.1:0-22273 GCA_036569365.1 Desulfosporosinus sp. | reverse complement strand
TCCAGTATTCACAGAAAAGCTGAGGCCCATTCCTTGCCCAATATTAGGATAGGGATCTTGTCCTAAAATGACCGTCTTCGTATTTTCATAGGAAGTGTAAACCAAAGCGTTAAACACATCTTCTTTCTTAGGAAAGATGTGGTTTTGTTTATATTCATTTTTAACCCATTCTAGTAAGCAAATATAGTAGTCCTTTTTGATTTCATCATCAAGTAGCCTTTTCCAGTCAGGTTGGACTGCCATTGGTTATTACTCCCTTTCACTTTAGTATAGATAGAGGCTAATTTGGACCTCTTGTAAATATTTCTAGGAATGTGCACATCTTTTTGTCTGAGACATGCTCTATAATGAGAACATTAGAAGATATGAGTGAAAGGGGTTAAGTGACCCATGCGAATTATCCATACCTCAGATTGGCACCTTGGCCGTATGCTTGAGGGGCGAAGCCGAATTGAAGAGCAAGTAAAGTTTATTGATGAACTTTGTACGATAGTGGAAGACGAAGTGGTGGATCTTATCTTGATTGCTGGAGATGTTTTTGATACTGTAAATCCTCCCGCCATGGCCGAAGAGCTCTTTTATGATGCCCTGAATCGCTTGTCCGCAGGGGGAAAGCGAGCCGTAGTAGCCATTGCAGGTAATCACGATAACCCGGAACGTCTTTGTGCGGCAAGTCCTCTCGCTGTCGGGAATGGGATCACGTTATATGGCCTTCCGAAAGAAGTATTAATGCCGAGTCTCTTGGCGCAACCGAATCAGGGGAAGGTTGTCAGGGTTGCGGCCGGCCAAGGGTGGGCGGAGTTACATATTCCCAGTTGCCCTGATCCAGCGATCATTGCGATGCTGCCCTATCCTTCCGAGTCTCGGCTTAATGAGGTGTTAAGCGAGAGCTTAGATGAAGAAATTCTTCGCCAGGAATATTCAAAGCGCGTACAGCAATTATTTGCCACGTTCGGAGAGAACTTTCGCGCCGACTCAGTTAACTTGGGGGTAAGCCATCTCTTCGTACGTGGAGGAATGGAATCTGAGTCAGAGCGGCCAATCCAACTGGGCAGCGCTCCGACGGTTGAGGTGGAGGCGATGCCGTCAGGTGCTCAATATGTTGCCCTCGGTCATTTACACCGTGCCCAGGCAGTCAAAGGGACGACCGTTCCCACCCGTTACTCTGGTTCGCCGCTCGCCTATAGCTTTTCTGAAACAGGGTATGCCAAATCCGTGATTCTTGTTGAGGCTTTTCCGGGCCAACCGGTAACGACTCGGGAAATCTTCCTTAGTGCTGGTTATCCACTGGTGAAATGGCAGGCTAAAGAGGGGTTAGCTCAAGTGCAGCGCTGGATTGATGAGGGCAAGGATCTCAATGCCTGGATTGATTTAGAGGTCTATGTGACGATTGCACTTAACTCACAAGATATCCACACCCTACGCCGTCAGCGGGAACGTCTGATCAATATCCGTCCCGTTTTTCCGGAAACCGAACAGATCGTCGCGGAGGCACGCTCGAAGTTACCGATTGATGAGCTGTTCCGCAAGTTTTATCAGAATAGAACCAGTGGGGCTGAGCCGGAGCAGGAATTAGTTTCTTTATTTTTATCGTTAATTGACCCTGATAAAAGTAGAGGGGATTATGTAGAACCTAGCAAAGTCCAGTCCCAAACGATGGGGGATGAGGAGGTCGAGATAGCATGAGGCCGATTCACTTAAGAATCGCTGGCTTAAACAGCTTTAGGGAAGCTCAGGAGATTGATTTTACAAAACTATGTGAAACGGGTGTGTTTGGGATTTTTGGCTCCACAGGGAGCGGGAAATCCACGATCCTTGATGCTATTACGCTCGCGCTTTACGGTACCGTCGAACGGGCTGCCAATAATACGCAAGGGATTCTAAATCATGCGGAAGACCAGCTCACTGTAGCATATCATTTTTCCTTAGCAGCGGGAAGTCAACGGATAGCCTACCGAGCAGAACGGGCTTACCGCCGCTCTGGGGATCGGACGGTCAAGGCTTCCACCTGCCGTTTGGTCGAAATAATCGACGGTGTCGAAACTGTTCTGGCCTCTAAGGCTGATGAGATGACTAAAAAAATGGAGGATATTTTGGGTCTCACAGTAGAAGACTTTACCCGGGCGGTTGTACTTCCTCAGGGGAAATTTGCGGAGTTTCTAACCATAAAGCCAAAGGACCGGAGACAGATGCTGGAGCGGTTGTTTTCCCTCGAAGCGTATGGAAGAGAACTCTCGGCTCGACTGACAGAACAACTGGGAAGTGTAGAGTTTGACTTAAACGGCGTAGAGCAGCGGCAACAGGGGTTAGGCGATGCTTCGGCAGAGCGGGTCAAAGAAGCTAAGGCGGATCTAAGTGAGGCGATTGCGACCTCCGCCAATATGGCTAAGGGATTAGCTGACCTGCAACAACAGTATGATGTCGCCAAGGAAATATGGGGCCTTCAAGAACAGTTACAGCAGATACAGGAAAAAGAGGCTCGACTGACGGCCGCTCAGTCTAATATTGATCGAATGGCAGAGCGCCTAAGCCTAGCTGAACGTGCGGAATCCATTCGCCCGATTCTAGAAGAAATCCGTCTCTCCGAAGAGAGACTCAAGGTGGCCAACCGTCAGGCTGTAGACTCAGAAGTTAGACTTAAAGCGGCTAGTCTTAATAAGGAAATCGCAGAAAAAGAGTGGTCTGAGTCCAACCAAAAAAGGTTAGTGGTTGAGCCGCGTCTATTGCGCCGCTTGGAACAACTTGATCATGCCAAAAGCTTAGAAAACGATATCCAAGTGCGTGGCGAACGGTTAACTGTTACGCGTAATAAATACGGTGATTTTGATCGTACTCGGAAAGATTTGGAACAAAAGATCCAAGTCGCTCTGGTTATTAAGGCTGAAGCCCAAAAGCGACAGCAAGAAGTAAAAACTCAACTAACTCAGATCACGGTCGATCCCGCGCAGCGGATCCGGGTGAATGCCTCGGCCCAAGCTTTAGAAGGCTACGAGATGGTCTCCATACAAGTAGTTGGCTTGCAATGCGATCTAGAGAAGAATGCGTTAGAAATGGAAGAACGGCAGTTGAAATTGCAGGCCTCTGTGGCTGAGGTCCAAGCGGCTCAGGAATCCGTGGAACAGCTGAAACAAACTCTGACCGGTAGGCAACAAGCCCCGCCGGTTCGTGAGGAAATACTGGGTGAACAAGCTCAAGGGTTAGAACGTTACCGGCATATGATCTCAGATATTGAACGAGCCGAGCGTGAAGCTAACGAAGAACAGGAACGGCTCCCGATCATGTCTGTGGATCGCCAAAAATCACAAATCGACGTCGAAACAGGAGAGACGGCACTGGGCGAGAGTTCGCTTGCGGTGCAAGAGGTCATAGCTCTCTTAGACCGCAAAACGGCTGAAGTGAAGGGACTAGAACAGAGAAATCTTGCCGGTCTCCTTGTTGAGAATTTGGTAGAAGGAGACGCTTGCCCGGTCTGTGGCTCTGCCCACCACCCTAAGCCCGCTCAGAGCTTGGATGATGCAAGTTTAGACAAGGCGAGAATCGAACTGGAGCAAGCCACAAAGGAACTTCAGACGTTGGAGAGGAAGAAGGCCGACGGCGCTACCGCTCTAGCTGTGGCCAAGGCTCAGTTGGTTGCGAAACAAGAGGGTGAGCAAAACCAGTTAAATCTCTATGAAACGAAGCAACGTGCCATTCTCAGTTATCGTAAGGAATTACCGGAACCGGCGGATCGCAGTATGGATATGCAGGCGTTAAAGGCCCGACACGTCGAACAAGAATCCGATTTGACGAGGGATCGACAAGTATTGACCCAATGGAAAACCGATTTAGAGCTGCTGATTCGTCACTTAGAGGATGCCCAGCGAAAGTTAGTTGCAGTGGATAAAAGACAACGTAACCTTCAAGCAGAAATTGCATCAACGGGGGGCGTAGGGAAAGACATTTATAATCGTTTAAACCGGCTGCTTGAAGAACAGATCCAAAGGAAAGAGCGTTTGGATCTGTTGCGTGGGAGTATTGCCCCTTCAGAAATTTCGTTGTTACAACAACAATACGCAACCTGGGATCAGACGATGAGGACGTTAAATCAAGAGTTAGTCGGACTTGAAGAAGGGGTGCGGGAATCTGAGGAGGGCCAACAGCGGCTTAGTCGTGAGAAAACGGATTGTGAGCTTGAGCTGCAGAATTTAAAAACAGTCGGAAGCGAGGCCGCTCGCGATATAGAAGAGCTTAAGAGCAAATGTGATACCTTAACTGAGGGAAAGCCTGCTCTAGAGCGGACCCTGCAGGTTGAGCAAGAATTGGTTCTCGTAAGAGGGACTGAGGAAAAGCTTAAGAGGATCTATGAACAGGCCAAAGAGGGGTGGACACAGGCGGAACAAACTCAGGCAGTCTGCCAAAAAACCTCGGAATTATCTCGAGAAGGGTTTGAGGTCGCCCAGCGCAAACTGGATCAAAGCCTTAAGACGGCAGAATTTACGACAGTGGCAGCGGCACAAAGCGCATTGTGTGACGAGGCAGACCGGCTAAAAATGGACCAGGACATCTTGGCCTTTCGGCAAGACGGTCTGATGCTTATGCAGAAGCGTGAAGACGCTGAAGAGCGACTAAAGGGACGAAGCCTTCGCCCCGAGGAATGGCTTGCTTGGCCGGTTCAGCTTAAGGCAGTGGAAAAGGCCAACACCGAAGCGATTGAACGACGGGGTGCAACTCAAAAATGGTTGGAAAAGCTAAATGTTCAGCACGAAGAATGGATGCGCCTTGAAAGCCAAAGAAAAGCGTTGAGCCACCGCCGGAGTTTACTTAAAACCTTACAAACTGTTTTCAAAGGGAACACCTTTATTGAGTTTATTGCTCAAGAACAGTTAACCAACGTATCCCTAGATGCATCAGAACGCTTGAAACAGTTAACCAACCAGCGGTATGCCTTGGAAGTTGATGCAGAGGGTGGTTTCATTATGCGCGACGATGCGAACGGCGGAGTACGTCGACCCGTGAGCAGTTTATCAGGGGGAGAGACTTTCCTCACAGCCCTGGCACTCGCTTTAGCCTTGTCCACTCAAATCCAGCTACGTGGAGAAGCACCGCTCGAGTTTTTCTTCTTGGACGAAGGGTTCGGAACACTCGATGCCAATCTTCTGGAAACAGTGATGAACACTCTAGAGAAACTTCACCTTGAAAATCTAACGATCGGAATTATTAGCCACGTGCCGGAACTTAAGAACCGTCTCGCTCGCCGTTTGTTCGTTACACCTGCTGAAGACGGCGGAGCTGGAAGCACGGTCAAGTTGGAAATGGCTTAGAGAATACAGCAGAAATAATAGTATTCTACAGTGCGGCTTAGCAAAGGGGATAATGTGGAGAAAATTTATAAGGTTAAGCAGATTACACGTTTATATGACAGTTGCAATGCCTGTGGATTGCCGAGTATCAATTGCATCTGTCATACCTCAGCAAGAGTAAGGACTCAAGCAAAGTTCTGGATTCTATCGAGTGAACGAGAGTTTTATAGGCCTTCTAATACGGCAAGACTGTTAAAGTTAATCAATCCAGATTCAACCGAACTATTTATCTGGGAACGAACTAAGCGTCCGGAGCAATTAGTCGAGAATATTAGGTCGGAGAAATATGCAGTATTCGTATTATTCCCGGCAGAAAACGAGGAATTAGAGAATAGAAAAGTTAAGTTTGAACGTACCGATAAAATACCCGTCTTCATAATTTTAGATGGGACATGGAAGGAAGCTCGAAGGATATTTCGGAAGAGCGATTTCTTAAAGAGTTTGCCGATTGTTTCAATCCAGCCAACCGTTGCCTCAAATTATGATTTGAGAAGAGGCGCAGCCGAAGGTAATTTATGTACGATAGAGGCCGCCATTGAAATAGTCAAGATGAATGGAGAGCTTGAAACCTCTCAGGTCATAGACGATTATTACCATCTCTTCCTCAAAAGCTACAAGGCTGGGGTTAGCGGACATCGCTTACAAGAGTGAGGGTGACCTATTTGACCTGCTTCGGAGTAACTGGTAAAATTGGGATGTATTGAGTGTTAAGGAGGATGAGTATGTTTCTTTCCTTATCAGCATTTCTTCAGGATTGGGAGAAGGAAGCGGAATCAACCCAACGGATTCTAGATGCTTTATCAGATGATTCCCTAAACCAATCTGTCACAGTAGAAGACCGTACGTTAGGGCGAATCGCTTGGCATCTCGTGACGACGGTTCCCGAGATGATGTCAAAAACAGGATTGATTTTTGGAAGTAACAAAGAGGATGCTCCAGTTCCGAACACCGCGCAAGAAATTTCCAATTATTATCGAGAAGTTAGCACTGCAGTAATAATAGCAATTAAGGCTCAGTGGAATGATCAAACGCTTCTAGAAACACGGGATATGTATGGAGAGACTTGGACGAATGATTACACATTAAAAGCCCTTATTGATCATCAGATCCATCATCGGGGCCAACTAACCGTACTGATGAGACAGGCTGGTCTCAAAGTGCCGGGACTTTACGGCCCGGCCAGGGAGGATTGGAGTCATATGGGCATGAAAGCTCCTTTAATATAGCGTAAGATTTGGAAGCGTTAGAACCAAGCGTGACATTTGTTATGTTTGGTTCTAATTCTAAAAACCTTGCTTAAGAACCTTTTCAATAGCTATAAAATGTATAGTAGGAAAATGATAAGAGGTAAAAAAATGCAAACAACAAGTAAACAAAAAACTAAGATAGTGAAAGATAAACAAACTAACCTTGAGGTAACTGCGCCTGCTGAGCTAATGAAGTTTTTAATTTCTAAGCTTACCGACAAAAGTCGAAGTGATATTAAGTCCCTTTTAGCGCATCGCCAGATTTCTATTGATAATGAAGTCATCACGCAATTTAATCATCCGCTAGAAACCGGTCAACAGGTAGTTGTGAATTGGACGAAAGTATTGATAGAGAAGCAACCACAAGGCTTAAATATCGTGTTTGAGGATCCATATATTATCATCATTGAAAAGGAGGCTGGGCTCCTTTCGATTGCTACTACCACTGAAAAAGAACAAACTGCCTATAGCATTTTAAGTGAACATGTGAAAAAAAGAGACCCCAAGAACAAGATCTTTGTGCTGCATCGCCTGGATCGGGATACGTCTGGGGTCATGATGTTTGCAAAAAGTGAGAAAGTACAGCAATTACTGCAAAATGCCTGGAAGGAAGTTGTTCTGGAACGAAGTTACGTAGCGGTGGTGGAAGGCCTTGTAAGTAAAGAGGAAGGAACCATCACTTCTTGGCTGACGGAAAGTAAAGCATTTATTATGTACTCTAGCCGTACACCTAATGACGGTCAAAAAGCGGTAACTCATTACCAGGTTCTTAAGAGAAATAAGAACTATTCTCTGTTAGAAGTGAAGCTGGAAACTGGGCGAAAGAACCAAATACGTGTTCATATGAAAGACATTGGGCACAGTATAGTTGGAGATAAAAAGTATGGAGCAACCAAGCACCCTATTGGTCGGTTGGGACTTCATGCTCGCGTTCTCGCTTTTCAGCATCCGATAACAGGGGAGGAAGTACGGTACGAGACAGATATTCCCAAGGTGTTTTTAAGCCTGTTTAGCTAATTCAGGTTGTGGATGATGAATTAATATCCCAGTAATGGCAAAAGAAAAAACCGGGTTTATACCCGGTCTTTTGATACGTCTTTTCCAATTTTATCAGCGTCAAAAGGATAAGGAATCTTCTCTGTGTTATCGGGTTTACGTGATCTGTTGTTCGTTTTCTTGGTCTTCTTGGCCAATAGATACCCCCCTTTTATATTGTCACATCTAGAATCCCCTAATTTAGTAGATAATATGTAAGGCTAAAACAACAGGGCGGTGCAACGGATTTTTCTAGAGGGTATGATGGCCCCGATATGGAGTGAGCTGAAATGTCAAATAGGTTAGAGCGTGAAAAAACTACTGTGCAGATGATGCTAAAGCTCTATTGTAATCAGCGTCACCATTCTGCCAAGGTATTATGTCCAGAATGCCAAGGATTATCTGATTATGCCTTGACTCGCCTTACAAATTGCAAATTTGGAGAAAATAAACCAACCTGTGGCAAGTGTGCGGTGCATTGTTATAAACCCGTAATGCGTAACAAGATCATCGAGATTATGCGGTATTCAGGCCCAAAGATGCTTTTTGTGCATCCACTAATCGCGATAAGGCATTTAATCGACGGACTTAAGAAAATAAACTAATTACATTTTGCTGAAAAGAGATATAATGAATAATCCATATTTGGGTACAAGGCATATGAATGGGCCTAAGGTCTTTGGGGAAGGGAGAGATTGTGATGTTAATAGAGCAGACACTTGAAATGAGAGGAATGCCTCACAGAGACCTGGAAGAGTATTTTCTTTCGATTGGGGGAAAGCAAGCTGAGCTGGGAACGTATGTGTTCTCGAATTGGAAAGTAGAACTGAAGGAAGAGCAGTGCCTAACTATGGGGTCGCTGCATATTCCTGCAACGTTCGTGACTTTTCGGGTTGAAGAAGAGGACTGGCCGAGAATAGTCGATGCTTTTCACCTTCGTTTCCTTTCAGCTGGGGGCTAAAGAAAACTTGCTGATCATGGAGTTCCTAACCCATGAGCGATAGAGCTGACTTATCTAATGACAAACCGCCACTAAGATTTCCACCTCTTAGGTGGTGGAAGTCTTAGTGGCGGTTTGTCATTGGCTGAAGAAACGCTGCTTCACTCGGAAGAAACAGTAAGAATATGGGGGAAGTTTATGAAATTGAAAAAGTGGGAGACTAATTTTGCATTGGCACTGGGTATTACCTCGTTTACCATGTATTTCATAAAAGATCTCATTTTTCATGATGTACGGGCTATTTTAAGCGAAATATTATCTCAGATTGCATTTCTTCCTATTTATATTCTTTTGTCGACAATCGTGATCGATAGCCTTTTAAGTCGGCGTGAAAAAGGACAGAGAGTGAAAAAACTTAATATGGTGATCGGGGCTTTTTTCAGCGAGGGTGGGGTTCCATTGCTTCAAAGTCTCAGCAAGTTCGATAAGTCGAATGGGGAAACGGCAAGAATAATATTACTGGATGATTGGCCACAAAAGGTTGAGCGGATGAGAAAATGGTTCAGGAGAGATGGGTTTCAGATGAATAGTCGGGCAGGTAAGCTGGAAGCGCTAAAGATACTTCTTTTGTCAAAAAGAGAGTTTATGCTGAGAATGTTAGAAAATCCGAATTTGCTCGAACATGAATCCTTTTCGGAGCTCTTATGGGCTGTTTTTCATTTAACGGAAGAGCTGACTAGTCGGGTAGATCTGAACCATCTCAGTGAGGCTGATTACAATCACTTTTCAGCAGATATTGAACGAGCGTATACTCGGTTGATTCTGGAATGGTTGACATATATGATGCATCTTAAGGGCGATTATCCCTTCCTGTTCTCCTTTTCCTCGAGAACGAATCCCTTCGATCCGGAAGCTCGGGCGGAAATTTCCTGATGACTAGAGGACTTGATAGAGTGTCGATAAGGCACACGTAAGTGTAACGTCTGAATTTAGGACGAGCCCCTGAAAAACAGAGTGAGAGGCTTCGATCGCACTTAAAGTAAGCGCGGGGATAGGAAGGGACAAACATTCTTGCAACGTAAAAAACCCTAAATCAGTGACTTCCTCTAGCTGGGCTTGAAGGTTCCCGCCTAGAAATTGCATTAGGAAAATGATATAGGTGTTATGCTTTTCGGCAGGTCGATCGCGCAAGGCTATGATCGAGAGCGGTTTGGCGTCAATTCCGGTTTCCTCTCGAATTTCGCGTATGATAGCTTCCCCAATCGATTCTCCATGATCCACATACCCTCCGGGAATGGTCCACATTCCTTTACCTGGGTTATATCCACGTTGAACAAGAAGGACTTTATCGTTGTGCCAAAGAACACCCCCAACGCCCAGAGAAAAATCTCCCCAGTGGACATAGGAACAGTCAGGACATGTGCCACGAGGGTAGCCGTCAATGATAGTTTGGTGGAGGGTCTTACCACATATTGGGCAGAAAAGATACGGAGCAGTATAGTCAGACATCATTTTAGTTCCTTTCCGCGTTTGAATGGGCTATATCGCTGTAGTGTGGATTTGTTGAGCCATATGAAGGCTTCGAACGAATTTACCGTAGACAAAGAACATCACCATAGATGCCCCCATGAAAGTGATGGCCAGAGCCCATACGCTTGATCCACCACCATAGTCATACATTATACCACCCAGTAAGGGTCCAACCATACGGCCACCGGATGTAGCACCGCCAATAATTCCTTGAAAAGCGCCTTCCTTTCCTGGCGAGGCAAGTTGGGCGGCGGCTGCAGGGACCGCCGGTAAGATGAGCATTTCACCTAGTGTTAGAATGAGCATGGCAATAATATAGGACACATACGGAAATTTCGCAAGCAAAATGACAAATCCGATGGTCAAGAGGACGGTAGCTAGGTAAAATTGTCGTTTGAAAGACTGCGCCCAAGTTTGGATCACCCAATTAATAATGGGTTGTAGGGTTACGATGAAGACGCCGTTCAACGTCCAAAGTAAACTGTAAGAAAAGAGAGAATAACCAAGTTGGTTCATGACAACGGGCAATATCGTCACAAGCTGAATATAAGCGCCCCAGACAAAAAATATTCCCCCACCTAAGGTCAGGAGTACCTTGAATCCTTTATCTTTTGTCAGTCGTTCAGTTTGCTGCCGCGGTGGAATTAAATGAATGGGTGCATTTCGTTCGGAGACCCCTATGAGTACTAAGAGTAAATAGATTAAGAAGGCTACAGCATTGAGCGAGAAGATGAGCCGGAAAGAAACTTGAGCAATCACTCCACCAATGGCAGTGCCGACAGCGACACCTGCGTTATTGGAAACATAAAGAAGGTTAAACCCTCGCCGCCCGCCTTCAGGCCAAATGGCATGAAGCAGAGCGTAAAGTGGAACGAAGATAAAAGCTTGGGCTAGGCCAAAGAGGATGAACGCTGGTACATAGACTATCCAGACAGGAAAGACACTAATCGCCCCAACAGAAAGGACCGCACCAACTAGACCAATAATCATGATTCGCTTTGCTCCAAAACGATCGGCTAAAAAGCCACTCATAAATTGGCCAAGGAGAGATACCGCAGACTGCATAGCAAGAAGAATACCAGCTTCAGTTAAAGTACGACCCAAGACGGCATGCATAAAGAGGCTATTTAAAGGCCACATCAGAGAGTTTCCAGTCGACTGGATGAACCCTCCGATGATTAAGACTACGACGGCGCGCGGTATATCGAGACGTTTCAACTTCAAAACAGAGAACCACCTTTTGGCTTAACTAGACGTAATCACTTCGACAACCAAACACAAAAACCTTCAATTGGGAGGGGATAAAGATGAAACTGCGATTAATTTAAGAAATTTGAGCAGGATTTATCAGTATTACCGCGAAAGAATAAATATTATACTTAAAAGAGAAACTATGGAAAAAGGAGGGCGAATCATGAAATTCAATCAAACGGAAACCTTTAAAAACCTAAGTAATGCCTTTGCTGGGGAGTCTCAAGCACGTAATCGATATTCTTTTTTCGGAGGCGTTGCTAATAAAGAAGGGTATCAACATATTCAAGCGGTTTTTGAAGAAACGGCTGCTAACGAACGAGAACATGCTCAGGTCTTCTATAAACTCTTAGTTGCTCATAATCAGGAAGAAACTCAGATCATTCATGTCGATGCAGATTATCCACTGGTTTATAAAGACACTCTGGCTAATCTCAGGGCTGCAGCAGCTGGAGAAAGGGAAGAATGGTCTGAACTATACTCCAAGTTTGGCAAAATCGCAGAGAAGGAGGGGTTTCCCGATATAGCGAAAGCTTTTACCGAAATCGCCGAAGTTGAAAAGCATCATATGACTCGTTTTGAATATTATGCGGATGGGATTGAAAAGGGAACTATTTTCAAAAAGGGCACGCCAACCGTATGGAAATGTACCAACTGTGGCTACATTCATGAAGGTCCCGAAGCTCCTGAAGCTTGTCCTGCTTGTTCGCATACTCAGGGATATTTCGAAGAATTACCGGAAAAATATTAAGACAACGAGCCGAGCAAGATGAAGATAAACTATTGAGGATATTGTTAGAATAGGATAATATGTAGGCGACTGGTCAAACATATAATAAAGGTGGATGATTTTTTTGTTTAAAAGGATTCTCGTCCCTACAGACGCCTCGGAATACTCTCGTCGCGCCTTAACAACGGCATTGGAAATGGCACGTACATTTGGAGCGGAAGTAATCCTTCTTCATGTAAGCTACACGCCGCAGGCCTATTGGGGGTATACGATCTCCTATGGCATTACAGTGACCCAAGAACAGCTGGTTCAAAATGGAGAACTGGCATTAGAGGCGACACTCACGGGAATTGACATCGAGCCAGTTGTTTTAAGCAAAAAGGTGGAATCCGGGCATCCTGTGACTATTATTTTAGAACAAATTAAGAAGGAGAATATCGATCTGATTGTGATGGGCAGCCATGGTTATGGACCAATCTCCGGTTCGGTCCTAGGAAGTGTAAGTCAACGAGTCTTGCAACGAGCCAGTTGCCCGGTGCTTATCATTAAGTAGGATATAGTTTGTAAACCGCTTTCTGAGTATAAAAAGTCACGATTGCGAACAAACAATTCGTTGGAAAGAGATTCATAGCAAATTTAGAACGATTTTGTAAATATTTTAAGACAATCGTCCCTGCACTAGTGGCAGGGATTTTTTCTATTTGTCGCGAATAGAACATTAAGGAAAGTGACTTAACCGCTGAATAGTCTGAGCGTATTCAAGCTCATTGAACCTAGATGCGATAAACACCTGGAGGCAGACCATGAAAGAAAAGGATATTTGGCTGAGTCCCGAGGAACTGCAACATATGCTGAAAGGGTCATTGCAATGGAGTGATGTTGCATCCCATGTTAATACTTCAAAAACGGGCATTCGGAAATTGAGTGAAACCAATATAAAACAACCGACGCCTAAGCAAACGACTCCTAAACAATCGACGTCGAAACAAATCGCGCCTATACAGATAGAACGATCAAAGAAAAAGGAGAAACACTTAACTAAACTTGAAGGACTGCCGGTCATTTGGCTGCTTGGAAGTGTTGGATTGCTGACACTATCCTCTTGGTTTTACTTTGTCTTATCGTCAAAGTAGTTTCAGGGTGACGATCTTATACTTACACACTGGAGGGGCGAGTCTACACAGACTTGCCCTTTTTGGGCGAATATTTCTCGAAAAAAACTTTAAAAATATGAAAAAAAACTTTGCAAAATGTCCAAAAATGGGTATCATGTATATAAAGGTCAGGAAAGGTCAATTATTTTAACAGCGGTGCTTTAGTAAAAAAGATTATGTAAACAAGGAGTGCATTCAACAATGGGAAACCTTGCGGATCGCATTGAAGAATATTTGAAACGGATTTTAGAACAAACCTCAGAAGGGTATATTATGTTACAACGCAGCGAGCTCGCAGGTGAGTTTTCCTGTGTTCCATCTCAGATCAATTATGTCCTTGATACCCGTTTTACCGTTGAACGGGGCTACCTAGTGGAAAGTCGCCGGGGGGGCGGCGGATACCTGCGCATTATTCGCCTAGAGTTGGGCCTAGAAGGTCAATACCAACAAGTGATGCGGCAATTAATTGGAGACCTGCTTACTCGTGACCGCTTAAATGGCCTTATGGAACGGTTGGTCGATGAAGATCTGTTGACAATCAGAGAAGCGGCCTTGATTAAGAGTGTACTTTCTGGTGGGGCTCTAAGTGGAGAATTTAGGGATTGGGATGTATTACGCGCACGTTTGATGAAGAATATTTTGACGACGCTGAGTCGTGAAGATTTATAAAGGGGGATTTTGCATGCTTTGTCAAAATTGTCAAAAGCGAGAGGCAATAGTGCAGTTATCCAAAACAGAGAACGGACAGACCCAGAATCTTTTTCTTTGCGAGATCTGTGCTAAAGAAACACACGAAGTGAGTTTTATTTTTCACCCCGCTATTGTGCCAGAGTTTTTACAAGCTCTGTTTGGGTTTAATCCTTCGTTAGTAGAAACTCTGTCAGAGGAGGCTTGTCCTAAATGTGGAATGACCTTATCTGGAATAACTCAAGCCGGTAAGTTGGGATGTAGTACGTGCTACGAAACCTTTGAGACGCAGCTTGAACCGTTGCTTCGTCGGGTACATGGTGGAGGTCAAAATGTAGGCAAGATCCCAGCAAGACGTGGAGTTGCCATTAAAAATCGCATGGAAGAAAGAAAACTAAAGGAGAAACTTCAAATCTTAATCCAGCAAGAAGCGTTTGAAGAGGCTGCCGTGGTCAGGGATCAAATCCGTCAAAGTGAACAAGCGAAGGGAGGGGAAGACCATGACGCTTAAAGCGCTTCTCTTACAGCACAGTGCTTGGATGGCCGAAACGGATACACCTGTCGTGATCAGCAGTCGGGTGAGATTAGCACGCAACCTTGAAAATTTCCCCTTCCCGCATGTTTTAAACGCAGAGGCTGCCTCTCAGGTCGAGCAAACCCTATCACAGGCATTGAACGATACTTTGGTGGATCAGGAGAATCTGACCTATATCTCCTTAACGGAACTTAACAGTATTGAACATCAAGTGCTTATTGAAAAACATCTGATCAGCCCGAGTCTGAGTGACTCATCCGGAGCACGTGGGGTAGCGCTGGCACCTGACCATCGATACGCGGTGATGGTTAACGAAGAAGATCATCTAAGAATTCAAGTGCTTTTGCCTGGAAAGCAGCTTCAGGAGACCTATCGCTTAGCAACGGCATTAGACGATGCCCTAGAGGCAAAACTTGATTTTGCCTATCGTGAAAGCCAAGGGTATCTCACAGCTTGCCCCACGAATGTGGGTACCGGGCTCAGAGCTTCGGTCATGGTTCATGTGCCTGGCTTGGTGATGACCAAGCAGGTGCAGCGGGTTCTTGGGGCACTGGCGCAATTGGGGTTAGCCGTGCGGGGGTTATATGGTGAAGGATCTCAAGCCTTTGGGCACATGTTTCAAGTCTCCAACCAGATCACCTTCGGGAAAAGTGAAGAAGATATTTTGACGCATTTGGAAGCGGTGACCGGACAAATTGTAGAGCATGAACTTCAGGCGCGAAATCTTCTCCAACTGAAAATGCCGATGCTTCTAGAAGACAAGGTCTGGCGGGCCAGGGGAACCTTGCAAAATGCCCGCCTACTCTCGGCGGAGGATGCTATGCACTTATTGTCCTATGACCGGTTAGGCTCGGATATGGGATTACTCCCTAAAATTAAAAATGGCTTTGCCACCTTGATTGTCGATACTCGCCCTGGATGTTTGCAATACATCCTCGATCGGGAACTTGACGCCAGTCAGCGGGATGAGGAACGGGCCCGACTGGTACGAGGACGGATCACATTATAGCGATGAACGCTTACTACAAACATCGAACTACAAATATCGAACTACAAATATCGCATATACGAAAGGATGAGGAATGATGAAGGGACGTTACACTGAACGAGCTGAGAAAGTATTGACAATAGCTCATAGCGAAGCCAAACGAATGGGGCATCAAGTTGTAGGGACGGAACACATCTTACTTGGGTTAATTCAAGAAGGCGAAGGAATTGCAGCCCAGGCCTTAACAGGGATGGGGTTGGATCTTGCCAAAATTCTGAGCGAAGTTGAACAAATCGCTGGAGTGGGTCAACCTTTTAATGGTACAGTTGAATTTACCCCCCGAGTTAAACGGGTGTTAGAGCTAGCAAATGAGGAGACACATCGACAAGATGTTAATTATATTGGGACTGAACATTTGCTCTTGGGATTAATTATGGAAGGCGAGGGAATCGCCGCTCGAGTGTTAGCGAACCTTAACGTTAGCCCTGAAAAGGTATGGAAGCAAGTAGTCAAGCTGCTCGGCGGGGAATTGGATGACTCGGCACTTCCGGCCCCCAATTCGATACCCTCTCCTAAAAATGCAGGTCCAGCTAATACACCCGCTCTCAACGAATTTGGTCGTGACTTGACTGCGCAGGCTCGCGAAGGGCGTCTTGACCCGGTGATCGGTCGAGAAAAGGAAATCGAACGGGTGATTCAGGTCTTAAGTCGACGTACCAAAAACAATCCAGCGCTTATCGGGGAACCTGGCGTAGGTAAGACCGCTATTGCTGAGGGATTAGCACAAGTTATTGTGAGCAATAGAGTACCAGAAATTCTAATCAACAAACGAGTGATTACGTTAGATCTTTCGGCTATGGTGGCTGGAAGCAAATACCGCGGTGAGTTTGAAGAGCGCTTGAAGAAAGTCATGGAGGAGATTCGGGCGGATGGGAACGTTATCCTCTTTATCGATGAACTGCATACCTTGATCGGTGCGGGGGCTGCAGAAGGGGCGATTGATGCGGCAAATATTTTAAAGCCGGCCTTAGCTAGGGGTGAACTTCAATGCATTGGAGCCACAACCTTAGATGAATATCGAAAATACATCGAGAAGGATTCGGCCTTAGAACGTCGTTTTCAACCCATCTCTGTCGGTGAACCGACCGTAGAGGAAGCAATTTTAATTCTCCGCGGTCTGCGGGATCGTTACGAAGCCCATCACCGTGTGAAGATTACGGATGAAGCGATTGAGGCAGCCGCGCGTCTATCCGATCGGTATATTTCCGACCGATTCTTACCTGATAAGGCCATTGATTTGATGGATGAGGCAGCATCACGTGTTCGTCTTGCTAGTTACACCGCTCCACCGGATTTGAAATTACTTGAAGAAGAAACCGAACGCTTGAAGAAAGAAAAAGAAGCGGCAGTTTCCAGCCAAGAATTTGAGAACGCTGCGCAAATTCGCGATCAGGAACACAAACTGCGTGTTGAACTTGCTGAGCAACGAGAGGCATGGGAGAATCAGCGTTACAAAGAAAGTGCCCAAGTAACGCCGGACGACATTGCCCAAATCGTAACCAGCTGGACGGGAATACCGGTGAAGAAACTCGTTCAGGAAGAAAGTGAACGACTTCTGCACCTAGAGGAGCTTCTGCATGAACGGCTCATCGGACAGGAGGATGCAGTCGCGGCTGTGGCGCGGGCAGTTCGGCGCGCACGGGCAGGCTTGAAAGACCCGAAACGGCCGATCGGCTCCTTCATCTTTCTCGGCCCGACGGGGGTAGGGAAAACAGAACTTGGCCGTGCCTTGGCAGAGGCGATGTTTGGGGATGAAAAGGCTCTCCTTCGCATTGATATGTCGGAATATATGGAGAAACATGCGGTTTCTCGGCTTGTAGGAGCGCCTCCAGGGTATATTGGGCATGATGAAGGCGGTCAACTAACCGAAGCAGTAAGGCGTAAACCCTATAGTGTGGTTTTACTGGATGAAATCGAAAAGGCCCATCCTGAAGTGTTTAATATTTTACTGCAAGTACTTGAAGATGGGCGACTCACCGATACCAAAGGAAGGGTCGTGGATTTCCGAAATACAGTCATTATCATGACGTCGAATGTGGGGTCTTCCTTCCTTAGGAAAGAAGCCATGGGGTTTGCTGCCAAAAAAGATGAGAAAATGGAATACAAGAATATGCGTGGCCATGTCATGGAAGAATTAAAACGCACCTTTCGTCCGGAGTTCTTAAATCGAATCGACGAGTTGGTCGTGTTCCATACCCTTCAAGAGGAACATTTGGAGAAAATCACAGAAATACTGATGAATCAGGTAAACCTTCGATTGGCTGAACACGGCTTTACGCTTCACGTCGAAAAAAGTGCTCTGGAACTGATTGCCAAAGAGGGAAATGATCCAGTTTATGGAGCTCGTCCATTACGGCGTGCGATTCAACGATTAATCGAAGATACGCTTTCTGAAAAAATATTAGACGGAGAATTTAAAGCAGGCGATAAGATTAGTGTGGCAGCCGCGGACGGGGAAATGAAATTTTCTAAGAATTAAGGGTTGCGTCCTGCTAAAACGGCACCGAAGCATGAATAAGACGGAAAAATTAAATATCATAAAGGGGTTGCCTTGAGCAACCCCTTTATGATATTTAATTAATAACTGAACAAAGCAGAGAAAAGTTTATGTAGATTATGGAGATAGGTTTATTGAAATGGGGCTTTGTATGAAGACCAAGGTTATCTATCGATGTTCTAATTGTGGCTGCGAAAGTCCAAAGTGGATGGGAAAGTGTCAGATCTGTGAGGAATGGAACACCTTCGAAGAATTAGTGAGTGAATCTAAAACGACGTCGTCCCCACTCCGGAAAAAGACGTTTCCGAAGAGGTTATCTGAGGTCCAGACGGGAAACAGTGACAGAATTGTGACAAGCATTAGTGAATTTAATCGAGTTCTCGGTGGTGGGATCGTTAAAGATTCGATCATTATTTTGACGGCAAGACCAGGTGCCGGAAAATCGACGTTACTTTTGCAAGTGGCAGATGATGTTGCTGCTAAGGGGTACAAGGTGTTATATGCGTCTGCGGAAGAAAGCGACAGTCAAATTAAAAGTCGGTCCGACAGAATCTTAAACGGAAGTAAGAGTAATATTTGGATATACTCTGATACAAGCATGAATCATGTCCTCGATTCAATTGATGAACTTGATCCTGATTTGATTATCATCGATAGTATTCAAACATTTACACTTGAAGAGCATAGTTCCCGTCCTGGCTCCCCCATTCAGACAATGGAATGTGCGAACGAACTCTTGAAAATTGCGAAGAACAACAACCGTCCAAGAGCCGTCATCATGGTCGGCCAGATGACGAAAGACGATGAAATTGCAGGGCTACGAGCGTTAGAACATCTGGTAGACGCTGTGCTAATACTGAATGGAGAAAATGGAGAAGAACTGAGGGGGGCATGGTGCTCGAAAAATAGGTTCGGAAGCACTGGGGAAATCGGATTTTTTTCAATGACCGAGCAAGGGATGGTCTCTATTGATAATCCATCAGAGTTTTTCATGACCCAAAGGGGCGATGGTCAAAAGGTCTCGGGTAGTGCCTTAACAGTGATCAAAGAGGGGTCGCGCCCTATTATTGTGGAAATTGAAAGTCTTGTCTCGAAGTCGTTTACTCCCTATCCATCAAGAATTGCGGAGTGTTTGCGAAGAGACCAATTAAACACCATGATTTCTATTTTGGAACAAAGAGGTAAAATTAACCTCTACGATAAAAATGTGGTGATAAAAACGACTGGAGGTCTTCAGCTTAAAGAGCAATCAGTAAGCCTAGCCATTATTATGTGTATCGTTTCATCGGTGAAAGATGAAGCCATTCCCAATGATACCGTGTTTGTTGCGGATGTAGGACTTACTGGAGAGCTTAAAAAAGTCCCCTCGATTGAAGCTAGAATACGAGAAATCGACAGAATGGGGTTTAAGCGGGTTTATGTTGCGAAAAACACCGTAAAAGATCCTTCAAGATTCAAAAATATTGAAATCATCGAGCTTAACACTCTGTACGATGTAATTTTGCACTTAAATATGAAATAATTCCACGTTCAACGGGGTAAGATAGGCCCATCGCCCCTAATAAAAAAAGCTCCTGCAACAGCGGGAGCTTAATAACCTACGTCAGATTGAAAATGGTGAGGGTCTGAAGTTTCTTGTATTCTTGGTAGAGTACGTCGCTTAGAGAAATGTCTAAAGCGTTGGATAGTGCAGCTATATAAAACAGTTGTTTTCCCAATTCAGCTTCTATGATGTCTCGGCAGTTATCGCAAAGGTATCCCTCGAGTTGGCTGTCTAACAGCTCTTTTAAATCGGCGAGGCTTGCATCTGGGGGTATCGATTTCTTATGCGCATTCACGGCATTACAACCGCAATTTGTCACCGATTTAACAACGGCTCGGTTAACACGCGCTGAAGTTTCTTGTCCTTTGGACAAGATGTCTAAAATGCTTTGATGTCGGATTAACAGGGATTTGACCGTGCTTTGGAATTGGTCAGTGAGTTGTTCCATGTGTGCTCTCCTCACTCCTTTCTGCCATCTCTATTATACCGAGATGGCTAGGTTGTTGTCAATTTTCAACAGGGCAAAAGGAAGAAAATAGGAAATTGACACGCTAAAGACTTGTATGATATAATTTTAAAATTTTGACCCGGGCAATGTTCCTTGCTATAATGATATATAAGGGGGTGGCTGAATGTTTAAGATTGGTGACAAAGTTGTCTATCCAATGCATGGTGCCGGTATTATTGAGTCGATTGAAGAAAGGGAAGTTCTTGGAGAGAAGCGCCAATATTATGTAATGCATTTACCTGTGGGGAATATGAAATTATTTATTCCGCTGAACAACGTGGAGAATCTCGGTTTGCGGCAAGTAATTTCTCCTACCATGGTTAAAGATGTGTTAGAAGTGCTGAAAACTAAAGATACGGCAGCTACCCTAGCTTGGAATCGACGTTATCGTGCGAACTTAGAAAAGATTAAGAGTGGAAACATTTTTGAAGTTGCAAATGTTGTTCGCAGCCTTGCTCAGAGGGATAACGAGAAAGGCCTTTCAACCGGAGAGAAAAAGATGTACGAAAATGCCTGCCAAATCCTGATTAGTGAACTCGTGTTGACAGAAGGGTCTGAAGAGGAAGCAGTGAGACTATGGCTCTCGAAGGCTTTGATTTTGGCTTAGGCTCTTATAGGATTTTAGGACTTGAGAAATCTTGGCGGTCGCTTCTCGCCATCACGGCTCCTTGCCATCAGACATCGAGCGGCCGATTGGTTTCATAAACGGCAGGGAATCCTAATTCCTAAGTAAATGGGGAAAAACTCCCTTTACTTGAAAATTAATGGTAATTAACTGTATAATGGGAAAGACTTTTAGTCAAACTATGTTAAAAGGAGGTGAAATGATGATTCGCAATTTAATACGCGGCATCATCACGCTGTTATTCGGTGCATTGGGATTTTATCTCGATAATTTATTTCTCAGCCTTAATCTTTTACAATCCTTGGGATGGAACTTACCTATCGTTTGGACATACGCAACAATGATTATTTTACTTGCCGGTTTCGGGTTTTTAGTTGCTCCGATCAGTATCCGTTCTTTTCTTTCCTTAATGCGTTGGATGGATTCGCAATTAACCAGGATTCCTACGCATGATCTGATGAGCGGTGCAGTTGGAGGGATTATCGGACTTATTATTTCAACTTTATTTAGTAGTTCATTTGTCGGAATTACGTTTTTCGGACCACTCTTGGCGGTGCTGTTGAGCATCTTCTTAGGTTATCTGGGGTTGACGATTGGTATGAAGCGGAGAGAGGATATCCTAGGTTTCTTTAACTTTTTCCCTCGATTTCGTGATCGAGGTGACAAAGCAGATAAAGCTGACAAAACAGACAAGCAAAAAGAAGAAAAGGCTGATCTTCCCATAAATCCTTTGCAGTATAAAATTCTCGACACCAGTGTAATTATTGATGGACGGATTGCAGACATCGTAAAAACGGGATTTATTGAAGGTATATTGCTCATTCCAAGTTTCGTCTTGGAGGAGCTTCGCCATATCGCAGACTCTTCAGACTTGCTTAAACGAAATCGCGGGCGCAGAGGCCTTGATATTCTGAATCAAATTTCTAAGGAAACCGTGATCAAAGTCCATATCCATGAACAGGACTTTGAGGACATAAATGAAGTCGACAGTAAACTTGTACGCTTAGGCCAAGTCTTATCATCACCGCTTTTAACGAATGATTATAACCTCAATAAGGTGGCTGAACTTCAAGGGGTTAAAGTGTTAAATATTAACGAATTAGCCAATGCGCTGAAACCGATCGTTTTGCCGGGTGAAGAAATGCTGGTCCAAGTGATGAAAGAAGGCAAAGAGCCTGGTCAGGGTGTCGCCTATCTGGATGACGGAACGATGATTGTGGTAGATATGGGACGACGCTATATGGGACAAAACGTCACAGTTCTAGTTACGAGTGTTCTACAGACGGCAGCCGGGCGAATGATCTTCGCCAAGCCAAAGAGTATCTTGGAAAAAAAACGGATGGGCCTTCCAGCGAATGATGAGATGAATGCGATTGGCTAAGATAGGGATCGTTATTCCTGCAGCTGGTCAAGGCAAGCGGATGGGGGTCGGATACAACAAGCAATTCATGACATTAATGGGGCTCCCGATCTTGGCTCATACGGTGAGACTCTTCGAAGAGTCTCGCTATGTTTCTGAAATTGCTATTGTAGGGGCAGCAGGCGATATTCCCGTCATTGAAGAACTCGTTCATCGCTATAAGTTTACTAAAGTCATGGCTATA
>DATCQU010000063.1:0-13679 GCA_036569365.1 Desulfosporosinus sp. | reverse complement strand
TGAAACTGAAGGGACCCAAGGAGTCGAAGGAACTCAGGGAATCGAAGGGACCAGTGAATACGTAGGAATACTCGGGGAAGACGGATATAAGAGCACTAAAGCGACTCTCAGTGGGGATATGTCTAGGAATCCCGCAGATTTAAGTGGCGTTCATCTTTCTTTGACGGAAAGAGAACTCGTCCAAGGGGTTATGTGGGCGGAGATTCTAGGAAAACCCAGAGCTATGCGTCCATTTAGAGGACCACGATCGTAGGGCACCGATGCATCGTGCCCGGTACCATGTGTCCAGTTATTGAGACCACGGGATTTAACCCGTGGTTTTTTGCATTAAATATAGCCGAATAACTGTAAATATAGGAAATATTAAACAAAATTTCTCAAATATTATTAGAGGAGTCGTTAACGTTCCCTTTAAAATAACTTAAATTTAACAAAACCTAGTCGTTTCTCAACATGAAAATAATACCTCCTTTACAGTCATGCCTTAAAATTATCATAGGCATATAGGAGAGGTGTTGACGTTGATATGTATGAGCGGATTATTGGTCAGACACTTGGTAGGGTGACAAAGTTGCTTCTCGCTTCAGCGGGCCCCTTGCAATATTTTCTCGACTCTCCAGGTGTGACCCATGTTCATTGTCTGGAACAGGCGTATATTGCTTTGAAGCATGATGGAAAAGAGGATGTAGCCAAGTTATTCAAGGCCCATCATTCTATGCTGACAAAAGGTTTATACTGGGCTGACTGTGGTTGGAAAAATGTCAATCATTTTTACAGCCAACCCGACAAGCAAGGAATCATTGCCTGGCCTGGCGCGACGGCTGAGTGCCAGTATTATTTCAATAGGGCGTTCACCCTTTTCCCAAAGAACGTCGATAAAGGTATGTTCTTTTTGGGAGCAGCGCTACACCTAGTGCAAGACATGTGTGTACCACACCATTCCTTGGGGATTGTTTTCGACGGTCATAAAGAGTTTGAAACATGGGCAACTCAAAACTGGGATAAATTTCCATCAACAGCGGGTATGTATTTGCCTTTTTCTCACCCAGCTCAATGGATTGATTATAATGCTAGCGTTTCTAGCCCTCTATATCCCTTGGTATCACAGAATGAAGCGTGTTCTGAAGATAGCTACTATAGGGCTGCGGAGATATTAATCCCTCTCACAATTTCTACTTCAGCGGGGTTTTTAGATTTTGTTCGCAAAAGATTAGACAATTCAAAGAACGATGAATAGAAAAGCTGAGCAAAAAGTTGGCTAAAGAATCCTTTGCTCAGCTTTTCTATATTTTTAACAATAACTTTACATTCCGTTCATTCAGACTTTACAAAAGACGATTAGTATATAAATAGTCAGAATCAAAGCTAGTATTATGGGAGGGCCTTTATTGGGGGGAGTTATCGTGTGACTAAAATCTTACTTATAGAGGACGATCTTCAGATTCAAGAACTAGTTCGGTTTAACTTAGAAAAAGAAGGGTTTGTTATTTTGATCGCCTCGGATGGCGAGCAAGGCTTAGATCTTGTCAGGAGAGAAGAACCGGACCTTATAATCCTAGATTTAACGCTCCCTGTGCTCGATGGATATGATGTATGTAAAAACGTACGGGCTCAAAAGGATACCTCAGCAATTCCTATTATTATTTTAAGCGCTCGTGATGATGTAGCAGACAAAGTTATCGGACTAGAGCTAGGAGCCGACGATTACATGACTAAGCCTTTTAGCACTAGAGAATTATTTGCCAGAGTTAAGGCGAGATTGAGAGAAGGACAACGGAAAAAAGAACGATCAAACGGTCCTTTGCGCTGGGGATCCTTAGAAATAGTCCAAGAAAGTTACATTGCTACAATAGCTGCGAAGCCTTTAAACTTAACGGTGAAAGAATTCGAACTCTTAGTACTCTTCGTATCTAACCCTTACCAAGTATTTAGCCGCGAATACCTAATCCAGAAGGTCTGGGGCTATCTTTCCAGCACGGATAGCAGAACACTTGATGTCCATATAAGCCATTTGCGGTCCAAGCTGAGGGCTTTAGGATCAGTCCTTGATTCGGTAAGGGGAGTAGGATATCTCTTTGCTCGGCGGGAATAATAATTAAAATTTAACAATAACTTTACATTTAGTTCATTCAGACTTTACAAACTTCCAGTATAATCAATTTGTGCTAAAGGAAATTTGAGGAGGAAATAAAATTGTTTAAAGCGAAATCAAAAATTGCTCTTGTAAGTACGACATTAATTGCTCTAATGGTCCTGGTCGGATGTGGGCAAACGGCTGCTCCGGCGACACCAACTCCAAGCGCAACGACCATTGACAAGAAAACTATTTCTGCTGCAGGTTCAACAGCACTCCAACCACTCGTTAAATTAGCTGCCGACGATTTCATGGCTAAAAATGCCGGTGTTCAAGTCAACTTAAGCGGTGGGGGGTCTATGACAGGTCTCAATAATGTCGCTAGCGGTGCTGTAGAAATTGGCAACTCTGATGTAGTTGTCACGCCAGAACTTAAAGACAAAGGACTGGTCGATCACGAAGTTGCTGTAGCGCCTTTCCTGAACATTGTTAACAAAGATGTTACTGTTGAGGACTTAACTAAAGCTCAATTGGTAGATATATATACCGGAAAGATTACCAACTGGAAAGATGTTGGTGGTAAGGACGAGAAAATATCAATCATCGGACGAGCTAAATCTTCAGGCACTCGTGCCACGATCGTTAGAATCGTGCTGGACGGTAAAGAGTTCACTGATGCAGCTGCCGCTCAAGATTCCAATGGTAACGTACTCACTGGCGTGAGCCAAACCCCCGGAGCTATTGGTTATATCGACGCAGCCTATCTCAAAGATACAGTGAAAGCGCTTAAGTACAATGGCGTAGCGTTCACAGCTGACGCTGTAGCTAGTGGGCAGTATCCCATCTATGCCATAGAACATATGTATACCAAAGGTGAAGCTACGGGCACGGTAAAAGCCTTTTTAGACTATATAGTAAGCAAAGACTTCCAAGATAAGAACGTAGAGAAAAGTGGTTTTATCGCGATCAGCAAGGTTAAGAAATAATACAACATTTAGAACGTTGTAGACGTTTTTCACAAAATAGGAGCAAGGTTATGCCTTGCTTCTATTTTGTGATTTAACATAAACTTAACAATCACTTAATCAATAATTTACACAAATGAGTTAATATATTTGCAGACAAGAATTTTAGTAGACAAACAGAAAAAATCGTGGCTGGAATAGAATTCATGAAATATTGAGAATATCTGGAGGTGTAACCGGTTGCCTCATCGTAAGACTTGGGTGTATTTCAATGACCGCTTGTCGCGTTATTTATTCATCAGCAGCGCCGTTCTGGTCTCATTGATCATCTTATGCATTATTTGGTTCGTAGGAATGCAGGGGTTATCCACGTTTCGACAAGTCAGCGTGCTTGAGTTTTTCACAAGTAGCAAATGGAGTCCCGACAGTGGCCAGTTTGGAGCCCTCACTTTTATAGTCGGGTCAATCGGAACGACATTAATCGCGATACTACTGGGAGGGCCACTTGGATTGGCCGGTGCTGTATTCTTAGCGGAAATAGCTCCACCTTGGGTACGCGCTATTATGCGCCCGGCAACGGATCTATTTGCAGGAATCCCGTCTGTCGTTTACGGCTACGTAGGGCTTACAGTGATTGTAGGCTTTATACGGAAGTCGACCAACTCATCGACAGGCTATGGTGTCTTGGCTGCTGGGATCGTTTTAGCAATTATGATTTTACCAACGGTTATTAGCTTATCCGAGGAGGCTATACGATCATTGCCAGGAACTTATAAGGAGGCTTCCCTTGCTTTAGGGGCAACCCGCTGGCAAACCATTCGGAGAGTCCTAGTACCTGCTGCTTCACCGGGAATTTTAACAGCGGTCATATTAGCGATGGCCAGGGCCATCGGCGAGACTATGGCAGTGCAAATGGTCATCGGAAATTCGCCCCGCTTCCCTGGTTCTTTAGTTAGTCCGACGTCGACTTTAACCAGTAACATCGTAATGGAAATGGGGAACACTCCGTTTGGATCAACGTGGAATAATGCCTTATTTTTGATGTCCTTTATTCTCCTGATGATTGCCCTAGTCCTGATTATTCTAGTCCGAACAGCAGTGCGAAGGGGGGCAGTCCGTTGAAAGCTCGTCAATCCGATCGTTTTGCTACTATAATGCTTTGGGTAGGGGCCATAGCCATTGTTGCTTTATTGGTCGCTTTTTTAGGTCTGATTCTAGGTCGGGGTCTACACTATTTGACACCTGAGTTTTTTAATGGTCCAGACGGTGTACGGGGACAATTATTTAACTCTTTCTATCTTCTTGCCCTTTCATTGGCCTTTTCTCTGCCCGTGGGGTTGGGAGCTGGAATTTACTTGGCTGAGTACGCGCCGAAAAATAAATTAACGGATCTCATTCGTTTGAGCACAGAGAGTCTTGCTACCGTTCCGTCCATAGTCTTTGGACTCTTTGGCATGATTGTTTTTGTGAATAAGTTGGGCTTGGGATTCACTATTTTAGGAGGATCGGCCACTCTAGCATTACTTAATTTACCCATCTTAGTGCGCGTAACGGAAGAGTCCTTGCGGGCTGTGCCGAGGAGTTACCGGGAGGCCAGTTTAGCTTTAGGGGCTACCATGTGGCAGACTTTACGTAAAGTCATTTTACCGACGGCTCTACCGGGGCTTATTACGGGAGTAACCCTTGTCGCAGGCCGGGCTCTGGGCGAGACGGCTATATTAATCTTCACGGCTGGGATGAATGTTTCACGCAAACTATTTGACGTGAATCCTTTTGCTGCTGGAGAGACTCTAGCTGTGCATTTATTTGCCGCTAAATCAAATCCATTACCTGGGACAAACGCTGACCAAATTGCAGACGGGACTGCTGCGCTCCTCATAATCATGGTCATCGTCTTTAACCTTTGCTTGACACTACCCAGTCGCTGGTTGCAATACCGACTCTTAGGGAAAAATAAGGAGTAGCACCTATGAAGTGCGTTATAAGGAGAAATTGAAATGGACAAGATCGTGGTCAGTAACCTCGACCTTTATTACGGTGAACAACAGGCCTTGAAAAATATTAGTTTGGCGATGACGGAGAAAAGTGTGACTGCTCTGATTGGTCCCTCCGGTTGTGGCAAGTCCACTTTTCTGAGAACTCTCAACCGGATGCAAGATTTAATACCACATGTAAAGATCTCAGGCCAAGTGAAGATTGATGGTCAGGATATTTATGCCGCTGACACTGATGTTGTGTTACTGCGTAAAAGAGTGGGTATGGTTTTTCAGCATCCTAACCCTTTTCCCAAGTCTGTGTTCGAAAATGTAGCGTATGGTCCTCGTATCCACGGGGAAGCCGATAAGAAAAGGCTCAATGAAATAGTGGAGACGAGTCTAAAGGATGCTGCTTTGTGGAACGAAGTCAAAGACCGCTTACACAAATCAGCGTTGGGACTGTCAGGTGGGCAGCAACAGCGGCTCTGTATAGCACGCTTGTTGGCTGTGGAACCTGAGATTTTGTTAATGGATGAGCCGACGTCGGCGCTCGACCCTATTTCAACCATGAAGATTGAAGAGTTGATTGCTGATTTAAAAAGTAAATACACCATAATTATTGTTACGCATAATATGCATCAAGCTTCTCGGGTTTCAGACCGAACCGCGTTCTTCTTAAATGGGGAATTAATTGAAGAAGATATAACGAGTACTCTTTTTACCCGACCGGCTAAGAAAAAAACAGAGGATTATATATCCGGGCGATTTGGTTAAGGCAGTTGATTGTTTGAGATACAAATTTCTGATATAGAAAATTGTAAAACCTAGGAATTCAATTGTGGATATGTAGATATATGGATATAATAAAGCTATATCATGATGACATCTATAAATGAGAGGAGGGCTAAGATGTCAACTCGCCAGAAATTTGACAACGACCTAGAGGAACTGCGTTTAAATATTTTAGATTTAGGGAAGATGGTCGACCAACGAATCGGTCATGCCGTTCAGTCTTTGGTAAACCAGGATCTAGAATTAGCCAATTCTGTCGTAGTGGGGGATATGGTCGTTAACGAGCTGCAAGCGATCATTGAGGGGAAATGTATTCTTCTGATCGCTACCCAGCAACCCTTTGCCCGTGATTTGCGTAAGCTTGTAGCTGGTTTTAAAATCTCCATCTACTTAGAAAGAATGGGTGATTTGTCCGTTGACCTAGCAAAATTGACGCTCAGAATAGGTAAAGAAAAATTGATTAAGCCTTTAGTTGACATCCCTCGAATGAGCCCCTTGGTGCAGGAGATGCTTAACAAGGGGCTTAAAGCATACGTTGAGGAAGATTGTGAGGCCGCCTCATTGATGGCCCTAATGGATGATGATGTGGATAAACTTTATTCTCAGGTTTATGACGACCTGCGGGTCTTGATGATGGAGGACCCTCAAAAGGTCACTCAGGCCAATTACCTGCTCTTTGCATGTCGCTTTCTGGAGCGCATGGGTGACTACTGTACAAATATTGCAGAAGAGATTGTCTATCTTTGTTCTGGAAAAAGAGTGAATTTAAACGAGTAGTATGGAGAATTTCTTCATTGAAATGGAATGGATGAATCGTCCCACGGTCCAAAAAAGCCCCGAAAAATTCGGGGCTTTTTTAACGTATCAGACCCTTATGCCGCTGCGCGGCATTTGCAGTTAATAGAGCAAAAGATAAAGTATCATGATACATCATAATATCTATAATTCTTGGTCTTGGATAGGAGGCCATGCCGATGGAGAAGAAGACTTATCGGCGGTTGTAATGAAAGAATTAAAGGAGGAAACTGAGGTAAATAATATTCACCCTGTTTCCTCGGATAGTTTCTCCTTTTTCCTAAAAATGAAGCATAAGCGCCGTGTCAAAGGTGAAGCGAGTTGAGAAGTTCAATGAGGTCAGTTAAGGAAAAGGGTTTTGATATACAATATCTGACTAAACCGCTTTCTCGTGATACTTCTACGTCCTTTTCGTCTGTATACGCAATCAAAATAACTGGTAGGTCTGGGTATGAGTTAGAGATTTTTGTTAGAACTTCTATTCCCCCCATACCAGGCATTTTTGAGTCCAATAAAACAACCGATGGAATACATTCACGGATTTTTGCCAAAGCCTGCAAACCGTTGGAAGTTGCGTCGACTGAATAACCTTCTTGAGTTAGAACCTCAATTAAAAGACGACGGATTCCATCATTGCCCTCAACAACTAATGCCTTTTTCAAAGCGTGTTTCACCTCCTGAAATAGGATGATACTAATTTGCGAGGCTTCTATTCTATACAATATTCCTGGCGGAACTCCTTAGCTTTTTCCAAAGTCACTAAAGCTGTTTCTTCTCGATTTTTTCAATAAACGATGCCAACATGACAAACCGCACCTGCAATATAGGATAATTCTAACACTTTACAATACTAATAGTCAACACAAATAATACCAATAGACACTTCAAGGCCTATTATAGATACCATATAGTGGAATCGAAAGGGGCTATAAAGATGGTATTTAAACATTTGGGTCAGCGAATCAGAGAAGAGAGAACGAAGTATAGACTTACGCAGGAACAACTTGCAGAGGTTGCGGAAGTTAATGAGTCATATGTAGGTCAGGTCGAGCGGGGCGAGAAGAACCCCAGCTTAGAGACGATAGTAAGTATAGCAAATTCCTTAGGGGTCACAGTCGATTACCTTCTTCAGGAAGAAGTTAACGTTGAACCCAACGGTTTAATAAATGAGTTAATATCCATAACTAAAGATAAAGATCCTGATGAGCTTAGGCTGATGCTAAACATCTGTAGAATGATTAGCGAATACTCAAGCAAAATTGGGAAGGAATAATATAGGTATATTAATACTCGGCGGAACATGCTTATGAGCCGTCATTTATTGTCGTTCCGCAATGGAGCCCTACTGGTACATGCCAGACGAGGGGCTCTGTTTGTATTTAGGGTGAACCGGTTTTTAAAATAATCCTGTCTGTGCTTAGTGTTATTGATCTAGGCAGATTTATGAAGCGTAAAGAGTTTGTTTGAGGGCCTCCCTCTCAGCACGCCCTTTCCTTTGCTAGTCTTTTACCATGATAAAACGTAACTCATGTCCATCGACGACGACCGTGAATTCTTGGGTCGAGTAGAGGCTCGATTTCTTATCTTGTGATTAAGGGTGATTGAGAAAAGGTTGCTAGATGGAGCGAAAAAGTGTCTAGATCATAACTTTAAAATTAATGAGGATAATGCTGGATAATTTCCCTGGATTTTTGCCACACTAAGGACGCATAAAACAAAGTGAGGTGAGGGTATGAAAATACGCGTTAAATCCTGGTGGAGTGTTCTGACCATCGGACTCATTATCAGCATTGCCCTGTCCGGGATTGCGTATGCGGCTTTAGGCGATCGTTTGCTTAGCAGGGGGAGCAAAGGTCCAGAAGTTACGGAGCTGCAAAAGAAATTGGCACAGTTAGGTTATGGAGTTGGAACGGTTGACGGAAAGTTTGGGACAACAACAGAGACGGCAATACGGCGGTTTCAAAAAGACCACGGACTAAAAACAGATGGATTGGCTGGAACGCAAACCATCAAGGAATTAAAGCGCCTGACCGGGCAAAGTACTAATGCCACAGGGAAGGCTGTTGGTAATAAAAACATTGACACAAACCTTTTGGCTCGCTGCGTCAACGCAGAGGCACGTGGAGAACCCTATCAGGGGCAGGTAGCGGTGGCTGCAACGATCATTAATCGGATTGCAGATCCGGCATTCCCTAAAACAATCGCGGATATCATTTATCAGCCTAAAGCCTTTTCAAGTGTAGATGACGGCCAAATTAATCTACCACCTTCTGCATCTGCCTTGCGTGCTGCTCAAGAAGCAGTCAATGGATCAGATCCTTCGGGAGGGGCGGTCTTCTTTTTCAATCCTGCGAAGACAAGAAATAAATATATTTGGTCACGACCTCAGATTAAACAAATCGGAAATCATATCTTTACGAAGTAGGGGGACAAGCATGCATAGGAAATTTTGGATCGGGACTTTAGCGGCAGCTTTCTTGATCTCCCTAGGCTGGGGATTTAACGAATCCCGCTTAGCGGGGGATTATCGTCTACTCGCAGAAAACAATAACCACCGTGCTTTGACCGATTTCGCGAGTCATCTTGACCAGCTGGAGACAGATATGGCTAAAGGGGATGTAGCAAGTAACTCCAGCCAACAGATTCTTTACTTGAGTCAAGTTTCCAATAAAAGTGAAGCAGCGCTTAAGGATTTTGCCCAAATCCCAGCCGATCAAGCAGGCCTTAGTTATGTCGGGCAGTTTTTGACCCAGTCCGGTGACTTTGCGAGGACATTGGCACAACAAATTGCCAGTGGAGGAACAATTTCTACTGAAGAAGAAAAGACACTCAGAGACATGCACGAGCGCCTCGTGCCGGTGAATCAGAAAGTTCAAGTCATAATGACGAGAATGGACACGGAAAATCTAGCGTGGACAGATCCGACTCTATCGCTCAGGAAACGGCTAGGTTTTGGCGGACCCCAGATTGCAGAAGCAGCCGCGGATGCCTCAGAAGTCCCTTCCAAATCTGTAAGGTCCGGGTTAGACCAGTTGGATGCGAGCCTGCAGAAGCTTCCACCATTTTCATACACCGGAGAATACGCGTCGCGCGTGGTGTCAAAGCCGTTAGGACTCCCCTCTGGTGAAGTAACCCGTGTTCATGCACAAGCCGTAGCCCGGGATTTCTTGAACAAAGTGGGCTACCTGAATGCAACGCCGGAATTTATTGGAGAGTCAAAGGGTGCGCTTGGGGGCTATATGTGGAAATTTAAAGAAGCCAATTTAGAAGTTAGCCACCAGGGTGGGGTTGTAACACTCTTCCGCGATCAGCGGTCGATCGACCCTAAGACAATGAGTATTGAAGAAGCCTCTAACAAAGCAAAGATAGCTTTACAGGCCTTAGGTTGGCACCTGACCTTAACCTCAAGTGAGGACTTTGGGTCGTATGTTCAATTCGATGCCGTAGCTGAAAAAGATGGGGTGAGGATTTACCCTGACAAGGTACGGTTGATGATCGCCTTGGATAATGGTCAGCTTGTTGGATTGGACGCGGCACCCTATTACGCATTTCATCAGTCGCGAACCTTCCCAGCGAAGATATCGCTGGATCAAGCGGTGCGCAAGCTGCGCCCCAATTTCCAGGTCCTAGAGAGCCGCTTGGCGGTCATTGCTAAAAGCGGAAATCAAGAGGTTTACAGTTATGAGTTTCGCGGTCGGTATCAGGGCGAGGAATATCTAGTATACTTAAATGCTTCAACTGGCGCCGAAGAGAAGATCCAACGAGTTATCAAAACACCGCGCGGTGAATATCTCCAGTAATATAGACAATCAAGAATAAGCGAGAGGAAATATTTTCCTCTCGCTGTTCTATATCTAAGCTGGCACGTGATGGCGGGAAGAGATCACCCGAAATTCATAAATTCTAAACGGTGTAAAAAAGGAGTTTTTCTATCTAAACGAGAATAGGCAAATAGGCTCATAAAACGCAATGATTTTTTCTAATAAGAACGTAAAGCGTCTCTGCGGCAATGAACGCGACAGCGCCAGACGTGTGCGCCCGTGCTAATAAACTGACTCTCGAAAGGAGCAAAGCCATTGAAAAAGGCGGTAACTATCCAGGTCAATGGAAGACAACGATATCAGGCAGGTCACGAGGAACAGCAAGAATTAATCACCACAGGAGCGTTTTATGAACGTAACGATGTTTTTTATGTGGTATATAAAGAACCTGACGAGACCGGCCTTGAAGACGTGACAACGTTCTTAAGCATCAAAGAAGATTTAGTTGTCCTAAATCGCCAGGGCTCAGTCGATCTATTGCAAGAATTCAAAAAAGGTGTATTTAACCGCGGTGTTTATACCACATCCTGCGGGAAATTGTGGCTGAGTGTTATGCCCCACACGGTAGAGTATGACTTGACAGTCCATGGGGGACGTATTAGTCTAGAATATGATCTATTTGTCGATGATAATTTGGTCAGTTATAATGCGCTGTTGGTAAACATAAAGGAGGATCTCCCCCAATGAGTCTCTATGAGAGTATAAAAGAACGGGTTACGAACCACTTAATAGAAGCCGCTAATTCTGCGAAAGCGGCCGGAGAATTAAATTTTAGTGAGTTGCCAAGCTGTGTTTTGGAAGAACCTAGAGAAAGGCAACATGGAGATTTGGCAACTAACTTGGCAATGGTGTTGGCCAAGCAAGCGAAACGTTCACCCCGAGAGATCGCTGCCACTCTCATTAAACACCTAGACACAAATGAAACTTGGATAGAATCTTCAGAGATTGCCGGAGCTGGTTTTATTAACTTCCGCTTAAATCCGTTATGGCTTACGGAGGTCATTGGAGAGGTATCAAAGGCCGGGGACAGTTATGGCAAAGTAGATATCGGTAAAGGTCAAAAGATCCAGGTCGAGTTCGTGAGCGCAAACCCTACCGGGCTGTTACATATGGGAAATGCCCGTGGGGCTGCATTGGGTGACAGTCTGGCTTCCTTACTCTCGATGGCAGGGTATGAGGTATCCCGAGAATTCTACATTAATGATGCTGGGAACCAAATCCATAATTTTGCGTTGTCACTGGAAGCAAGGTATTTGCAACTATTGGGTCAGGATGCCATTTTCCCTGAAGGGGGATATCATGGCGAGGACTTGATCGACACGGTAAAAGGTCTTATTGCCAAAGTAGGCGATAAATATCTTACGGTCGAACAGGTACTCCGTCGCGAGTTTTTGGTTAGATATGCCTTGGACGAAAAAATGCGAGACATCCGGGAAACGCTTCATGATTTTGGGGTAGAATATGATGTTTGGTTTAACGAACAGTCTCTGCATGATTCGGGGGCCGTTCGCTCGACAATGGAAGACCTCGAAAAAAAGGGATATATTTACGAAAAGGAAGGCGCGCTTTGGCTTAAGTCCACTTTGTTTGGAGACGAAAAAGATGAAGTGGTGGTCAGAAGCAATGGAACGCCAACCTATTTCGCTGCAGATATTGCGTACCATCGCAATAAATTCGAGCGAGGATTTAACCAAGTTATTAATATTTGGGGTGCTGATCACCACGGACATGTGGCGCGGATGAAAGGAGCAATGTCCGCTTTAGGGTATGACGCCGATAATCTTCAGATTATCCTGATGCAACTCGTTCGGCTCATACAAAATGGTGAAGTGGTGCGGATGTCTAAACGTTCTGGTCAGTACATTACATTACGTGAACTGATGGATGAAGTCGGAAAAGATGCAGCGCGTTTCTTCTTTAACCTGCGAGATCCTGACTCTACCGTAGACTTTGACCTTGATCTGGCAAGAGCGCAGTCCTCAGATAATCCCGTGTATTATGTACAATATGCGCATGCCCGTCTGTGCAGTATCTTACGCCAAGCTCAGGAACTTGGCGATACGGAAGCACCTCCGCTTAAAGAGGATTTAATACGCATGGACAGCACCGAAGAGCGGGATCTGCTCAAGAAAATTGCCGACTTACCAAGCGAGATCCTTGTAGCAGCTCGTCTCATGGAACCCCATCGCTTAGCCCGTTATGTACTAGATTTGGCCGCGCTTTTCCATACGTTCTATAATTGCCAGCGCGTTCTTGTTGACGACGAGGGTCTGCGTCGGGCCCGTTTGAGCTTAGTGCGTGCTGTGAAACAAGTTATTAGCAACGTGTTGGGTATTCTCGGCGTATCAGCTCCGGAAAGAATGTAGAGTTCGGATATATAAATATTTATGTTTAAATTACCGTCGAGCAGGAGATATTTAGGGGTGGGTCGAATATATTGATATTCAAAACGACGAAGGGCGGTGGATTTTTGACCCACTCTTTAAGTAAAAAAGCTAAGCCAACGGAAGCCGATATTGCTTACGAAGTTCTGAAAGCTCAGGGTAACCCCATGTATTATCATGGCTTAATTGAGGAAGTGCTCCGACGTTTAGGAATTCCACAGGAGGCCATACGTATTGCCGCAGCACTCACCCAGATCAACCTAGATACTCGGTTTACGTTTCTCGGACGGGGCGAATGGGGCCTGAAGGTTTGGGATGCGACGAAAGTACCACGACGGTCGCACTCGATCTCCTTGACGACCAAAGCGTCTTCTGATGAAGAGAAGTCGGATGCAGAAGAACTAGATGACTTGGACTCATTAGATGAGGATGCCTCAGAAATTGACGAGGATGAAGCGGATGAGGTTCTACTCGAAGAAAAGTGGTAGCCTTCGACTCTATTCGCTAAGATGTTCTTTGCCTTGACATCCATTAGAAGTGTAGCTAAAATAAAGAGCAGTGGGAAAATAAAGCTAGTGCGGAACACGGACTAGCTTTATTTATGTGTGTTATGCAGAGTATATTCCAGCAATGGGTATAGTTATTGCTTAAGAATAGAGGAGCCCGCTCGCTATAGATTTAACGGTCTGAAAGGAAATGGTAAAGCGCATGACAAAGTTTATTTTCGTAACGGGTGGCGTTGTGTCTTCCCTTGGAAAAGGAATCACAGCAGCATCCCTGGGTTGTCTTCTTAAAAATAGGGGATTAAAAGTGGCAATACAAAAATTCGATCCCTATATTAATATTGACCCCGGAACGATGAGCCCGTATCA
>DATCQU010000062.1:0-6837 GCA_036569365.1 Desulfosporosinus sp. | reverse complement strand
GTAATCAGCTCTATCGATCCCAATTATAAACCTTGGTTTAAACCGATATGGGCGCCACCTAGCGCAGAAGTAGAATCGTTTTTGTTTGCTTTACAGGCAGCTATCGGAAGTGGAGTCGTCTTTTATTATTTAGGTTATTTGAAAGGTAAACACAGTGTAAGTAAGAAGGATCAAACGTGATAAACATTGATAGTTACGCCTATAATAATAATTTAAAAGCAGTTCACCCAGTGGAGAAGTCTCTCTTTTCGATGCTAACTATGGTCGTTTGTCTAGCTTCTCCTACGGTCATTACACCACTCATAGTGTTAATGATGATGGCTGGGGGAATAATATTCGGTGCGGGCATACCAGCTCGAGTTTTTATCAAGCTTATGCTTGTTCCTTTTTCGTTTCTGTTAATCAGCGTTCTAACCATTGCTTTTTCTATCTCGACCACTTCTTCAGGGTTTTGGATAGCTCAAACCATTCATGGGTTAACCATAGGAATACATTATCCCGATCTGATCACGGCGGTTCATCTCTTTCTGAAATCGTTAGGGGCTGTTTCTTGCCTCTACTTTCTAGCTCTGACGACGCCTATAACCGAACTAATTACAGTACTTAATAAGATGAAGGTCCCTGTGATCATCACTGAATTAATGGTGCTGATCTATCGTTTTATCTTTGTCTTTATGGAAACAGCTACATCGATCAATCGTGCTCAATCTTCCCGTTTAGGCTATGTCACAATGAAAAGTTCATTCCGTTCTATGAGCTGCCTCTTCTCGGCACTTTTAGGGAAAGTTTTCGTGAAATCTCAAGAACTTTACAATGCCATGGCGGCACGATGTTATACAGGAGAGATCAAGGTGCTTACCAAGAGGCACCCAATCAGCCTTAGAAATTACATAATTATTGTTGGAGTTGAAGTTCCTTTAATTGTATTAAATTTACTTGTGAGGTGATGAATTTGTCAGAGGTCATAATTGAGGCAGTAAATGTGGAGTATTCTTATCCTGATGACACAAAAGCTTTGCTCAATGTAAGTTTACAAGTGAAAAAAGGAGAAAAGCTAGCGATTCTAGGATCAAACGGCGCAGGAAAATCAACGTTGTTTATGCAATTTAACGGAATTTATCGTCCTAATTCAGGATGTATAAAGTATCAAGGACAGGATATTTCCTATAAAAACAAGGCGCTGATCGAATTACGCAAGAAGGTGGGAATCGTTTTTCAGGATCCGGATAGCCAGTTATTCTCAGCAAGTGTTTGGCAGGATATCTCGTTCGGCCCTCTGAATCTAGGACTTTCAAAAGAAGAAGTGAAAGCCAGAGTCGAACAAGTCCTGATAGATACTGAAACCACCGACCTTCAAGATAAACCCACTCACTTGTTAAGTTACGGGCAGAAAAAAAGAGTTTCGATCGCGGGCGTATTGGCCATGGAACCAGAAGTGATTATTTTTGATGAACCAACAGCTGGGCTGGATCCGCGCCATGCTCTGGAGTTCATGCAGCTTCTAGACAAGTTGAGCAACGAGGGTAAAACTATTATTTTATCTACTCATGATGTCGATTTGGCCTATTCCTGGTCAGACCAAATGGCAATTATGTACAGCGGAGAGATCATCGCCCATGGAGATCCGGGCGAACTTTTCCGTCAACCTCATCTTATCGAACGTGCTGATTTGACTACTCCTTGGCTGATAGAAATGCATAGCGAGTTTGTGAAAAAGGGCTGGGTGCCTTCGTCTACCCCTTTGCCGAAAACAAAAGAGGATTTACTACGGATCGTTCCGACAAAAAGCGATCAACAAAGTGCATAATACAGATTTAAGACCTTGGGCTATAAGCCCGAGGTCTTAAATCTGTATGGTTCCTTTATGTCAGAAAGTGTAAGAGAAAAACAATGTGCGAAATAGTAAAACCCGGCTTTGAAAGCCGGGTTTTGCTGTACCATAAACCATCAATGGGTCTATTACTATTTACTAGTAATGTCAGATTCTAGTGCGTAAAATCTTTACGTTTTCTTTATGGTTTTCACTACTTAATTTACACTGTTTTAATGGGCAACAGCTCTATAATGAGGGTGCATTTAGAATAGCAAGTGTCCAGGAGGATAAACTATGCACGACAAAAAACCGTAGTTCTTATTGATTAATAGAATTTCACTATCACGATACAAAAAGCAAATAAGCTTTTTAGCAAGGGGGAAGATAAATGGCGGATATGATCTTAGGCGGCGTCGTGGCCATCGGCCTTTTAGTCTATCTTGGTTATACTCTAATGAAAGCGGAGGAATTGTAATGACAAGCAACGATTTTATTCAACTGGTAGTTTACTTTGTTGTACTCATCGCTCTGGCCATTCCGCTTGGTCGGTATATGGCCAAGGTATACCAGGGTGAGAAGACCTTTATGGACAGGGTTATGGGACCGCTGGAAAGGCTTATTTACCGAATCTGTGGGATTGACGGCGTAAAAGAAATGAACTGGTGGGAATATGCACTATCGCTTTTAGCTTTGAGTTTTGTTGGTATACTCTCACTCTTCCTACTGCTACTGGTTCAAGGGCTCCTGCCTCTTAACCCACAAGGATTCGCAGGGCTTAGATGGGATCTAGCCTGGAATACAGCGGTCAGTTTTAATACGAACACCAACTGGCAGGCCTATGCCGGTGAATCAACGATGAGTTACCTGAGCCAAATGGCCGGCTTAACCGTGCATAACTTTCTCTCGGCTGCAGCCGGTCTAGCTGTTGTGGTTGCTCTAATTCGGGGCCTTGGCCGTTATCAAGCTAAATCAATTGGTAACTTCTGGTCTGACCTAACTCGTTCTATATTGTGGATACTCATACCTATGTCCCTAGTGGGGGCGATGTTACTAGTTTCCCAAGGGGTGATTCAAAACTTTTCATCCTATCTTACAGTGCATACTCTTCAAGGAGCGAGTCAAACCTTAGCGATGGGGCCAGTAGCCTCGCAGGAAGCTATCAAAATGATAGGGACTAATGGTGGTGGATTCTTTAACGCTAACTCTGCTCATCCCTTCGAAAACCCCACCCCATTTAGTAATCTTCTGGAGATGTTATTTTTACTGCTTATCCCTGTGGCGTTAACGTTTTCCTTTGGTAAGATGTTAAAGGACTCCAAGCAGGGTAAGGTCATTTTCGGGGCAATGTTGATTTTGTTGTTGTTAATGGTTGGCACAACGTATGGCTCTGAAATAGCGGGTAATCCTCTGATTCAGCATATTGGCATAACTGGTTCCTCTGTAATGGAAGGAAAGGAAGTAAGATTTGGGGTTGTCAACTCAGCCTTGTTTGCTACGATAACCACAGCGACATCTTGTGGTGCCGTAAACGCCATGCATGATAGTCTTACTCCTTTAGGAGGACTCCCACCCATGTTACAGATGATGTTGGGAGAAGTTGTGTTCGGCGGTGTCGGATCAGGTTTGTATGCTATGTTGCTGTTTGTGATTCTAACGGTGTTTATCATAGGTCTTATGGTCGGTCGAACGCCGGAATACCTTGGCAAAAAGATACAATCCTTTGAGATGAAGATGGCCATACTAGCGGTGCTTATTCCTTCCGCCTGTATATTAATTGGTAGCGCCGTAGCTGTGCTCATTCCAGCAGGTACCTCGTCAATTCTCAACTCCGGACCCCATGGCCTAAGTGAAATACTTTACGCTTTTTCTTCTGCTTCAGCAAATAATGGTAGCGCTTTCGCGGGAATTAGTGTCAACACCGGTTTTTACAATGTTGTGCTTAGTTTATGTATGCTCATTGGCCGCCTTGGCCCAATTATGCTTGTTTTGGCCATTGCAGGAAGTATGGCTAGCAAGAAAATAACCCCGGCTGGTGCAGGGACTTTTCAGACCACCGGAGGCTTATTTTCAGGTCTCTTGGCAGGAGTAGTTTTAGTAGTTGGAGCCTTAACCTTTTTTCCAGCTCTAGCTCTAGGGCCCATTGTTGAGCACCTATTAATGCTGGCTGGTAAGGCTTTTTAAGGAGGAGTGAGCAAACTATGAGTACAAGTACAAGTAATTCAAGTATTACCCGTTCAATTGTAGTAAGGGCTATTAAAGAATCCTTTGCAAAATTAAATCCTCGGGTTTTGTGGACTAATCCAGTCATGTTAGTGGTAGAGGTTTTAGCGGTATTGACGACTTACTTTACCATTCGAGATATCGCCTTGCATTCTAAAACGTTGGGGTTTGACGGGCAGATTGCAGCCTGGTTATGGATCACCGTTCTGTTTGCCAACTTTGCAGAAGCCTTAGCTGAGGGAAGAGGGAAGGCCCAAGCTGAATCCCTTCGTAAAACTAGAAGCGACACGATTGCTAAAAAGGTGGTCGGAGAAAAAATAGAAGATATCTCGGCTGCCAAACTGGTTAAGGGTGATATCGTACTTGTCGAGACAGGGGAGCTTATACCTGGCGATGGAGAAATCATTGAGGGCATTGCTTCGGTCGATGAAAGCGCAGTCACGGGAGAATCGGCTCCTGTGATTAGAGAATCGGGCGGTGACCGCAGTGCCGTCACTGGTGGAACTAGGGTGCTTTCGGATTGGATCAAAGTGAAGATCACCGCTAATCCGGGTGAAACATTTCTGGACCGCATGATTAGCTTAGTGGAAGGGGCTAAACGTAAAAAAACTCCGAATGAAGTCGCCTTAACCATTTTGTTAATCGGATTGACAATCGTCTTCTTACTGGCAGTTACTACGTTAGAGGCTTACGCCATTTATTCAGGGGCAACGGTATCCATCCCTGTGCTTGCAGCATTGCTGGTTTGTTTAATACCGACTACCATTGGGGGCCTGCTCAGTGCTATCGGGATAGCCGGGATGGATCGTCTATTGAAGCGTAATGTCCTGGCCATGTCCGGCAGGGCCGTGGAGGCGGCAGGGGATGTAGGGGTACTGCTTTTGGACAAGACTGGAACCATTACCCTCGGAAACAGGATGGCCACAGAGTTTATACCTGCTCCGGGCATATCACCGGAAGCGTTAGCTGATGCAGCCCAATTGTCGTCTCTTGCGGACGAAACCCCTGAGGGCCGAAGTATTGTTATCTTGGCCAAGGAAAAATTTAATTTGCGGGAACGGGATATCAAGGCTTTAGGCGCGACTTTTGTCCCCTTCAGCGCCCAAACTCGGATGAGTGGTGTAGATTTACAGGGTCGTGAAATCCGCAAAGGAGCCATGGACACGATTGAAAAATACTTGCGAGAAAAAGGGGGAGAAATGGGCTCTGAGGTAAAAACTTCGATTGAGGCTATTGCTAAGCAAGGTGGAACTCCGCTTGTTGTGGCAGAGGGAGATCAAGCCTTAGGGGTCATTTACCTTAAAGACGTCGTGAAGGGTGGAATTAAAGAAAGGTTCTCTGAACTTCGTCGCATGGGCATAGAGACTGTCATGATTACGGGGGATAATCCGTTAACGGCTGCTGCGATTGCGGCTGAAGCTGGGGTGGATGATTTCCTAGCAGAGGCAACACCAGAACAAAAATTAAAATTAATTAGGGAGTATCAAGACAAAGGCCACTTGGTGGCTATGACTGGAGACGGTACAAATGACGCTCCTGCTTTAGCCCAGTCCGATGTGGGTGTGGCTATGAACAGCGGCACTCAGGCAGCCAAAGAAGCGGGTAACATGGTGGACCTTGACAGTAACCCTACCAAATTAATTGAGATCGTGGAGATTGGTAAGCAGCTGTTGATGACTAGGGGTTCTCTGACAACGTTTAGTATTGCGAATGACATTGCCAAGTACTTTGCGATTATTCCGGCCTTGTTTGTAGTGACTTACCCGGAATTAGGTGTATTGAATATTATGGGGCTAGCTACACCCCAAAGCGCGATTCTTTCAGCGGTAATTTTTAACGCCTTAATTATCGTAGCCTTGGTTCCACTAGCTTTACGTGGGATCACCTACCGTCCCTTGGGAGCGAATATCATCTTGCGGCGCAATCTCTTGATCTACGGTTTAGGTGGTTTAATCGCTCCCTTTATCGGAATTAAGCTGATTGACATGCTTTTAGTTATGATGCATTTAAGCTAATACTGGATATGTTTAGAAAGGGTGAGGATTAATATGCTTAAAACAATGGGTAGGGCCTTAATGTTGTTACTTGTAATGACCTTGTTAACGGGTATTGCCTATCCTTTAGTAGTTACAGGCCTATCGAAGGTTATCTTTCCTAAGCAGGCTGATGGTTCGCTAGCTTACAAAGGTAGTATACCAATAGGTTCTGTCCTCATAGGGCAAAACTTTAGCGATGCTCGTTATTTCTATAGTCGACCGTCGGCAGCGGGTAAGGATGGCTATGATGCAGCCAATTCAGGTGGTTCTAATTTAGGACCAACGAGCAAAGTGCTTATAGATTCCGTAGCCAAGCAAGCGGAAAAGGTGAGGAAAGATAATGGATTATCTTCAACGACTCTCGTTCCTGGAGACTTAGTGACAGCTTCCGCAAGCGGTTTGGACCCCAACATTACGCCAGACGCTGCTCAAATTCAAGTGGCCAGGGTAGCCAAAGCTAGAAGTCTTAGTGAACAGAAGGTTCAGGCGCTTGTTGATCAGTATACAGAGGGCAGACAGTTTGGGTTTCTGGGTGAGCCACGGGTAAATGTGTTAAAATTAAATATAGCTTTAGATTCATTGTAAGTTGGGTGATGGTTAAATGGAAAAAGAGATACGCATAGACCCCGATGAGTTGCTAGCCAGTCTTGAGAAGGAGGGCCTCGGGAAACTTACGATTTTTCTCGGGGCCGCCGCCGGGGTCGGAAAAACGTATGCGATGCTCGAAGCAGCCGGGGAAAAGTTGTCGGAAGGACTGGATGTTGTCGT
>DATCQU010000061.1:0-49616 GCA_036569365.1 Desulfosporosinus sp. | reverse complement strand
CATTTGATTGCCCTTTTTCCTTGGATATATCAATAAAATGTGTCATTAAATAATTCTTTTCTGGAGAATGTACATTTACCCTGTACCATTTATTTAAAGGTTTTGAAAACTGCTCAAATTCTCTTTTATCCTCATTAATTTTAATATTTTCATAAAGCTCCACCCAATTAATTTCAGCCCACTCTATTCCTGTAACAATTCGAGGAACTCTTCTCCCAAGCATGTCTGAACGATTTAGCCCTGTAATTTTTTCAAAGGCGACATTACCTTTGATAAATTCATATTCATAAGGAATAGCATCGCTTATTATTCTGTGAACGGCATATCCTATCGGTGAATCTTCCATTAACTGTTTATAATAATGATCATTCATATTTTAGTAATTTAAAGAAAATTCAAGGCTACTATCCTAATAACAGTAGCCCCTTTTTTTGAACATATTTATCATAACTGTTATAGCGACGATTTAACTAGTAAACTCAACAAATGAAGTCAACCTTAAATATCCTGACTTCAACAATACACGATACTTAACCTTACACTTTAGTGATCCATTTGCTTTTGGAAAAAAACATAATCATTTGCTTCTTCAGAACCTACCATTTTAGCAATCTGGTAAACTGCCTTTCGAGCTTCAGCTGGAACGAGTTCCATTATTCCAGCAGGTCTTCCGTCAGGAAACCTCAGTAACCAACCAAACTCAGATTTTCTAAACCCAGCAATCTCTACAGTTTCATACTGATAATTAATAACCTTCAACCAGTTACGAGACCGTTTCCCAATCTCATACTTGGAATCTTTCCTCTTAAGGACAATCTCCTCAAGGCTTTGGGTTTTTACTAATTCAAACAAAGCAGTACCATTACCCTTGATCGAAGGAACTTTAGTAATCAACGGTAAATCCTCGGGAAGTAGCCTATAAGGATTTCCTTTCGCTCTAAGAGGGGTAGATGGCTTACTCTCTTACCTTTATAGTGAACCACATCGAATGCAAATAACGTAACGGGTTGAGCCTAGATATGGTAGGTATACGCATTGCGCTACTAACTTGAAACCTACTCATTAATTCTTCGAAATCAGGTTTTCCATCGTGATTCGAGATGATAATTTCACCATCGAGTATTGTTCCTTTGCGGATCTGACTTGTCATAAGTTCCGGAAATCGAGATGTTACTTCGTTTTCATGGCGAGTATAAAAATTAAATCCATTCATGGTGGAATAGAAAAAACGTATTCCGTCAAGCTTCAATTCACTGAGTCAGTTATCATCATCAAAAGGGGTGTCCACCTTGTGGAGGAGCATTGGACTAATAAACATATTTCCACCTCTGATGCAAGTGTACCATGGAAAAGCTTACAGTCAGGTAGGAACTGTTGGGTATTAGCTTAACATACAATAATGCTATTCGTTTTTTTGCAAATCTATGTTCTTCTGCTCTAGCAGTTGGGCTTCTGAATTGTTTAACCTAATATTTGAGTCTCTAATCTGAGATGCGTTGATTTGATTATTTAACTCAGTAGTTTTTTTCTCTAAACTATTTACTGTCAAATTTAATTCTCTTATTTTTAAAGTTGATTTAAGTTTGTTGAAAATTCCTAAAAATATTGCAATCATTGCTCCAAAGATAGCAGATATGAGAATAACTAAAGATTGCGGGGAGATCAATACTTTCCTGCCCGTAAGCCAATTTCCTGTGTCGGCGATCAGATAGCGAATCGTCCAGTAGTGGTCATCAAAGTAGAATTCCTTGACATTTTCTATTTCCCCGTCGAGGCTACTTCAATGTGTAGTTATTTAGTGTTTTGGCTTTGTTTAGCATAATAGTAATCCTTTTTTTGTTGAAATATTCATTTGAATGTTTTTGATAAAATACATTCGTTGGCTAAAGCGTCCTCCTCCCTGAAATTAGGTTAAACACCACTACAATTAAAGCAACCACGAGAAGGATATGAATTAACCCGCCCATTGTATACGAAGTGACCATACCTAGAAGCCATAAGATCCCGAGAATAACAACAATTGTCCATAACATACATTATCATCCTTCCTTTACTATGGTTGCTCAGCAAGTTCTACTTGCCGGAAGAAAAAATGAGGTACAGTATGCTTTTTTCTTCTGCTTAGCATGATAACAGAAAAAAATGTCTTTCTTATGACATTTTTCTTGTATTAAGGAGCTATTCTATTAGCTATATAACTGAAAATCATTTGCTTTAGCAGGGCTTCACATCACCTCTGCAGAGTTCACCCTTGATGGATGCACTACCTTCCAGGTGTTGAGCTACGAGTTACCTTCATAAAATAGATGAAAAACGGCCCAGTTTCCAAGATAGCCACCGCGGAGGTGTCAAAAGTATGGAAACCGGTCATTAATATTCACCACTCCATACTAATGTCCCTATGTCGATTATTACTACTTTGTTTCCCGTGTCACTCTTCAAATTCATCCACCCTCATCCCACTCTTCAGTGCGCACGTTGTGCGTTTCATATATATTTCGTAGAAATCATCGCTCCTGCAATTGCGATGTAAGACAACCGACTAACCTCATGCGAAAGCCTCTGGGGGACAACAGCATGTCGGTAAAGTCAGGATTAGACAACAAGTGCTGTCGAGTGGCTTGGCGAGTCAGGCCATATAGGGTAAAGCCTAGGGGCTGAATCCGGGTCTGTGGCTTTGGGCGCTACCGGACGTAATAAAAACTGGTATCAATGGGTATGCCCAATATTTGAAGAATTGGGTATAAGCAGGCCTATTGACGCACCTGCGGTAAGCAGTTAAAATGTTGAATCGATGGAAAAACAAAGCGGAATAACATTTTTAGTATGATAAAGATAAATGTGTAATCATAATTCTACAGCGAACTTAAATTAAACGAATTATCTGATTTTTTAAACATTTAATATTAACCTGATATTAGAAGTTTCCCTAAGCAAGCCCCACATTCTAAGAAATTATAGAATGTGGGGCTCTTCTATTTTCCAAACATATGAAAGGAGTTATTAAGAATGGCTAAACGATTAAAAAACGAGGGGGTAATTCAATAATGAAAGCAGTAAAAATTAGTGAGGATAATGATGCCCTCAAAAAAACTAATCTTTCCGCAAAGGTGATCGCTCATATTAAAGCATTTGAGGAATACCTTGTTGCCGATGGCAAAGCATCAAAAACACTGGATAGTTACCTATTTGATGTAAAAGAGTTTATGAACTACCTAGCTGCTCAAGGTGTAACTGATGTCTCGAAAATTAAAAGAATCCATGTCACTGATTTTATTACTACCCTACACGCCAAAAAGCTAAGATTAAGCACTATGAACAAGAAAATAAACAGTATCTCATGCCTTTGTAAGTTTCTAAAAATGAAATCTATCCTCCCAGAAACAGAAAACCCTGTCATTTTAAAGGAGGATAGAGTGAAATTTTCATTAGGGAGTATCCCTCTACCTCTACCTAGCCGAGAGACATCTTAAAAATACTCGTTGCATAAAAACTAATTGTAATAAATTGGAGGAGTGCCTTATGAAACTACTTACAAAGGAAATTGAACAAAAGATCCCTGCACTTTATAGTACTGAGGAAATCGAAACTAAGGATAAAACGATCGTCTGCAAATTCTTTGCCATCGGAAGCGGTTGGACTTGGTATGTCGTAGAGGGAGAACGTCAAGAAGACGGTAATTATCTATTCTTTGGTTTAGTCCATGGGTTTGAGGAAGAATTTGGTTACTTCACACTCGGTGAATTGTTATCAGTCAAATGGCACGGCATCCCAGGGGTCGAACGAGACCTGCACTTTGAGCCTGTCAAAGTTGGTGACTGTAGTGAATTAACCCCACAGCGATATAGTCGTCATTACGTTGACCCTGCACAAGTCAAGATGGATGAGGAGGAATAAGCTATGCCTTTAATAACTGGCGTTTGTAAGAAATGTCATGGTCGTGCAATTTTCAATATTGGGAGTCTATCAAAAGAAGCAGTACAAGCTTGGATGGAGAAGTCTGAATTTGGTGAATGCGCGGCTGATGGTTGGCACGTTGAGATCGGCTATAAGGCTGATTATTATGATTTAGATTGGACTAGATCTTTCGAAACTATAGAGGAAGCTCAAGAATATAATCAAGCCATGCATGAAGTCAGACTTAACTCAGTCAATGAAGGGATGAGGTTGGGAAACGAATTCATTAACCAATAGTTCGACTGGTGGGTTTATTAATCTTGAGGGAACCATTGGTCAGATTGACTGATGGTTCTTTTGTTTGTCTTTAGATAATATTGAAGGGATAGATTGTATGATCAAGATTGCTCATGTGAGAGAAATGACATTAATTAGTGAACTACCTGTCCAGGTTATCAAAGCCATTAAAGACGTTGTAACAATCTTAGATGATGAGTATGGAGAATTCAGGGACGTTGACAAGGACTATGGAGGTTATGCACTTGTTTTAGAGTCTGAAGATGAGCTAGAGCTGCTAGAACATCTAGCCTCAGGGACTATAATCTTTGAGTATGTGGATCAGATTCTTTGTGAAGATGGGCGTGTTTTTGTAAGTGCATTAACACTGTTGGGTAGCGACTTTGGAATCGTGCTTATAATGCCATTCGAGATGTTCAATAAGAAATATGAAAATAATTAGCAGCCCATCACGGCTAGATGAATAGGGAAATTGTTTGGGTTATTTTTATATTCCATAAAGCCATTTTTGAGCCACTAGTCATTCTTGGAGGTTTCCTAGAAAAAATCATCGATAATCTTAGGCTCTGATTCAATTCTGTCACTTGTAGGACTATCAAATCGATTTTGCCATTTTTATCCCTCCGTTTTCTAAACAAATTTATAAACGTATACGTTTCAGCTCAGCTCCAAGAGGGCTACGTTTCGTAAACTTGAAAACGAGGTGAAAAAGGATTATGAAAGTTCTTTCAGTGGCAAATGAAAAAGGAGGCACGGGTAAGACAGTTCTTGCGGCAAATCTTGCTTGGGAATTTTCTAGAAAAGGGTATCTTGTTTTAATCGTGGATTTAGACCAACAACGAGACCTCACTAAGATTCTCTTTCGTGGGGAAGAGATTCCAAGACCAGACATTTTTGATTTACTCAATCATCAATGCAGGCCTGAGGAAGCGTGCGTTGAAGTCAAAGAGAATCTCCATCTGATTCCAGGAAGTGGAAATATTAAGCACTACGATTTCAAAAGAAGTGAAACACTCCTTAAAGAAATTCTTGCCCACGAAGACCTTAAACAAGTGGACCTGGTTATAATCGATAATCCACCCTCCACTTCTGAAATCACGCTTCTTGGCTATGTGGCAGCTACGGATGTCCTAATAGTGACCGACCCTGAAATGTTTGGAGTAGAAAACATGGGAGAATTTCTTGATGACCTTGCAAGTGTTAAACAAAACCTGAATCGAGAATTAAGAGTAATTGGTGTTGTTGCTAACCGAGTCGATATGAGACGAAACCTTACAAAGAAAGTAATGAGTGATCTTAAATGGACACTAGGGGAAACTTTTCTAAATACTTTTGTGAGTAATAATGTTGCCATACCAACTTCAATCTGGCAAAGGAAAACGGTCCGAGAACTAGGTTGGTCCAATCCTGCAGTTAAACAATTGAAAGATCTAGCGAACGAATTAGAGGAAAGGATGTGGGGTACCGATGGGGTTGGACAAGCTTAAAGAAACCGCACAGAGGATTGAGGCAATGAATGCTGTGGAAGGAAATGAGGTAATTTCGCCCAGATACCGCAGATCATTGGGTCCAAAATTTGAAGAGAGGCATAAGAGAATTACTACTTATTTAGAGAATGATCTCTTTAGAAAAGTCGAAGCTCTTAGAGAGCAAGGAAAAATCCTTAGCCTTACGAGCCTATTCAATGAGTCTGTTAAAGATTACCTAATGGAGAAGTTCGGGAAGTAGGTTTACAGATTAAAGGGATAAAGAAATGATTGCCCTTAGTGAAATTAACTACTCAAGAGCTTCACAATCTCAAGGCTCAAGACGCGCCCTAAAGACTCACCCTTAAATGGTAGCCACACTCGAAGAAAACAAAAGCACCGCTTCTCCAAAATAAATGGAGAATCGGTGCTTTTTCTGTGTTCCTAAGAAGAAAGGAGAATGTTTAGTTTGAGAAAAGATCAAGCCAAACGTGTCAATATTGTCACCTTAAAAATGGTTAGGGAATCCAGCATTCTATACCAAAATAGAACGATTAATTCTCCTGGAGATGCAGCAAATCTCCTTGAACCCTTTCTTGCGAATGAGGATCGGGAGAAGTTTGTAGTCGTGTGCCTCGACACCAAGCAACAACCTAATGCAATCCATACAGTCAGTCTCGGGAGTCTCAATAGTTCACTTGTGCATCCTAGGGAAGTGTTCAAGGTAGCTATTCTGGGGAATTCCAATGCTGTGATCTTATCGCATAATCATCCCAGTGGTGATCCAACACCTAGTAAAGAAGACATCGACGTAACAAACCGACTACAAGAAGCTGGAAAAATCTTAGGTATAGAGGTACTAGACCACGTGATCATTGGCAGCAATAGTCGATTTATCAGCTTAAAAGAGCGTGGTCTGATGAACTCATAGCACTCTTGGAAACGAAAAGATTCGGATTGTACCAAAAGAAAGGATGAACACCATTGAAGCATCAAGGACCCCGATGTGTCACCGCTCACATAGCCATTAAATTGCCCGAGGACATACAGAAACTCTTATGGTCGCTATTAGATGCTTTTCTATCCGAAAATGTTAAATCTGATTATTTACAGATCTTCGAACTCTCAACCGTGAGGATCGCTGGTGAACTTCTTCAAAAGGTCATTCACCGACAAGAATTGCCAGTTTGGGAAAGAGAGGAAGCTTCTTTAATGTGGAAAGCCCCTACGAGGGAATGATCTGGATTAACCTCGATAGCGAAATGCAAGTGATGATGTTTCCTGAGGATTATTAAAGGTGATCACCTAACTCTTAAAAGCAGTCGAAAGGAGGTGAACTCATGGAGTGTATCAACTCAATTCTCCTTGCTGTGATCAAAGAAATATTTAAAGAACAATTGACCTAATTGCTACTATTCGCGTTCAGAAAAGCAAAAGAAAGAAGGAGTATTTAGTCATGGGCACATTAATGAAATGGGGCTTAGTTGGGGCGATCATTGGCTTAGTCGTTGGAATCATCTATGGGAGTATTCCTGCTGGTATATTGCTAGGAGCAGCAGGTGGTGTCGGTCTTCGGAAGTGGATTTTTATGAATTTTTGGCAGTAAGACCTCAGCACTCTTGAGAATTGGTGAAAATTAAAGGAGGCATGCAATTCATGATTTGGATTAGGATAATTCTATTCATACTGTCGATGATCATTGACGGCCTTAGCGAAGACGCAGCAGTTGCCAAAGCATCAGAGTCTTTCGGCGTGAGTGCCTCGGATATTATGAATCACTTGTGATATAAGTGAAAAGCGAAAGAAGAGTAAAATGCAGATAAACATTTGGATGCATGAACACTTCTTTCGCTTTATAAGCACTAAAGAGGCAAATTAGATTAGGCTCTATTTTGGTTTAATATGATTATTATTCATAGGCTAAGGGTCAATTTCATGTGATATGTAGCAGTCAGCCGAAAATGGCCCCTCTCGTTGAGATGCTAATTTTTTTTCATATGGCAACGCTCCTATCCACCCGAAGCTTTCTTAGTAATGACCTGTTGAGCAAGCTGAAAAAGCTGTTTCTATATGATGAATTTTATAAATCCTTTTCTCACTGGTTAATCAGCTATAAATCTTTCTGCAAGGTTTAACCCACCTAAATCCAAGGTTTAAGAAGCGTTGTGTTAGGATCACTCTCCCAACTTCTAATTTCATTTTTTTGCAACATCAAAAAAGTCTCTTCCAGATAGTTTTTCGCCCGTACTACGGCGCTTAAATCAATTCGCGGAAGGCTTTTTTGTAGTTTATTTTTTTGAAAAATTAAACTGTGAACAAATATATATACACCTTTTCGTGCTGATTCTTGTATACCCCTTTTCCCACTGGTTAATGAGGTTTAAACCCTTCAGCAAGGTTTAACCGCCGAAATTCGACCCTTAGGAGGTGACTAGTTAAATTGAAGATCCCTCGCAAAAAGGAAGACCATCGTATTAGAGGAAACATTGGTGGGAATATTGGCACTCTCTCGCCTCGGCCCACGAGCCCACATTCATAAGAAAGGACGACGTTTATTCTTAAATATTTCATAAGGAAGGAATTGGTTGTTATTGGACGTTGAAGCGAGAGCTGAAATGATGCAAATTTTTCTTAATGCTTGTTTTGGAGAAGATTTTCTAGGGGTAATTGTCATCTGGACCAAAGATGGTTCAACGAAAACATTTAGATCGAATGCATTAGATCAAGCAATGTCTTACGCTTTAGATAACTCACAAACTAAAGACGTTTATTTTGGTCTGGGCTTATTGAAAGATAAACCATTTAGTGGAAGAGGAAAAGCCATCGACGTAATTGCAATACCAGGGTTCTGGTCTGATATTGATATAGCAGCCGATGAGCACAAAGCAGACAATTATCCACCCGACCTAGAGACGGTTACTAGGATTCTTGATACTTTCCCCTTTAAGCCAACAATGGTTGTTTGGAGCGGTTACGGCCTTCACTGTTATTGGTTATTTCGAGAGCTTTGGTCCTTCGAAACCGCCGAGGACCGTGAGTACGCCGCTAAGTGCTCCAAGGGTTTCCAATTGACGCTGATTGAATCTGCTAAAAAAACGGGATTTAAACTCGACAATACCAGTGATTTATCCCGGATTTTACGTCTCCCAGGTACCAGCAACCATAAAAATTCAAATATTGTAGACGTGAAAATAATTGAGGATCACTCCAAAGACAACTCATATTTTTACAATCCTAGTGACTTCGAACCATACTTCAAAATTCAGCGGGCAGGCGGGCTTATAAGGCCAAATAAATCGAGCTCATCAAATCCATTTGAGAGGACTCCTCAAAAATCCCATAAACTTGCGAGACTTGAACCAATTCTTTCATCCACAGGATGCCGATGGCTGCTTCACTGTCAAAATGATGCGACTCATCTCTCGGAACCTGAGTGGCACAAAATGATGACTGTAATCGCGTGCTGTGAGAATTCGGGAACATGGGCTCACGAACTATCTAAGGATTTTCCGGGTTATGACTATGGCGAAACTCAGGTCAAGCTTGAATACTCTCAGCTAAACTCAGGTCCAATCACTTGTGAGTACGTTAAAGAAAATTTCGGAGAACACTGCGAGGAATGCAACCATAATATTACGAGCCCCATTCTTCTTGGAAGGGGTGAGATAATTCATCTGGAAATAACTTTTCGTGATACCATCGGTATCCTGCTTCATTCTATTGAATCAGGTGACCGAACAGCTCACTTTGAGTCTGAGGTGTTGAAGGCACTCGCCTTTCTCAAAATTACATCGCTAAAAGAATTTTCGGAATTGAGGTCAACGCTTAAGTCCCAAAAGTGCCCCTTGTCCGAGTTTGACTCGGCTATCAAGCGGGAGGAAGCTCGCATCCGTAGGCTTATTGACACGGAACAGTCAAGGGATATTGGGTCTCAACCCCGCCCTCCTCAATCAATTTACGATCAGTATATTCTCGACCTGGATGGGACGGGTTATCTATTGGATGAATCGGGTAATCTTTGCTGCAAAGACGACCTAGGCAATTCCGTGGTCATTGCCAATTTCATTGCTAAACCTACAAAGGAAGTCATCTTGGATGATGGAGTAGATCAACAGAAGTCGTTTGTAATTGAAGGTGTAAAAAGTGGTGGAATTCCGTTAAGTCCTGCACTCATTCCTGCCCAGGAGTTTACCTTAATGAATTGGCCCATTCGGGAATGGGGCATCAAGGTAAGCATCAAGCCGGGGTTAACCAAGCGAGACAAACTGAGAGACTCCATCCAAATGCTGAGTACTAAGACACCCACAGAAACGGTCTTTACGCATCTTGGGTGGAGACAAATTAATGATAAGTGGGTGTATCTTCACGCCGGGGGGTGTATCGGCGATGAATTAGCCAGTGTGAGTCTGGATGAATTCGCCACATCCTATACACTTTCTGAGGGAATTACAGACCTCAAAAGCTCTTGCGAACAGAGCTTGCGCTTGTTGGATATTGCCCCAAGGTCTGTTACTATTCCACTCCTCGCTCTTATCTACCTGGCCCCGCTTTTAGAGGCTACACGGATTGCCAAATGTGAGCCGCGTTTTCTCATTTGGCTGTACGGACTTACGGGGACGCGTAAAACTACACTTGCTATGCTTTTCCTCCACCACTTCGGAACCTTTTCTGCCCCTCCTGCGTCATTTAAAGATACTGCGAATGCTTTGGAGAGGCGTGCCTTCACGATTAAAGATTCCGTCCTCCTTATCGACGATTATCACCCGTCGGCCTCTCCCTTTGAGGTAAAAAAGATGGAAGGCACGGCCCAGTACATCCTCCGCCTCCTGGGGGATAGGATTACTAAAGGCAGAATGCTTCCTAACACCCAGATGCGAAAAGGGTATCCACCTCGGGGCATGGCACTGATCACGGGTGAAGAAATGATTCAAGGCGAATCTTCTGTAGCTCGCTCCCTAGCGATCGAGTTGAAATCAGGGGAGATCAATTTAGAACGATTAACAGAGGCACAAGCAAAGACCGAATTATTAGCTGGCGCCATGCGTGGTTATTTGGAATCGCTTGCCCCTCAAATGAGTCTTTTGCCCACGATTTTATTTGATAAATTCGTAACTCTCCGTACGTCTCTGCAAAAAGAAGGGCAGCATGGACGGATCGCAGAGTCTATTTCCTGGCTGCAAATTGGGCTGGAATATGCTCTATCTTTCTTTGAAAAGGCTGGAGCAATTCATGCTGAAGAGAAGAAACATCTTCGTGAAGAGGGCCTTGATGTCCTCTTAGAACTAGCAGAACGTCAGACCCGAGAGGTACAAGTTGAAAAGCCCGTTCAAAAGTTCCTGGATATCTTAAGGGAGCTGTTGGCAAACGGTGCGGTCTGGACCAAGCCGCTTAATATGAACGATGACTCAGACATTAAGTTTAGCACAACCCAAATCGGTTGGAGCGATAAAAATTTCTATTATCTTCTTCCTGAGGTGGTCTACACGGAAGTCAACAATTTCTTATCTAAGTGCAACGAAACCAAATTGCCCACGTCAAGAACCCTCTGGAAACGTCTTGATGAGGCAGGCGTCATTAAAGTCGAAATGGAGAATACCACAGATGGTGGAATTCGTAAGCAACATCTGTGCAAGAAAGTGGTTAACAGTCGCACAAAGGAACGGCATCGATTGCTTCATCTAAAACGTGACGCATTGAATATACCGGATGATGACGTTCAAAATCCACTTCCAACTATGTTTGATGAAGAATAATTTCTTACCACAAGCGGGGCATTGGGACGTGCCCAAGTTGCCCACCGTCGCTACAATATTTAATTCAATTTATAAAAATACTAAAAGTTATAAAGGAGGAAAAATTCATGGCTAATATTATCCGTCCAAAATTACAGCCGATGGTACCGGAAGGCATTACAGAGGGTGTCATTAAGCAAATTAAGGAGGCCGAGCTCGCGAGTACTTATTACTCAACTGGAGTACGAAACGCGCTTGTTTTTAGCATAGCGATTGATGTTAATGGTATACCTATAACACTGCGATTCTCTCCATCACTGAGCTGGCATCCCAAAAGCAAGTTAACGAAAACTTTAATGGACCTAGAGGCTCTACCCGATGAAGGGGAAGGATTAGAGACAGACCGCTTGATCGGTATGAATGTTGTGGCTTGGATTAAGTATAACGAAAAAGATGGGCAGATTTGGACAAATATTACGAAAATAGAAAAGAGTCTGGTCCAAACGCAGGTGAATAAGTTGGCTTCTATAACACGAAAAGTAGTTAAGCATGAGATTACTGAGGACATTTTTGAGGAATAAAATGCGGTTAGTTTAGTTTTGGTCGTGAAGCGACATCTATTCTAACCTTTTTTTGTGGGCAATGTGGGCAATATTGCCCACAAAGTCAATCCTAATTTTTTCTACTAAATAATAAAGAGGAGGCATTTCTTATGCGTAAATTGACTTTACAATTCTTAAATTCCTATCTAGACAGTGGCACAAAAACTAGCAAACCCTTGAATCAAGCAATTTTTGAATTTCTAAAGAACTATGACTCGAAAGTAGTTGAAGACTTACCAGCAGAGTTTATAAACGTTCACGATTCTCAAATTTCTGAAATCATTGAAAAAAGCGGCTTAGATGTAGGATTGAATATACTCCAAGGCATAGAGCAAGGTGATCGGGCTATAGAAGCATATGGCCCTTTAGAAAGCATAAGATTTGAATTTATCTCTGTCGATGGCAGTTGTGTTGAATCGATGAGCCCTGAGCGACTTAGAAAGGTTTATGAGGAATTTGAATGGAAAGCTAAGATTTGCCCAGTTTTACACTACCCTAATTACAATTTATATAACATGAATAATAATTTTACACTTGATTGGTTTGTGCCTATTCCAATAAACACATCATGCTTTTCAGATGAACAAAAGAAAAAAATTCAAAAGAATATTTTAAACCACTTCGAAAAATATTTTAATGCTGAAGCAAAGTTAGTATGGTGGTCTGTTTTATCTCAACCTGAAATAAGAGGTGTAGAATACCTGTACGATGAAATAATCTTTCGGGAAATCTATTATAATTCCTTTGGTTTAGAGCTTGATTATAAACTAAAGGACCAAAAGGTGGAGTAGCTTATAATGAGTAACTTACATCTACCTTCATGACCATTGCTCAGTATTTCCAACTAATTTAACTAATAGGGCGACTAAATGGCGACTCTCGTTGGAGCCTTCGTCGCCTTTCTTATCCTCTCATTCTAGAACAGCAAAAGGGTCTTCGTGTTAAGTTTGCGAAGACCCTTAATTCTTATGTCATGGCGAAGGTGGCAGCATTTTAACCCACGGGCTGTTTACACCTTCAAACGATTTCGAGTTTGGTTTCTATTATATTGTTACTATTTTAACAATACCCGAAAGGAGCATTTCAAAATGACCTACACCACAACAATTTCCAGAGGAAAACTTAGATTAAAGGAATATGACTCTGACAGCGTGGTCGTCACAGATTCGGAGTCGTCACAGCAAATCACTGAAAAAGAATTTTATTTTCCTGCAGTCGAGTTGCTAGCACTAATATATCCAGAGGTGATAAGTTCTCGTATTGACTAAGCTTTAAAATATATATTATTTCTATGTAATATTAAAAGAAGGAGGTTTGCACCATGACTTTAAAAGCGGCTGCTTACGTCAGATTTTCATCAGACAATCAGCGTGATGAGTCCATTGATGCTCAGGTACGGGCAATCAACGCTTACGCCAAGCATAATGGTTACGAAGTCGTTAAGGTTTTTGCAGATCGAGCGAAATCTGCAACCACAGATAAAAGACCTGAGTTTCAACAGATGATTTTAGAGAGTAGCCAAGGTATATTTGACGTAGTCATTGTTCACAAGTTAGACCGCTTTAGTCGCGATAAATACGACAGCACCACTTACAAAAGAAAACTAAAAAGGAACGGCATTAGGCTCCTCTCTGTTACGGAAAACCTCGACGGCAGTCCTGAATCAATCATCTTAGAGTCTCTACTTGAAGGCATGGCTGAATATTACTCCAAGAACCTTGCCAGAGAAGTCATGAAGGGAATGAAGGAAAACGCATATCAGAGTAAGCACACGGGAGGAATCCCCCCTTTAGGCTTTGACATTGACCCCATTACCAAAAAATATCTAATCAACGAGGTTGAGGCTAAAATTGTTCGTCAAATATTCTCACTGTATCTCGACGGCTATGGTTACAGAAAAATGATTACCGTTTTAAACGAAATGGGCTGTAAGACCAAACGGGGCAATACTTTCGGCAAGAATAGCATTCATGAACTGCTTAGGAATGAAAAGTATTCAGGCACATACGTTTTTAACCGTTCTGCGAGTAAAGATGCATTCGGCAAAAGAAACGGTCATCAAGATAAAGATAACGATTCTATAATTAGAGTTGAAGGTGGAGTACCTGCCATCATCTCTAAGGAGGACTTCCAAAAGGCCCAGGACAAAATGGCTACTAACAAACGTCAACCTGGTTTCTACAAAGCTAAGGAAATCTATCTTCTCAGCGGCTTGATCTTCTGTGGTGAATGTGGTCACGCGCTTCAGGGAAACCACAGACCTGAGTGCAAGAACCGGCCAAAATATGTCACATACCGCTGCGGTAATCGTGACCGAACCAAGCAATGCAACAATAAAGAAATCCGCAGGGAGTATGTCGAGATGTACGTTCTGCATCAGTTGCAAGAGCGGCTGTTCAATGATAAGGCCATTCCTCATCTAGTTCAGATGCTTAATGAATACCAGTTAAAGTCCAACACTAGCATAAATAAAGAACTTACCGAAATGGGGGTAAAGCTAAAGGATATACAAAAGCAAATAGCCAATATCGTCAAAGCAATAGAAAGTGGATTTTTCCAAGAATCATTCAAGACCCGAATGACAGAACTGGAGCAAGAAAAACAGTTGTTGGGAATAGCCATACAGCAACTGAGTATTAGGGACGCGGCGGTTGAGATAACCGAGGACAACCTCCGGAATATGTTCAAGATGTTTAAGCAATTTGTAACTGAGAAAAACATCCCAGAATGTAAGAAATTCATCAACAGCTACGTCGATAAAGTCATAGTCTACAAAGACCACCTTGAAGTAACATTCAAGGTGGCCTTTTCTTTTGAGCAGAAAAATAACATCTACTCATTTAAGACGTCAGTCAAAATACCCAACCTTTTTAAGACTTACAGAAAGGCTGCTGCAATGTAAATTAAAGAGCCGTGACTTCTACACGTGGCCCCAGCACAAGTCTTAATGAATATCAGGGAGGAAGTTTAGATAATGAAACAAGTTATATTCTTCGGGTTCACCGACAACACCAAGCAAGAAACCACGCTCTGCACAGACTTAGGTAATGCACATGAATTGTTCGATGAGGCAATGAGAACAGGAAAGTATGAATACATCGATATATCAATAGACGATGGGAATAACTCTCGAGCTGTACGAAGCTGGACAATGAAAGGGAATAAATTCAAATGAGATTAGACTCCATTGCCTGTTTATTTTGTGTAGAATCAGGATGACATTGAGGTCCGACCACGTTTGCGAGGGGATTTCCGGACCGAACAGACTATTCTGCTCTACCCATTTATGACTTTTTAACGAATTCGGATTTTAGTTGCATAGCTCCAAAACCATCAATTTTGCAATCAATATTATGGTCTCCATCTACCAAACGTATATTTCTTACCTTTGTACCTATTTTTACGCCCGATGAACTTCCTTTTACTTTAAGGTCTTTGATAACTGTTACAGTATCCCCATCGTTTAAGACATTTCCATTGGCATCCTTAACAATCTTGGCAGATTCATCACTTTCGGTGTTTGATTCTAAAGTCCACTCATGAGCACATTCTGGGCAAATGAAATGATTTTCATCTTCGTAAGTGTATTCTGAATTACATTTTGCACAATTTGGCAAATCAGCCATTAGTTCATCTCCTCCATTTCGTTGTTACTGTCAAATCTGAGTAAAAGATTGTTCTTCAATTAGAAACCACGCAACTGATATTGGTGGTGAAGGTCTTAACGGAAAATTCCTTCTAACATGTAAAAAAGCCTTGAGATCGTACAACTTCATGTACCTCAAGGCTTTCGTTATGTATCTCCGCTTAATCTCGAGGGTTTAGATGGCGGAGGCGAGGGGATTTGCACCCCTGTATCGAAGAGCTGCCACAAAAGCGTCTACGCGTGTATCCTTCAATTTAAATTTCGCCAGTCGTGACTCCTAAAGGCAAGGATTCATTTCAGGCTAGTTCGATAATCTTAGCTAACAACTCCGAGCATTGCTGTTAGAGCGACCTACTTTATTGACACCCTGGTTCCTTCATCGTAGGTTCTGAAGGCAGGATGCTAGCGGCACTTAAGCAGCTAGAGCGTAATTGTTGTCTGTAATTATTAAGGTCCACCGTTTAACGAGACCAGGTGGAATCTCGACGCGCAACTCATGCCACCGCTTCTCCGAGCGAGTCTAAAACGCCCCCATTTGAAATGTCTACATTCATAGTATAACATATTTACGCTCAATGCCAAGCTGAATATCTATGGTGTATTTAGATTTTTATGGAAAACCATAATTCTATTCGCACATTATGATTTAACGGCATAAAATTCCTTCTAATAGCTTTTATTACGATCCCTTAGGGCTCGTTCGATATCACGTTTACCTTCTCGATCAGCAAGGACCTGACGTTTATCGTAATTTTTCTTTCCTTGCCCGACTGCCAATTCCACCTTAGCCATTCCGTTCTTTAAATAAATTTTAATTGGGAGGAGAGTCAGTCCTTGCAGCTGGATCTTTCCGACTAACTTATTAATTTCTATACGATGTAGGAGCAATTTCCGTGGCCGTAGCGGTTCATGATTGTATCGATTACCCTGTTCATAAGGGCTAATGTGCATCTGATAAACCCAGACTTCACCATTGTTAATACGAGCATAACTGTCTTTCAAGTTCACCTTCCCGTTACGGATGGATTTTATTTCCGTCCCGGTAAGTATGATCCCTGCCTCAACACGATCTTGAATAAAGTAATCGTGGAAAGCTTTACGATTATCAGAAACGACTTTGATTCCTTCAGAAGGCATACTTCTCCTCCTCTCCATTTTACGAAAGGGGCACCTCGCATGAAGTGCCCCTCTTTGTGAAAGGTAAAAAGTGCCGTGCGCTCTCTTTACGCTCCAATCATCGCTAGTGCCAATGAGCTAAGCAGAAAAACGGCCGCTAAACCCGCCGTGAGTTTCGCGAACAATTCATCCATACCTTTCTTTTTCCCAAAAATAGCCTCACCGCCGCCTGTAATGGCTCCTGACAACCCGGCACTTCTTCCGGACTGAAGTAATACAGCCGCGATAAGTCCTATCGAACTAATGATCAAAAGAATCACTAAAGCAATCTTCAATTAACTAACCTCCCTAATACAACCCTTTATCAAGTAGTAATAAGCCTACTCATCTGTATGTTTATTTTAGCACAGGCCTCTTCAAAACTCAAGAAACATAGAGTGGAGCAATTTCGTGCAATGATCGCCTATCTAGCTAACGCATCATGCCCACGATATACTGCGCTCTCCCCAAGTTCTTCTTCAATTCGGAGGAGTTCGTTGTACTTAGCCACCCGTTCTGTCCGTGCTGGGGCTCCAGTTTTGATCATGCCCGCATTGACGGCAACAGCGATATGGGCAAGCGTGACGTCTTCCGTCTCACCAGAACGATGAGAGACGACTGCTGTATATCCCGAGCGTTTAGCCATTTCGATGGCATCTAGGGTTTCGGTTAAGGTTCCGATTTGATTGAGCTTAATAAGGATCGAATTGGCACATTTTTCTTCAATCCCACGGGCTAAGCGCTCTGGATTAGTGACAAATAAATCGTCGCCGACGAGCTGAACGCGATCTCCCAAGCGCTCGGTCAGCTTACGCCAGCCTTCCCAGTCGTCTTCATCCAACCCGTCTTCGATCGAAACAATCGGGTAGCGATCGATTAGGCCCTCATAGTAATCGATCATCTCATCCGAGGTCTTCTTTAGCCCCTCACTGGCTAGGCTATAGGTTCCATCTTCGTAAATTTCTGAAGCTGCCACATCAAGTGCCAAAGCTACTTCTTCTCCAGGAAGATACCCTGCCCTTTGAATCGCCTCAACAATGCAAAGCAGCGCATCTTCATTGGATGCGAGATTGGGTGCAAAACCGCCTTCATCTCCAACGGACGTGGAAAGGTTTTTTTCTTTGAGGACTGCTTTCAAACTGTGGTACACTTCGGTGCCCATGCGCAAGGCCTCAGCAAAGCTCGCCGCTCCGACTGGCATAATCATAAATTCTTGAATGTCCACATTGTTATCGGCATGACTGCCACCGTTTAAAATATTCATCATAGGCACAGGAAGCTCTTTGGCATTTACCCCGCCTAAATACTGATAGAGTGGTAAGCCTAGTGATTCTGCGGCCGCTTTGGCTGTCGCCAAGGACACACCAAGGATCGCGTTAGCTCCCAGTTTCCCTTTATTTTCGGTTCCATCAAGGTCCATTAACAGTCGGTCTAATCCTGGTTGGTCGAACGGATTTAGTCCCTCTACTTCAGGACTGATTATCTGGTTGACATTCTCAACCGCTTTCAGCACTCCTTTACCCATATACCGGGTATCGTCCTCGTCCCTGAGTTCAACAGCTTCGAATGCACCCGTGGAAGCACCTGAAGGAACAGCTGCACGACCTATGGTTCCATCTGTGAGTACGACATCAACTTCTACCGTTGGGTTCCCCCGAGAATCCAAAATCTCGCGACCATAAACATCCATAATAAAGCTCATTAATATATCCCCCTTTATTTTGCTACAACCAATTTTGGATTCTTACCTTCTCAAGTGACCATGGACACAATTCGAAGCGACTGCTGTTTTGAGGTTAAGGCTGAAGTAACGATCTCCCCGTCATTTCCTTGGGTATTGGAATCTGGAGTAATTCCAGAAGAGTAGGCGCAACGTCGCATAAAGCGCCGCCTTCACGTAGGTTCTGCCCTCTGAGCTTGTCATCAATTAAAATGAAGGGCACCAGATTGGTAGAATGAGCCGTCAGTGGCATCTTGGTCCGCGGATCGACTTTGGCTTCTGCGTTCCCGTGGTCAGCGGTGACGAGGAGGATTCCTCCGATTTTTTGTATCTCATCATAAATCTCGCCCAGACATTTGTCAACTGTCTCTACCGCTTTGATCGTCGCCTCAAACATGCCCGTATGTCCGACCATGTCTGGATTAGCGAAGTTAAGAATGATCACATCATGGGTATTTTCCTTCAGTTGTCCAAGGAGTGTTCGGGTTAATTCCGGTGCACTCATCTCAGGCTGAAGGTTATAGGTTGCGACTTTCGGGGAAGGGATCAGGATGCGATCCTCACCTGGATCAGGCTCTTCGATCCCACCGTTAAAAAAGAAGGTCACATGCGCATATTTTTCAGTTTCTGCAATCCTCAACTGTTTCAACCCGTGTTGCGATAGAACTTCTCCCAACGTGTTTTTCAGGTTTTGTTGCGGGAAGGCGATCGGTGCGCAGATTGTGTCCTCATATTGAGTCATACACACAAAGTGAACTCGCGGGTGAATGGGGCAGGCAAACCCAGTAACTTCTTGGTCTACAAAGGCATGAGCGATTTCTCGCGCCCGGTCTGAACGGAAGTTAAAGAAGAGTACGCTGTCCCCATCTTGAATGGTGCCCACTGGTTTTCCTTCCTCATCAACAATCACTGTTGGAATCACGAATTCATCCGTCACACGCACATCATAGGAGCTTTCAAGTGCTGCTAAGGCACTGGCTGCGTATTTCCCTTCGCCTGAAGCCAAGGCCTGGTAGCCCTTTTCCAAGCGTTCCCAGCGGTGATCTCGGTCCATCACATAGAAACGGCCACTTACAGAGGCAATTTTGCCAATCCCGAGATCCCTGATTTTTTGTTCCAGCTGGGTGATGTAAAGTTTGGCACTCTGTGGCAAGACGTCGCGGCCATCCAGAATGACGTGGATAAACACTTTGTCTAAGCCTCGCTCCTTTGCCATATCCAGAAGGGCAAATAAATGCGCTATATGCGAATGAACGCCTCCGTCAGAGAGTAGGCCCACAAGGTGGAAGGCCTTGTTCTGGAGGTGAGCATTATCCATCGCTTCGATTAGAACGGGATTCTTAAATATCGTTCCATCCTTAATTGCTTTATAGATCCGGGTTAATTCCTGATAGACTACCCGACCGGCACCCATGTTCAGATGTCCAACTTCAGAATTCCCCATCTGACCATCGGGTAGCCCCACAGCCTCTCCCGATGCCTGAAGGGTGGTGTGGGGGTATGTGTTTTCCAAGCGATGAAAGTTTGGTAAATTCGCTTGAGCAATAGCATTTCCTTCTGTTGCCACACGATGACCCCACCCATCCAGAATCATGAGGAGTAGGGGTTTAGTAATTCCCATCACTATCTTCCTTCCACGCGCGCAACAAGGGACCCTGCGTTATGTATTAATTTCGCGAAACTTTGAGGATCAAGGCTTGCCCCTCCGACGAGTGCGCCGTCAACATCTGGCTCCGTCAACAGATTGGCAATGTTCTCAGGCTTGACACTTCCGCCATAGAGAATAGGAACTATCTCGGCGGTAAGTCCCATAAGTTCGGTCAGGTTGGCACGGATTGCCGCACACATGTCTTGGGCATCCTGGCTAGACGCCGTTTTTCCAGTACCGATCGCCCAGATGGGCTCATAAGCAATAATCATCTGGCTCAGGGCCTCTGTCGATAAGCCGGAAAGAGCACGAGACACCTGAGCACGGACCCGCTCTACTGCTTTTCCTTCTTCACGGACGTTCAGATTTTCCCCGACGCAAAGGATGGGCGTTAATCCCGCAGCCAATGCTTTCTGCACTTTTTTATTGATCTGTTCATCTGTTTCTCCGAAGAATTCGCGCCGCTCAGAATGCCCGATAATCACATGCGTACAGGCGACATCGAGAAGCATTTGGGCCGATATTTCTCCCGTATAGGCCCCTTCGTCTGCCCATGACATGTTTTGAGCTCCCAAGTACACAACACTTTCTTCTAGTTCATTTTTGAGTGCATGAAGGGCTGTAAACGGAGCACAAAGGACAATGTCAAGTTCCGTGACTTCACTAATCTCTTCTAGAAATTTTACGGCAAACTCCTCTGCCTCTGTGACAGTTTTATACATCTTCCAGTTACCCGCAATGACCGTCCGTCGATTTGCCACTTTATTACCCCTCCACTTCATATGCGAGGTTCGATGCACGATCTGCGAACCGCCACCACGAACCACGGACTACTAAACACGAGCTACGCCTTGTCCTGAAGTGCGGCAACCCCCGGCAACACTTTTCCTTCCAAGAACTCGAGGGAAGCGCCACCTCCCGTTGAAATATGGGTCATCTTGTCGGCAACTCCCATTTTCTCTACTGCAGCCACAGAATCTCCACCGCCAACAATCGTGATCCCTCCGCAGGCGGCAACCGCCTGGGCAACACCTTCTGTTCCTTTGGCAAAGGCCTCCATTTCGAAAACACCCATCGGACCATTCCAGATTACCGTCCGAGCCGTCGAAATGCGGGCCTCAAACTTCGCTGCACTGGCCGGCCCTATATCCAAGACCATTTCGTCCTCCTGAATTGCAGACACACTCACTGTTCGGTGAGGGGCATTCGCTTCGAAGGCAAGAGCGACCACTACATCGGTTGGTAATTCTAATTCGATGCCTTTCGCTTTGGCTTTGTCGATGAGTTGCTTTGCTAAGGTGACTTTTTCCGCTTCGAGAAGGGATTTGCCCACATTGAAGCCTTGGGCCTTTAAGAAGGTATTTGCCATTCCTCCGCCGATAATCAAGGCGTCGACCTTTCCCAGGAGGTTTTCAATCACGCCAATCTTATCGCTCACCTTGGCACCACCGATAATGGCCACAAAGGGGCGTTCCGGTCGTTCCAACGCATTTCCCATAAATTCAACTTCTTTTTGCATAAGAAAACCAGCTACGGCTGGAATATAGTGTGTAACCCCTTCCGTTGACGCATGGGCACGGTGCGCCGTTCCAAACGCATCATTTACGAACAACTCAGCAAGTGATGCTAATTCATGGGCAAAGGTCGGATCATTTTTCTCTTCTTCCGCATGAAAACGGACATTTTCCAGTAATAGTACTTGCCCATCTTGAAGCTTATTTACTGCCCCCAGCACGCCATCCCCTACGCAATCCTTGGCAAGAGGCACTTCTTGCCTCAACAGCTCACTCAAATGCTTCGCGACGGGCGCCAAGGAATAACTCGGATTGACTTGCCCTTTGGGGCGCCCAAGGTGTGAAGCAAGAATGACGCGAGCTCCCTCTTTGATGAGGTACTCGATCGTCGGCAGCGAAGCCCGGATTCGAGTATCGTCCGTGATTTGGCCTTGCTTATCAAGCGGAACATTAAAATCAACCCGAACCAACACTCGTTTCCCTCTTACCTCCACATCTTTCACGCTTTTTTTGTTCATCCAAAAATCCCCTTTCGCTTTGGCCCAAAGGGTTCGGTGCCCCAATATAGGCATATAATGATCCAAAATTTTTCATTAGTATACCGAGGAATGTACTGTCTTACTCTCTTAAACTTAATTAGTCCAACTTTTACTAATTCTCCATCAAACGGCAGTTTCCTGCACACTTTAGAATTGCTCACAGAGTATTCAACAATCCTTACTGTTCTAGGCGATCCCCATAACAACTTGGGCGATATTGACCACATGTTCATCGATTGTATACAGAAGATTTATTAAATCCACAACTGCATAACGCAGCCTTTCCTCAGCCCGTGAATCATTTCCCACCAAATCACAGTGAGGGGCCTTCGCTAAGGCACAAAACTGCAAACTTCGCTGGAGCCTCATAATTTCCGGGTGCTGCCGAATGACCTGGGCCGCCAAGTCGACATCCAACTTAAGGAGTGCCAGAAGCATCCTCCTAAAGTTTTCCGTAATTGGCGTATAAAGTTCCCTCAACTGTTCCCATTCTTCAGATGAAAGCGATAATTTCTCTTGGTGAAGTTTCAGCATCAACTGAACGATGGCTGGAAAGACATCCCCGATGTAGTCCATTTCCTTTACGATAAATTGGGCATTAAGGCATGCTTCGGATTGCTCCTCCGTTAATCCCTTGCGAGACAGGGCTGTAAGAAACCGTGAAATATGCCTATAGTACCAATCGAGCTGTTCTTCGGTAGCTGCAAATTTGTCTACCCACACATAATCCAGCGACATGACAGCAACTGGGATTTCTTGCATCATTTTTTCCAAAATGAGATCTCCTAGGGCAAGTATTTCAACTTCCACTTGATTTAGTGCGACGGTTGGCACTTCCAGCGAAGATTCATCAATTACTTTAAATTTTATGTAGACATCTTGCTCTGGTTTATTGGGCATCCCCCACTTCAAGGCCTTAGCAATCCAGGTATTGAAGGGGAGAAAGAGGACGACCATAAAAAGAGCAAATAGCAAATGGGCATTCGCAACTTGCCGCTGAAGGTCACGCGTTGTCCAAGTGATCAGTTCGGCAAATTCAGTGACAAACGGAAATACGAGCATTGTGGCTACGACTTTATACGCCGTATTAGCAATTGCCGCCCTCCGAGCATCCATTTGCTGAGCCGTGAAACTTGAGAGCAAGGTTGTCATGGTTCCCCCGATATGCGCACCGAGCACTAGAGGGACCATGACATTTAAGTGCAATAGCTGCTGGCTGGCTAAGGACATCATGATCGCAAACAACGCCGTACTGCTTTGCAACGCCGTCGTCAACACAACCCCGACCAAGAGGGCCAGGAAGGGTGCGGTTCCTAACTGGGAAAGGAACGAAGATACTTCAGGAATCGTTTTGAGGGGAGCAGAAGCCTCCGACATATTGGCTATTCCTACAAAGATAATGCCGAACCCAATCAAAGCCTGACCAAGATGTTTCCTCTGACCACGACCGAAAACATGAAGGAGAAACCCTATGAAAATCGAGCCTAGTGCAATGTTGAGCATTTTAAAAGCGATCAGCTGGATCACAATGGAGGTTCCAACCGCTGACCCCAAAACAATTCCCAAGGCCTGGGCTAGACTCATCATTCCCACATTGACCAGCTCAACAACTAACACAGTGGTTGCTGCCGAGCTCTGAAACGCCACGGTCATAATCATTCCTAATAAAACTGCTAGGAGCGTTTTTTCCGTTAAGGAATTCAGTATTTGTTTCAGACGGTTGGCGGCAAACTTTTGTAACCCGTCCGATGTCGTATGAACACCATACATAAAAAGCCCTAGACCCCCCAGAAACATCAAAATAGGCCCCAGTATGCTGATAGGTCCTCAACTCCCTTCAGCTAAGCGTCGATTCCCCGTTTGAATGTACAAGAGCGTCTCTGCTGCATTTACAATATGATCCCCCATGCGTTCAAGTGTCCTGGCAACTACTAAACATAAACCCAATTGCCCGTCATCACATTTTGTTACGTTCGCTTCAACCAAAGCCGCTTTGAAGCTAGCGTACGCTTGATCCAAAACATCATCCTCTATTGTTAAATCCGTCGTGATTTCTTTCTCGCTTTTCAAGATAGCGACGGTGTAATTGGTCATCTTTAGCAATTGGTTTGCCATCTGTTGGATATCGGACGGCCAATTCCCTTCCGGCTTAAGCTCACTCAGTTCCGCAAGGTCACAAGCATAGTCTGCGACTCGTTCGAGTTCCTGTGCTATTCTTTGAAATCCTAAAATCCAGCGCAACTCTTGACTCCTAAGTTGCTGTAAACTCATAATATCGAAACTACGATTCACGATGTCATCGCGCATCTGGTCAATAATATCATCCCGTTTTTTCCAATCTTGAACCACATCGACCTTACCCAGGGTCTCGATAGCTGCACTTACATGTTTTTGAACGGCTTCGGCCAACTCCACTGCCATCACGCGAAGATTCAATAAGACCCGGTCATACCCTGATGTACGAAACATCACCATACATCACACCCCATTTCTATAACCCATCTTTATATACCTATCTTCTCAAAATTCGAACCAAGGCTTTATGGCGGTTAGGCATCTTTCTAAGGAACTCACCTATTATGATGTTTGAGACTTTATAAAAGTTAAATTATTATATGTGCATCCTCAGGTTTGACAACGCCTCATTTAATTATTTTTATAATTTTCTGCTAATTTTTTTGTCCAATCTGTCCAATCTGTCTTTTATTACTTAATATCCATTAATAATATTTACGTATGATAAATTTATCCGATTGCTTAGCCATCGAATAAATTAAACTAAGCTGCAATGGAAGAGTATTCCACCTGCAGCTTAGTTTAATATTTTTTTCTATGTAGTTGTCCATATTTTTGACCTACTTCATTCCATTCAGTAATTTAATCGTTCACTTCTAAACCGTAGGCCTGCATGAGTACCCAGACTGGATGCTCAGTCTTCACCCCAGAACCGTGCTGGATTTGAATTTGGCATCCTCCACATTCGGTCATCATACTTTGGAATTCCCCCTTGGCAACACTGTGCTGAACTTGATCAAATAAAGGTTCTCCAATTTGCATGGCTAAGTCATACTTCTCCTGTTTAAAGCCGAAACTCCCAGATAAGCCACAGCATCCTGCATCCAGCTCCTGAACGAGCACACCCGGAATCAAGCGCAATATACGCACCGATGGCGTTCCAATCCCTTGTGCCTTTAAATGGCATGGGGCGTGGTATCCCAGTGATACTGGGACCTCCCTGAAATCTTCCCGGAGTTCTTTGCGTTCATGAAGCTCCCAAAGAAATTCAAACAGATCATAGACTTGCTCCCCAATACGTTCGGACCCGTTGACCTCCATCGACGGATAGTCCTCCTTTAGCACCAAGCCACAGCTCGTGCAGCCTGCGATTACGGGCAGCTTAGCTTGCAAATACGGATCCATCAGGGCAATATTTTTTCTAGCATTGTCCCTCGCCTCAGAAAAGTGACCGTTGGCCTGAAGAGGAACCCCACAACAATGAAAGGATGGGACAATCACTTCATACCCATTGTGTTCCAAGACTTTAAGGACGGCCTGACCCGTCAACGCGTCATTGTACGTGACAAAACAGCCGGGAAAATAAACAACCTTTTTGCCAGCTGTTAATGAATTCCCCGTGCTTTTCATGGTTTGCCCTCGTTTTTGGCCTTTAAACTTGGAGTGATAAGCAGGCAGTGGCGCTTGACGGCTAATCCCCAGCGTCCGTTCAAGCAATCCTCGAAACATCGGTATCCCTAACACCCTATTCGTCAATCCGGACCAAACCGATCCTGCCCGTCCGAGATATTCAGCACGGCCCAGCACAAGGTCCCTAACCTGGTGCTCAAGGTTTTCCCGTTCGACTTTACTGGTTGTATTTCCTCTCGTCTCCCGCGCGTTTAAGATCATCGAGGTGATCTTCACCCCCGAGGGGCAGGTCACCTCACAGGTCTTGCAATTCGAGCAGTAGTCCAAATAACTCGGATCCATATCTACGCCCTCAAGCCGAAACCGCTCTGCATCCGGTCCTACGCTTTTTGGCCCAAGAAACAGTGGATACACCGCTGCGACCGGACATTGGGCCGTGCACGCACTGCACTTAATACAGGCATCTAGGTTTGTTACCCTGTCCTGCACATCACTCATATGACCTGCATCCCTTCTACATTTTCTCTCCGGCAAACCATCCAGAAGCGAGTGAAACGCCTCCGCCAGAGTGCTCAACCCACGGATCCCAATGCGCGAGCGTGCGCCCAATGACTCTCACATTCTCCAAGAGTACCTCTCCGCTTCGTGGATCGACCGGACGAAGTTCACGATTCACTTCAATCCCCATCTGTGCATAAGGTTGCTCCCCTAAAAATTCTGCCTGGGTCCACGTGGCGGGAAGGTGTAAGGGGAGTCCAAACACGGTTTCCCGCGCGTTCCCTGGACCCACCTCAATCCCTCCGCCAAAAATTCCACCGCTCGCCAAGACAAAGGAACGGGCAGAAAAAGCAGTATCTCGCCCTTTGCTTTTAACCATGACTTGCTTGCATGTTTTCCCAATAAGTTCTACCGACCTTACACCCGCTCCGACCAGCAGCTCTCCACCCAATGCTCTAAATTTCTGTTTTAAGGCGTCATAAAGGGCCTGTCCGCAGGCTGAAGGTGGGAAGGCGGTCATTTCTACCACAGAAAACGGAGCTTTAGACAAAGCCTCTTTCAGGGTATTCGAAAACGCAGCTACAAGGCCCGGAAAAATAACCACGAGTTTTTCCCTACTGGCAGCCTCTGGGGTTACGCTTTTGCCTAAGATGTCTTGGGCCAAGCCATTGAGCACACGTTTTAACCCCTCACTTCCAGCAACAGATCGCCAGAACTTCGCATAATCCATACCCGTTACAGACTTGCCTAGGACACGCCAGGCCTCAAATTCATCCATGCGGATCGGATACAGCTTCACAACGCTCTGGGGATAAGCCCTCTCCAAATTGGCCATGATCACATCCGGGAAAAAATCTTTCATTCCCTCAGGGGCCACTAGTACAATCTGCCGGGCATCCTGTAAGGCTTCCGCGTTCAACCCTTCGGGCATAAGGCCCGCTCTTCTTGGGGAACCCAACGGTGTAAGCACCTGCAGAATCTCCCCCCATTTCCCCTGATAGTCTGGGAAAAGCGCTTGGAAGTAATTCAGGCCTGATCGTACCACCGTTTCTCCGAGTAAGGCGTAAGGATGGTTTTCCAGGCCCTGTAACCGCCCCACCTCACCGAGATCGATGACGCCTGAACTGTAGGTTAGACTCCCTACTCCCTCAGAGATGATCAGGATACGTTTGCCTCTTTCTGATGCGCGAATCCCCGCTGTGAGGCCAGCCAGACCGCCTCCCACCACAATTCCATCCCACATGCGCAATTCCCCCTTATCCCAGATGGAGTACGCTTGCATAAATGGCACGCGTTAACTCTGTTTCACGTAATTGTTGTCCCCATAGCACCGGACGTATTCCTTTCCAGCGTTGGTTCAAGAAGCGTTTCAGTTCCTCGCGCAAGGGATCGTATCGTCCTTTCTCCTGCAACAATAACGGTAAGGCACGATACGTACAGAAAGCCCCTTGGCACGTTCCCATGCCTAAACGAGTCTTTCGTCGAATATCAGCCAAATGATGGGTATCCTGATCCGAAGCCACCCATTCAACCTCAGCAGCGCTCACCATTTCACACTCGCAGAGCATTTGTCCCTTGCGAGGATCTCGCTCAATCTCAGTCAATACACCCTCTATATCTTCACCAAGCCGTGCCAGCATCTTCTCCGCTGCTCCCCATGGCAAAAGCCGCGCTGCTCGTTTCCGCATATTGTCCGGAATTTCCGGCAGTAAACTCTCCACAGCGGTTTGACAAGACGTCTTAATGCCAAGCTTCTCAGCGACAACATCCGAAACTTTCTCTGCCATCAAACGATACGTGGTAAACTTGCCTCCAACAATACTAAGAAGTCCTTGAACCCCATCCTCCACTTCGTGATCAATCATGGCGAACGTCCGACTAACTTCTCGCCCTTCTTCCTCCGCACCTTGGACCTCTCGATCATCTCGGTGGAGCGGCCTTACTCCGGCGAATGCACGAATAATACGGTGTTTCGATAGACCCGGTAAAACATCCCCGCCTACCTTTAAAAGCTTCATAACTTCTTCCTCCACGGGCAGATTTGTTAATGGAGAATCAACTACTTCAGAGGTTGTACCCAAAATCGTAATAGTCTCGTGCGGAACAAAGATATCCCCATCACCCGGCGGACGCAGTCGGTTAATCACCCGTTGAAATAGCCTCTGATTAAACGCAAGAAGGGTACCCTTATCGCAAATGACATCCAAAGAAACCCCAATGGATCCTGTAACCTGAGAAGCCCACGCTCCTGCTGCATTTACAGCCATCGAACTGTGGACAATAAACTCCTCCCCAGTCAGAAGGTTTCTTCCTACAGCCCCAACAACCTGCTCTCCCTCTCGGAGAAGCCGCTCAACCTGATGATATGTTCTATACTCTCCACCATGACGTTTTGCAGATTTCGCATTCGCCCATACCAGCTTAAATCCATCCACCGCTGCATCAGGCACCTCGAAGACCCGCACGACTGTTTTCGCCAACAAAGGTTCTTTAGCCTGCACCTCGGAAAGCGGTATTTCTCGTATTGGAATTCCCGCCTTAGCACAACCCTGGGTCCAGAGAGCCAAAAATGCTGGATCATCCTCTTCCAACTGGACGAACCAACCTCCTGTATCAGATATACAATGGGGGACAATCCGTTTGAGAATGACATTTTCCGCGATACATTCAGCAGCAGACACCGGATCTGTAACCGCATACCGCGCCCCACTATGAAGAAGACCATGAAAACGCGAGCTTGTCCCTTGCGCAAGATCCCCCTGTTCCAATAGTATTGCCGAAATCCCCCGCAAACTTAAATCCCTTAGAATTCCAACACCAGTGGCTCCGCCCCCAATAATCACCACTTGGGCAGAGTACTCAATCATATCGAACCCTCCCAATTCCGCCTAAAACGGGAATGGGCACGATGCATCGTGCCCCTACTGTTACGTAAAAAAAGCCACTAGAGAAACCGCAAACGCTTTTCCAGTGGCTTCTCCTCTTCTATCTGAAATTCCATATTACCAAGCCCAATAAATCTTTAGGTGGCGACTTCCCAGAGAAGTCGCGAGACACGGAGCGAAGCCTCTACGCGAGTGGACCGCCAAACTGGCTCAAGCGTTTCCCATATCGTTCCAAGCCCCGCGACTCCCCAGAGAAGTCGCGAGACACGGAGCGAAGCCTCTACGCGAGTGGACCGCCAAACTTGGCTCAAGCGCTTCCCACCCAAAGCGGGGCTGAGCACAAGGACGTGCGAAGCCGGCAACTGAGGCAAGGATGCCGAATTTGCCGGGCACCCCGCCCGCTTGCATCAGGCGCTTGAGCCCTAGTTTGGCCCACGACCGTATGGCTGACCGAGTGTCTCGCGACTTCTCGCGGCGGCGACTTCTCGCGGCGGCTTCTCCCCCCAAACTAGTACCTCTTTCGAACAGTCGTCGCCGAAATCCCTAACTCATCGCGGTACTTAGCCACGGTACGTCGGGAGATGACCATATTCTTGGCCTTTAGAAGGTCCGCTAGCTTCTGATCAGAATACGGGCTTTTAGGATTTTCCGAAGCAATGATATCGCGTAAGGCCAGTTTGATTCCCTCGGTCGTTATGTCGGAGTCGTTATGATGGCCACGACCCATGCTATTGGCGAAGAAAAACTTAAACTCATAGATTCCCCGGGGTGTCTGGACGTATTTATGCGAGGTTGCCCGACTGACGGTCGATTCATGCACTCCGATCTCCTCCGCAATATCTCTTAAGGTGAGTGGTTTCAGATGACGAATCCCATAGTGCAAGAAGTCTGTTTGCCTCTTCACGATGGCATTGGCTACTTTGTAAAGCGTTAACCGTCGCTGCTCAATGCTGCGGATGAGCCAGGCCGCGGAATTAAGTTTCTGATCCACAAATTTGCGAGTGTCGCTCCCCTTTTCGTGGCTTAGGGCCTCACGATAGGCCTTATTGATCCCTAAGCGAGGTACAGTGATGTCATTAACCAGGATAATAAACTCTCCTTCGATCTCTTCAATCACCACATCCGGGACGACATAGCGCACATCTCCTGGCCCAGAAAAACCGAGCCCTGGCTTGGGGTCTAGTTTACGCACCAGATCAGCCATTTCCTGTACTTGACTTAACGATATTTTCAAAGCATGGGCAATGCGTTGCAAGCGCCCTGCTGCCAAATCTTCAAGATGCTTTAGGAACTCTGGAAATTCCGGAGGATAGCCTGGGAGGAGCGGCAACTGCAACAATAAACATTCCTCTAAGTTTCGCGCTCCCACCCCTAACGGTTCAAGGGTCTGAACCACTGCTAATGCCTCTTCAGCTGTGTCGAGGGAGACATTTGTTTCCCGGGCAATATCTTCAAGTGTCAATGCAAGACACCCATTATCATTCAAGTTACCTACAATATATTCTGCTACGGCTAAAGACACCGAGAATTTCTGGACATGCAGTTGTTCCAGCAGGTGCTCAAGTAGGGTAGGGGCAGCAGCAATAAAGGGATCAAACCGTTGTTTTTCCTCTACAACTACCCGTTCCTGACGAACTTTATTATCGTCTTGATCATGAAAATAGTCCTGCCAGTCCACATCCCACTTCTCATCAGCCAGTTTTTCTTCCACTGCAGGGGCGTCTGCTTCTCCTTTATTATCCATACTTTCCTCTTGTATTTCCAGCAAAGGATTCTCTAAAATCTGTTCCTCAACATATGAGGAAAGTTCGAGTGCGGACAATTGTAAAATAGTAATTGCTTGACGCAATTCGGGAGTCATCATAAGTTTTTGAGTTTGCTCTAGATTCAAGCCATAACCTAAGCCCACCTATTTCATCCCCTCTCCCCGTTTTTAGGACCTATGTACTTTGCATTGCATTGCATTGCATTACTTTGTTTTGCTTTTGCTTTTGCTTTATTTTATTGTTTGGATTTTTGTTGGTTCCTTATTCGTTCAGCGAATTCATCGATTTTCCTCATTCTGTGATTGACACCGGATTTACCGACTTTTGGACGCAACAATTCACCAAGTTCTTTTAAGCTGGCGTCTCTATATTCCAGCCGGAGCTCTGCCATCTCCCGAAGTGTCGGCGGCAACGATTGTAGTCCTATTGTATCCGCAATAAGCTGGATGTTCTCCAACTGACGCACCGCGGCGTCTACGATTTTATCGAGATTTGCAGTCTCACAATTCACCAAGCGATTGACTTGATTTCGGACATCTTTCAGTACTCGAACGTTTTCAAATTCTAAAAGGGCACAATGCGCTCCAATAAAGCCGATAAAATCCACAATATGTTCACTTTCTTTGAGATATACGACATACCAATGCTTGCGCATGCTAATTTTGGCCCCTAATTTAAAACGATTGATCAATTGGCATAACGCTTTGGCATGCTCCTCATCATTACTCACAATTTCAAGGTGATAGGTGCCCTCTGGATTATTAATGGAACCCCCAGCCAAAAAGGCCCCTCTGAGATAGGCTTTTTGATCACAACGCTTTTTAATTAGATTAGGGGCAATTCCATGGTAGATTTGGCCTTTCTCATCAACGAGGCCTAAGTTTTGTAAATCTTTCAACCCGCGAGGGTAAATTCTCACTAAATACGAATTATTTTTACGGAGGCGAAGTTTGCGTCGAACCACAATATCTACTGGACGCTTCAGCACATCCTTAGCCAAACGATAGATTTTACGAGCTACCGGAGCACTTTCTGTCGTCACATTCAAAGCGTATTGTTGATTAGCGCTGATTTGGAGTGTTCCATCCATACGAACTAAAGCTGCCAGTTCAGATAACTCACAACAAGATTTCTGACCGCTTAAGCGTGCCAGTTCTTCTTTGGTTACAGCACTAAAGGACAATTTCTAAAGCCCCCTCTCTAGGAATTTTTACGGAGCTTCTGGGTGAGCAGATAGGCATCGACTAAGGCGATGCGCTCTCCCATAGGTTTAAACCGAAAGAGTAACCGAATAAGTTCTTTAGCCAAGCAATCAGAATCATGGCGAACGACGTCCCCTTCTTGTACCAAATGCGCCTCAAAATACTTGGCCCCTAGTAGTTCGACTTCTTTGGGGTCTGTAATGACTGGAACGGCTTCTTCCTTAACATACCGCTTTAAACTTGGTGCAGTAACTTCTCCCTTATTGGCCAGCACCGCGTCGACAAAACCTGGACCGCAATGGTCCAGAATCGCTTTAAGATGATCCGACACCCGGTAGTCGTCAGTCTCCCCTTTTTCGGTCATAACGTTACATACGTAGACACAGGGTGCTTTTACTTGCCGTATTTTCTCCCTTAAGCCTAGAACTAGCAAATTTGGCAGCACACTCGTATAGAGACTTCCTGGACCCAGAACGATGAGATCTGCCTCTTCAAGGGCCTGCAAAGCATCCGGCAAGGCGGCGCAATCCCTGGGTTCCAGATAAACTCGATGGATCTTTCCCTCGGTGTTCCGAACCGTTGTCTCCCCTGCGACTCGGCGCCCATCCTCTAAATCTGCTATCAGCACCACTTGTTTTAAGGTAGAGGGAAACACCTTCCCACGGATCGCAAATACTTTACTGACCTGTTCTATTCCTTTTTGAAAATCGCCAAACGTATCGGTAAGCCCTGCCAGCAGGAGGTTGCCCAGACTATGTCCCTCAAGTGCTCCGTTTTCAAAACGGTACGAAAAAAGGGTATCCATGATGTCCTCGGTATCCGCCAAGGCTACAAGACAGTTTCGCACATCCCCAGGCGGTTGTATACCCATTTCACTTCTTAATTTTCCAGAGCTTCCCCCATCGTCCGTGACAGTAACGATGGCTGTGAGATTACAAGTATACTGCTTAAGCCCACGCAGGAGAGCAGAAAGCCCCGTTCCCCCACCGACCACTACTATCTTCGGTCCTCGACTTAAATGATGGTGTGCATAGACCGTATCAACTATTCTGCCTTCATTATCTGGGAGGACGGCCGAAATAATTGAATACAGCATATTTTTAAATCCCAGGATGATCGCAAAAATACCCAAGACACTAATGACCGCCCCGGTCGGAACGGCCGTGTGCTGTGCACTTCCCGTTAACCGATAAATAACCTCTCGAAATTGCAACTCCGCGTATCCAAGTGCCACTCCGTCATTCATGACCGAAAACCCAGTAGCGAAAAGGAAGATTCCGAGCAGAGCGAGCATAAACCACCGTTTCACCTTTAGATTCGGATAGAGCCATTTCAGATATCGTGAGAATCCCTCACGCTTTTTAGAGCTCATCGTGCAGTTCCACACTTTTGGTTTTTGACAGCGTCCCGATGTTTTATATTAAGGGCGTAGTGATGGTCCCGTAAAAATTGTCCAACCCGTTCAGCGATCGCCACGGAGCGATGTTGGCCACCCGTGCAGCCGATACCGATAGTCAGGTGGTTTTTTCCCTCTTTAACATATTGAGGAAGAATGTATTCGAGCAAGGCCAAGTATTTCTCCATAAACTCTTGGGCAATCTTATTTCCAAAGACATACTCCTGAACCAGAATATGCTCTCCGGTTAGTGAACGTAAGGTTTCCACATAAAACGGATTCGGTAGAAAGCGCACATCCATGACAAGATCCGCGTCCAGCGGAATTCCGTATTTAAAACCAAAGGAGATCACCGAAAGAGCCATTTGGTCTAGCCCGTCTGTTTTACAAAAAAGTTCAGCCACTCGCTGGCGGAGTTGTTGGGAACTTAAGCTCGTCGTGTCGATAATGTTGTCTGCTCGGATTCTTAGTTCCTCCAGCTGCTGGCGTTCGGCCTGAATCCCGTCTAAAACCCGTCCTTGTGGAGAAAGCGGATGGCGACGCCGGGATTCTTTATATCTCCGTATCAACGTTTCATCCGATGCATCTAAAAAGAGAACCTCAAGATGAAAGCCTTCCTTTTCCAAATTGCTTAAGGCCTCACTGAGCGAGGAAAAAAATGCCCCTCCGCGCAGATCACAAACAATCGCTGCTTTAGAGACCTTTCCCTGGGACTGGGCACAAAGCTCTGCGAATTTCACAAGAAAGGTGGGCGGTAAATTATCGACACAGAAAAACCCTTGGTCTTCAAGGCTTTGCATGGCCTGAGTCCGTCCTGCTCCGGACAAACCCGTGATGACAATTAACTCTAATCCTTTTTTATCCATTGCTTTCACCCCCTAAGCTCATTTCATCCACTTTCATGACTCCCTCAACGAAGTCCTGATGTTCCGCTTTAGCGTAAGCGAGTTTTCTACGGCTGCCCCTTGGCTGCTAGGGCTTTTCCAGCTTGCGCTTGCGCACTTGCTAGCGCGTCAGCGAACCGGGCGTTTCCGGCAAGGGCGTCACTCCACGCCGTATCTTGCAGAGGAATCAACTTCCATTCCGGGGCGTTTCCTTCTAAAGGCCAGGCCTTTGCTAGGGTAATATTTGCCTGTGGAAGGACCCCTTTCAGGGCTTCTGGGCGACGATAGTACCCTGTATTGGCTGGTAGAAGGCCTCCCGCTTGCCACAGTGCCCCTTCTACCTCCGCTGTGAGCAAGGCTTTCTCTACGGTCTGAATAGCGGGCATCATCGCCGCCGTCGTCTTAATCTCAGAATTTGCGATCCCCAGTGTCGTGCCTAGTAGCGGTTGTCCTTGCCCACCTACTAAGTCGTTCAACGGCAGGCTTCCCCAAGGTACGCTTTGCTGAGTTAAGAGTTTAGCTTGACTTGCCCCAGCAAGCAGAAAGGGTGTTTTCCCAGCCGCAAATGCACTCAGTGCATCCGGGTCGATTCGAAGCACCTTGTCTCTCCGCCAAGCCATGAGTTGTTGAAGAAACAAGACATTATTAGGATCATCCAAGCTTGGATTTCCTGCATTCATCAAACGCCCACCTTGCCCATTCCACCAGGTTGAAAGCATGGCCGTATTTGACACGGCGGTGGAAATTCCCCCTTTGGCTGAGAAAAGGTCGGTCAAATTGGCTGGAACGCTGGCTGTATCCGTTCTAAAGTAAAGCATAGGAACATCCGTCAGCCACGGGAGAGCATACCCCACGCCTCCATAGCGAAAGCCGGCCAGAGCAGCAGGAAATGCTTCCGAATCGCTGTAAGCTGCTTTTGCCAAAGCTCCCTGCCCATAAAGTTGGTGGATAATCTCCCTTGAAGCGATGAATATCTCCGGGCCCTCCCCGCCTGCTTCTGCTTGATAGGAAAAGGCCACAAAATTGTCTTCCCGCACATATTTCAGTTTAATGATCACCTCAGGATGGGCCTTCGTGATCGTTTGAATCTGTTCTTGTAAGGCATTAGCCTCTGCCCCTTGCAGGGAATGCCAGATAGACACCACCGCTGGGGCTGGCCCTCCAGGCTGTCCCGTTTGAGCTGCTTTCGCACACCCCGTAACAAGCAAAAATACCATTAGAACACTGAATCCTCGAGTTATTATCTGGCGTAGAAAATTTCGGGAAGTCATTGCACTGCACTCCTAAATCGTAGTTCGAAGTCCGAAGTTCGTGGTTCGAATATCGAGTTTTCTCCTGCTAAATTCAACTAAACTTCCGAAGGAGTATATCCTTGCTCGAGAGCGTTTCCTTGATACCGATAGGCCTTCGCCTTCCCCTGTTGATAGTGGAAAAGATACCAGCAAGGGGTTCTAGCGTCCGTGATAGATACCACATCGGACGTAAAATAAGCCACTGCCGTGTTACGGTTCCACTGCCGCCGATCCATGTCTTGGAACTCCGGGACGACGCTTTCCCAATAAGCATCCCGGCGTAGGTCTTCGCCTTGGTCGTTCCTGAGATAATCAGGGATGCTGTTCGGACGCTCCCACAAGTAATAATCAAAACGCAGAGCATCGCGAATTTCCTCTCCTAGTGCAACACGTCCCTTTGGCATCTGGGCGAGAACGATCTGGAGGAATTCCCACAACTTATCGAAGAGTGCTTTGCCCTGCCACTTGCGATGAAACCAATCCCTTTGCTGCCAAAATTCTGCAAACTCATGATAAAAATCAAACGACGTTGGAAATAGTTTTAGAGCTTCATTCAAGGCATGTAGAAACTTCCCAGAATTATAGTATTTATCGAGAACGTCTTCCATGCGTAATAATTGAAGTATTTCGCCATGTGACAAGTCTGGAGTTTCTAAAATAGTATAGGGAGGATCGGGGGTGAACACCAGTCCATAACGATTACTTTGCTGGCGGAGTCCTGATCCTTTCAGTACTTTTAAGAATCCAAGTTGTAACATATCCGCTTTTACGTCGTAGACATCGTTAAATGAGGTTCGGAAGGTAATCCAGTTTTCCTCTGGTAACCCTGCAATCAGATCCAAGTGAAGCGGTATTTCTAACGCTTGAATTTCCGGTATGTATTTTTTCCAAGCCCTGAAATTTTGAGGCCGGGAAACGATCTCCAAGGTCGGCTGGTGCGTGGACTGAACACCGATTTCTAATTGGATTAAACCGGACGGATAATTCCTGAAATAATCCATCCATTCTTCGTCCAATAGGTCCCCTGCCATTTCACAATGAACACGTATCGGCCTTCCCTCTAGATGATTATCACTCTCTTCACGCACAATGTCCAAAATGTTTAAAGCGTGTCGTTTATTAGCATTGAAGGTCCTATCGACAAATTTTATCGTACGAGCACCACTTGCCAGTAAATGACGGAACATCCGACGAAACCGTTCAGGCTCTAAAAATCGAACTCCCTGAAAGGTGGAGGACAAGCAATACTGACAGTTAAACGGGCATCCTCTGGTTGTTTCAACATAAACTAGCCGTCCTGTGAAGTCTTCGTTTTGCTTATATGGTAACGGCAAGGCGTTTAAATCAAGAGGGGTTAGGCACGGAGCATTGACAATGACGTCCCCATTCTCTGCCCTGACTGCTATGCCTAGGACGTTCGCAAGATCCCGTCCGTCCTGCCACGTCTGTAGTAACTCGAGGAATGTTTTCTCCCCTTCACCGATCACAAGGGCATCTATCTCGGGATTTTCGAGGAGGAACGCTTCGGCCTCGAAAGATACTTCTGGTCCGCCAAGCACAAACCGCACCTCCGGACAGACCGGATGGAGATGTCTAATTACAGCAATGGTTTCTTTGATGTTCCAAATATAACATGAAAAGCCAACGACATCGGCCTTGGCTTCATAGATTTCCCCAGCGATTTGCTCAATATGTTCGTTGATACTAAATTCCCGAAGTAATACGTCCGAGTAAACAGCAGCGACACCTTCTCGCAAATAGCGAAGGGCAAGATTTGTATGTACATATTTTGCATTGAGGGCAACCAAAAGAACACGCAAAATCGATAACCCCCTTCGCTTTAAGTATAGCGGTTTAGGCTCTTTAATGCAATTCTTATGCCAACTCTCACAAATATTTTTGCGCAGGTACTTTCTTCCCATTTAGGGAAGTTATTCCGAACAGAATAAGTGTCCCCATAACCAACGTTAGACCGGATAACAGATAAACTTTTTCTACCCCAAGGTGCGTGGCACCATAGGTCAATAAACTAACAGATCCCATAAAAGCCACCCGAGTTATGGCAAAGCGGGCGCTGAAGACTCTTCCCCTCATAGGGGCTGCCGTTTCTTCCTGAAAGATACTTTGAATGGGGATTAGAAACATGGCGTTAGAAGCTCCTGAGACGAAAAAACCGACAAGTGCGAGGGGATAAATAGGGAAAATCCCTAGGATTGCGATTGTCAGTCCAGAGATGAAATATCCCCATAGCACCAGCCGTTGTTTATTCATGCCACTTCCCCAAAAGCTAATAGCTATACTTCCTGCGGAGATACCAACCGCTGCGCTCGCTTCAAGGATTCCCAGTCCGACGGTTGATGTTTTCAACGTATCGAGGGCATAGACAAAAATCAGGGGATTAAAGCCGCTGAAAATAAGTAGGACTAAACAGTATGTTAGGAGAGTCGATGCTAGGACTTTCGTTTTCCAGATATAGGCCAACCCCTCCAAAATATCTTGAAGGATGTGTGGCTCGTTTTCCTTAGCAAATCTATCTTTTACTTGATTGCGAGTTTCAAATTTAAAACGCATCGCAACGATAAAGGCCGCCGACAGCAAAAAGGTTAAGGAGTCCAGATAAAACACCTTTTGAATCGGGATAAACATGATTAGCACTCCTGCCAATCCGTACCCTAAAATTTCAGTAATATTTTCAGCCGTCTCAGCCAAAGACGTTGCCGTGAGAATCTTTTCTTTCGTAAAAATAGCAGGAATGACCGCCATTTTTGCAGGACTAAAAAACAAGTTCGCCGTTGTGCTCAAAAACGTCAACAGATACACTAAGTTGATGGAATACCCTATTAAGATAGGAATGAGGCCCACAAAAACAGCCCTTAACAAATCGGCAGTAATCATCGTACGTTTCTTATCCCAACGATCAACATAAGCGCCGGCTATCAGTCCAAATAATAAATACGGTAAAAAAGCCGCCAGGGTCATCTTTCCTACTTCAAGGGCACTCCCTGTCAGGCGGTAGATTAAGACGCCCAACGCGACATAATGGAGTTTATCACCTAACGCTGAAACAAATTGCCCCATTAATAATAGGCTAAAGTCTTTCTCTTTTAATAGGGTAAGGGGTTTAACTGCACCTTCTTTACTTGTCAAATTGCTAGCCTCCGATATAGTTCTCTAATCTGTAATATTCTATAAATTACGGCGAATATCCTTGTTATTTCGCTAATAGATATTCTACAATTTGTAACAACAATCGACAAAAAAATGGGCCCCCCGTTGTTAGACGAAGAGACCCAATCAATTCTGAACATTAACCATGAAATCCCCCTGGGAAAAGGATGGGAGCGACTTTCGGTGTGATCACCCCGAAAGCGTATCCCTGTCGTTTGAGATACTGGATAATTTGGGGAAGCGCATCGACGGTTGTCAGCTTAGCCCCCGCGTCATGCATTAAGATAATAATCCGCGACTTACCAGGCACTTGGACTTCAACGTTCCGTATAAGTTGGTCTACCGGGACGAGAGGAGCATCTGCATCTCCAATGCTGACATTCCAGTCATAGATTAAATAATCCGCGGCATCAAGTGCATTGTAATAATTGACATGGAAATGGCCTTGAGTCCCTCCAGGTGCCCGAACGATTTGAGGACGAGCCCCGATTGTTTTATTAATAAGTTCTTCAGTTTGTTTAATTTCTGCTAAGAAAGCTTCCGGACTGCGATAAAGCGAACGGTAATCATGAGAATAACTATGATTACCGATCCCCTGCCCTTGCTTATATTCGACTTTCAAGAGCTCTGGATGCCGCTCAACTTGCCTTCCCAATACGAAAAACGTCGCTTTTACACCCTCATCCTGAAGAATCTTAAGGATGCGAGGTGTAGTTTCAGGATAAGGTCCGTCATCAAATGTTAGATAGGCAATCTTTGGAGGTTCGGCATTAAAGACTCTTACCCGCATCGACAGGCCTGGTGCACTCGGCGGGGCACCCCCCAAATCATAATACGGATGAATCGGAGTTTGGGGAATTGCTGGAGGAGGCGTGGGAGCCGGCGCTTTATCACTCTCATCGATAGGAACGGAAGGGGTTGGTTCAACGTTTTGTTCAGGGATGGGTTCTGTTTTTTGTATTGGGAGTGGGTTTGGCGCCTGTGGCGTCACCGGAAAATGCGGGATTTCTTGGTTCTCTCTTTCCAATGTCGGCGCTTGAGAGAGCATTGCCGTCCCTGCCAAAGGAACCACCGCCTTGGTGGGCGTAACCGGTTGGCATCCACTAAAGAGCAACATACTCGTCACAAGCGTCAGCTGTACAAGCGTTACGCGCCAAGTTCGCCAATTTTTTATACGCATTGTCTCTGTCTCCACCTTACCCGCTTACTTCCGTTAAGGCACATTTAAAAAATACCCAGTCAGAATTCAAGTCTATTTTGAGTTATTTCTTTTCATATGCCTAATTGTATTCCGTTCTTAGCAAATAAAGACTTGACCGTTTCTCGTTTTTAAAACAACACATCCATGGTAATCTCTCCAAGTGTTGCACATCCGGTCAAAATCATAGCCTGTTTCAATTCATTCGTCATCGTATTAACTGCTATAGAGATTCCCTCTGCACCTCCGCCGTAGGCAGCAACGATGAGCGGCCTGCCGATCAGAACCAAATCCGCACCGAGTGCTAACATTTTTAAAACGTCTGTACCTGACCTGATTCCGCCGTCCACAATCACGGGAATTCGTCCATCAACCGCGGCAGCGATTTCTGACAAGATTTCCGCAGTTCCTGGGGTATGATCGAGCACTCGCCCTCCATGGTTTGATACGACGATGGCTGCTGCACCCATCTCAAGTACCATGACTGCTTCGTCCACCGTCATCACGCCTTTAACGATAAACGGTAACGACGTGCTGGAAATAATTGCTTTCATTTCAGCTTTAGTTTTTGGCCCAACAGGCTGCCCCTTTAAAGCCATGGTGACTAGACCAGCCCCATCGATATCCATGCCCACCGCTAGCACTCCGGCTTCCTCCGCTTGATGCAGATAGTTGAAGACGTCTTCCTGCTCCCGCGGTTTGATGAACGGGATACCACGACCTTGAGCCTTCTGGATAGCCTTCACTCCAGAATTATACATTGCAGGGTCAGCTCCATCCCCAGTACACCCTAAAGTCCCTGCTGATATACACCCCTGAATAGACGCCTCCGCCCATTCTTCTTCATTCATCGCTCCACCCATGTTATAAGTATTACCGGTAATGGGTGCTCCGAGAATGGGCGTTGAAAGTTCTTGACCGAAGAGTTTGTACCTTGTATCCGGATTTTTGGCACCATGAAGCGTCCTCATATTAAGTCGGAACTCAGCGAGTGCTTCCACATTGTTTTTAAACGATGCTGAGGTACCCAACCCGCCCATACCTGGTACTTCTCCTGCACAGGCCTTGCCATTACATTCGGGGCAAACACGGCAGAACCCCTTAAGTTTTTCCCGCGCTGTGAGTCGAACTGTTTTCATGTCCATCAACCTAATCCCCCATCCTATACAATTCTAATCTAGTACATAGCGTTCGATGGCCTCTGCCACCCCATCTTCCTCATTTGAGGCGGTAATAATATTGGCATGTTCTTTAATTTCAGCTCGGGCGTTTCCCATCGCTACGCCTACACCAGCATATTTAATCATTTCTAAATCGTTGAAGCTGTCCCCAATCGCCATCACGTCTTTCTGGGCGATACCAAGGCGTTCTGCCAACGCGGCCAAGGCGACCCCTTTGTTAACCGAACAGTCTGTCATTTCTAAGAAACAGGGTTTCGATTTCGTCAGATGAACTTTTTCCCCGTACAGCTTTCTCAATACGGGTGCCACTTGATCTAGGTCGGATTCTTTGGCCATCAGGAGGATCTTTTCTACCCCTTCGGGTTCTTGGGCGAGCAAAGCTGCCAGGTCAGCTTTCTCAATACGGACACTGGCGATCCGTTCATATTCCTCCGACCACTCATTTAAGACCTCCGAAATGACACGGTCCTTGAGATAGACCTGTACATAAATCCCTTGTCCCGAAACATACCGGACAATCTCGGTGGCGAGAGCGCTGGGAATAACCCGTCGAAAAAGGATTTCGCCGCTTAAAGCCTGTTGAATCATCGCCCCATGGTACGTGATGACTGGGACATCTAACCCTAATTGCTCTGCATAAGGACGTGCAGAGATCGACATGCGCCCGGTAGCAATCGTCATTTTAACGCCCTGCTCCTTGGCTTTTTGAATCGCCTTGAGCACTCGCGGAGAAATCGTCCAATCATCTCTCAGTAATGTGTCATCGAGATCCATCGCCACTAATCGAATTGCCAATACTTTTTTCACTCCTCTATCCTTTGGGCACGAAGTGTCGTGCCCCTTACTAACTTAACTACCCTAACTACCCTAACTGCCCTAAATAACGCTTAAGATACTGCCCCGTATACGAGGACGGGAAAGCAGCAACCTCCTCTGGGTTTCCTGTGACGAGCACTTCTCCACCCCGGTTGCCCCCTTCAGGTCCGAGGTCAATGAGCCAGTCTGCCGTTTTGATGACATCAAGATTATGCTCAATAACAAGCACTGTGTCCCCCGCATCCACCAAGCGGTGGAGCACTTGGAGGAGTTTGTCGATATCTGCCGTGTGCAAGCCGGTCGTCGGCTCATCGAGAATATAAATTGTTTTCCCCGTGCTGCGTTTGCTCAATTCTGTAGCAAGCTTAATACGCTGGGCTTCTCCCCCTGATAAGGTGGTTGCGGGCTGCCCAAGACGAATATACCCCAACCCGACATCCTGCATCGTCTGAAACTTCCGAGAAATTTTAGGTACTGCTTTGAAGAATTCTACCGCTTCATCGACGGTCATGTCGAGAACTTGAGCAATACTTTTGCCTTTATAGCGCACTTCCAAAGTCTCCCTATTATATCGTTTCCCCTCGCAAATTTCACAGGGAACGTAGACGTCTGGAAGGAAATGCATTTCAATCTTGATAATCCCATCTCCATGACAGGCCTCACAACGGCCGCCTTTGACGTTGAAGCTAAATCGACCGGGTTTGTACCCCCGCATCTTCGCTTCTGGTGTAATTGAAAAAAGTTCTCGGATAAAACTAAAAACGCCAGTATACGTCGCTGGGTTTGAACGGGGGGTCCGTCCGATCGGAGACTGGTCAATATCGATGATCTTGTCCAGATATTCCAACCCTTCTAGGCGATCGTGCGCTCCAGCACGATGCCGCGCCCCACCCAGTTTGGAGGCTAAGCCTTTATAGATGATCTCATTGACCAAGGTGCTTTTTCCAGAGCCCGAAACCCCAGTCACACAGGTAAACAGGCCCAAAGGAATGCGCACGTGAACATCCTTCAGGTTGTTTTCTCGAGCACCGAAAACTTCGAGCCACTTTCCATTTGGCTGCCGCCTTGTCTCGGGCACTGCAATCTGTTTTTTTCCGCTCAAATATTGCCCCGTGATCGATTCTTTATTGGCCTTGATTTCCTCGATCGTACCTTCGGCTACGATCTGTCCGCCATGAACTCCAGCACCCGGGCCGATATCAATAATGTGATCTGCCGCAATCATCGTATCTTCATCATGCTCGACGACAATCAACGTATTCCCCAGATCCCGTAAGCGTTTAAGGGTTGAGAGAAGACGAGCATTATCTCGCTGGTGGAGCCCTATGCTCGGTTCATCTAGAACATAAAGCACCCCCATCAAGCTTGACCCAATCTGAGTGGCCAAGCGAATCCGCTGTGCTTCGCCACCCGAGAGTGACCCCGCAGCACGACCCAGTGTTAGGTAGTCCAGTCCGACATTTATCAAGAAGCCCAGTCTCTCCCTAATTTCTTTCAAGATCTGATGAGCAATCGTTTCCTCTTTGGACGTGAGGATTAGTTTATTCAAGAAGCTTATTGCTTCGGTAATGGGTAGGCGCGTCAAATCATCAATTGAGATCCCGCCCACCTTCACTGCTAACGCCTCTGGTTTCAGGCGCTTCCCTTGACAGTCTGGGCAGGGGTATTCACTCATATAGCCTTCAATTTCGACGCGTACCATATCCGATGTCGACTCCCTATACCGCCGTCCAAAATAGGGGACCAGCCCTTCAAAATTGGTATTATACGTTTTTAATTGATCGAAGATATTTTGATACTGGAAACGAATGGGAGTTTCGGTTCCATAGAGCAGACCCTTCCACTGTCTTTCATCGAGCTCTTTTAACGGAGTATCCATCCCAAACCCCAGGTTGAGCGCCACGGCCCCCATCATCTTCGGATAATAATTCGATGCAGATTTAGCCCAAGGCGCGATCGCCCCAGTCGCCAAAGACAGAGAATGGTCAGGAAGAAGAAGATCAATGTCAACGATCAGATTTGCGCCAAGGCCTGTACACGCCGGACAAGCCCCGTAGGGACTGTTAAAGGAAAAAAGACGCGGAGAAATTTCTTCAAGTGCAATACCGCAGTCCGGACAAGCAAAATTCTCGCTAAAGAGTAGCTCTTCTCCGTCGGTAATGTCGGCGATGACATTCCCTTCGCCAAGTTTGAGCGCTGTTTCCAGAGAATCAGCCAAACGTTCAGCACTCTCGGGTTTTAGTGAAATACGATCGATGACGACTTCGATGGAGTGTTTTTTGGTTTTTGCCAGTTCGATATCCTCACTAAGATCCCGCGTTTCTCCGTCGACTCGTACCCGAACATACCCTGCTTTACGGGCTTCCTCAAAAACCCTTTGATGTTCCCCTTTTTTCCCTTTAACGAGCGGCGCTAATATCTGCAACTTGGTCCGCTCTGGTAAACGCATAATTTGATCAACCATTTGCTGGACCGTCTGCTGAGAAATTCCTCGACCACACTTTGGACAATGCGGATGCCCAATCCGAGCAAATAACAGACGGAGATAATCAGAGACTTCCGTCGCCGTACCCACTGTTGAGCGGGGATTGCGGTTCGTCGTCTTCTGATCGATAGAAATTGCAGGGGAAAGCCCTTCGATGGAATCGACATCGGGTTTATCCATCTGCCCCAAGAACTGCCGAGCATAGGCAGACAGTGACTCCACATACCGCCGCTGCCCCTCGGCATATATTGTATCAAAGGCTAGGGATGATTTCCCTGAACCGGATAACCCAGTGATCACCACAAGTTTGTCGCGCGGGATATCGATGTCGATGTTTTTTAAATTATGGGAACGTGCGCCACGCACACGTAAGTAGTCTTGGGTCATGATTGGCCTCACTTCTTTTCTTTTCGGTAAGACACCGATTTTTGCTGTGCTTTATGGTCAAATTTTTTGCTTTTAGTTCCCCGCTGTTGGCTTGTCACCTTGTATTTATTTTCTTCCCCTTTTAACTCGATCATAACATCCCTGAGCTCGGCGGCTCGTTCGAAATCGAGATCTCGCGCTGCCGTGCGCATTTCTTGTTCTAAACTCTTGACGAGTGCAGCGAGCTCTTCAGGTGGGAGCTTAGCTCCATAGGCTTGCTTTAGCTCGGCAACTCTCGTTGCTTCTGGTGCATCATGGACTGCCTTAATAATCGTTTGAGGGGTAATCCCCATTTTCTCGTTATGAGCCATTTGTATTTCCCGGCGACGATTCGTTTCATCTAAGGCGAGCTGCATCGATCTTGTAATTTTATCTCCATACATGATGACTTTGCCTTGAGCATGACGTGCTGCACGGCCAATGGTCTGAATGAGAGAACGATCAGACCTAAGAAATCCTTCTTTATCTGCATCGAGAATTGCAACGAGGGAAACTTCCGGTAAATCCAGGCCTTCCCGCAAGAGGTTAATACCCACGACGACGTCAATCGCTCCAAGGCGAAGCTCTCGCAGAATTTCCACACGTTCAAGTGTCTTTATATCCGAATGCAGGTATTTCACCTTAATTTCTAGGTTTTTGAAGTAATCCGTGAGATCCTCAGCCATCTTCTTTGTTAATGTCGTAACGAGGACTCGTTCATCTCTAGCGATCCGCGCTCTAATTTCGCCCAGCAAATCATCGATTTGTCCTTTCGTTGGATGGACAATGACCTCTGGATCCAATAACCCTGTGGGTCGAATAATTTGTTCCACAAGCGTCGGACAGTGTGCCAGTTCATAGGGCCCAGGTGTCGCACTCACAAAGACGCTTTGTTTAATCGTTCGTTCAAACTCCGCAAACGTCAGGGGTCGATTATCCAAAGCAGATGGAAGGCGAAAGCCATAGTTTACCAACGTAGTTTTGCGCGAACGGTCTCCTTCATACATCCCTCTGACTTGAGGAAGCGACACGTGGGATTCATCCACAAAAAGAAGAAAATCCTCGGGGAAATAATGTAGTAAAGTATAAGGCGTCTCGCCTGGTTCACGGAACGTCAAATGACGTGAATAATTTTCGATTCCATTACAAAAGCCCATTTCTCTGAGCATTTCCAAATCATAGCGTGTCCGTTGCTCAAGACGCTGAACCTCTACGAGTTTGTCCTCGGATTTTAAAACTTTTATTCGTTCATCCAGTTCTTTTTCGATATTTTCGGCGGCCTCCATAACCTTTTCTTGAGCAGTCACATAGTGAGAATTCGGGAAAATGGAGGCATGGTGGCGTTCGCCTAAAATCTCACCCGTCAAATAATTAATTTCGTAGATGTGTTCAATTTCATCTCCGAACATCTCCACTCGAAGTACACGATCACTTGATGCTGCCGGATAGATCTCAACGACATCTCCGCGCACGCGGAACGTACCCCGGGCAAACGCTATATCATTGCGGTCATATTGGATAGCAATTAACTTGCGCAAAATCTCGTTACGATCGATCACTTGTCCCTGCCTTAATGAAAGAACAAGATCACGGTAATCCTCGGGAGAACCTAAGCCGTAGATACAGGAAACGCTGGCCACAACAATCACATCACGACGCTCAAGCAGGGAAGCGGTCGCTGAGTGACGCAATTTCTCAATTTCATCGTTAATGGAAGCGTCTTTCTCAATAAACGTATCACTGGAAGGCACATAAGCCTCCGGTTGGTAATAATCGTAGTAACTCACGAAGTACTCCACGGCATTTTCCGGAAAATACTCCTTAAACTCGCTATAAAGCTGCGCAGCTAACGTTTTGTTATGCGCAAGGATGAGAGTGGGTCGCTGCACCTTCTCAATTATATTAGCCATTGTAAAGGTCTTGCCAGATCCTGTGACCCCCAGTAACGTCTGATACCGCTTTCCCTCATTCACCCCAGCGACCAGAGCATCTATGGCCTGAGGCTGATCCCCCGCCGCTTTATAAGGGGCATGTAAACGGAATTCCATGCTCCGGTCTCCTTTTCAATCAATAGATTATGACTATATTGCGCTCGGCTGCTTAGACCTTCTATTTGGTTCCAAAACTCGATAATTTGTAATACTTCTTATTTTATTTTACATCTAAACTACGAGTTATACAATTATTAAATATAACTATATTATACCACTCGTCCTACAAGAACATAAGGAAAAATTGGCTGGCACCGAGTAAAAGAGTAAGCCGAAATTACGTTCAGCTTACTCAGAGTTAAAGTATCTTAATGCCTTCTATTTTTTTGCCGTACCTGAATCCTTTCCAGACTGATCCCCTTGATCTTTCGACGTGGCAGCGTCTTTGGGTTGCTCAGCCTTCAGCATGTCGGGAGGAACCGTTTTCACTTGCTCATTGGTGATTTTTTCGGTGCCAATGACTTTTCCTTGGGCATCTAGATAGTCTCGGGTTGTTTCTGTTTTGACCCGTTCTGTCACTTTTTGAACGCCGGGAGGGATAGTGCTTGATTTCGCTGCCTGTCCTTCGCTGCTTGCTCCTGACTTATCAGCGCTTTGATCCGTTTTCGTGGCTTGCCCTTGATCTTTCGATTGATCTTTCGATTTGGAGGCCTGCCCCGCCTGCTCTGTTTGCTTCTTATCTTGTTCTGCACTCTGCAGGGTCTTTGTGTAACTCTTCTGGACTACCGCAATATTTTCTGGTGTCACAGCTTTAACCTGAACAATCTTCGCCGGAATTTCCCCTTGTTCACTTGTAATCGAATCGTTGACCTCTAAGGGTTCTTTTTTTATGATTTTCTGAGCCCATTGATACGCATTGACACCCTGCAGATAGGGGGAAGTATCAATATCACCTACTTGAGCACCGCTCGCCATACGCGCTAATGACGCTAGGCTGGCTTGTCCACCAACTAACATAATTTTCTTATCCAACTGCGCTTGCTTTAATACTTCGTTTGCTAAGGTCGCTAATTTATCAGTTTGAGCCATGATTCCTTGTACCTTACCAGGATTTTTCTGAAGATAGTCCACCAAACTTTGCTTGGTAACTGCTTCAGACCCTGGAGAACCTCCGATTGTTTGCACGGTGATCTTAGGATATTTGCTAAGTACCGCTTTATTTCCAGCTAAACGTTCTTGAAATCCGCTTTCGTTTGGATCACCTTGTAAAATTACAACCTGACCCTCCGAGACTTTACTTACCAATGTTTGAGCCATAAGCTCCCCAGCCTTTTCCTGATCTGGGGTGATTATACCTTCGGCTTTTATGCCGGGAGGAAGTTGAGTTAACGCTAAAATAGGAATTTTTTGAGTTTGCGACTCCTGTAAAACGCTGGCATTACCCCCTTGATAAATTAGGATCTTGGCACCTTTTAAAGGTGAGTCAGTTCCTACGGCGCTTTGGTCAATATATTTCACTTGCACGTTTTCCTTTTTCGCCAAATCATCGATCCCTTTGGTAATAAGTAGTTTATTTGGATCATCTTCACTCAGAGAAACTGCCATGATTGTTTGTGTTCCACCCGTATTTGTTGAAGAAGTTTTGTTTTTGTTGCCTAAAAGCCCTTGTAGACCACAGCCATTTATGGTTAAACTAAGACATAACGAAAAAACGATTAAAAAGAATCGTAATCTCTTCAATATGTACACGCTCCTTTCCAGACTCTCCCACAATTCTTTAAGGTTAGTTTTCCCTTGTCGTCTTAAAAAATGCAGTAGAAAAGGAGATCACTGATTTATGATTGGACTACTCATTCGTTTGTTAATTAATGCATTTGCTCTACTTTTAATGACACGGCTTGTTCCTGGCCTCTACCTTGCCAGCTTCTCAACCGCAATTATGGCGGCACTCGTTTGGGGACTGGTTAATACTCTAGTTCGGCCAATCTTTTCATTTTTTACCTTTCCTTTACAACTTTTGACCTTGGGTTTATTCACCTTAGTGATTAATGGAGTTATGCTCGCCTTGACAGCAAAGCTCGTCTCAGGCTTTACCATTTCTAGTTTTTCCAGCGCGTTTCTCGGAGCATTGGTCCTTAGCATTATCAGCTTAATTCTAACTCACATTTTTAAATAGGCGAAGGAGGAGTCCAATTGTCTATCAAATTAGAACATATCTTAAAGCGGGTACAAGCTCTGCCTCCCTTGCCCACCTCTGCTATGCGGGTGATTGCCTTAATCAAAAATCCTGGGACTTCCGTTAAAGAACTTGAAACGGTCATAGGACAGGATCCGGCGCTAACGGCGGGCATACTTCGACAAGCTAACTCCGCCTATTATGGCTATGCGAGGCGCATCTCTTCCCTTCAGGAAGCGATTGTTATGCTTGGCTTTCAGGTGATTCATGGGCTAGCGATGGTTTCGGCGGTCGCTCCCTTACTTAAGACTAAACTTGTGGGGTACGAGATCGAACAAGAGGGTCTCTGGAAACATTCCATGCTCACCGCCATGGCGGCAAAACGTCTGTGTCAAAACCGTAAACTTCCTTATGGGGATGTTGCCTTTACCGCAGGCTTACTTCATGATATCGGAAAACTGATTATCTCGAT
>DATCQU010000060.1:0-17383 GCA_036569365.1 Desulfosporosinus sp. | reverse complement strand
CCCTATATAAATAGGTTTTGACCGTTGCTTCCGAAAGTCCAAGCAAGCTCCCAATCTCCTTATAACTTAAATCCAGCTCATACTTTAGAATTAATAAGTCCTTATAGCCATCCTTCAAACTGCTCAGGCAATCACGAACCGCGGTGGCAGACTCATTTGCCAAAATATCTTGAGTGAAGTCTCCCTCTGCAGCAAGCCTTGAGAAAAAGCCCTCTCCGTCAATCGACAACTCGGTTATTACAGATTTTCTCTTCAAATAGTTTCTGTAATTATTCAAGGCCACTTTAAAAATCCATGCAGGGAGTTTTCTCTCATCCACGCCGTCGATGTATTGAATAGCCTTAATAAAGCTTTCCTGGACAATTTCCTCCGCTTCTTCCTTACAACAACCGTATTTTAATAAATACCTGTATATAATCTTTGCCTGCCTGTCATATAGCTCTGTCAAAAGCTCTTTACTCATCTTTCCTCCTTTCGGGTAACCTCTCTAGAACCCTGCATATATATGACAATCGAATCTCCAAAATGTATACACGTTATCAATAATGTTTAGAAATTTTCTCAAAAAAATTGACCCAAAATGCAATTTTCATTCAAGGTCATTGTGGTGGGTTACAAACACTGCAGGCTGTCAGGCCACTCGATTTTGCAGCACTTAATGTCATGGGTATTTTACTCTTGGATAAATAACGACAACCATCGGCATGGTATTTTGCTCCCGTCTTTGTCCCATAAACCGTAACGCCTTGATTGTTGCTTTGACTTGGCGCTGGGGCTGGCGTTGCAACAATATTAGGACTTGGGGTGGCGCTCACTGAGGCAGGAACTGAACTAGGAGCGCGTGGCTGAACGGAACTCCCTAATGTTTTGAAGGTGATTGTTTCTCCATCCGATTCACAGACAATCGTTCCCGAGTCATCGGTTCGATATATGGGTCTTTAGCGAAGGTTATATAGATTTAATCTTCCCTTCATATATTATTGATCCGAATATTGGGATCCCTTTTATTTGTCCTAATGAAGGGATGCTTGCTATTTTGTAGAAATGGTAATTATATTGTTACCAGTGCTTCGTAGATAACCTTACTATATTTATGTTTCAAACCAGATTCACGGATAGGGAGTATTACCGACATGTGCCGGATATACCCTTAGGAATTGGAGGGATCTGCGACACAAGTCGTTAATCCAACGTTAGACGCCATAATCGCGCTGAGGAAGGTCTCTTAAGAAATGGAACAAGAACAGAGGTAATATATTTGGATAACGATAGCAAGATTATAGACATTAATAGTCGAAGAAAAAAACTTGACGATAATACTGGCGAGGATGATTATGAAGGTTGGGAAGATGACTATGGACTCATTAGCAAAGGGGATTACGAAGGATTAAAAAGGCTTAGACAGGAAACAGCAAAGAGTGATCCCGCTGATATTGATGCACAATGGCGATTGGGAGAGGCCTATGTTTTATGTAAAGAGTACGAAAAAGCAATTGATTATTTCACACCATTATATAGAGAAAATCCGGATAATGGTAATATAGAGTATTCAATTTTAGACGCCTTGTTTGCATTAGGCAAAAGTGAAAGAGACTTTAAATGGGTTTCAGTACCAGAAGTTAAAAGATTGAGCACTGAAGTTTCGGATTTTTGTTACGATTATCTAAAAGGAAAAAGGAAAGCAAGAGTTTTGGATGATGTATATTGTCAATTAATTATTGAGGGTTATCTTACCTTTAATGAAAAAGAATTATTAAATCATTTGATTAAAGATGGAAGGTTTGAGTTCCAAAATGATGGGAGCGTTCATAGTACTTTACTGAAAGTTCAAAGGAAAAGGAAAAAATAGAAATAGTGAAGGTTGGGCTCTCTAGAGGACGCTTCGCCATCCATGGCTTCGCTGGGCACAGTCCATCCGATAATAGAGGGTTTGTAACATCGGAGAATACATTTTGGCTAGTAATGATGGGAGGAAATGTTGAAAAAGTTTACTATTGGCATAATAGCTTGTCTTCTGCCTGTATTCTTGTTAGGCTGCAACCAAATTCCTAAGACGGATGATGCCGCATCCAAGCCCAATGTGAACGATACACATGTCGTAAAACCCAACGAATCGAATAGCGCTGCTCAAGCTATCACACCCACACCTGGTGTTGGTGTCAAAACCATCTCAGAGGGTCAAGTTTTAGAAATCGCAAAGAATACCGCACCAGATTTGGAATCTATTAGACAGGTTTGGCCGGAAGCAAAATTAGATACTGTATTATGCAAAATACCACTGATACATAAAAATAACACCTTTTTTATGTATAACCCTGGTTACAGCGATGAAATGCAGGTAGAAGCATTCGCAATAGGCAATAAGGATGACTACTCTAAAATGAAAATCATCTATGTAGATGCCTTTGCAAAAGTAATAAAGAACGAATACTTTGCGGCTAAGGTAACAGTAAAGGATGCGGAAAGAATCGCTCTCGAAGCTGCAAAAAAGGCAAAAGAAAATGTGCCTTATTGGAAAAATGCACAAATTAAGTACATACGAACCAGTTTAATGTTATGTACACCCAATTATGTATTTCCTATGAATGACCCTAACAAAAAATTAGAGCCGGTAGGAACAATCATGTATGAAGTTTGCTTCATGGATACCAATGCAGCAAGCAGTTTCTTGCTTATTTATGTTAATGCAACAACAGGGGATATTATTGGCGGCAAGTATACATCTGATTAGCAACTCTCTCCCTAAAGAATACTAGACATCATGGGGTACTCTTCATCGTCTACAGTCCCCCCAGACCGAAATCGCAAACCACTATTTAGAAACGATGAACGGAAAACGCATCCGAGCCAAATCGGTCTCGAAGCAAATCGATCGTTCGATCCACAGCTCTCTTTCTCATAATCCTTCTCGAAAAGAGCCAGCTGCCTAAAGTTATTTTGGCATAACTCAGAGACACGCACTCCCAGTTGCCGAACTGGCTCCCCTTTCCATAGTTCATCGCAAAGTTGGCAAGTTCCATCAGCCATTGAAATCTATTCATAATTTCTAATATAGAAAATGGCAAGTTGAGTTCTGTCTCTGAAACCCAGTTTATCCAGTAAGCCAGTGACATAATTTCTCGTAGTACCTTCGCTTAAGTTAAGGCTTTCTGCAATTTCCCTGTTTGATAGGCCTTCTCCCACCAGTTTCAATATTCCAAGTTCACGTTGTGAAATATCAAGACATTCGGGAGCTACCTTTTTACCTTCCCTGAGCATGGCAGAGAGAGCATTAGCCACTTCTCGCTCTAAAACAATATTGCCTTTGCCAACAGCCCGCAAACTCTCAATAATACTGTCAGCGGGTTGATTTTTAAGGATATACCCTTCTGCTCCGCTTTTTAATGCCTCTTTTATGTATTCGTCATCCATAAAGGTAGTAAGTACAACAACTTTGATGTCCTTGAAATGGCTTTTAATGAGCTTGGTACCCAACACCCCATCCATAACAGGCATCCTAATATCCATAAGAACTAGGTCGGGTTTTTTCTTCCGGCACATTTCCAAAGCTTCCTGCCCGTTGCCTGCAGTACCTACAACCTGAAAATCCGATTCAATCTCTAAGAGTATCTTCAGGCCTTCCCTAATTAAAGCATCATCATCTACTATAAGAACTTTCAAACAAACCCACACCCTTCCTGATTAGTCATGGGTAAAAGACAAACTATCAAGAAGCCATCGTTTGAACTAATGGATATAGTCCCCCCTATGTTCAGGACTCTTTCTTTCATACCGCTTATACCTAAGCCTTCTTTTAATTTATTACAGCCGATTCCATTATCTTTAATATATAGTCTTGTGTATTTCTCATTTATATCTATTGAAATATCTACCCTTGTTGCCTTGGAGTGATTGGCAGCATTAGTAAGAGCTTCTTTAAAAATCAACCCTAGAATTTCTAATTGACTTGGAGCAAGGAGACCGAAATTGCCATAAAACTTAAGCTCCACTGGGCAAAAGCCAAAGTTATTAATAACGCTTTTCAAATATTCCACACCCAGGGTCTCCTTGGGTTTTATATTGTGTACCGTATTTCTCAGTAGAGTCAAAGCATTGGAAAGGTTCTCAATGGATTTTTTCAGTATTTCTTGAGACTTTTTTTCATCCCTATCAAAGAGCTTATTGGCTGCTTGCAGTTGGATAAGTATACCGGCAATGCTATGCCCTACATTGTCATGGATTTCCCTAGCAATTCGATTTCTTTCACTGACCTCGGTAAGATGGGCTATATCCTTTGAAGCGTTAAGCAGCTTAGATTTTGTCCGCTCAAACTCGTATCTTAAGCGTCTTTCCTCATCCAATCTATTCTTGTAGTTGGATTCCTTTTCTTCTGCTTCTCCCATTACAAAGGCTAGAATTCCGCATAAACCCATGATCAGAATCAGTGAGGGAAGTCTGAATTCGATGGTTAAATACATGCCCAACAAAAACACCGGTGCTACGCCAATATATGTCTTTTTATTGGTGAAATCAAACAAAGGGATACAGAGCAGGAAGGTAAAATTCCTGTCCAGCCAGATACCTAAACAGATCAGGATAAATGAGGCGATCGTGGTATACACAGTATCTTTGAATTTTTCCTTAAATACATTAACCCCTGTTATTAGGATAAAAACCAGTACTGCTACGTATGGCACCTCGCCATTTATGGCAAATAAGACAATTATGTAGATTAGAAAAAGAAGTTTGAGTAAATATTTCATAGACACCTCAACGATTTTTGGTTATACGCGCCCCAACTACTTATCATCTTACGTTCCACAGCTTTCCTATATATTCCTCCATATGGGAAAGATAAGTAAAAATTCAAAAGCAAAAAGGCCAGAGCGTTGAGAAAACGTTCTGGCACGCAGATGGCATTGAGGGGAAATATTATGTCAAATATACCTTTCCCTCGTCACCATCGACAGTAATTTGCTGACCATCTTCTATCATCTTCATCACGCCCGGTATGTTCACCACCGCAGGAATTCCATACTCCCGGGCCACAATGGCCCCGTGGGACAAAGACGATCCTGCCTGCATAACAATCGCCGAAGCCCTTAGGAATAGAGGCGTCCAGCCCGGGTCCGTTGACGGTGCCACCAGCACATCTCCGGTCTGCAACCTTTCCCCTTCGTTGGGATGATTAATTACTCTTGCCACACCAGAAGCCCTACCTGTAGCAACGCCCACACCTACTAGTGAATTGCCTGGGCTACGAGTAGCGGGTTGCGCAAAGTTTGGGACTTCATCAAGCATAAAATCCGGAGGTGAAAGCGCCTCCATTTCGTTTCGTAGGGCCTTCCTCTCGGCCACCATTATATTCAGTCCCCGACCGTCCCAGTCACCTTCCAAAATGGAGAGAATTTCACTCCAAGCGCAGTGGTATATATCGGCAGTCTCAAAAAGAATTCCCTTTCCCGCCAACCGCTGTCCGATCTCCTCGAACATTAAACGCTCGGAATCGTAAATCTTGATAAGAACGGACTTAGCCGTTTCCCTAAGCTCCGCGCCTTGTAAGGCCTGTTTAAGCAAGGAGTTAACTAAACCTCGACGGTAATAAGGGACCCTTTGGTTTACTTTGCGCATGATCTCATCGGATTTTTCTTTTTGTCTGGCCTTTATTTTTCCTAGATCGGCGGTTCCCATGGTGCTTCTGACGACATTCAAAAGGTAAGAAGGATCTTCCCGCCAGCGGGGATTGATTATATCCATTTCGTAAACTCCCCGATGTCCGTACTCAGTCTGAAAGTTTCGCAATGACTGCTTGAACGGTGATTCCTCCGGCAGTTCTTTATCCCACAGAAGAGGATCGAAAGGCTCGGCAGAAAAGAACCTCCGAGCAGCGGTGTCTCCCCGGGCGATTTCGGCCATTTCCACCAGGCGGTAACCGTGTGCTGCGCTGGTTATGTCTCCCTTCCCTGCCATGAGAGCGTTAGCCACAGCTTTTCCTTTGCCGGGGAAATATCTTTCCAGCCCTTTCACAAGTGGACTTATATCGCCCCCTGAGACAAAAAGCGTAAACATCGGCCAGTATTCCACGAATGTGCTTCTTATCCCGGAAATTTTGTTGATTAAATCTTTTTCTCCCAGGGTTTTGAAATCCACTAATAATAAGGTCCCTGTAAAACCTTCAACTTTAGCAAAAATCTTAGACGAGTTCTTTTTGGCTCTCATACCTAAAAATATTATTTTCAGTAAGCGACTTAGTCTTCTTAATCCTTTGATTCCACGGTAAGGTTTCTTTTTCATAATTTCTATTTCCGGCTGGAACCCGCCCGCGGATTCGTTAAGTATGCTTGGAGCAAGGCCGAAGCAATCAAAACTATACCATTGAAAATAAGCCATATTCCAATAGAACCTGCCCTGATATATTTTAACAGACTTTACGCCCGGCGGTACTTGATAACCAATTAGGTCCTTAATCCCGACGAAAAGATATTTCATAAGGCTCCTATTGAGGGTGGATTGAACCATGGGTTGAGAATCCTTAAAATTGGCATTGGACCATATGTCCGGCTGATTTTTAAGTTCGGCAAACGTGTATCTAGGCAGCACTGTCACCGGCCTAGCCTGAACAAGGGCAAAATCCTTACCGTCAAAAACCCATTCTATATCCTGGGGCTGTTCCTGTTCCCCGCAGCCGAGGGCATCAAAAACCCGCTGGATCAGCAAACCCAGGTGGTGGATATTTTCATCGCTTAAAACTTGACCTACCTGTGACCCCACTGACTGGACAAATTCCGTCCCGCCAGTTATCTTAGCGATAGTTTTCCCTTCTTTTCGACCCGTTCTTTTCTGTATTATTTGAAAGGCAGAGTCTAAACGGTATTCGTCCGGATCGACGGCGCCGCTGACCACGCTTTCACCCAAACCAAAATTGGCGCTTATCAGTAACAAGTCTTCCCGACCTGTCTGGGGGTCGCAAGTGAAACCGACTCCGGCTGCCTCGGCTTCAACCATTTCCATAATCACGACGGCCAGGATCATCTCGCCGTCGCTAATGTTCATTTTCCGCCGGTAAGCTATGGCCTGGGGTGTCCATAGGGAGGCGTAACATTCTTTAATGGAGGATAGAATATTTTCCATGCCCCTCACATTTAAAAAAGATTCGTGGATCCCGGCAAAAGAGGCCTTATCGGAGTCCTCAGCGGTGGCTGAAGAACGGATAGCCAACGGTTTTTCAAGTATCTCGATGTCTTTCAACCTGGAGAATAATTCTTCCTGGATATGTAGAGTAATACGACCGGCCTTGATTTTTTCTCTGATAAGCGTAAGTTTGTTCTCAATCTCTTTTTCTCCGATATTGCCCATTGTTACACTTTGGGAAATATCCTCTGTCGTTTCCTCTAGTTTATTAGCTGCCATAAAGTCTTGATATGCTCCGGCTGCCAAAACTCCTCCTACGGGAACATTGAATCCATACTGTTCAAGCCTTCCCAGATTCCATCCTTTTCCGCCGACTACCTTCACCCCGGCCTGAAAAGCCTCGATCCAGCTGAAAAATAACATTTCGCCACTCTTTTCCATAAACATCCTCCTTCATCATTCATACCGATATAAAAACACCGAGTCTTCCGACAGTGTCAATCGTAAATGGATGTGTCAGGTTCGGCGTTAGGACTGTCCATTCTGCTTAGATACTAAGAGACTATATCTCGTTTCGAGTACTGATCCCTTGTAATAACAAGGTAGTTCCTTTACGAAATAAGGCCTTCTTGGTCTCCTTATCCATAAAAGAAGTAGCGCGACTAAGTCCTGCATAATAACTACTGACAATAAAACTTAATTCAAATAAGTTCTCATTCATCAATTCGCCCTTGTCAATACCCTCAGAAATATGTTTTTTAAATTCATCAAAGACTGGAGTAAGAACAGTCAGAAATCGTTTTCCTGCTTCCGACTCTATTCCCACTTTGCTGAGGAACTCCCTCTCAACTGAGTTCAGTGGTCTTTCTACGCTGGCAAGGAAATCGCCGTAAACATAAAGTTTCTCGGTAACGGTCTTATATTCAGCGAAAAACACTTCCATATTGTGTTGCATTTCTACGTAGGTTTGTTCTGCAAGATTAAGAAACAGGTCTTCTTTGCTTTTGAAGTAGTAATAAATATTACCTATACTGCGCCCCGTGGCGTTACAGATATCATCCATTGAGGTGGCAGCATATCCCTTATCTGAAAATAAGGTTCGGGCCTTGTCGAGAATATCCGCTTTTGTTTGCTCTCCTGCGTATCTACGCTTACTCATAAACCTAGCTCCTTACGATATAAATAGAGCGCTCGCTCTATTTTAATATATAGTATATGATTCCACTTTACAAGTGTTCTTATTACATATTAATGCATATAACCTCAAATCAGTCCTAGGTGGCTACTCATTGGTAACGGTTACACCTTAATGAATACCCCAAGCATCATCTCTGAAATGCGGTCTGCTACGATCAGGAGCTGTCAGAAGTTGCTCCGAATTTTCCTACCAACATTTAAGCCCTATTTTACGGATTTAAACCACTTTGGTTACTCTTCATCATCTAAAATCCTCCTCTGTCTATTCCATTACTATTAAGAAAATCATTTATTCGGTTGAACTAGCTGCTATCCCGACACCAATAATAAGCAACTTTTTGTTCGCGATCTCTTTCCTCGTCTCCTTTCAGAAATGACTATTGTGTTTTTTGATTGTTAAGTCAATAAACGATTCTTCAAAAAACCAAGTAGGAATTTTTCCTACTGCTGTTTTTTGATATATAGCGTTAATCCTATGATTGTAAAACACTGAAAACTAACGCAAAAACAAAGCAGTTAATGTTCTGAAGTAGTTACAGCCTGCGATACGTAAGCTGTGGTCAACACCGTGAACACATAAGCTTGAATGGCTCCCACAAAAATACTAAAGGCGAGCCAAATTGTCGTTGGAATAATCCCCGGCAGAACCCATATTCCTGGAAGCATAAGAATCACCTTAAGTAAAATTTCACCGGCAAAGATATTTCCAAAGAGACGGAAGGCGAGTGTCAATGGCTTCGCGAGCAAGTCGACAACGTTAAGGATCATTAATTCTTTATAAGGCTCTATAAAGTGATGGAAATAATGAAGTCCTTTAGTCTTAATACCCATGTAAATAACCAAGAAAATGCTTAACAAGGCTAAAGCCATCGTAGTGTTGATATCAGCGGTCGGTGACGCCATGGATGGCCCCTCAAAAATCTTGTTTAATTGGGCAAAGTCGACGTGGAAATGTTCAAAAAGATTAAACGTGAAATTTGGAATGAGACCAAGCATATTGGAAAAGAAAACAAATAAGATCAACGTTACTAAATAACCTAGCAGCGGACGCCCCTGCTCATAGTTCATACTGTCGGATACAAGGTTTTTAACAAAATCAACGATCCATTCCAAGACGTTTTGCATTTTACCAGGTTTGCCGCAGGTCAAATGACGAACCCCCAGACGGCAGAATATATAAATAAGGGCCATCACAATCCAAGTCATGATCAATGTTTTACCATGAAAGGTCATATTTCCCAAATGCCATAAAACTATTTCTTCTTTCTGCATTGCTTTCAGCACCCCTTTCACTATGAATTTTATGTATTTCAACGGTGATGAAAGAGACAATCACCCCAATTGTAATCCCCACAGCTCTTGTTATCAGGAGCACCTGGTCCAGTCAATTACTATTAAGAAAATTAAGTATTCGGTTGTTTACAAAATCGGCATTTTCTATATTCATCGCATGCCCTATGTCGGCCATAACCTCTAATTGAATATTAGGGATCATTTTAACAGCACGGTCGATGTCTTTTTGTTTGTTGAAAGTAGGATCACTTCCACTCACAAATAACAACGTCGGGACTGTAATTTGTTTAAGTTTTTCATTGGACAATTTTGATGGCCAAGCGTATTTACCACGGCATTTAAAATTTGTTAAGAGTTGTTCATCTAAAAGTTCGCAAACTAATGGGCTATTGCCTAGAGACCAGCGTAGGAATTTTACTTTATCTGAATCTGTTGGATGAAATCCCATCATTACAATAGTATGGAATATAAACCCTACAAGAGAGGAAATTCCAACAGGAGCGAGGAGTAAAATTCCCTTTACTCTTTCAGGAGCATATATCGAGAGGTACATAGTTATCCAACCTCCTCTCGATTCCCCTATAACAAAAGCTTTTTTAATAACTAGTTCATCGAATACATCTACAAGCCAATCGCTATAAGCCTGACCATCTTTAGGGTACTTATCTATGTTGTCTAGTTCGCTCTTACCTAAATCACCGATGGTGTCAATTGCATAAACCCTATATTGCCGACTTAGGGCAAGAATGTTCGGCAGCCACATTGTGGCAGTACCTCCTTGTCCATGAAGCAACGCAATCGGAGGCGCATCTTTAGATCCGCTGGCGATGATATGTGTACTCCCGTATCTCGTTGATACATTGAGAGCCTCGTATGGTACGGGCCACTGAGAAAGCTGTTTGTCGTAAATGGACATTATCTTTGCTTTGTTTTCTGGATTAACGTAAATTGACGAAATTTTAGCCAAATTAAGCCCTCCAATCGTGCTAGGACTATCCTATCTAGCTGTCTCTTGTATCATAGAATGACTCATCTGCATATTTCTCAACATTTCCTTTTAAATACGCCAAAAGCCATTTTGGATGTTTATATAAAATCCAATTTCCATCCACATCCGCTTTTCTCAATGAGACTATCATCTTTGCTTTCGTTATCGTTCCATATTTTTTGCCACATCTTTGTCCCCATTTTTTTAAACGTGACCCAAAATCAACATCTTCCAGCATTCGCTGGCTCTCATTAAAACCGTTGATGGCATTAAAGTCCTTCTTAAAACACCACAAGATACCTGCGGTCACACCTCTATACTTTATTATGATAGGAATTAAGATTAGTCCTTGTAAAAGTACTCCCAGCGGTAATCTCTCAAACTTCCATGTAACTCCACCACCAATATATTCCCCCGTCAGTAATTTTTCGTCTATCTCAGTCAGCATGTTATCTGTCATCTGGCTATCCGCATCAATGGTCGCGATAATCTCTCCCCGTGCAACTTTAGCGCCCGCATTCCTGATAATTGACATATTCTTTCTGTCTTCTTTTACGATAATACAATGGTGAGATCTAGCTATCTCCTCAGTCCGATCTGTACAACGGTTCAAGACCACGATGACTTCCACCCGATCCTGATAAGGTACTGATGCAGCTGCGATGGAATCCAAACATCTTCCAATAAGTTTTTCTTCGTTATATGCAGGTATAATAATTGAAAACTTCATATTTCTTTCCTTATCAGTTCCTACACTTTGCTTGTCTTTCATCATTTGAAATCCTCCTCAAACGTTGAATAAACTTCAAGTTGCTATTTAGCGATATCTTCCTTTCTCCAGGTCCCTAAGAGAAAGAACACCATTGAAAACAAAAGAATGATTAAAATATCCCCGCTTATTGCAAATAAGCCCTGTTCCTTTAAGAGTTTGCTAACCCCATCCATAATCCAATAGACGGGGGTAAACTTACCAATCGTGTTCATTAGAGCTGTTGCCGTTTCATGTTCCCATAGGGCACCACCGATAAGGGTCATGCAAAATGAGATAAACAAACCTGTGAAAGAAGCCTGTAATACACTTTTAGAAATAGAACTTACGGCAACGCCCAGGGAAACAGATAAAACTGAAGCTGTAAGAAAGAGCAAAAACATGTTTAAGATGGAATTCCCCATGTAAATCCCTATTAAACCCTTGAATGCCATAAATACTATCGTTACCTGGATAACTGAAACAAGTAAAAAACTTAAAATATTCTGGATCATGTAGCTTCTTAACGATACCGGAGCAGTAAGCGTTCTATAGAAGGTCTTATTTCCTTTATCAGTCAGAATCAGTGTTGTGAAGATTAACGTAGTCATCATGATGATTTCGAGTAATACTCCCAGTATGAGATAGGATTTCTGCCTTTCGATTCCCGTAAGTACTTTATAGTCCAATTGAAGATTAGCATCGTTACTAATCTTCAGCCCTTCATAAAATCTTTGTTCGTTGCCACCAGAAGCCTTGGCAATTATCTTGGCAGAACTGAAATAACTATCCACGTAATTTTGAACAGGCAGCGACTGGATCGAGCCCTTGAGATAATAACCCTTTGCTTCCACAGCCTCACCTTTAAGTAATCTCGCAGTAAAGCCCTTTTCAAGGACCAAAACGTAATCAACATTTGAATTGATTAATTCATTCTGTATTTGGTCTTGAGTTACTTCCTTTCTATTGGTTTGTAAAGAAAGACGATTTGTGAGCATGGTCGTATAATCCGTTTTATCCAGATCAATTATGCCAATCTTTAATATTGGCTTATTGGCAATTATAGACGAACTCACAAGTGTTAAAAGAATGGCAGGTAAAATTAAGATTACAAGAACCTGAAGCTTTTTTTTGAATATCCTCCTTAAATTATTGAGCAATATCGTCATACTGCTTTCCTCCTTCCCAAAAATAGTGTTACAGCTGTTAAGATTGTCGCAGCCATTGCCAAAGAAATTAAGGACCCTTGTATTCTAGAGGTAAACCCTTCAAATATCGTATCCTTAACAATTAAATAGACATAATATTGCGGACTAAGTAAAACAATCCATTCCATGAAACCGTGAGCTGTGCCCAACATCCAGACAAAAGCTGCGCCCGAAAGTAATACGTTTAAGCACACTGTGATTAGGGCACCCAAGCCTGTTTTTTTTGTCAAGTAGCCGACAATCATACCCAGAGCCGTAAGAATAACAGTAAACAGCAAGAAGGTCAGGACGATGTTTAGGATATTCCCCTGCATGGATGACCCCCATACATAGTACGTAAAGGCAATGAACAATCCGCTACTGGGGCACAGGGTTAGAAAGTTACCCAAAAATTGCCCGCTAACATAGGCCAAGTCGTTGATCGGAGAGATATTAAATCTGATCAGAGTATTCTTTTTAATACTGTTAATGACCGAAAAGCATCCCAACAAAGCTCCAAAACCAAGCATCTCCAGCAATCCAATAAACGAAATTTTGTCAGCATCGTTAAATGTTTTTGCGGTGGACGAGACTGCAATATGTTGGATACCACTGGAAACTTCCGTTACGTTGATGTCCCCTGTGATTTTTTTGACAGCTGAAGATGCGTTTACCGTATTGATAAAGCCTTCAACCATCAGTCGGGTTGCTGAGACACTTTTATTGCTAACTATCTCTATCTTTGTTTTATTGCCCTGATTTAGGCTTTTGGAGAAATCATCTTTAAGATAAATTAAGGCTTCTATTTTTCCGCCTGTAACCAGCCGGTTCCCGGCATCCAAAGAGTTTACTTTCTGAATATCAAAAGCAGTCAAGATCTCTTTTGTCTGAAGAAACTGATCAAACTGTTGGGCTGTTGGTCCACCATCAGTATCAAAATAAGCTATCTTGGCCTTTTCAAGGTTTATACCTTGATTCACATTCGTTGTTATATTCACGGAAATCAGGTAGAACACAAATGGTGCCCCTATAAGTAACAAAAATATTTTCCAATCTCTTATGTATCTTAGAACGGTGTAGTAGGCGATCTGTAAAACATTCAATAAACTCACCCCCTTAATCCCTTAACGATCTGCCTGTCAGGGTCAGGAACACAGTTTCTAGGCTGGGTTGTTCTACATTGAGTGATATGATTTCACTACTTTCGGATACATGGTCAATGATCCCATTAATGTTCTTACTGTTCTTCTGGGATATAACCGTTAACTCGTTCCCGTTAACATAGGCGTCTTTTACTCCCGATAGCTTCTTAATATTGTCCACCAAGGTATAGTTCGCAGTGGAAAGCTCTACGACTACCCTTTCATCACTTGTCATCAGTGCCTTAAGTTCTTCTTTTGTGCCTTTGGCGATAACTCTGCCATGGTCCATGATGACGATTCTGGTACAGATCTCCTCAATTTCCTCCATATAGTGTGAAATGTAAATGATGGTAGAACCCATTTTGTTAAGTTTCTTTATTGATTGGATTATGTGGTTCCTAGACTGCGGGTCGATACCTACTGTCGGTTCATCCATGATGATGAGCTTCGGATGGTGGACTAAGGCGCAAGCTATGTTCAGCCTTCTTTTCATACCGTTGGAAAACTTTTTAGGGTACTGCTTTTTCCTGTCAAGAAGACCCGTAAACTCCAGGGCTTCTACCACCCGTTCCTTGAGGAGTGCTCCTTTTAATCCATAAAGCTTCCCGAAATAGCAAAGGTTTTCATAAGCCGTGAGATCTTCAAAGATCGCAATATCCTGAGGTACAACACCTAAATCCCTCTTGATTTCCAACTCGCAATCCTTGAAATTCTTGCCGAAAATTACTATTTCACCGCTATCCACCTTTGTCAGCCCGATCATGGCGTTGATGGTAGTGGTTTTGCCCGCACCGTTAGGACCCAGCAATCCGAGAATCTCCCCTTCTTCGATTGCAAGGCTGACATTGTCTACAGCAAGGACATCCTTGTAGCGTTTTACTAGATTTTTCACTTCAACTAACATTGACTAACCTCCTCCTCTAATGAGAATTCATATGAGCTTATAGTTATACGATATAACAAAGCGCAATAAGAAGGTAGTGAGTAGAGGCATAACGACATATGACAAATGTCATAGAGGAAGTGAGTACCAATCGTAATTCAAAAAGTCCGATATTTCCTTCATATATAATATATGGAATTTTAGTTTACACACAAACAAGGCTGGAAGCCGCATGCTTCCAGCCTTGTTTAGTGCAGAAGAACTATCCCCTCCCTAAAGAATACTCGACATCATGGGGAACTCTTCGTCGTCTACTGTTCCTCCGGACCGGAATTTTACCCCACTATTTAGAAACGATGAACGGAAAACGGCATCCGATCCAAATCGTTCTCGAAGCGAATCAATTGTTCGATCCACAGCTCTCTGTTTTTCGTAATCCTTCTCAAAAAGAGCCAGCTGCCTAAAGTCATTTTGGCATAACTCAGAGACACGCACTCCCAGTTGCCGTACTGGCTCCCCTTTCCATAGTTCGTCGAAGAGTTGGCAAGCAATCTCATGGATCGCATTGGTGCAATCGATGGCTGAGGCAATTTTTCTTTGGTGAGAGCCACCATAGAATTCGTTCGTTCTCAGGGAAACTGAGACTAAGCGAGCACAGTAGGCTGCTTGACGCAGCCTTGAGGCGACTGTTTCAGTCAGAGATAGCAAGACTAAATGGGCGGTTGTCTTATCTTCCACATCGAAAGGAATGGTCGTTGAGTTACCGATCCCTTTAATCATGGGTCGGCAATTTTCTCTAACGAGCGAACTATCATTTCCGTTCGCGTAGTTCCATACTAAGACCCCATGACTTTTCAGAAAGAGCTTAATCCACTTCAGATCTGCGTGAGCTAAAGCGCCAATCGTGGTGATGGCTCTACTCCGCAACTTTTTTGCAGTCGCTCTCCCGACCATGAACAGTTCTTCTATTGGAAGTGGCCACATTTTGTCGGCCATCTCATGGGGGAAAATGGTATGGACTCGATCGGGTTTTTTAAGTTCGCTGGCCATCTTAGCCAGTAGTTTATTTGTGGAGACTCCAACATTCACTGAGAATCCCAATTCCTCCTTAACTCGGTCTTTAATTTCGTATGCAGCTTTGACTGGATCACTGAAAAGGCATTCCATGTTGCTGAAGTCTACGAAATATTCATCGATAGAATACTGCTCAACTAGAGGCGAATACTCACGAAGAATATCACCAAATGCTCGACTACATTGCATATATAGGCCATAATTGGGGGGCACTATGATCAACTCTGGACACTTTGCTTTAGCGGAGTAGATGGTCTCCCCTGTCTGTATGTCATATTTTTTGGCGGGGATCGATTTCGTTAAAACAATTCCATGTCTCGTTTCAGGGTTCCCCCCTACAACGGAGGGGACTGTCCTTAGATCGAGTGGGTCGCCGTGCTGAAGCCTGTGAACAGCTTCCCAGGAGAGATAGGCAGAGTTCACATCTATATGAAATATAATTCGATTACTCATTGTCCTCACCCTTTTTTGTAGAATGTATGTTCTAATTGTATCAAAACGTGAGTTCCTAGTAAAGAAAATACATTCGCCAAATAGTGACAAAAGGCTTTCAGAATTCTTTCTTATCTATACCAAATAACGAGAGAACCAGCATTTGCGGGTTCTCTCGTTATTTACAAGTTTATAAAGTTCGAATCGGTTTAAATACGGAGACCGCCGAGGGAGGGTTGCGGCACTCGGCGTTTGCCAGCAGAACATTCATCCCTGCGGGGAGAATGTCCTGCGGACTTCAGCTTATCTCTTGCTAGGTTGTCCATGGTGCGTCAGCGAGCATATCCTAAGGTCCTTCGGATCTTTCGGTATCCCTCGTGACGACCGGACAACTAACTCATCAGGTTGATCATACTATCCAATCCATGTCAAATGAGTTCTCCAAAGGTTGTAGCATAGTGGATACCAGAAAAACCCCGCACCATCATTCCAAAAAGAATGTCGGTGCGGGGTTTTTCTTTCTAAAGGCTTTATTATTCGGCACTGGCTGTTGGGTCTGGAGTTATAACACTGCCGCCCAAATCTACGCTGATTTTTTGAGCGTCCGTTATCAGCTGAGTTCTGGCACTAATTTGACTGTTCAAATCATTGATAACGTTTTGCAGGTCTGCAGCAATATTCGTTTCATTTTTAGCTTGACGGTCTATTTGTAACTGAATTTCATCTTTTTGCAGGTTCAACCTATCAGTAAGCGCCGCTGTGTAGTCGTTTTCAAAAGAAATCTGGTCATTTTTTGCTTTTAACAGGGCGTCATAATTCTTTTGCGCCCGATCAGCCTTGCGCTGTGTTTGATTACTTAGCCTCAAGTTGTGTAACTGATTCGCTAACCCTTTGTCCGTTAGGCGCAATGCCTTGATCTGAGTCAAGGCAGCGGCGTTAGGATTAGGTGTGGGCGGGACTGTAGTGTCAGCCATGGCTGGCAAGGCTGAAAACAGACAAACACCTATAACCAATCCGGAGGTAAGTAAAGTTTTTAAATTTCGCATTAAAAATCTTCCTTTCTTTCGCAACGACTTTATGTATGAGCTTGATTTGATTATAAGAGCGCTCTGTAAAACTAAAACATCTTTATTGTGAACGGAATGTAAACAATATTTGGAAAGCTCATATATGGGAAATTGCCCCTTATCGTAAAATATCTCAAACCAAAAATGCCCTCAAGCCCACTTACACTAAGGGATTGAAGGCATTTTTTATATGTCGTTTGGAAAAGTGACCATTAGAGAGTATACAATAGCGATAAGGGTCGTAGGATCAGTGGTGTACCAA
>DATCQU010000059.1:0-5214 GCA_036569365.1 Desulfosporosinus sp. | reverse complement strand
CTTGCCTTCTACTTCAGTGACCTCATCATCTGTAAGATCTCCCCACTTCTCTTTAACACTACCTTTTAGCTCTTTCCATTTACCCTTAAAAATATCTTCGTTCATTTTTAGTCCTCCTTAAATTTAATGTCGCGCCTATTTTGAAAGCAAAGCGCACCAAAAGTTAGTTTGTAACAGATCATTCTTTGGCTAAAGCGCCCGTCTCCCTGAAATGAGGTTAAACACCACCACAATTAAAGCAACTACGAGAAGGATATGAATTAATCCGCCCATGGTGTAGGAAGTGACCATACCAAGAAGCCATAAGATCCCGAGAATAACAACAATTGTCCATAACATACTTTCATCCTCCTTTCTTTATTAAATTTGCCCAGCAAGTTCTACTTGCTAGAAGAAAGTGTGGTACAGTATGTTCTTCCACTTAGAATGATAACATAATAAAATGCCATTCTTATGACATTTTCCTTGTATTAAGGAGCCATTCTATTCACGATCTTTCAACTAAAAAGCTTCATCAAGCTCTTCAATAAGCATTATTTTTCATCTTTAATATCACCAATCAATATGACTTATGTGAATCGCCGGATACAGAGGATTAAGTTGAAATTTATTCTTTGTTTTCAAAATCGTGGATACGACAACAGACGATCTCTTTGATCCGCCTATAGGCTGAACTAACGCTTTTGGAAGTGCATTAGGCAATAAGGCATCGGGATTATAAACCGATGCCTTATCATGGACAAGTTATGTATCAGTACCAGTGTTCATCGCCCCGATATTTTTCAATTCACCATTCGAGATAATTTTAGCGATACCAAAGAGATGCCGCTGCTTGTGAAGTCGGCATCTCTTTGTGCGATAATCTCTGTTCTTTTTAATAATCAAATTTGTCTCAATCGCAGGAGGATATTTTTTCAGCGTCTCCACCATATTAGTCGTTATCTTTAACGCCTCTTCCCTGTTTGCTTCCTTCTTCACCGGATCTACTCTGTTTAAAGCGACGAGGGTTTTCAGCAGCTCCCCGTAGGCGCTGAGCATGTTGTCGCGATGCATGGCGTATTGGGCGTCGTATTTCATGCTGTCGGCATTGGTATTCTCTGTTGGCAGAGCAGTTTGCACAGTTTTCGCCTTGATGATTTTCCTCTCGACCGGGATCAGTTCCACAGGTTTATCTATCTTATCCGCTGCCTCTTCCGCTTTTCCTTGCTTTTGTGCCACCTGATTTAACGACTCTTGGTGGTCTCCTTCCTCAGGCGTCCGGCCCCTTTCATTGATTGTCTGCAGCAACTCCCGCTGGCTCTTGTTCCCAACATCATTGTCCGCTATAAATTGATCCCGGTCCTCTACCGGGATCCCAAAGAGGATGAGCCCTTGGGTGTAGTTCAAATGGTGCATCGATGCACCATTTGGGCTCTCTTCCCCGTCAGCGGAGGAGAGTATAGGTCCGTACTCCCGGAAGGTTTTCATCAGTCTGCTGGCCGTGCTTCGGGAGTAACTCACGGATTCAGTCAGCCATTTGAGCCACTCCCCATGGGGTAGCAGCTCTTTGGTTTCCGTCAGACGCCCTCCGATTTCCACGGCGTTGGTAAGCAACATTTTGCCGCTTTCTTCCTTGATAAAGTTTATCTCGGACGCAATTTGCTCAGGCGTCCTGTTGGAAATTGCCGTCCTCATACCGGCTGCACATGAGTTCAGTATTGCCTAGTTCCCGTGCCAGAACACGGGCAGCCCATAATGAATTGCCGGTACCTGTATAGTAGAAAATGGTGGTTTTGGTTGTTTGAGCAGTATTTATAGGCAGCACATCCTCATCGTTTATACTCTTCATAATAAGTCCCATTCCTTTCGCTGTGCTCAAGGCACAAAAAATTATGAAAGGTTACCAACTCCAATTTTATAGAAAATGAAAAAAACTTTCAACCTACAGTGCTTTTCTTTGACTGATTATATTTACTTAATTTTATCGATTGCCATGTTTACTTTATAGTTTCCGAAAAGCAAGATAGCGTCAAGCAAATTATTGAGTTCCTCTTGATTAGTAAGATTAGCTTTTAGCCAATAACAAACCTCACCTGTGATCCGATAAGCTTCTACTACATCTCTACTATCAGATAAAAAACGCTGAAAACTAGCATGATCAGCTGAACTCATAAAGACAGTAATCAACGCATTGATCGGCCTACCTAGCTTTTCGTGATTCAGATTCACAGTGAACGCTTCTATAACCCCTTCCTCTTGCATGTTACGAATACGAACAGCTACAGCTTGACCCGTTAAGTGGACTAGTTTCCCAATTTCTTGCCATTGCATTCGCGAATCCCTCTGAAGACATTGCAAAATCTTCCGATTAGTTTGGTCAAGCATTGTAACATATTTCCTTTCGCCACGTAAAAAATGAGATGTTTTCTCTTTCACCGCACAATCGGTTTATCAAAAATGACATGGTACAATACACGTAATCGGAATCCAAGGAGGCATGAGCAATGAAAATCCAATTACTCCGACATGCAACTTTATTAATAACCATTGACAACAAAAAGCTATTAGTGGATCCAATGTTGAGTAAAGCCGGAGAAATGTCCCCCATTGATAATTCTCCTAACAGTTATCGTAATCCTCTCGTCGAGCTAGTGGCTCCAACAAATTTTCTGCAGGAAATAGATGCCGTCTTACTAACCCACACGCATAGGGATCATCTTGACGATGCGGCAATAAGGCAACTTCCCAAAAACAAACTCGTCCTCTGCCAACCAGCAGACGAAGAAATGTTAAGGAAATCAGGTTTTTTGAATATATGTCCAATCGACAATACGTTTCATTGGGAAGAAATTACGATAACTCGAACCGGCGGGCAACATGGCACTGGTGAGATTGCCCGAAAAATGGCTCCAGTTTCAGGATACGTCTTAAATACAAAGGATGAACCCATGCTCTATATCGCCGGTGATACCATCTATTGCAAGGAAATTGAGGACATTTTAACGAAACATCAACCTAGTTTAATTGTCGTCAATGCCGGCGGAGCACGTTTCAACATTGGTGATCCAATTACTATGACTGAAGAGGATGTTGTAAAAGTATTCCGAAAGGCACCGTACGCAAAAATCATTGCAGTGCATATGGAAGCGATAAATCATTGCCTCTTGTCAAGAGCGGATTTACTTAACCATCTTGAGCAAACAGATTCATCAAATCAACTATTCATCCCACTTGATGGGGAAACCTTAGAATTTTAACGGACTACTCTCCCTCCACGATGTATCAGGATTGTAGAATAAACGGCGACATCGTCAGACGACAATCGGGTAAATAGATCATTTCGCCTGTTTAACTATTCTTCATGACCGGTCAGACAAAGGGAACATATTGATATAACCAACAATGCTAAATGGGAGGAACACAAATGCTGTTCCTCCCATTAATTCTGAACTAAATTAAATAAATTTTTCTTCAATTTCTCTATTTCTTCCTCAGCTTCCTCAGTTTCTTCGGCGCCTTCGTCATAAAATCTCTATTCATCTGGGTCCAATTCTTTTAATAATCTTAAAAGTTCTCCAGGATGAACTCTTCATCTACTTTATCAAACCTTCACCGTCTTCTTCATCACAAACCCCGGCAACGACTCCTTCATCTTCCAAACAACACTGATCGGCGCCGAACCATAGTGACTTTGAACGTCTGCCAACCCAAGACAGGTATAGGGTGATGTAAACTTCTCTTCCTCTTTGTATTCCCTCACAAAAAACAACACATTTCCGCCATTCACGGCTTGATTAATATACCTCTGACCAGTGACAGATTCCTCCGTCGTTCGACTCTGGGATTGCCAATGAAATAGCTCTTCATTAATCGAATAATCCTGATACATCGTCGAAGGAGAATAATCTTTCTCGGACTTGTTCAAGGTCACGAAGAAAACATCCAGCTTCTTTTCGCTCAGATAGAGAACGCCTTCCCTGAAAGAGCTCTTCTTGTTCTCTGTATGTTTACCGAGAGCCACCAAAATCTGATCCGAGGTATACGAGCAATATAGATCCAGAGGACTATCCTTCCAGAGCTCATCCAGTGACTTGTCCACGAAATCTATTTTCGCATACTGATAGTCCAGTAGACCCATGAGTTCTCCATAAAGTAGGGGATCGTCAATGGCCCAATAAATTGCTTCTTCGATGGAATCAAAACGTTTTCCCAGATCATCCAAGCCCTTTCCCCACACCGTATAGTAAAACATAGAGAGCATGGTTCTTTCCACCGCTGCCAAAGGGTGTACCAAAATGCCTTTGCTCGACTGTATCTGCGGTAAGATCGTCTGGATGAAATGAATCCATCGCCTAGAATTTATGAAAGACAACCTCCCCAGTGCAGGGGCTAGAACTCGTTCTCTTTCTTGGTCCGCCCTATATTCCTTAAGTAAACCGGCCTGAGCCACCAATCCCACCACAGTAATCTTCTTACTATAGACATCTTGTAGTGTTACATGGTAACCCTCAAAAAACTCCCGGACATTAAGCTCTCCTTTGACTTCCATGAAATCATGGAGCTTGCCGATTAGATTTCGTTTATTATTAACTGCATTGCGGATGTTCTCTAAAATATAGTCCTGGGCTTGCTTTTCTAATTGGATCGAGCAGCCTCTAGGTACATTGGCAAAGCCATGCTTGATTTCATGCTCAACCGTTTTCCGTGTCCTCGACAACAACGCTTTGAACCGGTCTTCAAACGAATACTTCTTGTGAGCTTGTCCCACAAAATCCAAGACCGTCAGAGCTTCTTTCCCCTCGCTTAGCCTTAAGCCACGTCCCAACTGTTGCAAAAAGACGGTCAAGCTTTCCGTCGGTCGCAGAAAAAGAACGGTATTCACCTCGGGAATATCGATTCCTTCATTTTCGATCTTTCCCCCTGTAACTCCCACTTGCCTGCTGAATTTTGATCAGATACCCGTTGGGCAATTAGGACTCTGGTATCCTTTAATAGCATTACAGCTTTTACTTCCTTCATTAACTTCATTACTTAGCTTAAATATTCTATCGTTCGACCACAAAATCTTTAAATTGTCGATTTATCTGGTAATAGAGAGGGTCGAGTAGAAGCGCACCTCTCGGGTGCTAGCCCAATTGTTTGCGCAACCCTCACAGAACCGGACTTGCGGTTTTCCCGCATCCGGCTCTTCATGTCACCATTTACATAATGTAGCTGAGATGAGTCCTTAGTTCG
>DATCQU010000058.1:0-4958 GCA_036569365.1 Desulfosporosinus sp. | reverse complement strand
ACGTTGAAATCCAAAATCGAAGGTTTCCAATGTTTTCTCTGCGGGTGGCAGGCCTTTAATATTTGTTTCTTGGGCCCCCCGGGGATAGGCAAGACACATTTAGCTTTAACGCTTGCTGTACAGGCTTTAAACCTAGGTTATGCCGTAGCTTTCTCTACCTTGGATGAACTCATGGTTACCCTAAAAACTTCACAAATCTCAACGGCTAGTAAGAGACGCATAAAAATACTCAATTCGGCAGCACTGGTGATCATTGACGAGGTTGGTTTTATGCCACTGTCAACTACGGAAGCTAATTTGTTCTTCGGCTTCGTATCCTCTATGGCTGAGAAAACATCACTCATCATTACCTCAAACAAGGGCTTTGATGAATGGGCTGACTTTTTAGGCGATGCCACAATTACAACTGCAATTTTAGATCGACTTATTCATCACTGCGAAATTATAAACATGACAGGTAACAGCTACAGACTTCAACATCGAAAGACTATTACTCAATACTAATATGTTGTATGGTTTGTGGCGGAAAGTTGCTGGTTTTACTTGACTGCTTACAGAGCTGTTGCTAATATTTAACTTATTAACCTTTAGGCGGAAATGGATCGTGTCCGTGACTATCTTTTTGACGTATAGTTCCGTCTTTCCCATGAATAACTAACTCTGATTCTTGATTTCGAGAAATCTCTCGGGCAATTGAAATGGCCTCTTTCTGTGTATCTGTTTTTGCCGTTGCGCGAGTATTGCCTTCTCCCTTAACCTGCCATCCGCCATCTGAATGCTTAGTAACATGTTGATTCTTACCCAATATCGTTCCTCCTTCTTGTCAAATTGTGCCCGGTACCGCTGAATGGACAATGCTCAAGATTGACACACAACATATAGTATAGTTTAGATTTAATCACACTATATGTTGTGTGTCAAACCCTTTTTTGGTCTCTGCCGTGCCTTTTTTCACCGCCTCGTCCTATTATTGCTCACTATCGCTATTTAGCTTGTTTTTTAGAAATATCTGGAAGGATTTATATTAATATCTGAATCGGTTTTCATGTTGATATGAGAAAAAATAATTAATTCCTTGTTCTTTGAATATTTGGGTGTGACAGAGCCGCGACTGGGCTGAGCCACCGATGGCTCTGGCAGAGCATATTATTCATTCTTTACAAACTACCACTATAGAACTTAAACATTATTCCCAGATAACAGCAAAAGACCCTCCCAGGCATTAAAGCCCGGAAAGGTCTTAAATATTGAACGATTTAATAATAGTTACCTGTTGGGGGACATAGCACTCGTGGCAATAAACAGGTCTATTCTCAGACGGTTGGAAAGGAACCATCGTATCTTTTCCACAAGTAGCGCAAGCAGCTGGGAACATTTGTTGTTCTTGACGGCCATAGCTACTGGTTCAGAAGCAAATGGCCATGACGTCAAACGACACGTTCGCTCTCATCAGTTTCAGATTCAATTTCTACTTGAATCATTCTTTTCCTTTGCAATTGTCTGTCAATATAGTAATTGAATGGCTCTTTGATATATTTTAATGGTCCAATAACCGGTCCCATATCAGTTAATGCATCTACTATCACTTCGCGCGTGTTTTCAGTTAATTCCACGAACGCATCCCACTCAAGTCTCATATTGTGAAATGAGTCATGTGATCCTCTAAATTCATAAAATGTTCCGTCACGCTTAATCAGGAATAGTCTTGAACGTGAACCAAAATTGTTTTTCAGATGAAAGAGAAACTCTTCCGAAAGTTCACTTGAATCAATTATTTTTTCAATTCCCGCATATTCCAAAAGTTCATCCCATGAGTGTTTTCCTCTAATTAAGAAATTATGTTCTCTTAAAACAAGTGACCGAACAAAATCGATAAGTCTTCTAAATCGTACTACCCCTCGCGCAACTTCCCTTTCATTAGTTGTGCCAATTGATGTTAGAATTGCAGTTTTTAGATCCTCAAACTGTTCAGTTAGTTTATCAATTCTTCTAGCTTCTGTTGCACGACCTCTTTGTTCTTGTAGAAACTTTTGGAATAATGAAGACCATTGTTTTCTTAGTACTTCTTCAATATCCTGAACTTTTGAAAAAGTAAACACACTATTACCTCTTGTCCTATGACGAAGAAAATTAATGAACTCGAATATAAAAATTGCAGTTTCTGCTTTTTCAATTGATGGAAACAGGATTTGACTTATAATTGCTTTATCCTTATTCTTCTCGTATAGTGCATGATCATGAGATACGTTTGAGTCAATGAACGTGAAGACAGGTATACCATTTTCTACAGCCTTTAATACTTCTAGCTGAGTTACAGAAAGATTATTTTTTAGCTTTAGTGATTCGATGCTTTTGCTTTCCTTTGCCAATATATCAAAATCAATTCTACCTAACGCCTCTGGTACTGTTTTTCCACCAAAACGTGATCCAACAATCAAAACAACAACATCCACAGTAGCGACCTCATCAACACAACTTGTATGAGTGTGAATACTTGGGTCATATAGGATATCGCTGTAATCGCTCATAACTGGTTCATGTCCTAGAGCTTGAATAAAAGTCCTAAGCTCCGACCTAATTACTGATAAGTCATAACATGTAGATGAAACAAATATTCTCAAACCTGCCATAAATATTTTCCTTCCTTCTTTTACATAGCACACCGATATCAAGTCATTACTCATTTTGATGCAATACTTTCCCCCAACCTGATGATAACGAGGCCTTTAGACATCATTTTTTGAACGTAACACCTTTTTATTGGCACACGAAGTTATTCTCCAGCCATGAATAATTACATTTTTTTTGCAATGGTTAAGGGATTTTGCGATGCGTTAAATGACCCTTGTCAATAATTCTCCATGTTTCCTTAATATCCCTGCAAAAAATACAAATAACGGAAAAATAGAATAAATTAAGGAGACAGTGACGAGGTAATACAAAATAGCCCAATAGATTGATTTCGACTATCAATCTATTGGGCTATTTATTTAAATGCCTACTTCAACTATAAATCGTAACTCCCCCTACCCCACGATCTTAACCGCATTCTCCTTAATCCTCGCTACCAGCTCTACAATCCTCTTCTGCTTCGAACCATCAAACAGCTTGATAAAACTCTGTGGCTTATCAAAAGGCGGTTTCGTCAACTCAATGACATTTTCGATATAACCATTCTGCACAATATAATCAATCACCTTTTTCACAAATACGATCTGTGACTGATTGAGGGATTGGTCATTAATAAATTCAGAGAACGCCACAACGGCTGCTTCATATTCCATCTTAGCAATTTTACGCACCAGCAGACCGAACGGCGTATCTTGAAATTCCCGCTGATAATCCTCGGCTGTGCCAAGTTCTCCTGTGAAGATATGCGCCAAGCTCTCGTAGTCGAAAGCCGTGAGCGAAATATTGTTGCGCAGCTTATAAATGGCAAGGTGATCACGGTTTTTCTCAATATACCGGTTGACCTTCAGCTTATAATCTTCAAAGTCATAGGCACGGTCCATTCCAGCGCCCTCTGTGGTGTCTATAATAATGTCGGTAAGGTTGGTGTAGATCGGGTTTCTTGGACCCTCATCAATCATAAACTTGATAAGATCACGTAACTCCACACGCACCGTCTCAAAGTTCAAAATATCTGAGCCCTGCCAAAACTCATCGGTCCCGACCGTCTTGATCAGCTCCAGCTTTTCTTTAATCTGCGGAACCGTAGCACGCCTAGAAAGAGCATGGCATACAGTGACAAGCTGCTTCCTACCCTTATTAAACTGCGGCATTCCCTCAATCTGAGCGATCATCAAACCATACATAAAATTATCAAATCGTTTGGCATACTCGTCTGTGTCATCCATATAGACAATCGGGGCAAGGTACTTATGTAAGTTGCCTTTATCCGAATCCGAAAGGCAGACAAAAACATCCGCACGTTTGTACTTTTCAATATATTGCAGCTGCATTTTCACAGAGATCAGCTCAGTATTAAGCGAGTTAAGCTGCTGTAATACCGTTCCTATTAGACCTGTACGAATGACCTGATACTGCTCATCAATAAAGGCCGACTGCTGCAAGTGGAAAATCAACCGAACTCGTTTCGAAAAGATCGCCTCCGTTAGGCTGTGTGCTCCATTCCCCAGCAAGCCATCTTTGTTTTGCCGGAAGAACTCAAAGTTTCCGAGATAGTCAAAGATCACAAAGTGGGTTTTATCCTGGTCATCTCCGAACAAGTTTTTGCAAAGCCTTGTACCACGCCCGATCATCTGCCAAAATTTTGTTTTAGAGCGAACACGCTTAAAGAAGACCAAATTAACCAGCTCCGGCACATCAATGCCAGTGTCCATCATATCCACCGACACAACAATATGGGGCTCTTTTTCGGCAATCTTAAAGTCGCGAATGATCGTTTGTGCATAACTGTCGTCACAAATAACCCGTTTGGCAAAGCTACCGTGATAATGCGGATACAGTTTATCAAACCGATCGATGATATATTGAGCGTGTTTTTTGTTTTGAGCAAAGATGATGGTTTTCCCTAAGCGATCACCGCCAGCAACCTTAAGTCCCTTGGTCATTAAATCTTCCAACACCATGTCAACCGTAGCCTGGTTAAAGATCCGTTGATTCACTTCAGGCGATGGAATAAAATCCGGCATCGCGCCATCTTCATCGGTGAAATCTTCTTCATAGCGTTCCTTATCTTCAACGGAGAGTTCATCGTAAGTAATGCCCATGTCCAAGAACTTCGTTTTTACCTCAATATTATGGTAAGGCACCAAAACGTGGTCTTGCTCCACAGCCGTTTCATAGTCATAGGCATAGGTTGGAACACCACTTTCCATTTCAAAAAACTCATAGGTATTGCGGTCAACCTCCGTCTTGGGAGTCGCGGTCAAACCGACCAGCAAGGCATCAAAATAGTCAAAAATAACGCTGTATTTTTTAAAGATACTTCCATG
>DATCQU010000057.1:0-7038 GCA_036569365.1 Desulfosporosinus sp. | reverse complement strand
GAAAAAACAGCGGAACGGAATACGAGCGAAGCGGTTAAACTGTCCCTTTGATAAAACAATCAAGGAGGTTTACCGCATTGAGCAAATTATTCAAAGTTATTACTGTTCTCGTTACTCTCGTCCTCGCAGGAGGCGCAAACTGGAGAATCTAATTGTAAAGTAGTCGGCCAATATATATAAGGGGTGGCTAATGGAAAGCTTACCAAAGAAATTTAAATTATTTTTTACATTAGTAACTGCTTGTGCAACAATAGTCTTGGGATGGAATATAAGTCATACTGATTGGAATACTGCACAGGTAATTAATCTTTTAGTCTTTGGGATTCTCGCGATTGCAGCTGAATCCTTACCAGTCGCTTTACCTAAAGGAGGGTATGTGACTGTTAGTTATGCTGTTCTTCTTTCTGCGTTAGTCTTGTTTCCCTTGGGTGTGACACTGACGGCAATGGCTTTAGCGGGCCTGATTATTTTTGGTAAAATAGCTTTAGAGGAACCTCTTTATAAACGGGTATTTAATGCATCTCAATATGTTCTATCCCTAGCGACCGCGTATGGGGTTATGAATATTTTTAAATCATCTTCAGTTCAATTTGATGCAAAATCCATTATATTGTATTTGATAGCGGCCGCCGTGTATATGGTTATAAATACGACAATTGTAGCTATCGCATTAGGGGCAATTTCAGGTAAATCGCCGTGGTCAATCTGGGTCAATAATTTGCGTTGGGGTCTACCTAATTTTATAGCACTCGTTCCTCTCGGGTTTTTATTGGCTTTGCTATATAAAAATTGGGGCGCATTGGGGGTTTCCCTGATTTTTATCCCTCTTTTAGCCTCTCGCCATTCTTTTCAACTCTATGTAGACATGCGAGAGAATTATCTCAGCACTGTTGAAGCCTTGGTCCAGGCCCTTGAGGCTAAAGACACGTACACCAGTGGACATTCGGAAAGAGTTGGGAAACTGGCAGTCGCTATGGCAGAAGAAATGAAAATGGGTGAAGAGAAGATTCAATCTCTTAAATACGCCGCCGTGTTGCATGACGTAGGAAAAATCGGGGTAAGTGAAATAATCCTACAGAAAGATGGGAAGCTGCTGGATACGGAGTGGGAAGCCGTTCGCAGTCATCCGGTCATCGGGCAAACGATTATTAAAGGCATTAAATTTTTGTTGGATATAGGTCATGTGGTTCGCCATCACCACGAGCGTTATGATGGGAATGGATATCCCGATGGAATCAAAGGGGAAGAAATCCCCCTGGAATCCCGGATCATTGCCGTAGCAGATACCTATGATGCGATCACTTCGGATCGGAGCTATCGTAAGGGCAAGACCCATGACGAGGCCATCGAGGAGCTTAAACGAGTCGCTGGATCGCAATTGGATCCGGAGCTGGTACACGTTTTCTGTAAAGTGGTTACAAGTGAATTGACAGCACGGACAGTTAGTACGACCCAAGTACAAATCGTTTAGCATTATAAGACGGCATAAGAGGTGGAGCTATGCTCATTGAGACTTTAATAGTAGCTTTATTCATAAGCGTTATTAGTGGAGGAAAAATTAGTCAACTGGGTCACATAGCCCTGCGGGAGTTCTGGCTGGTCCCTTTGGCTTTATTGATACAGAGTGGTGTCTATTGGGCATCTGTTCGGGGAATTGGCGTGGGCCAGAGTTGGCTTAGTCCAGTGCTTGACACAGGGTCTTATTTTTTATTGTTAATGTTCACTTTACGTAATAGTTCGCTGCCTGGGATGCATTGGCTTACCGTGGGAATTTTCCTTAATACCCTCGTGATTGGGTTGAACGGAGGAGCAATGCCGGTTGACCCCTCATTTCTTACGGAGGTCAGCAGAAAAGCGCTACTCGCAGGGCGAGGAACCCATAGTCTGATGACTTCGACGACACATCTTAGTTTTTTAGCAGATCGCTTCTATCTTGATATACTGGGATGGGATAAACAAGTGTTCAGTGTGGGGGATTGTTTAATTGACATCGGAAGCTTTCTCCTAGTATTTAAGATGACTAGAAGGCAACACGATATCGGAAATGGAATCAGTAAGTAATAAATCGCGTACCACTTCTCCAGCGATAAGGAGTCCAACAACGGGCGGAACAAAGGAAATACTCCCGGGGATGTGGCGTTTTTGCGCACAATGGGCATCACCGCTAGGACAGATGCAGTTATTTGAACAATCCTCTTCCGTAGAAAGCGGAGTCAACGGAAGATCGGGGGTAGACACGACTTTTACCCCTTTCGTAATGCCTTCTTTGCGTAGCAACTTGCGCATCGCTTTAGCGAGTGGGTCCCCGCTGGTCTTAGAGATGTCGGTAACCTTGTAGTTCTCAGCAGAGAGGCGGTTACCGGCACCCATGCTCGAGATCAAGGGGATCTTCCGGAGCAAGCATTCTTTCGCCAAATTCACTTTACTTGATACAGTGTCGATGGCATCAACAACATAGTCTGGCTTTCGGCCAAGCAGGCGGTCCGCATCAGCGGCCGTATAGAACTCGTGGATCGTTTCGACGTTGGCCTCCGGATTGATTTCCAAGATTCGGCGTTTCATGACCTCGACCTTAGCTTCGCCTACAGTAGAGTGGAGGGCGTGTAATTGGCGGTTAATATTCGTAAGACAAATATCATCAAAGTCAACTAGGATTAGATGACCAACGGCTGCACGGGCCAATGCTTCAGCGGTAAATGATCCGACCCCACCAATTCCGAAAATCATGACCGTGCTCTTGCGAAGTTTTTCCAACCCAGAGTTGCCGATAAGAAGTTCAGTTCTTGAGAATTCGTGTTGCATCGTGGCCTCCGCTTAAAATTATTTTCGTTTTTTTAGTCTCTTTAGTATATCATAACCCTCAAGAAGGCAGTATCAAGGTATAGATAGGAGACCTATTGATGCAGAAGAAGTTTATGAGACCTATGGTGATCTTATTGATCATCCAATTTTTAGTCATGGTAGGGTTTGGAATTGTTATTCCGATTCTGCCGTTTTTTGTGGGAAAGCTAGGCGGAGGAGCCTTATCCTTAGGAATCTTTATGTCCGCCTATTCCATCATGCAATTCATTTTTGCCCCTATTTGGGGCAGGCTATCCGATCGTATTGGCCGGCGACCCGTTATTCTCATCGGACTTGGTGGGTATGGCCTGACGTTTTTAATGTTCGGGATGGTTAACAACCTCTATTTATTGATTGGACTTCGTGCCCTCTCTGGAATGGTATCTTCGGCAACGCTACCGACGGCAATGGCTTACTTAGCGGATATTACGGAAGGCGCAGATCGTTCGAAAGGGATGGGGATGATTGGTGCCGCTATGGGGATGGGGATGATCTTTGGTCCTGCCATCGGCGGATGGCTCGGTCACTACAGTTTCTCTTTACCATTTTTCGTAGCGGGCGGATTAGCCATACTCCTATTGCCGTTTACCTGGGCCTTCCTACCAGAATCTTTGAAGCAAGCGAATGCAGCTGCTTCCGAACGGAGGAGGCCTAGGCTTACTTTAGAGGTGGTGAAAGACCCGCTGTTCGCACTGTTTGCCTTTAATTTCGTTTTGAATTTTACAATGTCCATGTTCGAGAGCACGTTTGCGTTACTGGCAGCGGCTAAAGTGGGCTTCGGGCCCAGAGACATGGGGATCACCTTCGCGATTCTCGGTGTCTTCGCAGTGATTGTGCAGGGCGGACTCATCGGCCCGCTGGCCAAGAGGTTTGGGGATGCTAAGCTCGTAAAGTCGGGCGCAGGTCTCGGTGCAGTCGGACTCATATTAATTATTCTGTCTGCGGATTATAGAAATATTATTTTCTTAGTGATGTCGACGGTTGTTTTCATGGTAGGAAATTCATTGATGGTACCAACCAGCTCGAGCCTCGTTACTAAACAAAGCTCTGTAGGACAGGGCGCTTCTCTTGGACTTTTTGCGTCCTTTGCCAGTCTCGGTCGAATTCTCGGACCAGTGACAGGCGGAGCGCTTTTCGGAATAAGTATGAATTTACCCTATGTCACTGGGTCAGCTTTCTTGATACTGATCGTATTAGTTGCAGGAAGGGAGCTAGGCGCAAGGAATAAGGCTTCACTGGTGTAAGAGCGAAAAATAGATTAATATAGGGAGGAAGAGAGTCAGTATTTGATATAGGTGGAATAAATAATGACGAAAAAGTTAATGACGAAAAAACGAAATAATACCCAGATGGCTAATCTCACCCTAGGTGGAATTACCCTTGGATTTTTGCTCAGCTATCCGTTTCATGAGGGTTATGTGGGCGGGCTCATCTCCAGTGGATGTAGCGCGGGGATGATCGGGGGGCTTGCCGATTGGTTTGCAGTGACGGCGCTTTTTCGACGTCCGTTGGGAATTCGACCGGGCAAAATAATTCGCACGGAGATAATTCCCCAGAACCGTGAACGGATTTTCGCAGCCTTGGCGGATATGGTACAGAATGAATTACTGTCGCAAGATGTCCTTAGCCGTAAGTTATCCGCTTGGGACTTTTCAGGTGTGCTCCTACGGATCTTGGGCAATGAGGAAGTGAAGAGTTCTGTGGGCCCCTTGCTCACGAGTCTTGCTGTGGATATCGAAAGCCATATGGAGGCAGGAGAGTTCACTCAGATTCTTTCAGACTTACTCCAAGACAACGTGGGTAGCATGAATCTCTCGCAAACTCTAGCGGAAGTCGTTGAATTTTCAGTAGACCACGGAGAGGTCGATCAGATTTTGACTGCGATTTGCAATGCCTTAAGCGAATATATACAGCAGCCGGAGGTCAAGGCTGTCCTCATGAATACGATGGAAGCAGCCCTGACGAGGTATGGCGACAACAATCCTACTCGTAAGATGGTCGTGAAGTTCCTTCCGGCACCCTCTGTTCTGGCTCATAGTCTCCAAGAAAAGGTCAAAACAGCGCTGCAGGATGGTACCGTCGCGCGGTGGTTAAAGAACTCGTTGCTCCACTTTGTGTCGGAGCTGAAGACGAAACCGTCGCTCCAAGAAAGTCTCAATCAGGGTCTCCTGAACATCCCGGCTTTCAGGGGGACAAGCACGGAGAAAATGCCATCGGTCATTGAACACTTTATGAAGGATTTATTGAACCATTGGGATGAGTACCTTGGGACCTTAGAACGTGATCGTCCCCTCAGGTTGAAAGTAGATGAAAAAGTCAAGCGGATCCTTGAAAAACAGATTGGAGTCCACCACAGTGCTATTGGACGCATGGTTCATGAAGGGCTGGACCCGCTAACGGATGACAAGCTTGTGGACTTGATTGAAGACAAAGCAGGAAATGACCTGCAAATGATCCGGATTAACGGATCGGTCGTCGGCGGTCTGGCAGGAATGTTGATCTATGTGCTGGGGATGGTGTTGAGATGAATTATCACAAAAAAGCAAATATCACCTTAACTGCCGTCTTCGTCTTTTTCATAGGTGCCGCAGTCTTGGCACATTTTAACCCAAGTAGCTTTGGAATCAGGCTGATGTTTTTCGTCACTGAAGCGGCCTTAGTGGGCGGACTTGCTGATTGGTTTGCGGTAACTGCGATTTTCAAAAAACCACTGGGTTGGGGCTATCATACTGCATTGATCCCTCGAAACCGCGAAAAGGTGATCGAAGCTGTGGCGTCCATCGTCCAAACAGAGCTCCTGAATATGACGATAATACGCAAGAAGATTGAGCGGATCCCATTTATTGAAGGACTCTTTCAAGGTGTGGAAAAATTAGGCGGATCAGGCTACCTAACGGACAAGATTTTGGCCTACCTCCGGCGTTATGCGGAGAAACAAGACCCGGCTCAACTGGCGGAGAAACTTGCCGTGTTCATCCGTGGTACTGCGAAGACCATAAACTTGGCGCCCAGGGTGCAGGGGATTAGCCGGTGGGCGTTAAAACATGGATATATTGATCAAGGACTGGATCGCTTAGCCGTAGGGCTATGGGATAAGGCTTCTGAGGGAGAAACACGTGCGACCATTCTCCGTTACCTTGAAGAAATTAAAGAAGAAAAAGTAGTGAATGGTGGGTCAATCTTTCGTACCTTGATGGGGTTTGTGGAAATGTCAGATGGGTTAAACCTTGACGAAGCGGCCGATGCGTTGCAAGTGGAGCTACTCCTTACGATACGTAAATTTAGAGACCCGCTAGATCCTTTGCGTATCAGCCTGAAGGATATCCTTCTCAATAGAGTAGAAGAATTAGGGTTTGATACCCGTTTTGGTGCTCAAATTGAGCAATGGAAGGAAGACGTACTAACGGACGTCTTATTTAGCAAATTTTTGGAATCTGTTCTCGGGGAAGCGCTGAAAGTCGCCGCAGTTCCTTCTACTTCTTCGGAACCCAATGCCCTGCATCGTACGATTCATCCTTTGGTGGAAAAATACTGGGTTAGCGTTCAGGAAAACACAGCCCTTCAGGAGCGGATTAATTCGTTCATCGTAGACACCCTATGCCGAGTGATTCAAAATGAACATGACATGATCGGTGGCATGGTCAGGGAGACCCTTGCTGCGTACACGGACCAGGATCTCAATCAATTCGTTGAGGAAAAGGCTGGTAACGACCTTCAATGGATTCGGATCAATGGCTCGATGATCGGTGGCATCGTGGGGCTGATTTTGTTTTTGTTCTTGAATTTTGTCTATGAACCGCACATCATGCCAGCGTTGATGACCTATATTCGTTGAGACCTCTCAGTCAGGTATACAGAATTCATAAGAGAAAAGTATTGCAAGACAGTTTATAGTCGTGCTACAATATCAAACATAAGGTGTGCACAGCCGATAACCCATGGGTCAGGAAAATTATGATTGCAAAGCAATGGCGCTTTGAGAATACTCGAAAGAGTAGGCTCGAGGCACCATTTTTTTTGCGCCTGACAAAACGTATTGAGGAGGAAAGATTATGGATACTGGAGATACTTCGTTTGTATTGATTTCAACTGCACTTGTTTTTCTTATGACACCCGGTTTAGCACTTTTTTATGGAGGTATGGTTCGTAAAAAGAATGTTCTCAGCACCCTGATGCACAGTTGGATTGTCATTGGTC
>DATCQU010000056.1:0-105654 GCA_036569365.1 Desulfosporosinus sp. | reverse complement strand
GACCAATGACAATCCAACTGTGCATCAGGGTGCTGAGAACATTCTTTTTACGAACCATACCTCCATAAAAAAGTGCTAAACCGGGTGTCATAAGAAAAACAAGTGCAGTTGAAATCAATACAAACGAAGTATCTCCAGTATTCATAATCTTTCCTCCTCTTTATGGCAGTTTTGGATAGCGCCATCGCTAGCCTCATATTGCCCTATTATCTCCAGATAATGACCAGTTATCCTTTCTGACAAGTGCAAACCAAAAAAGCGCTTCGAGTTACTCTTTCGAGTATTCTCAAAGCGCCATTGCTTTGCTTACATTTTTTTGCTGACCCAAGGGTTATCGGTTGTGCACACCTTATGTTTCGTATTGTAGCACAGATTTGAACTGTGTTGCAATACCTTCATCTCATGAATCCTGTATACCTGACAAAACCACTCGAAGTTCTACGAAAACTGGTAATTTTTTCTAAACCACACGCACAACAATTTTATGTAAAACGTCCGTAGTATAGCCCAAGTGAATTGCTGCGTCCTTAATATGATGGTAAACTTCCCGATATTTCAGTGCATGCATCAAGTCTGGGTTATTAAACAGATCCACCATACCCGCTCGATACTGAGCCTCTATTGTTAATTGAGCTCTGCGGATATGTCCTATTTGAATTTTCGACATGCGTGGATTTCCTTTTAATAGTTCTATTGCCTCAACCAGCTGATCTGTCCCTTCCATTAACTGCCGCAACATGTCTAGAATGATAGGATCCGTCCCCACATTAAAGGCTTCCATTTCCGTCAAGGTTGATTTCGTATATTCGACAACCCTACCCATTTCTACGGAAAGAGAATATATGTCTTGTCGATCGAAAGGAGTAACAAAGGCCTCGATTAGATTGTCTTCCATAGCAAATCGATACCGATCCGCCGCCTCCGCTTCACGCAATAATAACTGAAAGTTTGCGTCCGACCGATCACTAAGCCAACGATATAAATGTCCGACTACATTACTAGATGCTTCTGCTTGATTTCCTATCATCTTATAGAAATCGTGTTTTATGGGAAATAGCCTCTCCCAAAAATTAGTTATAGCCATGATTATCTCCTCTACCCTGCCGCTAAACCTACTAAACGCAACAAAATAAATACCAAAGCAGCTACAGTTGCAGACGCTGGTATCGTGACGCACCAAGCAATCACGATTTCTTTCCCGATCTTCCAGTTAACCATCCGGAATTCGTCCGCACCACCAACTCCTATTACACTCCCCACAACAACATGAGTGGTGGAAACAGGCGCGCCGAGAGCGGTCGCCAAAACAATGCACCCACCTGAGGCCAGCTGAGAATTCAAACTATGGATCGGGCGAATCGTGTAGATGCCTCTCCCAATAGTTTTCATTATAGGCCAACCGCCGAGCAACGTACCGGCAAACATGACTGCACCTGCGATGCCTTTAATCCAGATTAGCCCAACTTGACCGTTCGAATAACTTGCGCAAGCTAGAGCTAGCCATATAATTCCCACTGTTTTCTGAGTATCATTGGCACCGTGGCTATAAGCTAATAACCCGGCAATGACCCATTGCATTTTTTTGATCCAGTTATTGAGTGAGAATTTCGCATTTCGCAAAACCACGTTCGATATTATCTGAAGACCAAACGCAGCGACAAACCCCAGCACCGGAGACAATATGAGAGCAGCAACAATTTTCGTTATTCCCAATAACTGATGATCTGAACTTATTAGTTCGCTCCAACCCCATAAAATATAATTTGAGCCACGAGCAACCCACACTGCTCCTATTAAACCACCCACTAGAGCATGAGTGGAACTAGACGGTAACCCAAATCTCCAAGTTGCTATGTTCCAGACCACAGCCCCAAGCATCGCAGCTAAAAGCACTTTGAGCAGGCCTGTATCTGTTGGTATCGTCACAATTCCGGAAATAGTATTAGCGACAGCGCTCCCACCGGTCAGCGCTCCAAGAAAGCCACAGATGGCCGCCAAAGAAATGGCCTGGCTCGGGTTTGCCGCTCCACATGAAATAAACGTTGCGACAACAGAACTGGCATCATGAAGACCATTGGTTAACGTGAAAATAAGTGCTACAACTATAACAGTCGCTAGTATCACTACCGTGGAAGCACCCATTTTCCATCTCCCTTCATCAAGCTCATACTAACTCACTTTTCTGATTTTTTCAATGTTGCCATCAGCTTAGAGCGCGCTGCCCCCTACCAAATAAACACTGATAGGTTACCGGAACTCCCCGCTGGTCTAGAAACAAAGCATCATATCTCTTGATGAGTGAAAAGATTCCAGAACCCAATCCCCGGAAACCCAGTTCCTCTGTCAGATAATTATGCGCTCCAATCATTTTCAACGCTCGCAAAAAGGAGCGACAGGAGTTGAAATATTCCATTTTGGTTACTTCTTCTACGCCCACAAACTGAAATCCGGCCTTAACCATGACCTCTTGGAGGTGTTTAATTCCAATAAACGGCTCTCTCTTATTCTGAATTTTCGGGTCACTTCGTATACCGGGAGTTTTCCCCTTTTGACCGTCTTTCAAGCAGACATATAATTCCTTAAAGGTACCGTCGCCTAGGGTACTATAAATCAGATAACCACCGGGTTCTAAATAGGTATGGTACTGGGTAAAGGTTGCTGTATAGTCGGTAAACCACTGGAAAACTGCATTGGATGCGATCAAGTCAAACGACAGATCGATCGAGGGGTCAAAGGATACCTTATTCGCTATTAGATTTTCTCCGTCTGCCACAAAATAGTTAATATTTGAGAAACCCGCTAACTTTTCACTAGCTACTACGATCATTTCCTGTGATATATCCGTCGCTGTAATTTGAGCCAAGGGGTACTCTCTAGCGAGTAATTCCGTTAAAAAACCGGTACCGCAGCCAATCTCTAATATATTCCGGAAATCCCTTCCTGTCCTTCGAATTTTCAGAAGTAACTCCCTAGCCATTTCCTTTTGAACGACAGCATATTGGTCATATGTAATGGCATTCTGACTAAAGTTATTCTGCACTTGCGCTTTATTTATCGTCATAACTTGTCAACCACCCCTCAAGTGCTTGATGGAATGCCTCAGAGTTGGTTAAGAAAGGGATATGGCCAACCCCGGGATAACTGACCAATTGAGCATTAGGGATCTGTGCTTCTATAAACTTGGCTCCTCCAAGAGGACAAATCTCATCCTGCTCTCCATGAACCAGCAGTGTTGGACAGGTAATCCCCTTCAATAGTGCCCGGACATCCGCTTCCGTTAGGAAATCTAAGCCAGCCTGGGCTTCAATAAGCTCCCACGTGCGTCCGCGGTTGAGATCTTTGGCGATGCTTGCTGTGGCCAATCCCTGAGCCTGCTCCTGAGTACTAAACATCCGTTGATAAAAATCGATGATTGTATGCTCATAGTTTTTACTTAGCCGCTTTCTCAACCGTACGATCAACGCAGCTGGAATTCCACCCCTATAAGCTTCTCTCAAAGTAACACTTTTTTGTCCAAGCTCTTCATATATAATGTCATTTCTGCTGCCTAATTCCGCAATCACCGACTGCGAGTCCGCCAGAAATCGACTTGTTCCACCGACCACTACCAAGCCTTGTATTTTATGAGCAAGTTGGTGGGCTACCTGGATCCCAACAAGGGCACCCATCGACCACCCTACTAGAATGACTTGTTCCAGACCTTTTTGCTTTATCAGTTCAATCACAGCATCACAATAACTATGTATAGTTTTAGCAACTGGCAGATTCAAGGTATACACACGGTATCTTTGCTCCAAGTAGTTCTGAGTCTTCTGCCAGATGCTTTCATCCGAGGCCCAGCCGTGAATAAGCACTATGTTTTGTACTGCCATCCCCTCCCCTCCTTAGATAATCCCTAAGTCTCGTCCGATCTTTTTGAACTGCTTCACAGCCCCAGCCAGGTCTTCGTTGCTATGCGTTGCCATTACGGTTAATCGTAACCTGGCCGCATTAAGCGGCACAGTAGGAGGACGAACGGCCATTGCTAAAATATTTACGTCGAACAGACGACTGCTGAACTCCAAAGTGGCTGCATTACCCCCTACTAAGATGGGAATAATTTGGCTTTGACTGTTTAACAGCTTAAATCCCGTCTCAGTCAGTTCCTTCCGCATCCAGGCAGCCTTGGCTAGAACCTCTTCCCGCCGCCACTTCTCCTGTTGAACAACCTGAAGAGCTGCTTGCACACTCGCCAAGACAGACGGTGGGAGACCTGTAGTGAAAATGAAGCTGCGGGCTTTATTACGCAGATAATCGATGAGGACTTTCCGCCCGGCCACATAGGCTCCGGAACAGCCAAAGGCTTTACCTAAGGTACCCATCGTGATTTCCACCCGATCCGATACCTCATAGAATTCGGCCAACCCCCTGCCCTTATCTCCGAAAATACCACTCCCATGGGCTTCATCGATCATCAACACCGCCCCGTACTTTTCCTTCAATTCGACAATTGCGGGGAGAGGAGCAAGATCTCCGTCCATGCTAAAGACACTATCAGTGATGATTAATTTACGACGGTAACCCGCCGACTTCTTTAAACAGCGTTCCAAATCTACCATGTCCGCATGCTTATAGCGCAAAAATTCTGCTCCGCTCAGACGGATTCCATCAATAATACTGGCATGATTGATTTTATCGCTGATAATAATATCTCCTCTGCCTGCCAGAGCAGGAATTATCCCTAGATTCGCCGTATATCCAGAGTTGAAAATTAACGCCGCTTCCGTATCTTTAAACCGAGCTAAGTCTCTTTCCACTTGATCATACAACTCATAGTTCCCCACGATTAATCTTGCTGAAGTCGAACCACAGCCCCACTGTTGAACTGCCTCGATAGCCGCAGTTTTTAACAGGGGATGACTAGCAATACCCAAGTAATTGTTGCTACTCAGATTTAACAGTCTCTTCCCCTTTATTTCCACCCATTCTCCCAGGGCTCCAGTGACACTTTTCAACTCACGAAAAAGATGTTCTTCACGTAATGTTTCCAGCTTTTGTTCCAAGTCAGCATAAAATTCTTCCATCCAGTCTCCCCCGTTATTCCAAACTTCGATCCTCTTATCCTGGCATAAGCTCCTATACATACGCCTGTACCCCTATACTTCTTCTCTTCTATACTTCCAATCCCATATCCAGGATCATTTGAATATCTTCAGCAACGGTGCGACCGGAGGTCGTTAAATAACTCCCCACTAAGGTAGCATTGATGCCCGCTAAATAACCCATTGCTTGCAAATTACGCAGAGCAATTTCGCGTCCACCGGCAAAGCGCAGCCTCGCTTCCGGTAAAATAAACCGGTAAATGGCGATTGTTTGTAATATTTCGAGGGGAGGCAGTATAGGTTGTTTTTCCATACCCGTTCCAACAATCGGATTGAGGATATTTATGGGTACTGACAGCACCTTTAAATTCCTTAACGTAAAAGCCATCTCCAAGCGCTGATCCATGGTTTCACCCAGCGAAATAATTCCTCCACTACAAACCTCTAAATCAGCGGCCTGACACGCCTTAATGGTGTGGACGCGGTCTTGATAACTGTGAGTTGTACATATTTGAGGAAAATAACTTTCCGATGTTTCCAAGTTATGATGATACCTGCTTACACCGGCTTCTTTTAACCTTCGGGCCATGTCTTCGTTAATGATCCCCAAGGAAGCACATAGCTTCAGATTAGTTTCTCGGGCTAAGCGCCGATATGTGCCTAAGACCCTAACGAAATCTCCTTCACTGATCCCTCGACCACTTGTCACCAGGGAATACCGCTTAGCTCCTTCGGCTTCCATCTGCAGCGCCCGCTCTAAGATGGATTCTTCATCCAACAAATCATACACATCCACTTCGGTCTGATGATGCGCAGACTGGGCACAAAATTTACAGTTTTCTGAGCACAAACCGGATTTGGCATTAATAATAGAGCACAGCTCCACCGTTTTACCAGCCCGTAGATCACGAATCCTGCTAGCGGATGCAAACAGTTGATAGAGGTCAGAACCGTCCAATCCCCCTAACTCCCGAGCCTCTTCTCTGGTAATCTCCTGACCAGCAAAAACCTTTTCCTCTAACCGGTTAATTACGTCAACGCTACTCATAGCTATCATTGGGACTCCCTTTCAGTCACGTCTTTAATAGCCTGGTAGGTTATGGCTAGCATTTGTCGTAATTCTTCCTCACTCATCGCTAAAATAGGCATCAGGACAAGGACATTTCCTAAGGGCCGAATAATCAAACCGTTCCTGCGAGCTTCCAAAATGACTTGATGACCCATGGTTTCTTCCAATGGATAGGGTTCTTTAGTTTGCTTATCTCGAACCAGCTCTATTCCCACCATTAAGCCTCTCTGCCGGATATTGCCCACATGACTCAATGATTTAAAACTCTCTAATTCACCACTTAACATCCGGGCTGAATCTTTGATATGCTGAATCAAGCCAGTTTGTTCGATGACCTCAATATTTGCCAGGGCCACTGCGCACCCCACGGGATTGCCCGTAAAGGTATGACCATGGAAAAATGTTTTACGCTCCCGTGGTTCCCCCAGAAACGCTCGGAAAATTGTTTCAGTGGTCAAGGTTGCGGCAAGGGGTAAATACCCACCTGTCAGCCCCTTAGCGATACACATAATATCCGGGCTAACCCCTTCTTGTTCACAAGCGAACAAGGTACCGGTTCGACCAAAGCCTACAGCCACTTCGTCTGCGATCATTAAGATATTGTATTTCGTGCAAAGCTCACGTATCTTCCTCAAGTAGCCAGCGGGTGCCGTTATCATCCCTGCTGCTCCTTGCACTAGAGGTTCAATAATCATGCCGGCAATTTCCTTATGATGCTCCGCCATAAGATCCTCAACAGCCTGCAGACAGGCCAAATTACACTGCTCGCGCTCCTGGTCCAACGGGCAGCGATAACAATGAGGAGAGGGTACCCTATACCCCTCGAACAACAAATCCCGATAAGTAGCATGGACCAAACCCATTCCACCGACACTAATCGTACCCACTGTATCTCCATGATAGGCATCTTCTAGAGAGATGAATTTTTTCTTCTTCTGCCGCTCCTGGAGGTCGGATTGCTGATGCCAATACTGATAAGCTATCTTGAGCGCTATCTCGACTGACGTGGCACCCGCGTCAGAATAGAAGACCTTCGTTAAGCCGGAAGGTGTGATCTCCACGAGCTTTTTGGCCAGTTGTATGGAAGGAACATTGGCCAACCCCAGCAACGTCGTATGAGCGATTTTATCAACTTGATCTTTGATCGCCTGCGTTAAGATGGGATGAGCATGACCGTGCACTGTAACCCATAGAGAAGATGTCCCGTCCAAATACCGATTGCCTTGAACATCGATTAAGTAACTGCCTTCCCCTCGTTCGATGATTAATGGATCCTCGGTATTCCACGTTTGCATTTGGGTAAAAGGATGCCAGACATACTCCTTATCCCATTCTGCCAATTGATCATAATCTAATTTCAATTAACTCAACTCCTATTCATATTTATTGGAGACATTCCTTAAAGGTGTGTCCACTTTCCTTTCTTACCTCAGCGGATGTGTCCCCTTTCATTAATTGGGGACATTCCTGTCTTGGAAGGATAACTTTTGCTTCAGCAGGTGTGTCCCCTTTCATATTATGTTCTCCAATAATTGATCTATATCGACATAATTTTCGATGACGGAAATCAAGTCGCCGGCTTGAGGGTTTTCCCCTTCGACTGTAAGCCCCTCCACCCTTGGAACTAATCCCAGTATGGGTACCCCTGTCATAGTTTCAATCAAACCTGGATTCGTCCGCTCAGCTAGCCCAGGATTTTGATGGTCGTACATATTAATGATAATTCCGGCAACCTTTAATCCCCTAGCCTTGGCATAAGCCACCGTCAAACACGTGTGATTAATGGTCCCGAGATTGGGCCGAGCAACGACTAATAAAGGTAAGCCCATGTTCACTGCCAGATCCGCCACCGTCTCCTCAGTACCCACCAGCGGAACCAGCAATCCCCCAGCGCCCTCCACGATCGTAAGTTGATGGTCTGCCGATATCCTCAGAAAATGATCCAGCATAGTCTGTAGGTTAATAGTCACACCTTCGATCTCCGCGGCTACAGCGGGAGCTAAGGACGCTCGCAGGCAAATAGGATTTAATTCATGGGAAGTATAAATTAAGTCAGTCACTACTCCATAAAAATGAGCATCTTCAGAAATTAATTGGTTTTCACGAAGGATTCCTCCACTTTGGATGGGTTTAATCGCCATGGCGTTCATCCCCCGCCTCCGTAGAGCGCCTAACAGTCCAGCTGTTATCACGGTTTTCCCCACTCCGGTATCAGTACCCGTGATAAAAAGACCTTTGTTATCCATTACCATTGGTTTAACACCCCATTGTAAACTTTTATTTATGAATAGGTTTACAAATAACTTAAGCTATTGAAAAGAAAATGTCAATTACGAAATGAAATGAAATGAACTGTTGTTACCGCTTGTCGGTAACAACAGTTCATTTCATTTTTAAGAATCGTAATTAAGCTGGGATATTTATATCTTCTAAAGTCGGAAATATTGTACAAAAAATTGTCCCATTATTTCCGGTTTCAAACTCAAAAGCAGCTTCATGCCTCTGTGCTATTCCTATAGAAATAGCAAGTCCGAGGCCTGTTCCACTTTCTTTTGTTGTGAAAAAAGGAGTCCCCATTTTTTCTTGTATCTCTTGAGGTATTCCAGATCCTTGATCTTTAATTGCTAACACGACTTTATCTTCCTTTAGATATGTACTGATAATAACACTCCCCTGTTCAGGAGTGACCTCCAAACCGTTACGAACTAAGTTTAAAATAAGTTGTTTAATTTCATTTTCGTTCATCATAATATCTGGAATAAGGTTCAAGTCTACGACAACCTCTTTATTACTGTTAAAGGCATCAGCTTGAAGCATCGGAAATAATTTATTGATTGTCTCATTAATATTTTGCAGTTTAATATCATCTAAGCTTACTTTAGCCAAAGATAAAAAATCTGTAATTATTTCGTTGGCACGGTCGATTTCGGAAATCATCAAATCTAGATGATCTTTGTCTTGTGCGTATCTGGATTTCAACCCAAATAGCTGTAGAAATCCCTTCACTGTGGTCAGTGGATTTCTAATCTCATGGCTAATTCCAGCTGCTAACTGACCTATAAGATTAAGTCTTTCTAACCGGAAGAGCTCTTGTTGCTGTTGTTTCAGCTCCGTAATATCTCTAAAAAAAACAGTCAAGCCTTCCTTATAGGGATAAGCATGATATTCATGGTTTTGATCAGGGATCGTAAAGCTTCCTGCTTCCCAATGAACAGATTCATTTTGAGACATTGCCTCGTGCATTTTATCATAGGTTAATGAACCCATAGCCTGCGGGAATACCTCCCAGATATTTCTTCCTATTAGTTCAGTGTTATCCGCACTAATCACTCTACTTATCTTGTTGTTAACAAACGTAAATTGCCAATTGCGATCCAAGGCATAAAAACCATCTGAAATCGCTTCCATGATTTTATTTGTTTCAAGTTTTGATGATTTTAGTTCTAGGTTCGTTCGTTTTAGACTATCTGTGAAAAAAGTAATTTTTGATAATATAGGTTTTAATTCAGGTAATTTGATTAAGACTTGATCTTGGTCGGAATCATTATCAATGATAATTTTACAAAATCTATTTAAATATAATTCAATTTGATTAAAATGTTTTCTAATTAGAAATATAATTAATATTGATAAGCTTAGAGTTAGTATTATGATTCCACTGAAGCTATAAAAAGAATTATATACATAATTATCTTTTTCAGTATAAGATCTAATAAAGCCTACTAATTGCCCATCATTATATACTGGAATATTAATACTAGTGATATTATTGGTTATCAATAATTTATTAAATTCAATTCCTGATCCTTTAGTAGATGAAAATTTGTCAAATTCAAGATTTGATTTTATTCCATTTTTTATTGCTAGATCGTAATAATTTATTGTATAATTATTATCTTTATTGTTATTATTGATTATTTGTTGAATAATATCGCTCATCATTTTTATTTTCTGGTTCTGAGTTATATTCACATCATTTTTAATTTCCTCGATATCTGAGATTCGAGATTGGATTTTCGATTCTATGTTAGACGTAATTTTTAATAAATTATAATTTAATTTTAGCTCCTGCTTTTCCCAATAGTTTTTGCCATAAAGAAACATAATTATGATAAGAAAACTAAATATACTAACTGTTACCTTAAATAAGGTTGATTGAATAATAGATTCTCTGTAAAGGAAATTTTTACTATTAAAATTCATCAAGGAAATCCTCCAAGCTGTCATGAATAGTATTGAAATTTAGATATAATTCGTTGGGAATTTGTTTGCCAAAACAATTTAAAAGCTGGGAACACCCCAGCTTTTAAATTGTTTTGGCATATTATTATAGTGAAGGTTTGAAAATATTTCTTCTTAATAGAAAAGCCATGGCGAATAATACAAGTATTTGTGGTACTGCAGTAACTATATTTAATACTGGGTCAAGTAAAACGGCTTTAGGTGTTACTCCCAAATAAGGTAACAACAAAGACATAGAAACCGTTTCACATATTATTAAAGCCATAATACTCGACAAACTGGCGATTAGAGATAAGCTGTAATCCCCCTTGCTGTTCATAATTAAAAATAAAAATAATAAAATAATTCCCGAAATAGTATGAATTCCAAAAGGAATAGGTAACAGTCTCACACCATCCACGCAAAACGCTAAAACTGTCCCAAACAACAAAGCCTTATTCCACTTCAAAGGTATTCTGGCAATAACAAAAGCTAAAGTAACAAGTGCAGTTTCTTCAGGTATTGATTCTAAAAGTAATCTAATAATAAATGGAATAATTAGGTTTCACACCCTCTCTAATATTATCAATCAGATACATATTTCCACATAATACCAAATCCATCCCACAGAAAGTGAACCAGTTCAGCTAAAACTAGAGGTTTCAGAGGGGGATTCGACCCCAAAACTTCCAAGGTAACCATACTAAATCATATATTTCTATTATCGCATATCGAAAGTGTCGAATTTACGTGAACTTTGTCAACTAAATTAACTTTTCAAGGCTTAGAGAAAAAAAAGACGCTTCCTCCGAAGCGCCTAAATAAAAAACATCTATATTTCTATCCCAAATGAATACCGCCATTGTTAGCCGTCCTAGAATGAATAGAAATAGTCATTCTAAGTCAATTTCCATAAGACCGATAATTTTCGCGACTTCAGTCCCGTCCATAACCCCGTTACGTGTAGCCTCTTGCAAGGCGTTTCTTTGGGCAGTTAAGACGATTTTGCCTGCTTTTTCTCGTTCAGCAGCAACAATAACCTCATTAGTTAGATGAAGTTCTTTAATCTTATTATCAACTTCTTGCTGCTTCTCCAGTAACGTTTTTACAGCAAAGTCGCGAGCTGTTTGTGAAACATTTCCCTGTTGAACATGTCGATCGATCTCTGCTAAAGCCGAACGTAAAGCCATACTTTCACCAAGCAAGTTTTGATAAGCTCTTATCTCCTCGTTAGTAGTATTTAAGCCCAGTTTATTTATAAGTGGTTCAATCGTCAATCCCTGCCCGACCAAAGAAAACAGCACTACTCCAAACGTTAATGGAATCAGGATACTACGCTCCGGCATGGAAGCATCTATTCCCAAGACCATGGCCATTGATAATGCCCCCCGTAGACCGCTCCACACCAAGACATGTTGAAATGCCCAAGGCATAGATAGTCCAAACCTATTTAATAAGGCAGATAACCCATAGGTAGATACTGCCCGTCCTAGCAATACTGCAATCACTGCAATCACCACAGAGGTAAGTCTATTCGCCATGGATATATTAGTCATTTCCAGACCGACAAGCAAGAACACCATGGAATTAGCCACAAATGCAGCATATTCCCAAAAAGAAAGCACTGCCAACCGGGATACAGAAGTCATGCCCCGTGTCATTCCATAATTTCCAACAACTAGACTTGCTGCTACAACAGCGATAACCCCCGAAACATGTAATCCCTCAGCAGCCATATAGGAACCAAAGGCCACAATTGTCGTCAACGTAATTTCTAATAAGTGATCGTCGTATTCCCGAGTGACCCTTGATGCGACAGCCCCAATAATGATCCCTACTAAGGCACCCCCGAAGACTGTTTGAATAAAGGCTAATTCACTCTGAGCCAAGGAAAAATAGCTCGAAAGAATGACGCTTTGAATAACACTAAATAAAATTACGGCGATCCCATCGTTGAAAAGACTTTCCGCTTCCACGATAACCGAAAGGCGCTCATTAATCCCCAGACGCTTAAAGATAGACAATACAGAAATTGGATCCGTCGGCGAAATGATCGCCCCAAACAGTAAAGCCACGAGAAGCTGAAGACCAATCAGAATATGAAGAACAAACCCTACGACGAACGTGGAAAACAACGTCCCGAAGACCGCCAAAATGACAATAACTTTCCAATTTTTCTTAAGAGGCTCTAAGTGAATATTAATTCCCGCTTCAAACAAGAGCGGTGGCAGAAATATTGCGAATAAAGTATGAGGCTCCAAATGTACTCCAGGTAAGAGCTTCAAATAGCCAACAAACAAACCGGTCAATACCAGAGCAATCGTGTAGGGTATTTTAATAAATCGACCTAGCATCGCAACAACCGACGCTAAGAGCAAAAGCCAAATAAATGCAAATGGATGTATAACCTCAATCATAGAAGCCTCCTCAGTTTAGCCTATTCTTGATAGCTCATATTATCTTGCTTATTCGATTTTCCAATAGCACACCTTCATGCCCCCCTTCGCGTAAGTAATTGAAAACAAGCCCTACGTTAATAACGCAAGGCTTGCTCTTAATCACTTAAAATTTAAAGTTCTTACAAGGCTGTCCTGAAAAATCATCCAGCATAGCCGATCCATGTTCAATATAAAAAACCTCAAATATGGGATTATCGGCTGTTTTATACAGAGCTTCTACCGTGGGGACGGTCTTCAGAACCTTCTCTTTAATTTTCAGATCACTACTAAACGTGATTTGTCCACGAATTCTTACCCAAACAGGTTGACTCGTAGTAGAAGTGAATTCTACAAACGGGATTGCCTTTAACTGCTTGTATACATCCTTCGTATTAGATGTACAGAAATAGAATTTTCCACCGTCTTCAAACATGAATCCCCAGGGACGCACTCTAGGTTCTCCATTTTCCACCGTTGCTAGATTTCCCATTCTATTTTCGTTTAGAAATTTAATGACTTCTTCCATATTAGCCCTACCTTTCTCATCGCTTTTCTCAGCAAACTGGCATTACTTCTATAGTATCACCAAGCTATCCAAATTCAACACGGAGACGATTAATTCACAGTCCCCTGATGATTAACTCACCATCAGACGAGGAGATAATTCGATATAAATCAGGCCGCCGGTCCCGGAAGATTCCCCACTCAAGTCGTTGCTTCTCCAGTTGCTCCAAATCAAATTCAGCAACCAGCACCGTTTCTTCTGTGCGACCAGCTTCAACCACCTTATTCCCTTGCGGTCCAGTAATAAAGGACGACCCGTAGAAGGTAATACTAGACTCGTCATCTTCCTCAACCCCAATCCGGTTCGAGGCAACCACCGGAATCAGGTTCGCCGCGGCATGCCCAAACATACAGGTCTGCCAGTGCTCCTTAGAATCAATGGACCCATCTTCGGGCTCTGAGCCAATCGCTGTGGGATAAAATAGGAGTTCAGCACCCATGAGAGCCATACATCGGGCGGCTTCCGGATACCATTGATCCCAACAGACCCCGACCCCTATTTTGGCATATCGCGTATTCCAGACCTTAAAGCCCGTATCCCCTGGGTTAAAGTAGAACTTTTCTTCATAACCTGGGCCATCTGGTATGTGACTCTTTCGATATTTTCCCAGCACCTCGCCATCGGCATCAATGACAGCCAGCGAATTATACCGGGCGTAGTTTTTTTTCTCATAGAAGCTGATCGGTAGGACCACCTGAAGCTCTTTCGCCACTTGTTTAAAATGCTGAACTGCTTTGTTTTGTTCCAATTCCGTCGCATAGACGTAATAATCCGATTTTTCCTTTTGACAAAAATAGGGGGTTTCAAACAGCTCTTGTAGCAAGATAATTTGAGCGCCTTTTTCCGCGGCTTCCCTAACTAATATATCCGCTTTGGCAATGTTTTCCTCGATGCTACCTGAACAGCTCATCTGAGTAGCTGCCACTATAACATTTCTCACATTAGTCCCTCTTCCCCGCGGGCATCTGCTGGGTTGTACAATGCACATTCCCACCCTCTCTGATGATTGCCATGCCATTAACCGTGCGAATCCGTCTTTTAGGGAATAGGTTGCCCAACACTTGCACTGCTAATCGATCGGTTTCTTCCGCTTTACCGCCGAAAACAGGCAAAATTAGTCCCCCATTAACAAAATAAAAGTTCAGATAACTCAGGGTTAAGCGCGTATCTAATTCGAATAATTTTGGAGGCTGTTGGATAGGAATCAGTTTGAATTTCCTTCCCATGGCATCGGTTTCCCCGTTTAATATATCCAAGTTTTCTCGGGTGATCGCGTAATTTTCATCCTCAGGATCGTCACAAACCTGCATTAGGATTTTACCCGGAGCCGCAAAACAGGCGATATTATCGACATGCCCATCTGTCTCGTCCCCAGCTAAACCGTTTTTCAACCAAACAATTTTGCGTACATTCAAGAATCTCTTTAACTCAACTTCGATCTGTTCTTTAGTCAGTTCCGGATTTCGATTGGGATTCAGGAGACATTCCTCTGTAGTCAGAAGCGTGCCCTCTCCGTCTACATGGAGAGAACCGCCCTCCATCACCAAGCGGGTATCAAAGCGTTTCAATCCAAAACCGTCAAGTATTCGAGGAGCCACCTGATTATCCAAATCCCAAGGAGCGTATTTGCCACCCCACGCATTAAACTGCCAATTGACCCCTGCTACGTCCCCTGAATCATGGACAAGAAACGTCGGTCCATTATCCCTCAGCCACGCATCATTATGCTCGATTGCAAGACCTTCAATCCTCTCGTTCCTAAATAAGCGAGCGAGTGTCTCCGATTTGTCCGCATCAACTGGATTCACTACAACCGTGACGGGTTCAAATTCGGCGATAGCCTCGATGATTTCAGCATAGCCTAAGCAAACTTTGTCGTAGTCCTCCGGAAAACACATAGACGCTTGCACAGGCCATGAAATAAAGGTGCGCGTGTGCTTAACCCATTCTGCCGGCATTTTATAGTTTAAATTTATTGGATACATGATATTCCAACCTTTTGTTCAAATTTTGTAGATATTCTATTTCTATTTCTTCATAATAAAGACTATAATTTCTAATCCAGTACCACCCTCGGATAGGAACCAAGAAACTTATAAAAGGTTGTTTTTCTCTTTACCATCGTTAAAGCATCTCGAACATCTGGATCCGCGATATGTCCTTCAATGTCGATGAAAAAAATATAAGTCCCTAATTTTCCACGTGAAGGCCTGGATTCAATCTTACTCAAGTTAATATCCCACAAACTCAATATATCTAGGATGCAAGATAAACTGCCAGGCTTATGTTCAGTTGAAAAGACAATTGAGGTCTTATTTTGGTTGGCAGTTGAGTGAGCTGTATTTTTACCTACAACAACAAACCTTGTGAAGTTATTGTCTTTATCCTGTATATTGTGAAGGACAACTTCCAGCCCGAAGATTGCTGCAGCTTGTTCCGGGCCTATAGCCCCCGCAGTAATCCCATTTTTCTTAGCCTGTTGTGCCCCTTCTGAGTTACTGTTTGTTAGGTACAACTTGGCCTGCGGCAGGTGTGTTTCCAAAAAACGACGGCATTGACCGGCTGATTGGGGATGGGTGAAAACCTCAGTTATATCCTGCCACCTAGCCCCAGGATTAATCATGAGTGTCTGTGATATAGGCAGGATTAGTTCATCTACTATTTGTAGATCCACCTCCCAGGCCAATATATCCAAGACGACATTTACGGACCCCTCCAAAGAATTCTCAAAAGGAATTACGGCCAGATCCAGTTCGCCATGTTGAACAGCTAACAGAGTTTCTCGAATACTAGGCAGGCCCACTAATTCAGCAACGATATTAGTGGTATAAATTTGCGCAGCGCGTTGGGTAAAAGTACCTTCCGGACCAAGATAGCCAATTTTCAGCATAAACGCCCCCCGTTTTTATTTCGTTCGACTGTCCAAATGTAACCTTCATTATACAATAGATTGATTAAGACTTCCCATCTAATATCTAGAAGCTGTAGATGTAATTTTATCACAATTCAAAATTTCATATCTGCTTTAAGAATATTCGCGTACATTCGTAATATCAAAATAATAAATGATATAATTGTGACGATAATAAAGAATCAACTTAAGGGGTGAAGATTTCTGGAATTAGCTTTTGGTTTTCTAATAAGTTCTGTAGGATTGGCCTATTTTGTGTATGGGAAAAAAACTCTTGAGCTTCTCTTCATCGTGTTTGGTCTGATCCTCATGATATATCCTTATTTTGTCCAAAACATAGTCTTTTCCATTATCTTGGGAATAATCCTCTCAATATGCCCATTCTTTCTTAAGAATTTTCTATAATAATCTCATGTCGAGGCGCAAACAAAAGCAATCTGCATCTTTTTCATGATACAGATTGCTTTTGTTTTATAATCGAAAAAATTTAATGCACGATAGTTCTTGGTTGTTGTTCTCCGACCTCATCAGTCGACTCATTTAAATTCGAATACTTAGCCTGAGGTCTAACTTGATGATAGGCCCCGAGATCAATCTCGTTCGCTGTTGCAAAAATGGTTGGGTCAGCGATCGAGACTATAGCTTGCGACGCGGTTAAACCGTAAATAATGTGGCTCCAGGCTGAAGTATAATGAGTCTTTGTAAAGCGAAGCTTCTTAAATAAACCGATTTTTTGTCCACCATTAAATAACGCACCCCAAGTCAACATCGACGCCGCTAATCCTTTACTTAAGTAATGATCTTTACCTGTTTTCTTTAGCACAAGAAATAACGGAATTCCAGAAAGCGAACCGACCACTAAATGCAGTAATTCACCCAGAATAAAGTTTTTTCTTTGTTTAGTCCTCCAAGGTGAAACGAAAAGCTGTCCAGCTATTTGTCCAAATGACTTTACTTCCGTTTTCTTGGCCTTATACATTAACACATGAGATAGGCTCATAAAAACGGCGCCTATGAAGCCTCCAAGAAGCCCCGTAGTGATTGAATCCTGCATCTTGCCTATTTTCTGAATCGAATTTGTCAACCTCATCCAATATTTAAACATTTTAGAACCCCCCTTATATTTCTTTACTCTATATTGCTCTTAATTAAGGAGTTCTAAGATTGTAATTTTTCCCAAGAAGTGATTCAGCCTCGTTTTAGTATCAAAAAGGAAGAGGCTTTAACTCCTCTTCCTTGCACTAAACAATATTTAGTAGGCTACAAATAACATCCACTTGCTTCCCCGACAAATAACTTACAAACCTTTCGTTACAATAAGCTTCACTAGATCCAGAACGCGGTTTGAGTAGCCCCATTCGTTATCGTACCAAGCTAGCACTTTAACCATACGATCTCCAAGCATAATGGTTGATAAGCCATCCACAATAGAACTAGCGGCGTTGCCATTATAGTCATGCGAAACCAGAGGTAAATCATTATATTGGAGATATCCTTGTAATTTTCCCTCTGTGGCTTGGCGTAAGATATCATTGACTTCTTCTTTGGTTGTTGGCCTAGTCAAATCGGCAACAAAATCAACCAGGGATACATTCGGTGTAGGCACTCGGACAGCCATTCCATTCAGTCTCCCTTGCAATTCCGGTATAACAAGAGCAACCGCTTTAGCTGCACCAGTGGTCGTTGGAATCATGGATTGATAGGCAGCTCTAGATCGACGCCAATCTGAATGCTCCAAATCCAAAATTCGCTGGTCATTCGTGACTGAATGGATCGTTGTCATCATCCCTCGTTCGATCCCAAAGGCATCGAGTAAAACCTTAGCAACTGGAGCTAGACAGTTTGTCGTGCAGGAGGCATTGGAAATGACATGATGTTGCGCTGGATCATATTTCTCTTCATTGACCCCCATAACAATCGTAATATCTTCGTTTTTGCCAGGAGAAGAAATGATCACTTTTTTGGCTCCGGCCGTAAGATGTTGTGCTGCATCGTCACGTTTTGTGAAGCGTCCAGTCGACTCTATCACGATATCAACTCCGAGTTTACTCCAAGGCAAATCCAGAGGACTTTTCTCCGCTAAAATTTCAATACGCTTTCCGTCAACAATCATTGTCCTGTTATCAATCTCGACGGTATTGGGAAGGATTCCGTGAACCGAATCATACTTGAACAGATGCGCTAATAAATCGGGACTTCCTAAATCGTTGATTGCCACCACTTCAAAGGGAAGTGATTGATTAAGAGCGGCACGCAGTGTCAGTCGACCGATTCTACCAAAACCATTAATTGCTACTTTTAAGTTCATACTTGTAACCCTCCTCATAATAATTCTGGATATAAAAATCCGGTCAGTAAGTACAACAGTTTCTGTTCAATTTAGAATTCCCCAAAATAGAGAAAAACTTGCAACGCTCGCATTGCAAGTTCAAGTTTGAATCTTCTTCACAACATACTCCTCAGATTGGTAGGGTTCGAGTCAATTTTAAAAATATTGAATTATTCTTAGGAACCTCTCTAACTATATCATAAATAGTACCAATTTATATGCTATAATCGACATATAGATAGAAGAAAGGATGGTGCTTGTGAAGAAAATCATTTATTCAATCATTACCTCGTTTACTTTAGTGTTATGCACTCCATTTATAACGCAAGCGAGCCCATTAGTTTACCCCACAGAGCGAATATCCGGACAAGACAGGGTTGAAACGGCTCTTTACATATCGCAAAAAGGGTGGGACTCAGCTCAAACGGTTATTTTATGTGAATACTCCGATTACTCGGATTCGATTGCTTCAACACCTTTCGCAGTTAGCTTAAATGCTCCAATTCTTCTTACCGCAGGAGACTCTATTGACCAGAGAGTTGTCAAAGAACTGCAACGGTTAAAGCCCCAAAATATCATCCTACTTGGAGGAAACGCTTGTTTAAAACCATCGATTGGCAAGCAACTTGATAATTTAGCTTTAAAATGGGAACGTATTGGTGGGGTGGACCGTTATGAAACGTCAGTCCTTCTTGCAAAACACTTGACCAGCGATTCATTAATCCTTGCTAATGGAGATAATTTCCCGGATGCTTTGTCGGCTGCAACGTATGCAGGAATTAAACAGATTCCCATCGTGCTTACATCAACAACGCTTCCTAATTCTGTCATTCAATACTATAACGATGCTGGACCTAAGCACTTAATCGTGATTGGTGGAGAGGCCGTGGTTCCTTCCAATAACTTAACTAAAAACAAGTTTACTGTTGAAACCCGTTTGGGTGGCCAGGACCGTTACGAAACGAACGCCAAAGTCGTTAGCTTTATGAAAGACACTTATACCTCGAATGATCTTTACTTGGCCTCTGGCATCACCTTTCCAGATGCCGTTGCCGGTACCGTCCTTGCCTCTAAAAACAAGGCTCCCCTGTTGCTTACAGAAAAGGAAGATATTCCGCCATCAGTTTACAGTCTCATGCGAGAACATATGATCGTTGAACCGCCATCTAAAAGCACAAGCGCTAGTGTCACCGCAAATTCTAAAAAAGGAATGATCACCGCATCGGGAGGACTAAATCTAAGAGAAACCCCTTCCCCGACAGGAACGATGCTTGTCACAATTCCCAAAGACACAACGATTGATCTCCTCGATAAGCAAGACCAATGGTACAAAACAACCTATCAATCTAAAACCGGTTGGGTTTCTGCTGACTATGTAGCACCAACCACAACGACCATCAATTCTACAACAACCTCTGATTCAAGTGTGAACGGAACCGTATATATTTTAGGTGGAACAGGTATTATTAGCTCTAAGACGCAAAGCATTATTCAGGGAAAAGTGGCTTCTAGCTATACCAACAATCTTAAAGATTTCCCCGCACTTCCCTCAGAAATCAAAAAGCCAGTTTCTCCATCAAGGGGCGAAGATGTCATTACTCCACCTGTGGTAACGCCTCCTGTGGTTACTCCTCCTGTGGTTACTCCTCCTGAAATTACACCTCCCGAGGTTACACCGCCCGAGATTACTCCACCTGTGGTTATTCCACCTGTGGTTATTCCACCTGTTCCAACTCCTTATGATCCTTCCACAGAAGTTCTTGTTAATCCTTTTGAAGGAATCCCTGAGAATGCATTAGCAGGCAAGACGATCATGCTAGATCCTGGACATGGAGGCCCGGATACAGGAGCAATCGGCCCTACTCACACTAAAGAAAAAGATGACAATTTGGCTATAGCACTTGCTTTAAATGAAATCTTACAAAAAGCAGGTGCCACGGTTATCTTAACCAGAGATAGAGATATATCTCCAGCAACAAATTATACCGAAATTGACGACCTTCAGGCCCGCGTCGACTTAGCCAACAAAAATAATCCAGACTTATTTATATGCATCCACAACGATTCGTATTCCAAGCCTGAGGTTCAAGGCACTTCAACTTTTTATTCCTCAGATAGTCCTAAACAAGCGGAGAGCCTGAAGCTTGCCAAAAGCATCGAATCTGCTGTAATCGGTACGGTTCATACACAAAACCGTGGAGTTAAAGAAGCAGGCTTTTATGTTCTCCGCTATACCACGATGCCTTCCATTTTACTGGAGGCAGCCTTTATTTCGAGTCCTTATGAAGAGGCAAGGTTACTAAACCCGACCTTCCAACAAAACGTTGCATCCGCCGTCTTCCATGGCATCTATAATTATTATAAGTAGCCTTTTACAAAGGCTAGCTCCATAATCTAAGCACCCCTCAGTTTGATGGGTAAACAAAGAGAGATACTTGACCATTTGGTCGAGTATCTCTCTTTGTTATGGACGAATAGAAAGCGGCAGTGCAACAATACGAGCGATCTTTCGAAAAGAAGCATAACCTTCCATCTGCTACCGAAGAATATTCCCCGCGTGTCGTGGTTAATCTAACTAAATTCGTTCCTACTGTCCGTATTGAAAGGAGATAGCAACCATGCCCAAGTACTATATCTATCCAATCTTTACCTTAATTTTCGCATTAACCCTATTTGTGAATGTACCTAGAAAGGATATCCACCGTTTATCTATTTATGGAATCATTTTTGGTGCAATGATGGACGCACTGGTACATTTTTTTGGTTATGTCACTGGTTTATTCTCTTGGATAAATTACGGACCTTTTGGCATAATAGGTGCACATATTCTTGCCAATGTAACCTGGGCAAATTTTTTTATCTTGTATTTTTATTTTATACCTCATCGAAAACCGCTAAATTATGTATTCGCTGTTAGCGGGATCTTTTTTTCCATACTGTATTACAATATGGTCATTGATCTAGGTATCTTAAAATCCACGAGTAGGGTTTGGTTACCTCTATTCGGTTTTGTTGTTTGGTTTTCAATAGCCACCTGGGGTTATTATCGATTGAATGAGTTCATAGAATCCAAGCATTAGCATTAGCATTAGCATTAGCATTAGCATTAGCATTAGCAATGACCTCGTTCTTACACTTTCCAATATCATGCTGTGTAGAAACCAGGATAATGGGGGTACGCTAATTTGGAAAACACTCATAATTACATTTTACCTAAAACAAATCTTATCGGTATAGGAGCAATCAAAGACCTTCCTAATGAATTATTGTCCTGGAAGCTTAGTAAAGTTCTGATTGTTACTGATAAAAACATGATAAGTCTTGGATATGTCGAGAACGTGGAAAAAATCTTGAAGAGTTTATTCATTTCATACGATATTTTCGATGGAATATTGCATCCGAACCCTACTGTTTCTTTTGTAGAGGACGGCTTAACCTATCTCAAAAAAGGCTTGAACATCTTTAAAAGAAATTACAAATTAATAATTTCCATCGGCGGCGGAACAAATCATGACTGCGCCAAGGCAATCGCGACCGTTGCTACAAATGGCGGTTCAATCATTGATTATGAAGGCTATAATAAAGTAACCAAACCGGCGATACCGCAAATTGCCATCAACACAACCGCTGGATCCGCGGCAGAATTAAGTATGTTTGCCATAATAGCTGATAATTCTAGAAAGGTTAAAATGACGATTGGTTCTCCCTATTTAACTCCATTTATTTCCGTCAACGACCCCATATTCATGACGACAATGCCCCGAGAGGTTACCGCCAGCTCAGGTATTGATGTTGTTTCACATGCCATAGAAGCGTTTGTATCGACAGAGGCTTCCCCTATAACCGATTCTTTAGCACTCGAAGCAATCAGACTAGCCTTTGAGTACCTCCCGAGAGCTTATGAGAATGGTAATGATCTAGAAGCCCGAGAAAAAATGATGTTCGCAAATATTATGGCTGGCATGGCGTTTAATAATGCGGGATTGGGCTATGTGCATTGTATGGCCCATCAATTGGGTGGGTTTTATCATCAAACCCATGGGTGCTATAATGCGGTCTTACTTCCCTATGTGTTTGAGTTTAATTCTGTCTCTATACCTGAACAGAGAATCCTGAAATTATCTGAAGCCATGGGGGCCATTACCCATAACAGGACTCAAGCTGTCGACTTTATTATTGATTCACTTATAAAATTACGTACCAAAATTGAAATTCCCAGTAAATTAAGTGAGATGGGTTTAAAGGAAAGTGATATTGAAATCCTCTCTCAGAATGCTTTAAAAGATATCTGTGCCTTTACGAATCCAAGACAAGGCTTTGTTGACGATTTTATGACGCTCTTTAAAGCAGCCTTCTAGAGCTTATTGCTAGAATCTTCTCCATGGCCACTCAGGCTCGTTATATAGTCTCAAACGCAGGATTCTCCATAGTTCCTTAAATCCCTCTTGAAGAGTTTCTGCACTATGGCCTAAGGCTCTAAAACAATAAGCCTGCTTACAAATTGCAGTTCCAGCAATCAAAATATTGTAACGTTCAGCCATATGTTCCAGAAAACCATTTTCCTTGTCCGTGTTTCGTTGAACTAATTCGAGCATCACCTTTTCCAGATTAGGATCCACCGCCCAAAATGTGCCCATATGCGAATAACCATGCATTACACCCAGAGGACTGTTCCACGTTTTTAAAAATGTCGGTATCTTTGACGGCTCCAGCCTAAACCTGTCACTATAAATTAACTCACGGTCAAGAATAATAGTGGTCTGTTGATCAAGTAAATTATAGTCAAAGCGCTCTTGTCGGGCTACTCTCCCTGGTGCGGTAATTTCCCATAATATTGCAGAAGCTTTGCTAGATATTTGGAGATTTGTGCGACTAAATAAACATGATTCGGCAAAGGGTATCACCACTTCTGGCATGTATTCCAGTCTCGCCCCTTGCTCGACGATCAAGGTTGTAAATTGCTTCGAGAGAATTCCTTGCGGGGAGCGAAAAACTTTTGTCGCACCTTGACCAAAAACAACTGCCTTAGAATCCTGCTTGACGCGCACTAAAATACTATGCTGGTCTCCTTGCAGAAGACCAGCCGCTGGATTCATGATATAGAAGAACACCGCTCCGTTGTCCGTAAAATAGAGAGGGCTTGAAGCTCGCAGGGGCATTCTCTGCTTGAGAGAACTTACAATACTCCTACCGTTTACCTGCTGGACTTCAGCCCGAAGTATACCGTGTTTTAACGGTGCAATCATTGGATGTCCTCCATGATAACGTTTTTGCGTAGCCACAGTAAGACATTATCTAAGCCTTCTTCAGTTTTTAGATTGGTAAACAAAAAAGGTCGTTCACCGCGCATGCGCCGCGAGTCATGGGCCATCACTTCTAAGCTAGCCCCCACATACGGAGCCAGATCCGTTTTGTTGATGATCAAAAGATCGGAACGGGTAATCCCTGGACCACCTTTACGCGGAATTTTTTCCCCTTGCGCGACATCGATAATGTAAATCGAGACATCGACTAATTCCGGGCTGAAGGTGGCCGCCAAATTATCGCCACCGCTTTCTACGAATATTAGTTGCAGATCGGGAAATCGCTCCTTCAGCGTATCAATCGCTTCTAGGTTCATAGAGGCATCTTCCCTTATGGCCGTATGGGGACACCCCCCCGTTTCTACTCCCAGGATTCTATCTTGGGGCAAAACACCATTTCGACAAAGGAATTCAGCATCTTCCTTTGTGAAAATATCGTTGGTTATAACAGCCATACTATACTCTGACACGAGATAGCGCGTTAATTTTTCGACAAGTGCCGTTTTCCCTGAACCAACTGGACCCCCTACCCCAATACGAATTGGCCACACATAAACTCCTCCTTCCAGGCCGTTGAAAAACTGAGTCTATACTTGTTTTTGAACGGCCTGTTTATGACATGAAAATTCGGGAATATAATCTCTCATGGGCCATACCTGCCCAATCAAAGGATGGTGCACTTCCGCCCCAATCTTTTTCAGTTGCCGTTGTTACCCATTGAATACAGGTATCCAGTAGCGGTTGCAGGAGCGCAAGTACCTGCTGTCCACTCGTCTGCCCTAACGGAATAGCCCGCACGCCATTCGCAATAAGTGACGCTGTGCTCATATGGGAAACTGCAGCGAGTAGTAACGTTAATTCAATCCCAGCGACCGCTCCATAATGTCCCAATATAATAGCCTGGTGACCATAGGGAAAATGGGTATCCAAAAAGTAATTGCTATCGATCTCAGCTAGTAATTGTCGAAGCCTTTTCCCCATCTTGACGCTTCCTTCACGGCTTTCAGATGGTAGCTTCATGGCATTTAACCGTTTATCTAGCAAATATAGGTGCTTAAAGTCTGATTGTTGTGCCGCTTTCCAGGCGAGTTTGACCGCTAGAAGATCGGTTGGTCTCCAAGTGAAGTAGAGAAAGGTCTGCATAAACTGGGCTAATTCTTGTTTGGTTTTAATGTCACCGCCCTGAATAAACGTCTCAAGTCCGAACGATTGAGTAAAGCCACCCGAAGGAAAGGCTGAATCTGCTAGCTGCATTAAGCGCAATCCTACCAGAGATGATTGGATCTTCATGGTGCAAAAGCCCCTGCTTCTTTAACCGGGTGCAACCCTAGTTTTGCCAGCTGCTCCTGTAATACGGGATTATAGGGCGTAATCACAGAATCGCTTTTCAGCTCAATAGGAGCATGCATATTGCCAATGGCATGGGCGGCCAATCCCATTTCCCTCATAGTCCGGACCGGAACAACCAAAATAGCCTCTTCTTTAACCCTTACGACAATGAGATGGTTTTCTTCCCGGTAAAGAATATCTCCAGGATGTAAATGTCCACTTTCCAGTTGTATCCCTATATCTCTACCCACATCGGTTGTTTTACGCAGAATCCGTTTCTGAAGTTCGTCCCAGGCTAGAAAGAGCTGTTCGATGGTTAAAGTCTCTTTTTCGCTCTGAAGATCCAATTCCAAGTCAGCAAGTTTCCCAATCACTTTTGTTATGATCATTGATTTCAAACTCCTATCAACGTTCGTCCAACTTAGGCACCTTGAAAAATTTCAAGTCAGAAACTAACCATTGCATCTCGGACTGGTTATTTTCCTTCGTATGCCTTAAAACAAAAAATACCGCTGTGCCATAGGCAGGATATCGGCTGGTTCGCAAGTTAGGATTTCTCCATCTGCGGTCACTTGATAGGTTTCCGGATCCACAGAAATATCAGGGGTTGCAGAGTTATGTTTCATGTCCGCCTTACCAATCTGACGACAGTTCTTCACTGGAACAAGCTGTTTATCCAGTTTTAACTCTTTTGCTAACTCTTCCGCGTCGGCTGCTTGGGATATAAACGTCACTGAACAGGCGGAAATCCCTTTACCAAACGCAGCAAACATTGGACGTTGGATCACTGGTTGTGGGGTAGGAATAGAGGCATTGGCATCTCCCATAGCGGCATGCATGATAAACCCACCTTTGATCACCATCGCAGGTTTTACACCGAAAAACTTCGGCTTCCACAGTACAAGATCGGCTAATTTGCCTTTTTCGACTGAACCCACGATATGGCTAATGCCATGAGTAATCGCTGGATTAATGGTATATTTGCTAACATAACGTTTTATCCGGTTATTATCATTATTTATACTGTCCGACTCTAGAGTACCACGCTGAATCTTCATCTTATGCGCCGTCTGCCAGGTCCTAATGATAACCTCTCCTACCCGTCCCATAGCTTGAGAATCAGAGGACATCATGGAGATGACGCCTAAATCATGGAGAATATCCTCAGCCGCAATTGTTTCTGGGCGGATACGAGAATCCGCAAAGGCGATATCCTCAGGAACTTGTTTATCAAGATGATGGCACACCATTAACATATCGAGATGTTCTTCCAGTGTATTAACCGTAAATGGCCGAGTCGGATTGGTTGAGGATGGCAAGACATTGGGCAAGGAGGCAATCTTAATAATATCTGGCGCGTGTCCTCCTCCAGCTCCTTCGGTATGAAACGTATGAATCGTACGCCCACCAATCGCAGCAATAGTATCTTCGACAAAGCCCGCTTCATTAAGGGTATCAGTATGTATGGCCACCTGAATATCATAGTCATCCGCAACGTTAAGACAGCAGTCAATCGCGGCAGGCGTCGATCCCCAATCTTCATGTAGTTTTAGCCCTATTACTCCAGCTTTAACTTGGGCTATCAGTGGTTCCGGACACGAATTATTTCCTTTTCCAAAAAAACCAAGATTAATTGGGAATCCTTCAGCGGACTGTAGCATCCGATAGATGTTCCATTTACCCGGTGTACAAGTTGTAGCATTTGTTCCTGCAGCCGGGCCAGTTCCGCCTCCTAACATCGTTGTCATACCGGATGCAATGGCCGTTTCAATTTGCTGAGGACAAATAAAGTGAATGTGACTATCAATTCCGCCGGCAGTAACGATATAATTTTCTCCGGCAATCACCTCAGTACCTGCCCCGATGGGAAGGTTCACCCCAGCCATCGTCTTTGGATTTCCTGCGTGACCCAGGCCATAAATGCGTCCGTCTTTAATCCCTATATCAGCCTTAATAATCCCCCAGTGGTCAATAATCACTGCATTAGTAATGACCAAATCCATCGCTTCATCCAAGGCTTGAGGGTCTTGCCCCATACCATCGCGAATAACTTTACCACCACCGAATTTTGCCTCATCACCCGGACTGGTAAGATCATCTTCCACTTCTAACCATAGCTCTGTATCTGCTAAGCGAATTTTATCGCCAGTAGTTGGTCCATACATATCAGCATGTTGCCGTCGTGACATACTTAAAGTCACAGCTCAATTCCTCCTCATATTCTTTCACATGAAGTATGCGCTCCAACTGAAGTTTATTATCCAGGAGCTTAGCCATTATTCGGACTTCAATTTACTTAACTCAATCTAGCTTCCGCCCTCCGACTTCTGTTAAATAAACCCTTGCAGCTTAGCTTGTTCGATACTTTGCGTCTTGTCCCTACATCCCGCCGTTAAGTTATTTGCTCCCAGCCAAGGACCCTGACCCGAAAATTGCACAAGTCTAATCGTATGACTCTCTCCAGGTTCGAAACGAACGGCGGTCCCTGAAGGAATGTTCAAGTGCATGCCCCAAGATAAAGCTCGTTCAAAGATTAAATATCTGTTCACTTCGAAAAAATGATAGTGAGAACCGACCTGAATGGGACGATCGCCAGTGTTCTCCACCATTATTGTTTCTGTAGCCAGGCCTTGATTAGCTTCGATTGTTCCCTGGGCCAATATATACTCTCCTGGTATCATATCTCTATCCTCCCAGCTAACCTGATCGGGTGATGTACCGTAACTAATTTCGTCCCATCCGGAAAGGTTCCCTCAACCTGAATTTCCTCAATCATTTCAGGAATTCCCTCCATAACCTGATCACGAGTTAAGATCTTCATCCCCATCTCCATCAGTTGAGCTACCGTGAACCCATCACGAATTCGCTCCAGCAGTTCAGCGCTAATGAAGGCCACTGCTTCTGGATAATTCAACTTTAAGCCGCGGTTTAAACGATCACGGGCTACCTGTCCTGCCGTATAAATCAACAGTTTGTCTCTTTCCGTCGGACTTAAATGCATCGTCTAACCCTCCCGTCGTTCGTTATTAGCTCATCAAATGGCCATCCGTTTCTGAATTTCCTCTTTATTTAAAACCTTCGTGAAGCCTTCTGTCACAATCAGCCCTTTTTCCATCACGTAATAATAATCGGATACTTCAACGACAAACTCCAAATACTGCTCAACAATCAGAATACTTAAGTTGGCTTCCTGATTTAGCAGTTTGATGACCCGGCCGATTTCCTGGATCACGGAGGGCTGTATCCCTTCAGTAGGCTCATCTAAAATCAGCAATTTGGGCTTAGATACAAGGGCTCGAGCAATAGCCAGTTGCTGCTGTTGCCCTCCACTCAGGTCTCCTCCTTTTCTTTTAAGCATGGCCTTCAAAACCGGAAATAATTCATAGATCGATTCATCAATAGTTCCATGCCCTCCGAATGCCTCAAGGCCAAGTAAAAGGTTCTCATGTACGGTTAATTGAGGAAAGATATCCCGACCTTGTGGTACATAACTAATTCCTTGCCGAGCCCTAAAATAGGTGGGTTTCGCAATGATTTCCTGACCATTGAACTTAATACTTCCTTTAGGAGTCTTAACCAACCCCATTATACTTTTTAAGAAGGTCGTCTTTCCTACCCCGTTTCGGCCAAGAAGGCAGACGATTTGCCCTTTTGGCACCCGAAGATTGATATCATTTAGAATAATACTTTCCCCATAATAGGCCTCAAGGTTTGCAACATCAAGCATCACGTTCCCCACCCCGCCCGAGATACACATCTATGACCTTTTGATTATTCTGAACTTCAGAAACACTACCTTCATCTAAGATTGCCCCTTCATGTAGGACCGTTACTTTACTTGCATAGTCCCTGACAAATTCCATGTCGTGCTCGACCACAATAATGGTACAATTTTCTGCTATTTTTTTCAAAAGTTCCCCAGTCTTATCCGTCTCAGCCCGACCCATTCCGGCAACTGGCTCATCCAAGAGCATGAGCTTGGGCTCTTGGGCCAGCAGCATGCCGATTTCCAGCCACTGCTTCTCACCATGAGATAAGGCTGTCGGGGTCTTGAATCTTTTTTTATACAATCCAATCGTGACTAAGATATCTTCAATTCTCTCGATCTGCTCCTTTTTCAGTCTCTGAAACATGGAAGAATACAGCGAACGATCCTTCACGACAGCAAGTTCCATGTTTTCATACACGGTCATGTTAGTAAATACGGAGGGTACCTGAAACTTCCTCCCTATTCCTATATTGACAATCTCATGCTCCGAATACCGAGTAACGTCTGAATCGAAAAACATAACTTGTCCTGACTGGGGCTTAACCCTGCCGCAAATTGCATCAAGCAAGGTTGTCTTCCCAGCACCGTTTGGACCGATGAAAAAACGAATTTCACCTTTCTCAATCCCGGTATTCACATTATTGACTGCTTTAAATCCATCAAAACTTACGGTTAGATTATCAATCTGCAATATCGAATCCATATCCCCACCGCCCTTCGATTTTAGTAACTTGAATTACCCTTTGCTATAGTTGATTTCACAGATTAAGCTGCTTTGTTCGAGCGCATCTTCTGACTTCCTTTAAGGGCTCTCTTATCAAACTTCCCGGCTATTTTCTTGACCAATCCGACGATGCCATCGGGCATGAACAAGACGATGAAAATAAAGGCGAACCCAATAAAGTAAGACCATACATCTGGGAAACTTTCACTGATGCCGCTTTTCAAGGCATTGACAAGTATTGCCCCAATCACAGCGCCTATCAAGGTTCCACGTCCTCCAATGGCTACCCAAATAACCATTTCAATCGATGGTACGATGCCCATTTCAGCGGGGGATATAATGCCGACCTGAGGCACAAATATGGCGCCGGCAAGCCCTGCAATGCCAGCAGATAGACAATAGACGAATATCTTATAAGTTGTCGGATTATACCCAGAGAACCTGACTCTATTTTCTCCGTCCCGGATGGCTACAAGGATTCTGCCTATTCTCCGTTTAACCAAAAAATTGCAAAATGCATAGGTCAATACGAGTAGGCCGATCGAGATGTAATAGATAACAAGCTTCGTTGAGCCATGGGATAACGAAAAGCCCATGATACTTTTGTAATTTGTCAGACCATTTGTTCCACCGGTATAGGCTTGTTGCCCAACAAACAGTACAACGAAAATAATGGATAAGGCCTGGGATAAGATGGCGAAATAAACTCCTCGGATACGATTCTTAAAGGTCAAAAAACCGATCAAGAACGCTAATAGCGTCGGAAGCATGATTGCCATAGCGATTGCAAAAAAGCTGTTGGAAAAAGGTTTCCAAAACCACGGAAGTGTTTCAAGCCCGCTCCATGACATAAAATCCGGCAACTTTCCGTGGGCCGCTTCTAACTTTAGATACATGGCCATACAGTATGCTCCAAGGCCAAAGTACACCCCGTGTCCAAGACTTAAAATCCCCGTAAATCCCCAAATCAAATCTAACCCAATTGCCAGAATAGCATAGGCAATAAATTTCCCTAGTAAATTCACTCTAAAATCGGATATAAACAGAGGAGCTAGCAGTAGAACAAGGATGATTACAGAGAATACTAATTTCTCTTTTGATTTTAGCATTGTCCTGTCCCCCTTTCCGTAATAATTGACTCTATTCGTCTAACGAACGGCTGCTGATATTAAACAGCCCTTTAGGTCTCCATTGTAAAAATGAAATAATCAAGATAAAGACGAGCACCTTACCAAGTGAGGTATTGGTGAAAAATTCAAGCGTTGTGTTAGCTATGCCGATCAGTAGTCCACCAGCCACTGTTCCCAACAGAGTACCTACTCCGCCCAGAACGACCACCATAAATGTATCTACAATATAATACGTTCCTAAAGTGGACCCGATTGAACCCAGTAAGGTTAAAGCACACCCGGCAATGCCCGCAAGCCCAGAGCCGACAGCAAACGTAAACGCGTCCACCCTTCTAGTATTAATCCCCATACACTCTGCCATTTCCCGATTCTGCATGACCGCGCGAATTCGACGTCCCGTTTTACTTTTATAAAACAAGACATACATACCTACAATACAAGCAATGACTAAGCCAATAATAAACAGACGCTTATAGGGTAGTTGTAGCCCTTGGCTTATCACAAGTCCGCCTTCCAACCAGCCCGGACTTTTCACATCAACATTCGGTGCTCCAAAAATAGTTCTTGCCAGCTGCTGAAGGACTAGGCTAACACCCCAAGTCGCCAGTAGACTATCCAACGGTCTATTGTAAAGGTGGCGTATCACCGTTCCTTCCAAAATAAATCCCATAAAACCAGCCACTACAAACGAAACCGGGATGGCAATAATGAAATATAGTCCGAAAAAGCTCTTATCCAGATGCGCTATAAATAGATTCTGAACAAGATAAGTAACATAGGCGCCAATCATAATGAACTCACCGTGAGCCATATTAATGACTTTCATCAAGCCAAAGGTAATGGCCAGCCCCAGTGCTGCCAGGATAAGAATTGAGCTGACACTGATTCCATTGAATATTTGCAGGATATACGTCCCCATTTTTTCACCACCTTTTCGTGATCGTCTTAGTAACAACGGTGCAGTCAATTTGACCTGCACCGTTAAACCTTTGGCACAACGTTGATAGTATCCGTGACACCCACTTCTCTAAGTGGGTGTCACTTATTCACTTACTGATTGCTTAGACCCTTAGCCCAATCGTAGGATTTCAGGAACGGATCAGGTTTGACTGACTTCTCAGTGCTCCAGATTTCCTTAATCAAACCATCCTCAGTTACCTCACCAATCCTTACAGGTTTCCAAAGATGTTGGTTTTCACCCTCAATTTTAACTAAACCTTCAGGAGCCTTGAATTCAACTCCTTTAGCGGCTTCCTTGACCTTAGCCACATCCGTTGAACCTGCTTTAGTTACAGCAGCAGCCCATAAGTACACAGCGTCATAAGCAGCTTCGATAGGATCATCAGTCACACGATCTGCGCCATATTTTGCTTTGTAGTTCTTTACGAATATTTTATTCTCAGGCGTATCTGTCGTTTGGTAGTAGTTCCAAGATACCAGCTGACCCTTCATGTTTGCCGCGCCAATCCCGCGGATTTCTTCCTCAGCGACACTAACCGAAAGGGTTGTCAGATCTTTAGAAGTAATACCCGCGTCCTTAAGTTGCTTAAAGAAGGCGACATTACTATCTCCATTCAACGAGTTAAACACAACATCCGGTTTGGCAGCAATGATTTTATTGACAATCGTACTAAAATCCGTGTGTCCGAGCGGTGTGTATTCTTCAGCAATCAATTCGCCACCCATCGCGGCCAATTGAGCTTTAATAATTTTATTAGCAGTTCTTGGGAACACATAATCGGACCCTAACAGGAAAAATTTCTTGCCTTTATTCTTAAGCAACCAATCTACAGCCGGAACAATCTGCTGATTAGGAGCAGCACCGGTGTAAAAAATATTGGGTGATGCTTCCATACCTTCATATTGAACAGGGTACCAGAGTAAGCCATTATTTTCTTCGAACACCGGCAGTACTGCCTTGCGACTTGCCGAAGTCCAGCATCCAAAGACTGTGACTACCTTATCTTGTTGTAACAGTTTCTTAGCTTTTTCTGCAAAGTTAGGCCAGTTTGAGGCACCATCTTCGATAACGGGTTGAATTTTTTTACCTAATACCCCACCCTTAGCGTTGATTTCGTCAATCGCCATCATTTCTGAATCTTTAACGGAGACTTCACTGATCGCCATCGTTCCACTTAAAGAATGTAAGATTCCGACCTTAATGGTATCCCCTGAACTAGCCGTTTCCGCTGGTTTACTCGTCTGCGCGGCTCCACATCCCGTCAGCAGTAATCCAGCCATAAGTGTTACTGAGATCAGCCCAGTTGCACGTTTCTTCATTTTAAGCGAAAAACTATTTCTCATAACTTACCCCTCTCCCCATAATTAATCGTTTCCAACATGACTGGCCAGAATCAATGTCGGAATATCTCGCTAGCGCTAACGTGCTAACCAAAAAAGCGCTGTAAAGAATGTTCGGTATCCGGGTGGATACTGTTCATTCCTCACAGCGCCGTTGCTGGTTAAAAATTGAGTAACTCTATTTGATACTATTGTGCCATTTATTGCATGAATATAAAACCATAAAAAGTAGCTATTTCCCCCTAAAAAACCGATATATAAATTTCTCCTTAGTGATCCTCCTCCAACACTCCGCCACCGAAGTCTTGATGTTCAGCTTTAGCTGAACGAGTTCACTCGTAGACACCTAACTTTCTGAACTGCAGAGGTGTAAAACCCGTATAATTCTTAAACAGTCGACAGAAATAATCCGGACTGCTATAGCCAAGTTTTTCACTCACTTCATAGTTCTTATACTCTCCGGTTCCGAGCAGATGCTTAGCATACTCCATTTTTATTTTTGTTAGATAGTCATTAACATTGACACCTGTTTTTTGTTTAAAAAGTTTCCCCAGATAGTCTTTACTCACATGCACCTCATTCGCGATCAACTCAAGATTAATATCTTCTTCAATATGTTCTGTTATATATAGGCACGTCTTTCTGACAATACTTTCGCTTTGATGAAGCTCATATTTTTTAATGACGGTGATTAGTCCCCGAATACGACTCAGAAACTCTGACTTCATACCCTGCAAAGAGTCAGTGTGCTGTAGAACATTACTAGAAGCAACCTCTTCAACCTTTTGAAGCCAGACGAAGGCCTTATACACCAGCCCACTTAAATTTGTAAGTATTATTTCCAGCAACCGCGCTGTTTTAAACAGATCATGATCCAATAGCTTAGTTAATTCAAAAAAGGCAGCTTCTGCTTCCGTCAGAGCCTCCAAATTTCCTGCTAAGATAAGACCTGCCATTCTTTCTTCCCGATTTTTCGGATAAAAATGCGTCAGGCTGTCTTCAATCAGTCTGCGCTCCTCTTCTACCCTAATGCTTCGTTGATTTTTTTCATCTAAGTATTTTTTCGCTCTTTCTAATGCTTCACTCAGAACATCTTCCTCTAAAGGTTTGGTCATGAAATCAAAGGCGCCCAAGCGGATCCCCTGTTTGGCGTACTCAAAATCGCTATGAGTACTCAGGAGAATTGTACAGACATCCCATTTTCTGAATTTTAGTTCACTCAAAAACTCTATCCCATCCATACCTGGCATTTTAATATCCGTTATGACCAGGTCAATGTGACCTGACGCAAGCTTGATCAGTGCTTCTTTACCATCACATGCTTCCTCATCCACACTAAATCCATAGTTAGCCCACTGATTGTATCTCTTTAACATATACCTCACTGATTTGTCGTCATCAACAATTAATACCTTAAACATTTACTTCCCCCCTATCTAGGCGGTGTGAGTTAATAGTTTCTTCAAATATTCAGCCGCCTCTTGAAGATTGTACGCAGAGATCTTCTCATTCAGTTGGCTGTAGTCTAAGCTGCTCAACTCTTTCTTCAGATAGTGCTGACAAGTCGCATAGACCGAAGATGACTCTGAATCGCCTTCTTCTAAGAGCTCAACTAACATTATTAACCGGCGTTGAATATCCTTAGGTTCAACATATACCTTTTCAGCTTCTACGGGCAAATCTGCTACGAACTGAGCCACGAGGCTACAGGTTTCTATCAATACGCCTTCAAACTGACGTTTCTCTTGAGCGGTCTCCTCTTCCACCTGGTGGTTAAGTGCATTTTCTAGACGCAGCGACACTTCATTCAGCTTGATTGCTCCAATATTTGCTGAAATCCCCTTTAAGGTATGTAATAGGTTCTTTGCTTCAGCAACATTACCAATTGCTAGCAGCTGATGTATAATGTTGTGATCATTTTTGTGATTTACGAGGAAGATTTCGAGAATATGTTTAAAGTTCGCTTGCTTACCTCCTAAACGATCAATACCGCTTGCAAAGTCAACCCACACTTTCTGAATAGGGTCTGGAGCATTCTTTTCTGGCAGGAGGTGCTTAGACGTTTCAATGCCGATACATGTTCTTAGAATTTCGACCAGCTTCATAGGATTTAAAGGTTTGGTTATATACCCACTCATCCCTGCCAAGGTCGCCTTTTCAGCGACACCTTCAACTGCGTCCGCCGATAGGGCAATAATAGGTGGCGTAGCGTTCCCTTTTAGCTCTAAAATGCGACGAGTCGCCTCATACCCATCCATTTCCGGCATACGAATATCCATCAATATAGCATCATAGCGTATTCTGCTGGCCATTTGAACGCCGATAAAACCGCTCTGGGCAGTGTCTGTGTCAAACCCTAAATTTTCAAGAATTTCTTTGGTCATTTGCAAATTAATCTCATCATCTTCGATCAGGAGAATTTTTTTCGCATCAAAAACGTCGGGGTTCAGTCGTTCTTCTTTCAGAGTTATCAGTGTTTTATCGACGACTTCCAAGTTCGCAGTAAAACTAAACGTTGACCCCACCCCCACAACACTCTTGACGCTAATTTCTCCAGACATCAGCTCGACAATTTTTTTGCAGATAGCAAGGCCTAAGCCAGTTCCACCATATTTTCGTGATGTTGAGGCATTACCCTGCGTAAATGCTTCGAACAACTTCTTGATTTGCTTTTCAGAAATGCCGATTCCGGTATCTGTAACGCTAAAGCGAAGTTGAGCCTGATTCCCATCAATTTTATTTACTTCAACGATCACTTCGAGTTCGCCCTGATCCGTGAACTTAATTCCGTTGGATAAGAGATTCAAGAGAATTTGCTTTAATCTCGTACTATCCCCTTTTACAAAACGAGGAACATCTGATCGAATGACATAGTGCACCTCCAAGCCATGGCCCCGGGCTTCTATATGGACCATGCCGCAGAGTTCCTTGATTGTCTCATAGAGATTGAATTCAACAATTTCTAAGGTCATCCGACCAGCTTCAATTTTAGAAAAATCAAGGATCTCATTGATGATTCCCAAGAGACTTGTAGCCGCCATACCTACATTTTGCATATATTGTTTTTGCTTAGGAGCAAATTCAGTGCTCTTCAGTAGATAGTGATAGCCGATGATCGTATTCAGGGGAGTTCTTATCTCATGGCTCATATTGGCCAGGAATTCACTTTTAGCTTCATTGGCCTTCTCTGCCTCTTCTTTGGCAACTTTCATCTTATCTTCAGCACGTTTCCTTTTTACCAATTCCTCCTGAAACGACTGATATAAGTCATTAAATGTCTTGGCAAGTAGCCTAAGTTCTAGGGAGCCCTCCGGCACTAAGCTAAAGTTTTCCTTATTAAATGAAAAAACCTTCAACAGTTCCGTATAATTCTTGATCGGGTACGTTACTTGGGTAAAGAGAATTCGCAGCAATACCGCAACCGCACCAATGATAATGGCAGCAAGGACTGCTTGCAAGATCGCAGCCCTTCTGGTTGCACTTCGGGCGATCTCAAGCTCTGCTTCCAAGCGGGCATTCATAATTTGTTGGAATTTTGCGATGGGTTCCATGATGCTACGCTTATCAAAGTCATACTTTTCATCAAACATGATATTCCGCGCTTTGGCAAGTTTATCCTCGGTACTGAATGTTTGATCTTCCGCACTTAACTGGAAGGAAGCCACTTCAGGCGGCATTTTTTCCTTTGACACACCTAGAGCATCCAGTACCAACCGCATCGAACGCCGTTCTGTCTCCACAAGCGCATCGGAGTTCTTTTTCGCCTCAGCCAACAAGGCCATTTCTTCACTAGGAGAACTTAATTCTCCCAATCGCGATATCACATTATCCCGCGTTTTAGTAACGTTGATTTCCTTCCAGTATTTATTCATATGAATTTCATCTCTTGTCACCGCATACTTACGTGCTTCGTCTGTTAAGTAATCTGAAGCATTTGCCAAAACGATCCCAAGTTGTTTGAATTCAGTTCTTCTCTTTTCTGCACTCTGTTCATCATTAATACTTGAACTCATATATAAAATACTACTGGCCAACAGGATGGAAATAAAAAAGAAAATCCCTAGCATCAAGGCGCTTATCGTAGATTGTTTAATTAAGATTTTGGGTGGCACTTAAATATCACCTCCGTAAAGTATATAACAAAAAATCATATGTTCTGACCAGTGCAGCAAAAAGGCAACGGAGTCAGTTTGACGCTTCAAACCGGCTCCGTTGCCTTCTTGCTCAAGATAATGAATTTATTATAGGCTTAATTTGACCCCTTTACAACGGTTACTCTCCAGTTATACAAAACACAAGACTCGTTTTCTATTATTAGGGACATTCCTATCAATTAGGGTCATTCCTGTCTAAGAAAACATTATTTGGGGACATTCCTGTCTAAGATAACAGCTATTGCTTCAGCAGGTGTGTCCCCTTTCCTTTTTCGCTTGTTTTAGAATAGGTACTCCTATACAATTACTTAAGGCACATTCAAGAAAATAACCAGTCAGTCTGCCAGTCTATTTTGCGTCATACTGCGTTGGTATGTGCACCTAATAGCCCCACTATGAGGTGCACATACCGCCTTGTCTGACGTAAAATATCCAAGGCATCTTTGACTTGTTATTTTCTTTCATACGCCTAATGCTACAAAAAGATTTATGGAGTTGGTCTCTTTGGATTACACCCAGTCAATAAACCAGCCTGAAATACTACTCATAGATGATACGCCAGAGCACATCGAAACTGCAGTTACCGTCTTACGTGAAAACAACTTTCGTGTCCGAATTGCCACCAAAGGCAGCACTGCCTTTAAATTAATCGAGCAGCATCACCCTGATCTAATCCTATTAGATGTCTATATGCCAGAGATGGATGGTTTTGAAATCTGTAGAATGATCAAATCTGAAAGTGAGCTTAGCAGCATCCCGATCATATTTTTAACATCCAGTAATGATGCAGAAAGTATTAAAAAGGGCTTTGACCTTGGGGCGCAAGATTATGTCGTTAAGCCGTTTAACACTTCCGAATTGCTTGCCCGCGTGCATACCCATATCAAGCTTAAAAAGCAGACCGAATCCTTATTAAAAGCAAATCACGAGCTCGATAGCTTTTGTTATACGGTCGCCCATGACCTAAAAGCCCCATTACTGTCACTGAGTAAACTCACAGAATATCTAGCTCTGGATTACTCAGAGAGACTAGATGTTGATGGACGCGAATTAATCGATAACATTCAGGATAAATCCACAGAAATTATCCAGCTTATTAACCATTTACTAGAGCTTTCTCGAATGAGTGAAATGCCAATGAACTTAAAAGCCATCAATTTGGAGCAGTTATTTGGGGATGTCTTTAATGAACTCATTAAACTTGAACCACAAAGACATGTGAAATTCTCGCTTAACAATCTACCCATTATCCAAGGCGACCCTGTCATGATTAAGCTACTCGTTATGAATATCCTTACCAACGCTCTAAAATACACACGCAATCGAACGATTGCGTATATCGAAGCGGTCTCCCTTGAAAACGAAACTGAATTCATTATCTCCGTTGCAGATAATGGTGCAGGCTTTGATATGCGTTATGCTTCAAGATTATTTGGCGTCTTTCAACGACTTCATTCTCAAATTGAATTCGAAGGTTCCGGAGTTGGTCTAGCCATAGTGCAAAAAATTCTGAAAAGACATCATGGTTTAGCCTGGATGACAGGAACGGTTGATGAAGGAGCAACGGTCTACTTCAGTTTTCGGAAAATTTAACACGACACACATGTCCCGCAAAAACCCCAAGCTCAGGCTGAAGTCTGAGCTTGGGGTTTTTGTTTGTCCTTCTTTTAGTGAGGAATATTCAATTGATATTTAGCACAGTATTCGAAGAATTTTCCCTTATACCATTTGACGGATTGATAAAAATGATACCAATGAGAGTTCACAAAGTTATCCGCCAATCGAACTCCATCGACTTTCCGATTATCAAACACTTTTCGGTCGAAATTACTAAATGCTTCTTTCAACCATTGAGTCTCATCGTAGATGATTGAAGCTAGGTCATCCTTACTAAATAATCCCTGTTCAATTAATAGTTTCTTCCAATTCTTTTCCCTTTGGATATCCTTAAAATTCTCCAATAAGAGCGTATCCATCAATTTGTCAAAGTTATTAAATTTCATCGTACGATCAAGGTATTGATTATGTTGGATCAGGTAATTCTGCAAATGGTTTCTAATGTTATTAAACGCCCTTTTGTAACGTTCTTTATTATCGATCTTGATCTTTCTATACGAACCATTGAATCCGTCACTCTCGTCATAGTCATACGACCACACCAAATAAGGGATATCTGGAAACTCCAAAGCTTGACCATGCCCGTAAGCAGGCATAATATCATCAAATAACTTATCATATTTCTCGCGATTAAACTGCTCAAAAAAATCAAGGATTTTGTAGAATATCCCTAACTTCACTTTAGGTGTTGCTTCAAGATTGTCAATATCGTTGACTTTACTCAACATCCCACTAAACCCTTGATGTGTATAGGAATCCGCGTACGCATGCAAAATGATGCCTAGCTTAATCAAGTTATCCTCAATGAAGACATCCTTTAAAATATCGAGGATGATTGGAGCTTCTTCCTTACAACGAAGCCTTTTCGTAAAGTTCTCGCCCTCACACCCTGGAACAAAATGAAAGGCAATCGTGTTGTTGACCATAGCCTCGTAATTAAAGGTATTAATACGAAAATACGAATGGCAGGTCGCCATATTGAAAAAGGCAGGCCGATTTTCAACCATATCATGTCCCGCGGTAAGACTCGATTGATCAATCAACATCAGATTTATTTTAGCATCATCTACAAACTGTGAAGCATACGCAACGACCTGAGCACTTTCCTTCTTAAAACCACAAGCCCGACAAAACGCTAAAACAGCATAATAATGGGCATCTCTTTGCAAGATGTTCCCCTCCCTTGACATTGAACCACAAAATATTATCAATCTATGCACCATACTATGCATCGACTAAATAATATGTACTGGGGGGGCGATGTGTTATGTCCGTTCAGGGGACGGGAAATGACGAACTGGATAAAGCCATAGAAGCAGCTGGCTATTCCTATGATCAGAAACAGGACATTTTTTATTCTACTATGGATCCGTGGCAGAGAGATATTGGATATTGTCGCCTATATGATGAAGCGGCAGCGCCTTTGGGGATGATCATTGATTGTGAACCAATTCACTTTGATTATCTCGGAGAACAATGGATGATTGGTTTTTGGAAGGGTCAGTATGATCTTGTCACCGGCGCAGAAATAGGGGTCTATATAAAATCAGCCGATCTGACAATTCTTGGTCTTTTCAGTGGCGCTTATTATGATTGTGTCAACAATAACGAGCTCCTGCAAATGTCCTATACTTTAAAAAAGAACGGTAATTCTCTTTTCACACGAGAAGGAGAACATTGGTGGCTAACCGGTTTTAAACTAGGCGAGTTTTCAAACCCTTCCGAATTAACGATGGAGATTACGATCACCTTGCATGATGTGATGATGCGTGATGCCTTTGTGAATGGATTATGGAATGCAGGCTATGCCTTAGATGAATTTACAAGAGAAGGAGATACCGTCAGTTTCACCTTTAATCGTCCGCACACACCACCGCCGACGACACGAACACCAGCAGTCGATTGGATCATCCAAAGAAAAAATAAATTATTATGTACTAAGTATCAAGAATTGACAGGATCGTCAAATACGATTCAGGACAAAGTAAAAGCGATTGAGGAACAAGCCCCTGAGTTGTACGCTAAAATCATGAGGCTGGGGAAATCAAAACAATTATATGAGATGTTTTCATCGTTGCTTAACGCATAAACGTTTAGCCTTTGTGCCCACTCTTTAGTTTAAAACGAGTACGTTGCTATTGTTTAATTTGTTTGCTTCTTAACTGTCCACAGGCAGCATCAATGTCTGTCCCATGTTCAAGACGAATACTACAATTAATTCCACGCTTTTTCAACGCATCATAAAACGCGAGCATCGATTCATGTTCGCTTCTTTGATATTCCTGGTGTTCATCTACAGGATTATAGGGGATTATGTTAACAGCGGCGAGCTGTCGCTTATCGCCAATCAGATCGGCGAGTTGCTCGGCGTGTTCTCTACTGTCATTCAGATCCTTTAACAAAATATATTCCAACGTAATCCTACGATTTGTTCTTTGTAAATAATACTCAACGGCTTGCATTAATGCTTCTATGGGAAAGACACGGTTTATTTTCATAATCCGTGTTCGAAGTTCGTTCGTTGGCGCATGTAGTGAGATCGCTAGATTTACCTGCAAATTGGCATCGGCGAATTCATAAATTTTATCGGCAAGGCCACTGGTCGATACTGTGATATGTCTCGCCCCGATGGCTAGTCCTTTGTGATCAATCATAATCTGCAAAGAGTTCAAGACGTTTTGAAAATTGTCAAAGGGTTCGCCGATCCCCATTACCACAACGTGACTCACAACATCATCTTGATTCGCTCCATCCAGATGATGTTGAACGTTCATAATCTGTTCCACAATTTCACCACTAGATAAATCACGTTTTTTGCTTAATAACCCGCTCGCACAAAAACTACACCCCATATTACAACCTACTTGAGTTGTGACACAGACTGACAAACCAAATTTATGTCTCATCAAGACCGTTTCTATCAGATTGTCGTCCTGTAACTTGAACAAGAACTTGATAGTTCCATCTGCTGATTCTTGCCTCAAGTGCTCGTTTAAGGATTGCAAGACAAAATGATCGTCTAATAATTGAAGACACTCTATATTGACATCGATCATTTCCGAGAAGCGTGTCACCCGCTTCCTATAAAGCCAACCCCACACTTGTAATGCCCTAAACCGTTTATGCCCATATTCCATAAGCCATGCTTCTAGTTGTTCCAACGTCAGTCCATAAATGGATCCTTTATTCATTCACTATCCTCTTTCCAAACTCAACGTTCGACGACTTTAAGCCCCGGCTTTACCGTGGGCTTTTGGTATGGTGTTTGCCCATCCCCATTTCCCGCAGATCGGGCATTTTGCAAATTTCTTCCCCATAATATGAATAGAAAATATGGCTTGCCCAATGGGTAGACCGAATTTCCCGTCGCACTTGGTGCATTGATACTCAAAATACCGTTGTATCCAATTTTGGACCACAAAGGAAAAGACCAACAGGGCAATTATTAGACCATATCTAATCATGAAATCATCTTCTTTCTTTTATCATCGAAAAATACTGCACTCTTTTCAACTTTTTCTGCAACCTTCTGCTGGACTACAGTCTCCATGATGATATTAGCATTTATAAAATATTTTGTCTATTGCTCCGGGGACAGACCACTTATGCGACAAAAAGCGTTTTATCTTGGGGTATTCTCCTCTCATGAAATGGACGTTTGTGAAAATAAGGGTTGTTGTTAGCTATCATTGGAGTATAATACTGGTATGTAGTTGATACCAAGAGGAGCTGTCAAATTGAAAACAATCACCCCTAAACGAAAGGTTAAAATCAGTCTCAATATTGATTCTGAGGCGCTGCGAAGATTAGACAAACTTTGTGCAACCAAAAACTTAAGTCGGCCCCAAGTCATCGAGATGATTTTTTCCACGGACGATGAAACAGTGACTTTTATGACTGAACAGATTAAAAAAATTGATTCGGCCATTGGGTTTTAGTGGATAGCCATCCCTTCAGGATTTGTATAAAGAGCCGTCCTATTGTAGTTGATTAATCAACGACAATAGGACGGCTCTTTACTGTCTTATTGGTCAGACAATAAAGACATAGTTGGTTCAAACTTTTGACATATTTTCGACACACACTTTCAGTACTATAAAGCCCTAAGGATAAACAAAGTCATAACGGTACGGAACAAATGGGAGCGTGTACTTATTAAGGTAATTAAATCCGTAAAGGAGTTGATTTTGTTGAAGAAGAATAAGTTAATAATGTATTTGAGATGGGGTCTCTTAGCACTATTCGTCGTTCTTGTGAGCATCGCAGCCTATCTCCATCAAGTATTAGGAGGAACAAAGGCACCTTCCATCCACGCAATTTGTCCCTTCGGAGGGCTTGAGAGTCTTTACCAGGTCTTCACGGCAGGGAGCTTCATCGGCAAAATATTTGCAGGGACACTCACCCTGTTCGTCATCACACTAATTGTGGCACTTCTTTTTAGACGAAGTTTTTGCGGGTTGATTTGTCCGTTTGGGGCAATTCAGGAATTCTTTGCAAAACTGGGTCAGAAGATCTTCAAGCGTAAATTGATCATGCCCGCTACCCTCGATAAGCCTTTAAGATATCTAAAATACGTCGTGCTGGTCGTTACTATCGTTTATGCGTGGAAGACTGCGGGACTGTGGATGGCTCCCTATGATCCATGGTCTGCTTATGCCCATCTTCCTGAAGGATTGGAAAGTGTGTGGGCCGAATCGGCAGTAGGTTTAATAATTTTGGCTGTGACTGTTCTAGGTTCAGTGATGTACGACCGGTTTTTTTGCAAATATCTTTGTCCTATGGGGGCACTTTACGGCATCGCAGGCAAAATAAGTCCCTTCAAAGTGGTCAGGAACGAAAGTGAGTGTATCGACTGCGGAATATGCAGTAAGGGCTGTCCGGTGAATATTGACGTCCAGCACAGTTTGAAAGTTTCGACGGCAGAGTGTCTAAATTGTCAGACCTGTGTCTTAAACTGCCCCAAGACTGGAGGTCTCGATCATCAGTTCGGCAATAAGGTTATCAAACCCTTGACTGTGATTGTTCTAGTAATGGTTGTGTTCTTTTGCTCAATATTTGCTTCACAGGCTGCCGGAATATATCAACTCACACCAGCCCCACTAAAAACGGGCGAGTCCATTAATTATGAAGAAGTCAAAGGGTATATGAGTATCAAGGAAGCAGCAGAGTCAACTAAAACCGAACTCAAGGTATTTTATGAAACATTCAAGATCCCTGAAAACGTTCCTGCAGAAACAAAGATGAAAGAAATATCCAAAGTCGCCACAGGCTATGATTTCGACCAAGTTAAGGAATCCCTTGGAACTAGATAAGCTCTGTTCCCACAATAAAGAGCCTTCCCATCGTAGAAATATATTCTACACCGGGAAGGCTCTTTATTGTGGTACACCGCCTTAGGAGTAACGTGGTATATAACAGTTAATCGTATTATTTATATCTTATAGTAATAATTAATTATTTATTACGATTATTATTGAATAAAGCACTATACTATGTGGTACTATGTATCTACCGGTTTCGACAATATATAATAGTATGTGCTAATCTTTGAGAAAATAGGTGATAATATTTAGAGACGATGATTTTCTTAGTAACACTACACCAAATGTTATAAATCAATTGAGAAAGCCAATGATGATATCAAGGAGGAAAAAACGATGAAAATTAGTGCGGAAACCAGAAAATTGTCTTTGATTGCCTTTGTATTAATGATTTTCACCTCGGTCTTTGGATTTAATAATATTCCACGTTCCTTTTACTTGATGGGATATGGCGCAATCCCATGGTATTTGCTATCAGGGCTGACGTTTTTTATTCCTTTTGCGTTTATGTTGGCTGAATTTGGCTCCGCCTTTCAAAAAGAAAAGGGTGGGATCTATTCATGGATGGCAAAATCTGTAGGGCCTAAGTACGCCTTCGTTGGAACCTTCATGTGGTATGCATCCTATATCGTATGGATGGTCAACATCTCTAATTCAATCTGGATCGTCTTTTCTAATGCCATCTTTGGCAAGGATACCACCGCCACTTGGACACTCCTTGGCTTAAACTCAACTCAAACCATAGGAGCTCTAGGAGTTCTTTGGATATTGGTGGTCACTTTTACTGCTACTAAAGGGTTAGATAAAATCAAAAAGGTAACCTCAGTTGGTGGGGTTGCTGTTGCCTTATTGAATATCGTCTTACTCGTTGGGGCTTTAGCGGTTTTAGTCGGAACTGGTGGACATTTAGCACAACCTATTGTTGATGCCTCCTCCTTTATCAATTCCCCCAATCCTAAATACGGAAATCCCATCGCGGTCTTTTCATTTTTAGTCTTTGCGTTATTTGCATATGGTGGCATTGAGGTTGTTGGTGGATTGGTCGATGAAACGAAAGATCCCGAAAATACCTTTCCTAAAGGAATCATATTCGCGTCTGTTATTATTGCCGTCGGATACTCACTTGGCATATTCTTAGTTGGTATATTTACAAACTGGAGTCAGGTTCTTTCTTCCAAGAGCGTCCATATGGGCAATGTTGGTTATGTCGTTATGAATAATTTGGGCTATCAAATAGCCCATGCCTTTGGTGGCAGTCAAGTTCTTTCATTATCAATGGGAACTTGGATGGCCAGGTTTGTTGGCCTTTCCATGGTTTTGGCCTTATCAGGAGCTTTCTTCACTTTAGCGTATGCTCCCTTAAAACAACTCATTGAGGGAACACCCAAGGAATTATGGCCGGGGAAAATCGCCGTCGTCGATGATGGAATGCCTCGCAATGCCATGTGGGTTCAATGTGTCGTCGTGATTGCGATGATCTTACTGGTATCGTTTGGGGGAGACGCGGCTGCAAAATTCTTTAATAAACTCGTGTTGATGACCAACGTGGCCATGACACTACCCTACATGTTCATTTCCGGTGCTTTTTATGCCTTTAAAAAGAATCGTGATATTAATAAGCCCTTCGAAATTTTCAAAAGTAACCGCAGTGCCTTTATCTGGACTGTGGTAGTAACCTTCACCGTGGGATTTGCAAACTTCTTTACCATCATCCAACCCGCCATTGAAGGGGATCTCTCCTCTACCATTTGGAGTATTGCTGGACCGTTGTTCTTCTCGATTGTTGCCTTATTTATGTACTGGAATTATGAAAGGAAGACTGCATAGAGAGAAGGCGCCCATTTAACGTAATGGGCACCTTCTAATTCCCTTGAAATCTCAATTGAATGTTGATCTACTTATACAGGTTTACACATCTTTTTGCTAGCCCCACACAAGGGACATCTCCAGGTATCCGGCAACTCCTGGAATGGAACATCCTTGGGAATTTTACTTTTCTTGCACCCTTTTTCAGAATTATAGATATATCCACAATTCGGCGTTTGGCATTGCCATATCGTACTTTCTCCGCTCATATCGTCGTTCATTGTATGCACCTCCTGTCCTAGTTTAACATTAAGTTCTCGGAAATCCAATGAGCCAGTATGCTGATTCTGCAAAAAGGCACAGACGAATTGTAACCTAACGCCCAGGGCTTATTCATCGAAAGGATGTCCTGGGCTTTGTTACGTCTGAAGATTGAGATAACCATTAGCATAATCCAGACCATTTTATCAGATTATATACCTAAATATCACATTCCATTTAATCTTATATTGAATATTCCATTAAACTGATATTTTAGAGTTTGAATCCAGATTACGCTTAGAATCATAAACTTTCGTGAAGTAACTGACGAGTAACAACTTGGTACTTTATAAGAATATGGCAGTATGGTGGCGGATATGTATCAACTTGCCCGTTATTTCATTGTCCTGTGAATAATCAGCAAGCGCTCCCGAATTATCAATCCCACAGCTTTTTGACCTTTGTCCGTAGATCATAGTACAATGCTTAAGTGCCAACTTCACTGCAAATTATAGGTTGTCTCCATGTGATTCCAGAACGATTTGAAAGGAGGTAAATCATGGGGGTAAAAATAGAAGTTAAAAATTTAGTGAAGATCTTTAGTTCCCAACCTCAAAAAGCCTTACGTTTACTGGATAAAGGCTCGAGCAAAGAAGAAATTCTTGCCGAGACCGGTTTAACCGTCGGCGTGAATAATGTCAGCTTTAATGTAAACGAGGGTGAGATTTTCGTCGTCATGGGGCTTTCCGGGAGCGGTAAGTCCACCATTCTTCGCTGTCTCAATCGATTAATCGAACCGAGCTCAGGCTCAGTCGTCATCGATGGTGTGGATATTACCAAGCTAAAGTCCCAAGAGCTAAGACAAGTTCGACAAAAGAAATTAGCCATGGTTTTCCAGCAGTTTGCTCTATTACCTCATCGGACAGTGTTGCAAAATACGATTTATGGCTTAGAGGTCCAAGGGGTAAGCAAAGATGCCCGTGAAAAACGAGCACTGGAACGATTGGCGATGGTCGGACTTACCGGCTATGAGCAATCCTATCCCGACGAATTAAGTGGCGGAATGAAACAGCGGGTTGGCTTAGCCCGTGCCTTGACCAATGATCCGGACATTCTACTCATGGATGAAGCGTTCAGTGCTTTAGATCCCATGATTAGGGAAGAAATGCAGGATGAGTTACTTAATATTCAGCAGAAGATGAACAAAACGATCGTATTTATTACCCATGACTTAAATGAAGCCTTGAAAATTGGCGACCGTATCGCTTTCATAAGGGATGGTTCTCTCGTTCAAGTGGGTACGCCAGAAGAGATTCTCAGGGACCCTGCGGATGACTATGTCGCTAAATTTACTCGAGGTGTTGATCGTACCAAAACTCTAACCCTTAGAGACGTCATGAAACGACCTCAACCCCTCGTACAACTGCGGGATGGACCGCTTGTCGCCCTACGGGTTATGAAGGAACACGGTCTTTCCAGCGTCTTCGTCGTGGATCGCGCCAAGCACTTACAAGGACTCATCACTGCGGATCTAGCACTAGAAGCACGTCAGGCTGGCATCGTGAATCTTCAGGAAGTCAAACTACTGGACGTTCCGGTCCACAATGAAGCGGTCCTCGTTCAAGATATTTTACCGGTTATCGCCGAAAGTAAAGTCCCCTTAGCTGTGATCGATAACGAGCAACGTCTCATCGGTATCATCATACGGGGTTCAGTGCTTGCAGCGTTAGCCGACATAGGAGGTGATCCAAAGGATGTATCGTCTACCATTGGGACAGTGGGTTAACCACGGTGTAGAGTGGCTTTTGAAACATTTTGGTACAGCGTTTGATGCCTTCACCGCCTCAGTAACTAGCATTACGGAAACATTACGTTATGGCTTGGGGTTACTCCCCTGGTTTGTAATAATTCTAATCTTCGCCTTGTTGGCATGGCGTGCCAAGGGATGGCGGCTCGCTTTAGGAACTTCGATTGGATTATATCTTATCTATAACTTAGAGTTATGGTTACCCTTCCTTGATACTCTGATTCTCGTGTTAATCGCTTCTCTTGTCTCCCTGATCATAGGTATTCCCTTAGGAATACTCGCAGCACGGGGTAAGCACTTTCATAGAGTCCTATCGCCAATACTGGATTTCATGCAGACAATGCCCTCATTTGTCTATCTCATTCCGGCATTGATGTTCTTCAGTCTAGGTACCGTATCTGCAGTTTTCGCCACGGTAATCTTCTCCATGCCTCCCGTCATTCGTTTGACAAATCTGGGAATTCGTCAGGTCCCTCAGGACCTCGTCGAAGTCGGAGAAGCCTTTGGGTCAAGTCCCACTCAGATGCTCTGGAAAATTCAATTACCCCTAGCACTTCCTACAATAATGGCAGGAATAAACCAAACCATGATGCTCTCCCTCTCTATGGTCGTTATTTCAGCGATGATTGGGGCTCAGGGACTGGGTGCGGGTGTTCTCGCAGCAATCGCGCAGATGGACATTGGTAAAGGTTTTGAGTACGGTTTGGCTGTCGTTATTCTTGCGATGATCCTAGACCGTCTCAGTCAAGGAGTGGCACGCAATTCACGGGCAGCCCTTAAAAAATCTTAAGGACATGAAAATTAGGAGGATGATCAAAGTGAAATTACCAAAAAAGCAATGGAAACGAGTTCTAGTTGGGGCAATGGCGGCCATGTTAACGGTCGGGCTAGTAGGCGGATGTGGAGCTACCACTCCAAAGCCGGGTACCCCGACGCCGAGCGCTAGTAAGACGATTAACGTGGGGTATGTCAACTGGGCGGAAGATGTGGCTGTCAGTAATCTCTGGAAGGTACTTCTAACGGAAAAAGGTTATACCGTTAATCTTAAGGGTCTTGATGTGGCCCCCCTCTTTGTCGGATTAAACAAAGGTGAGCTCGATGTCTTTATGGATGGTTGGCTCCCGACGACCCACCAAGTGTATTGGGATAAGTATAAAGATAAATTGGATGATTATGGAACATGGTTCAAAGGCGAAGCGAAAAGCGGTCTCGTTGTCCCGAAATATGTTGATATTAAATCCATAGAAGAGCTGAATGCCAAAAAGGACCAGTTCGACAGCAAAATTATCGGCATTGATCCAGGCGCTGGAATTATGAAATCTACGGACAAAGCGATTGCAAGCTATGGCCTGAACTACAAAGTAGTACCAAGTTCCGAAGCCGCCATGATGACAGCACTCGACAAGGCCTACAGTGCTAAGAAACCGATTGTGATCACCGCTTGGAGTCCTCACTGGATGTTCGACAAGTACGAGCTCAAGTTCTTAGACGATCCTAAGAAGTCATATGGAGAAGCCGAAGGGATTCATACCTTGGCGAACAAAGATTTCACCACGAAAAATCCAGACGTTGCCAAAATGTTAAAGGCCTTCAAGCTCGACGACAAACAAATTGCTAGTCTTGAAAAGCTAATTAAAGATGGTATGCAACCTGAGGACGCCGCAAAGAAATGGATCGCGGACAATAAGGCTTTAGTGGATAGTTGGATGAAATAGCCAGAACTAGAGAGATGTGCCCCGTCTAGGCATATCTCAAATAGCGCGTGGCTTAAGGTAGAAGACACCAAGACAAATAGCACTTGGTGTCTTCTGATTTTATTACCTTCTCATACCGAATTAAGGATTCTACCATAATTTCATTCTTTTGAATGGTGAATTAAGATAGTGATCAAAAAAACAGGAGGATGATCAAGTGACGTTACTGAAAAACCAATGGAAACGAGTTCTGGTTGGGACGATGGTGGGCATGTTAACCCTGGGACTAGTGTCAGGATGTGGAACTACCCCATCGAAAGACGATGCTGCCAAGCCAGGCGACAACAAGACGATTAACATAGGTTATAATAATTGGGCTGAAGACGTGGCTGTAAGCAATCTCTGGAAGGTTCTTCTGGAGGAGAAAGGTTATAAGGTTAAGCTTACCAGTCTGAAAGTAGCTCCTCTGTTCGTTGGATTAAATAAAGGGGATCTGGACGTTTTCATGGATGCATGGCTTCCGATTACCCATAAATCCTATTGGGATCAGTATAAAGATGGCCTGGATGACTATGGAATATGGTATACGGGCGAAGCAAGAATGGGCCTCGTCGTTCCTAAGTACATGGATATCAACTCCATTGAAGATCTTAATGCCAAAAAGGATCTGTTTGCTGGTAAAATTACCGGTGTCGATCCGGGAGATGGACTTATGAAAGCTACGGGAAGAGCAATCACGAACTATGGTCTAAACTTTGAACTTGTTCCAAGTTCCGAAGCCGCCATGCTGACTGCCCTTGATAAAGCCTACCGTGATAAAAAGCCGATTGTTGTTACTGGTTGGAGTCCTCATTGGATGTTTGTAAAGTATGATCTTAAATACTTAAAGGATCCAAAGAAGGATTACGGAGATATCGAGGAAGTTCATACCCTAGCAAACAAGAAATTCATCAATAAAAATCCAGAAGTTGCCAAAATGCTGAAAGCCTTCAAATTCGACGATAAGCAAATCGCCAGTCTTGAAACTCTAATTACCGGCGGTATGGAACCCGAAGCCGCTGCAAAACAATGGGTCAAGGATAATAGGGCTTTTGCCGATAGTTTAATTAAATAACCAAAAGCCCTGGGCTTACAAGCTCAGGGCTCTTTGTATTGTTAATCTTTATCTTTCTTGCAACTATGTCCATTTTCTGTTACCACCACCGTATTAATAATTAATTAACGGGAAAGATGACGATGTCACAAGAATCTTTAAGGAAACTCAAATGCATGAGGAGATGAAGACAATCTCTAGACGGAGTTGATTATTTTGGGGAAACTAAGTAACAAATATTTATTAACGTTAAGTGCAGTTCGAGTGTACCAGCTGCTCTTAGATGGTAAAATCGTGAGATTCCCAAATAAATTTTGGGTTGGCGAAGGTGCATTTCGTCGAGCTGCTGAGATCACAATTTACCTTATTAATAATGTGCTTGTATGGGGAGAGGACGACATAAAAACTAAAATGGGCATACGGGTATTCCAAGATAATAAATTATTTGGCATGATTAACAGTCTGTTCGAGGGATCACCTTATAAGACCATTGAAAACGCCTACCCAGGCAAGTACAGACCATGGGATTTCGCCTGTGTTCCTAGAAGCTTTTGGACTGATGAAAGCGTAGAAGAAGTTAGCCAATGGATCGCTGACAATGGAGTGGATAAGAGTTCACAAACAACCAAGAAGCTATTTAGGTTGTCTCAATCCAGTATGTCTAAGAAAGGAAAGAAAAGGCGAAAGAACTACGGTTAACGAGCTGGAGGATCAACCATCTACCCTTCAACCCGTTCACTCTTCTTGGCATGCTTCCCATAGCTCTAGGCATGTTTCCAGTTTCTTGTCTAGGCCTTCCTTTTCTTGAAATAGCTCATTTAAGCGATTGGCATCCAAGCCAAAGTCCACCATTTCTCTGTCAATGAGTTTAATTTTACGTTCATATTGTTCAATCTCATCTTCAAGGAGCTCTATTTTTTTAGTCTGATTCTTCCTCTTAGGTGGCTGAGAGGAAGAATTTTTCTTGTTCTCCTTTAGAGCCATACTAGGAGCGACCGCGCTCACTTTTTCCACGCCCTTTTTATGCTCTTCTAAATAATAGGTATAATCTCCCGGATAGACTTTGACCCGTTTGTTCTCAATAGCAATCATCTTATCCGCTACTTTATTGATAAAATAGCGATCATGAGAAACAAAGAATATCGTCCCATCAAATTGAGTCAACGTTTCTTCTAAAACTTCCCTAGAATCAATGTCCAAATGATTGGTTGGTTCATCCAAAATCATGAAATTCACTCTGTCGAACGTCAATGAGCACAGCTTCAACCTACTTTTTTCTCCACCCGACAACGATTTTATTTTCTTATTAACATCTTCCTTCATAAATAAGGCTTTTGCCAATTGAGCTCTTGCTTCCCCTTCTGTCAAACTGTGTAATTGTATGAAATAGTCTAAGACCGTTAGTTCTTCGTCTTCATAGACCACGGTCTGAGGTAGGTAGCCTATTTTCACCCGTGAGCCTAATTTAATCGAACCAGAATCCGGTTCTACCTCCCCAAGAATCATTTTTAACAACGTCGTTTTACCACTGCCATTACGCCCTACAATACATACACTGTCTTGATAGAAAATAGTAAAATGAACGTCTTGCAGCAAACTATTCTCGCCGAAATGCTTAGCGAGTCCCTCTGTTTCCAGGACCAGTTTTCCAGTTCTACTGATTGCTTGAGCATCTAATCGAACCTTTCTCTTTTCAAAAATAGGTCGATCCAGCATATCAATTTTTTCGAGTCGTTTTTCTAGCTCTTTAGCACGCTTATACATCTTATCGCTGTCTCTCATGGCACCCCAAATACGATAACGCTCAATTTGTCGCTCCATATTATCGATCTTCTTTTGTTGAGTTTGATACACCTTATAGTCTAGTAAAAAGCGACGTTCCTTTTCTACGACATAATAGCTATAATTGCCAAGGTAGGTCACGGCACGGTTAAATTCCAACTCGACAATTTTAGTAACCACACTGTCTAAGAAATACCTGTCGTGAGAAACGACAAGGACAGACCCCTTGTACTCCTTCAAGAAATCTTCTAACCATTCAATGGCTGCTAAATCCAAATGATTGGAGGGTTCATCCAGTAATAAAACATCGGGTTGTTCCAAAAGTATTTTAGCTAAAATAACCCTTGTTTTTTCTCCGCCACTTAGTTGCTCGAACTGCATACCTTTTAGAAGGTCTGTAATTTGAAGACCCTCTGTTATTTTACTGATTTTCGTTTCCATGTCATAGCCGCCAAGAGCTTCGAATCGCTCTGTGTAACACCCATAACTTTGAATAGCCTTTTCTAAAGCGTCTCCTTCAAGTTGTTTAAGTCTTTCTTCCAGGACGATCATCTCTTGCTCGAGTGCGTATACATCCTTAAAGGCGAGTTCAATCACATCCATGGCAGTTGCACTAGCTTCGAAAACAGGCATTTGATTAAGATAGCCAACCCTAGCATTTTTACGGATCGCTATATCACCCTCTTGGTGATCCTCTACCCCCATGATTATTTTCAAAATAGTTGTTTTTCCGCAGCCATTTTGTCCGATTAAGCCTATTCTTTCCCCTGTTTTTAAGTCAAAGGAGATATTTTGAAATAGTTTATTAGCGCCATAATATTTGGTTAAATTATTAATGCTGCACTCGATCATTTATTTTGCCCGCTCCTAACTAAAGCTACGAGGACTTTTCCAGGATCTTAATCTTCGTCGATAATACAACCCTCCAGAGAAGTCAATTCCTCCTCTTGATAGTGTGGTTCTCCAAGGGCATTGATTTGAATATCCCCGGCCTGCCCATACTGATAAAGCTGATCCAGCACTTCTACGGCAGCGCGGATTCTCGTTCTTAACAGGTAGCCCCGGTTTTCAGAGGCTTTCAGCACTTCTCGTACATCAATCTTAGGTTGCCAGTCATAAGCTTGGCCGTGAAAAGCCTGGACCTGTTTAAGAACTGACAGGATTTCATCCTGGTTCAACGGTTGAAGCTGAGGTGCGGAAATAATAGCGTTGAGTACTTTTTCGATGGGCTCTCGTTGGGCACGATCCACATACGTTGTGGCAAGGTTTTCAAACTCATGCTTGGACTCTATGACATCCTCTTGATAGGAGGCCCCTAAAGCAAACATGGTGAAAGTAGATTCGAGGCGCGAATATTTCTCAGGAAACAAGAACGATGCCATATTGTTATAAGCCTTAAGGCGAGCTTTTTTGCCTAGACGACCTATCAATTCAGTTTCATCAAACAGGATAACCCAACCGTTATAGCCCAGTAATCTGAAAAGGTGACTTAACAACGTGAAGTAGTCCATACTGTGACGAGTTTTACTAAAGGGTACAGCATACTTGACTGTTTGGGTAAAAATCCGTTTGTAGATCTGTCTCAAGAGGGTATTATTGATAAAGTCACCCTCTAGATCGGACATGAGCTGGTATTTTTCATCCTGATCATCAACATTCAAAAAGGATCGCAAAACGAAAAACAGCTTGTCGGTCTCTAAGTGCTTACTGGCAAAAGAGAGCAGATCTAGAGCGCTTGGATTATTCGGGGTAATATCTTGCATGACATGCTGGAATCCAGGTTGCAGACGCCCTGGCAGATACGTATTACTAACCAATTTCTGATAGGCCAGATAAAGTTTGTCAAATGGGGTCTCTTTACTTAACGAAACTAGGCTGACCACCATATTGTTACTATGCGCTAGGTTAAATACTGTATTCAAAAGGTGGGTCTTACCCTCTCCGTACTTACCAGAAACAACCATACCACTGGATTCTCCGGTGTCTCTGACCTGGTCTAACTTGTGCGAGATCTGCTCCATTAATTCGGCACGGGCTGAGGAGAAGTAATGTCCAACCGCCCGGGAAGACACTCCCGAACGCAAGGCTTCAATGACTCTCTGCGCTTCAAAATCCATCATTCTACTCCTTCCTGCAAAGTGGTGAGTACTACTCTCCTAGGCAACGAAACTTTGCCAAAACGGGATCGAGCATGGAGCTCTTCCGCCGTATTCAAGCTTATAGGCGTGGCCCCTACCTCAAAGCGATTCATGACTTGGGCTAGACGAGTGGACATTTTCATGATATTTTCTGGTGTATAGACCTCATCAATCAGACGATCCAAATCCACAATGTCGGCGAATCGATTAAAACGAGTTCCATCGATTTCATTTTGTATGCGCATCCACAACGCCGCATAAGACTTCAGACCCCTGACATCATCATCCATCAGACTGCGATCGAAGGAAAATACGAACATAGTGTGTTTCAGGGTATCAATTTCATCAATTAATTCACGAATACTTTCATAAGCGTCTTCCCGTTTCAACCTTGTGTATCGAATGGCTTCCGCACTATCTGTGCCCACCAAGACTTCCATATTATCAATCGATATCACTAGCCCTTTGAATCCGGCCAGACAGCAAACCTCTATTAAGGAACGCAGCATGTGCCTAGCATTATATTTGGTGATTTTACTCGGAGACAAGCCCAGACGACGCAGAGAGGATAATTTGGCTTCCCGACTCCCTTCAAGCCACGACATCAACAGCTTACAGTTGGCTTCTTCCAACATTGGGTGACCCAAAATTCCGCCGGTCAGCATGGCGCAGGCAAGGGCAAAATTATTGTCAATCAAGGGGTTGGCTAGAAAGAGCTTTTCCAACTCCTGCCTTATCTCCCGCTTAGTCAATGGCCCCAGCAGTCCCTGACTGGATAAGTAATCCGCAAAGCTAATGTTTTCTGGAATAGTCTCGGGATCATACCCTAACTGCCGGATAACTTCGTGGCTGCAGAGTTGCAAGCGCTCCAGGAGATTTACTTCGTTCAATATTGCTGTATAGATTTCCTTAAAATCATGGATCCAGAGTTTTTTCGCCGAGAGACTAACCGAGATGAAGCCCATGTTTTCTGCTTCCATGGCCAATATCTCTAAGAAATGAGTCTTTCCACTCCCCGCGCGGCCAGTCACGAACTTTATCTTGCTGCCTCCCATAGCTAAATAGTTGGCCAGATAGTTTTTCTTCCAAAAATCCATAATAAACTCGCTGCCCACCGATATTTCCTTCAGTATTTTGCGATTGCCGGGAGCCTGTCCCTTTTTTAAATTTGCTAGGGCTGATTCAAGATCATTTTCCAAGACTAGTACCCCCCTCAAGTGCTACTGGCTCGAAAAAACGGAGGGTCGCCAAATACTGCTCCCGGCCATCCTGATCGAGGATGCGGATAGCCTTGTTTATATTGCGGCTGGGTCCGAATTGAAACTGCCGTCCATCTTCACAGGAACGTAGGTCCGCCGCATAAAGGCGGGCTAGGTCAAAAGCGAAACTCTGCATGTCATAATCTTTACGAAAGCGACGCATAGGGGTCAAAAGGGTGTAAAGACTCTTTAAATATATATCGCCTACCGCCTGAGATGCTGTATTACCCTGATTTTGCTTTAACAGCATCAAATCATAAGCTGCCGCAAGCTCTTTGATAAAGCCTTTGGGATCAAAAGCAGCCTTCAACAGTCTATCCCTGCTGGCCTTAACAACTTGCACAAAGGCTAGAGGACGCAAGCATTGAACACGTTTTCGATCTAGGTATAAGTCTAGGTTCTCGGTATCGATTCTAACCCGGAAAGGAAACATTTCATAAATGGGATAGTCTCCTTTAACATCCACCTCTAGACGATCGCAATGGCCCAGTAATTGTTCCACAAAGTCGCCATTTTCCACATAGTCGCGAATTCCAAATTCATCAACCTGATTCTGCATCTCTTCCATCAAAGTTTCCTGTTCCTTCAAGTAAGCACGCATGGACGCCAGATCTCTTGTCCAGCTCTTCAGATCACCCTTCTCCATATTTTTGTTCAAGCTCTTAAATAGTTTTTGCTGACTGGTAATCTTATCCTTAAGTTCTTTTTCGGCGTTCAACATTTGGCTATATAAATCTTCATAATCCTTCATAGTTGTGTGCTCCTTCTTCTAACTTTTATCTAATGACCTAACTCATTAAAAATCCCCTATTCGGGATAATTAGCTCCGCGACTAAAATCGAACATTAGTTTTCTGTTTTCTGTTCTGCATAGAATTCGACATAAAACAGAGTTTTCCTCCCCTGCTTGCCTCAATAATCCAATAATGTCATACTATGAGTATACCTTATATGCAACCACAAGTGAGACAGGGGAGAGAAAGTATGCCTTTTTTCCATAAGCAAACTTCCTCAGAGGCAGCCGAATCCGCTTCGAAGGTCTATAATCAAGTGAAACTGCCGTTATTTACCTGGCAGAAGGAATGCCTAGATATCTGGTTTCAGAATCAAGGCAAAGGGATTGTGAATGTCGTTACCGGTGCAGGCAAAACGATCCTAGCCTTGGGAGCCATAGCCAGACTGGAATATATAGGCTCAGAACAAACCCCTGCCTTGAAAATAAAGATTGTCGTACCTAAGGTTTTTCTGGCAAATCAATGGGTTAAGAGTCTACAAGATTATCTAGCTGTTTCCAGGGATGACATAGGAGTATACACCGGGCTACATAAAGACCCTCCATCTCGCAAGTATATGATTTATGTGGTGAACTCAGCCCGTACCACGTTATCACAGCATATCCTGGACGACTATCATCAAGGTAGCTCAATATTGCTGATCGCTGATGAATGTCATCACTATAGAAGCCCTGAAAATTCGCGCATATTTAATTTTATCGCACAAATCCCTATCCAAAATCAAGCCAACCACTACTATGCCCTTGGTTTATCCGCCACCCTAGAAACTGCAACTTTTAACGAAACGCTGCGTCCTGCCCTGGGAGCGGAGATCTACAAATACAGCTTTGTCGAGGCCTTGAATGCCAATATCATAAGTTCCTTTGCGATCTTTAACATAAAACTTAAATTCACGCCAGACGAAGAGCACCAATATCTAGATTTAAGCGAACAGTTGACGTACGTCCGAGAAAACCTCATGTATCGCTGTCCTTTCCTGAAAGGCTTAACAAGACTGCAGTATTTTTCCAACCTTGAACAATTGGCTCAAAGTTCTGAGGATGACATCATAGCGTCTCTTGCCCGTTCGGTGCTCATTCTAGCCAACAGGCGCAAAGATTTAGTTTACAGAGCCGAATCTCGGATAAGCTGTGTCAATAATATTTTGACGCAGCTTCCCCAAAATTCCAAGATATTGGTCTTTTGCGAAAGAATCGTCGTGGCGAACACAATTTTCGAAGAGTTACACTCCCTGTTTCCTGGACAGGTAGGGCGTTATCATTCCGAAATGGACGAATGGAGTCGCAAAGAAATCCTGCGTAACTATCACGACGGTCAAATTCGGATCCTCGTAAGCTGTCGCGCCCTAGATGAAGGTTTGAATGTACCCTCAACGGACATCGGGATCATCGCTTCCTCTACCAGCAGCTCACGGCAACGAATCCAAAGGCTGGGTCGAATTCTGCGCCAGTCTGGTATAAAGCGCACCGCCAAACTATTTTACCTGTATATCGGTTCATCCAACGAGGAAAAAGACTTACTGGCCGGGATTTCTCGCGACATGACAGGGACCATTCCCATCCTGGACTTGGATTATGATCAAGCTAGCCAGACCTTTCAGCATTATTCTTACCAAGCCCTGGCTGATCGAGTCATAACCTATACTCAGTATAAAGGCTGGAGCAAGGCGATCATTGCGGAGATAACTAAAAACCTTGAGCGTGGCAAACTGGGATGCGATTGGTGGCTCTCCGAGCAGGACTGCCGCTTGAAAATTAAGAACGCCCCGTCCCGTTCAGAACAGAATTACTGGATCAGTATGCGCTTGCTTGTACAGGCTAGCCTTGGCCGGTTGGCTGAATAGATGACATAGTTGAATCTGGACATACAAGAAGAGACGATTTCACTCGTCTCTTCTTTGTTCGTACGGGTACTATTTGACATGTTAAGACATCAGCCACTGATAATCCTGGCGGCAATCCAAAATATAATCTATATATACTGTCTCAGCTTTTATTTGATACACAAGACAATATCGTTTATTTATTATCATCTTACGATATTTATTTGTAGGCAATGCTGGATCGCGAAGTTCTAAATACCGTTCTGGCAAACTTTGCAGAGATCTAGAGGCTTCTATTATTTCAGCACGGAGTTTCTCAGCCGCCTCTGGACTTACTTGCGCCATAAAACGCACATGCTGGATTAGCATGTCCCCAGCTCTTTCAGAAAAAATGACCTTATAATGCTTATTTGCGCCTTCCATCCACGACCTCCTTGATGGCCTTTTTCATCATCTCGTCTAGGTCATCGATAGAAAAGCCCTTCTTCCCAGTCAGTCTGTCCTCCTCAACAGCCACGAGGTTCTCTCTAAATCGCAACATGCTTTCTCGTCGTGCAAAAGCTCCAATGTCCATAACGACCAAGTCGCCTTCACCATTTTTTGTCAAATAGATTGGTTCTCCTGTTTCTTTGCAAAGTGTTGATATTTCATTATAGTTATTTCGAATTGCCGCAGACGGTTTAATATTCATCTCAAGCCCCCCTATAGTAAAATTGTATAATTATTATACCCTTATATTACTACAATAACAATGCCCGAAATGTTCTTCCGAGATTATAAAAAGCAAGGATGGTGGACTAGAGTGCCCCTGCTTCCATCCTTGCTTCCTTGCGTCCAACTTTACTTTGCTACGGCCCTCAGATCCTGATCACTTGATATTGCAGTATATGTCGCCACAAGCTTCCGAATGGAATCTGTGACAATGATCGTTGCCAGGATAATCATCACTCCAGCCAACACAGCGGGAACGGTTTGATGTTTTGGAATGTAGTTATTCACGATCGTCAGATATCCTGCTGCTGTGGACGTAACCCCCATAAAGAGCATCGGAAGAAAGGCGGTCATCGTATAACTCAGTTTCTTGGTACGATTAAGAATCATAAGGGCCATACTTTACCATTAATGATTGGACCTCCGCCATGAATGAATTGAATAATCGCGGGCATTTGAAGTTGTGGATGAACGATAACGATCCCCAGCGCTAACGCAGCTGCCGCTTCAATTGACTTGCCAGATACATGCCGAGCCCGATAGCACTTTCGATGTGTAATAGGTGCTCAATGGACGGCTCGAATAGGATGGTGACATTACTCCCAACTTCTTCGTCCCCTTCCCAAACAATCACACATAAAGGAATCTCGGGAAAGGCCTGGAAAATAGCGGATGCATCCCCAAAGGTTGTTGGTTGTCCGCCCAAGTCAGATGCGCAGGTCAATAACAGCTTAGATTGCTGTCCAAACGCTTTAATAAGACCTTCGATTGAATTTTTATGAAACGCAGGATAAAACATCGCGCCGCCGCCCGGCAATTCTTTGAGACTGACCCATTTTTTTGCTGTTTCTTGGGGTGCTCGCGCATAAGCGAGGTAATTAAGCATTATGATAGATGCCATCATTTCCGGGACTTGTCCATCTGTTTTCCTGTAGATCGTTTCAGTCGTACAATCCAAAATATACTCAGAGTTAAAGAACGTCACGACGAATTGTCGTGTGTTGCTACAGTAAGTCGCGGCAAGGTGTGTTGCAATTTCTTCTGGCACCTTCCTTTTTAAGTCCTGCCAGTATTTATCATAAGCAATTCGGTAATTAGTATCCACCTCAAACCCCTCCACTCCCCTTTTGTTCACGAATATCCCTAAACACGAATCCTATCAGATTTCGTCCGAACCTCATTTGGTATCCAATAGTGCTGCTCTAATCTCTTCCTTTACTGACTCTGATGTTTCCTTGCTAAGATTTCCTTCAAGAATTTGTTGGGCTAATTTACCGCCGATTTTACCTAAAGCCCAGGCGGCGTAACCGCCTACTAACTCTTCGGGATCATTCATGGCAATTTCCAGATCGGGTACAAATGCCGGATCGCCTAAATTACCAAGTGCAATGGCGGCGTTCCTCTGAAAGTATTTCTTCTCTTTTATATAATTGTACATCAAAGGTTGTATTCTTGTTGAATAAAAAACATCCGTCATTTTAAGCATTTGAGAGAGACTAAAATCCTGAGCTACTTTCACCAAAAAATCATCGTCCGGCAGGTTTGCTTTTAACTTTGCCTGATTACGCGGACACACCGTTTGACAGATGTCACATCCATGAACCTTTGTTCCCATTTTCTCACGAATTTCAGGATCAATATGACTGCCTGCCATATGGTCCTGAGTGATGAACGTATTAAACGCTATGCAACGTCGTGGATTCAATTTTAAAGGTTCATAAATGGCTTGCGTGGGACAGGCTTTCATGCAGAGATTACATCCTTCCGGACACCTCACCTCAACGGTCAGACTATCATAGTCAAGCTCTACATCGACTATAAAGGACGTCAGGTAAATAAAAGACCCAATCCCTTCGGCATAAGCGAAATTATTTTTACCATAAGTTACGATGCCAGCCTTAGCCGCCACCAAGCGTTCGGGCAAACTAATCTTTTCCCCCACTTCACAGCCGAGTTTGCGAAGAAACTCGCGCATCAATTCTGGCCTGGCGCCATTAATACGTTCCGGCGGTGCGTCATAACACCTCGCTTGATATATCCTGCCAATCTTATCGGTCAATTCCTTCGGAAAGCTCTTTTGCGAATAGTCATAGACTGTCGTAATGATAGATTTCGCTGTCGGCATCTGCGACCGTGGTTCCGCTCCAACCAACGGACGAAACGGTCCTTTGATAAAAAAGGAATACATATCCTGTCTACTGGTTAAATCGGAGATGAATTCAGGAAAACTATCAGCAGGAATAATGCCAACCTTGCTGTACCCGAGATCTAGGGCAAATTCTTTTATTTGAGTTGTAAGCGACATGTTCATTTCTCCTTCTTTATTTAACTTGTTTTATCGATTTGATTTAATTGATTCCGAGCCTTAGCTGAACGAGTTCCCTGCCATCAATTATGTGTATATACACATAATTGATGGCAAATACTTCTCGACAATCCATTTCTTTCAATGGAATCTATTTACGGAACCAAAGCTTCCAGTTTTGAAAGCGATTTCTCAAAACTCGCTAATTCAGTCTCTCCCAAATATTCCTGCAGTGATGCTTGTGCTAGATCCCATAGTGACAAGGCGTCGACCAGCGCATCTTTACCAGTGTCGGTAAGCAACACCTGTCTAGATCGAGAATCATCACCTGAGTTAACCGTTATTAGACCAGCATTAATTAATGGCTTCATATTCCGGTTGAGCGTCGTTCGATCAATACGCATAGTTTTAGCCAGTACACTCATACTCACTGACTCCACCTGTCCAAGATTACGCAATAACGAGTACTGTGTAACTTTAAGTCCGCTTGGTTCCAATACCTTTTCATAAAATTGAGTTACTGCCCTGGAAGCTCGTCTTATATTCAGACAGTGACAAGGGCTAGGAGATTTTAGATTGCATCGGTTCTGTTTCATGGGCTATCTCCATCCTCTTCATGGTGAGTTGAAATTTAACGTGTATATGCACATGTCCTACTTCTTAAATTATATCCTTTCACTCATCCTGTCAAGGTTTAAATTCTTACAGTAATTACACTATTAGTTCTTAAACAATGACAGTCTAAATTAAACCAGTGCTCTTGTTTTTTTACTCAACACGTAATGGTAGAGTTTTTCTGTTCGTTAACCTGAGTGCGTAGACAAGAGGTTCAATACTAAGTGGCTCAAACCGTCATCCAATTACTCACCGAAGAGGACTAGTCCAACGTGGAGATTATGTTCACGATTTTGGTGCAGCCTACAGGAATAGGGAATAATATAAAGAATGTTGTCCCTAAAGAACTAGAATTGATATGTATTTTAGCGTTATGAGATTCTGCAATTTTGTAGCATGTCGCCAGGCCCAAGCCCGTCCCACTATCTTTAGTCGTAAAGAAGGGTGTTCCTACCTTACGAAGATTTTCAGGAGGAATACCACATCCCTCATCCTTAATCGCAAGCACTACCTTGCCATCCTCCACATAACTTTTAACATTTAGACACCCTCTTTCCCGCATTGCTTCAAGGCCGTTGCGGGTTAAATCAAGAACCAGTTGGGTGATTTCATTTCCATTGAGTTCTAGGTTGGGAATCTCCCCAGGAATGAAAGAAATTTGTTTATTTTGGGTAAAAGTGTCTGCTTCTAAAAGAGGATATAAATTATTCAGAATGTCGTTAAGGTCTTGGAATTTCAGTTCAGTTGGTTTTGTTCGAGCCAGTGAGAGGAATTCTGTAATAATCCCGTTTGCTCGATCAAGTTCCGAAATCATCAGGCCGAAGGTAGACTTCTGAGCTGCATACGCGGGCTTTTCCCCCAATAGTTGGAGATACCCTCGCACCGTAGTCATGGGATTCCTTATTTCATGTGCGATTCCCGCCGCCATTTGTCCTACTAGGTTCAATCGGTCTAGGCGAGCCATACTTATCTCAAACAGCCTACGTTGGCGTTCGGTAATTAACTCAGCTGCCCGTTTACCTTTCTCTTCGCCTTGGAAAGCAAGCTCTTTATTCGCGATAATTAACTCCGCAGCTCGGTCTGCTTTCTCTTCGCCTTGAAAGGCAAGTTCTTTATTAGCAATAACTAACTCCGCAGCTCGGTCTGCCTTTTCTTTATTTTGAAAGACAAGCTCTTTATTAGCAATAACTAACTCCGCAGCCCGGTCTGCTTTCTCTTCGTTTTGAAAGGCAAGTTCTTTATTAGCAATAACTAACTCCGCAACCAATTTTTCTTTCTCTTCGTTTTGAAAGACAAGCTCTTTATTGGCACTAATTAGTTCAGCAGCCTGATCTGCTTTTTCTTCGCTTTGAAAAGCAAGCTCTTTATTAGCGGCGATTAACTTCGATACTAATTTTTCTTTCTCATCGCTTTGAAAGGCAAGCTCTTTATTGGCAGTGATTAACTCTACCGCCCTAGTCTCTTCTGATATGCCCATTTTGAATCCCCTCCCACATATTTAAGAAGGTATGTTCTAAAAGAGTTATCCTTCCTACCAATGTCTTGGCTTGCGGACGTGCCTAAGCTTTATATATTCTATTCAACAGAGACAAATACCTTCTCGCCCGTTACTCCACACCCCCCCGATATATAAATAAGCAAAAAGTCGATCACCTTGGAGTAAGGAAATCGACTGTTTGCTTCCATGTTTTTTTGTTTGGTCTCATAAATAATTATGTGAATCAATGGCCCCTGCTTCATTTCTATTTGTGTTTTTGACTAGAATTATAATCTTATCTCCTTGAAACCCCAGTTTGCCAAGGACACCATGATCGATACCAGGAAGGCAACTCCAAACCCTGGCACGTAAAACCCGGGCAACAACCCACTCGTAAGCATGATCATCCAGGTATTGATAACGAGGGTGAAAATCCCTAAGGTTATCAGATTGAGAGGAATGGTTAGAATAATCAGGAGTGGGCGAATCATCACGTTGACCAGACCAAGCACTATACCGGCCCATAAAAAGTGAAGAGGGGTAGCCGCCACGATCGGCAGAAATTGAGCCGCAATATAAAAGGCGAGTGTGCTCACTAACACTCGGTAGATTTGTCGTTTCATCGTTCCCCCCCGTTCACTTTAAGCATATTTTGACCTTTACCTCTCCGACTTCCACATCGGCAACCTCTAGCCCTTTATACCGATATAACTCTTTGATAATACTGTGTGTTGAGGCGATAATACCGCTGGGAGAAATTGTTTGAACCCAGTTTAGATGCTTGCGAGTTTTTTCGTCTCGGGGAACCGGAATACGCCTTATAACCATCTCTCCTACCCTTGCCAAATCCGCAAGGGCCTCCAAGAATTCATCGACTACCCAGACAGGTACCGGAAATGCAAATCCTCTGCGTTTTTGCACGTTGACCCGGACCATTAACAGCCTGGCCGATTTATTCCACATACACTTCCACCTTGATTCTTCCCTCTTCAGGGTCCGCAACTTCTACATCGACGATCTTGCCATCAAGAGTTTCTTCGAGAATTCGGGCAAATCCCTCAACGTCCAACGCTTGCAAATCAAGTCCCTTCTGTTCCAGTTCCGCGCGCTTGTCCGCAGGAACAAAGCTCATTGCATACACTATTAATTTGGAAGCAGATCGTACCAGACTCAACGGAACATTCACATTCACTTTTAACGTTTTTTCTCCGACCACCCGAACTCGCAAGAAGCGCTCCCCCGTCGAGAGTAACCCTTTTTTTGCCAACCGAATCTCGCCGACCTGAGTGGCCTCCTTAGGCGTGGCAACTTCCTCAATCGCCTTCAGTAGATCCATCCCTTCAGCTGCTGTCAGTTTACCTTCTTGGATCATTTCAAGAATCTTCATTTTTTCACTGTTCATTGACTTTACTCCCCTTCCGTCCTATTTCCACTCAATCCTTGCCTATCTGTTTTTCATTTGACGTGTAGCTTCCAGAGCTGATATTTCCCCACGCTCTAGAGCTTCCAGGATCCCCTGTCTGCGCAGACTTTCTTCATGGAAATTCTCCGTATCATTTTCAAGAACTCTTTCCTTATCCGGCCCATACCCCAGTGCCTCAATGACACTATCTAAGCGACTTCGAACTGTCGGATAGGAGATACCTAACTCTTTTTCCACCTCTTTGATATTCCCTCGACATTTAATAAATGCCTCCATGAAGATTAATTGTTCTGCGGGAAGCTGACAAAATTTACACGAGCTGAATTCGCCTTCGATTTTCGTCGGACAGTAGGTACAAGTTAACTTACTAATTTTCATTTCGTGATCGCACACCGGACACCGATGCGGCATCTTATAATCCAAGTTCATCACCTCTTCATCATTGCCTAAAGCACTTCTATACTTAAGATAATAAGCTAATATATCAATATTGTCAATGCAGTGTTTAATATATTTAATAAGTATATTAATTATATTAATATTAACAAATCTAGTCCCTTTTTTTCATAGACGGTATGCCACTAGAATAAATGATAATGCAGCCAGCCTCCGGAGAGACTCGCTGCATTATCATCTATAGAACTTCTACTTCGTACTATGTCTTATCCAAATCATGAATGAGGCCCCCTTGGTCTTTTAGCCACTCATCAAGACTAGCGCCCATCTCACCATCGTACGTATCGAAGGTCTTAGGATACATCGCCTTAAACTTTTCCTTAAACTCCTGAACAGGAGGCTCGCCTTTAAAGGAATCACTGACGGCTTTAAGCATTTCGGGAATACCCTCATCGAGATTTCCCTTTTTCTTTTTGCGAAGATACAATGGCTTCCCTTTTTTTGTAAGTCCATATGCCTGAGCCGCTTCGAAAGCAGCTTCCGCCACTTTGTAAACTGGGTCATGCAGAGCCAATATTTTAATGATATCTCTTGATTGTCTGCAGTCATAACGTTTCAATTCGTTGACAGAATCTAACCTGTCTCTCCAACTTGTCTTATTACTTGATTTTTTCTTCAATTCCTTAATATTGAAGGGTACTTCAGTATTAAAGCTTTGCTCGACCATAAAATTGCCCCCTAAAATGATATATTACTAAAACTAATGCCCCGGAAATAATGTAGCGTGCTGATTATACCACACTAGGGTCAACCTTGATGAACTGTTTGTCAGGAAAAAACCGTTTTGAGCGCTGTGTACACCTCGTTTCGGTCCATGATCGTCACCATCCGAAGTTTCGGATCAGGAATACGTTGTAACGTTGACATCAATAAACTGAATTGATGTTTTCTTAAGATCTCTCCATAACCGACGATCTGGCTCACATCTACCAAACGTTTCATTAGAGATAATGCCATTGGATTATCCGAGCACATATTGTCGCCATCTGTAAAATGAACTGGATAAATATTATAGTAATTCGGTGAATAATCACTTTCAATTAAATCTAAGGCGTACTTATACACCGACGAGCAACGGGTTCCTCCGCTCTCCCCGCGCGAGAAGAATTCTTTCTCCGTAACTTCTTTCGCCTCTGTATGATGCACTAAAAACCGCATCTCTACTTTTTCATACTTTAAATGCAGGAAACGAACCATCCAAAAGGAAAATGTCCGGGCAATATATTTCTCAAGTTCCCCCATCGAGCCGGAGGTATCCATCATAGCCAAAATAACGGCATTGGTCTCGAAGTTTGGTTGAGTCTCCCAAGTCTTAAACCGCAAGTCTTCTGGAGTAATTCGCAATTTCTCATCTTTATTCTGTTTCCTCGAAAAGGCCTGCCTCTTAATACTCTCGAGTAGCGTGCGCTTCTTATCCACATTCGCCATTAGTCCTTTGTTACGAACATCGTTGAATTCGGGGCGATCATGTTCAATCAGCGGTCGATTCTTAGCCTCCAAATTAGGTAACTTTAATGTTTCGAAAAGAACCGTTGCTAAATCCTCATACGTGACTTCTTCTTCATAAACATCTCTTCCCTGCTCGTCGCCGGCCCCATACCCTTCAGCATCTTTGTCCTCAGCGTCTTTGGGCCCCAAGATTTCGCCTGGAATCATTTTTCTAGTGCCTTGTCCCGTTTGGTTCTTCTTATCGTAATCGTACCGAAAGCGAAATTCTTCCAGAGAACGTATAGGAATCTTAAGATTACTTTTACCCTCTGATAAGATCATACTCTCATCAACAATCAGATCCGCTAATTGAAGCTTAATAACTTCTTCAACTTTTTCTATGTGTCTCATCTGATCGAGGTATCCTTTGCGATGCAAACTCCAGTCATCACGACTTACATTGATGTTGTTCGCCGCGCCCATCCCCTTCCTCACGAGAAGTCCCCATCCATACATCTTACGAATCAACTTACAATTCGCCCCTTATACTTTTATGTCTTGTCAACAATATCTTTGTTTTAGTTTGGTTGGTCAATGTTTAATTTGTTAAACTTTGTTCTACTTAAAACTATGCAACATTCACGTTATTAATACAGATGACTTGTCATGTACGCAAAGGAGGACTTAGCCATTTCTAAGTCCTCCTTCGTTATGTGCCGTCTTAGGGTATAGGAAAAAATACAAAGAAGGTTGTCCCCCTAGAACTAGATTCAATCTGGATCTTAACGTTATGAGATTCTGCAATTTTGTAACAGGTTGCTAAGCCTAATCCAGTCCCATTATCTTTAGTCGTAAAGAAGGGGGTTCCTGCCTTACTAATATTCTCTGGAGAGATACCACATCCCTCATCCGCAATGGCAAGGACTACCATACCATCCTGTACATAGCTTTTAATCGTTAGACAACCTCTTTCCAGCATTGCCTCAAATCCATTGCGTGCTAAATTAAGAACCAGTTGGGTCATTTCTTTAGCATTTATTTCTAAATTGGGAATCTCCCCGGGCATAAAAGAAATTTGTTTATTATGGGTAAACGCGTCCGCTTCTAGAAGAGGATATAAATTACTGAGAATGTCGTTCAGATTCTGTGCTATCAGTTCAGATTGTTTGGTTTGAGCCAGTGAGAGAAATTCCGTAATGATCGCATTTGCCCGATCGAGTTCCGAGATCATCAGCTCGAAGGTAGTCTTTTGGGCTGCATACCCTGGTTTTGTCCCCAAGAGTTGGAGATAACCTCGCACCGTTGTCATAGGATTTCTTATTTCATGCGCAATTCCGGCAGCTAATTGCCCTACAAGGTCAAGGCGATCGAGCCTGGCAAATTCCTTCTCTGATATCTTACGACTGGTAATATCTCGGAAATAACAAGTCAGTCCATTTTCTGTCGGGTAGGCATTTATCTCTAACCATTTATTACCTAAAGCCACGGACATGATTTCAAAACTAACCGGGTTTTTTTCACTCATGACTTCATGGTAGTGTTGTAGGGCAGTATCATTGATCTTAGCGACTTCAGTGAGTTGTTTGCCCACCATCTCATCACGAGATTTTCCGAAGGCTAGTTCGCCTGCACGATTTAGATAGGTGATTCTCCAGTCACTATTAATCGCCACAAAGCAATCGGTCATACTTTCCAGAATAGAAGCCATCTCTTGTTGAGATTGAATCAACTTCTCACGTGCTAATTTCCGTTCAGTAACATCCTTATAATAAACAGACAATCCAAACTGGGAGGGGTACACTGTCATTTGATACCATGTATCTTTATTAATCACGCTAAGAAATTCAAAGGCAAGCGAAACAGAATCGTCCATCACTTTTTGATAATTTAATTCGAGTAAGGTTCCTCGTGCTCGAGGGATCATATCCCAGAAAACTTTACCCAACAGTTCGTCTCGTGTTTTTAGCATGAACTCCTCTGCCTTTTTATTGATATAAGTAAAGCGCCATTGATGATCTAACACATAGAACCCGTCGGACATATTATCGATAATATCCGCTATTTGTTGGTTACTCTGGGAAAGATCCGCCTCTAGTTGTAAGTATTTGGTAAGCTGGTCTAGCCTTTCTGTTTGCATGCGCTTCATTTCCGTCACATCATTATAAGCAAACAGAATACATTCCCGATCGTCAACATGTATCTTTTCAGCAGAAAGAATGATTGTGCCGATTGAACCGCTTTTCGTAACTAGTGAACATTCAAGGTTTTGTACTGACCCTTGGTCCTCCAGCATCTGAATAGTTTGATTAAATTCACGTTCGGGCACACCAATCTCAAGGGGTGTTTTGCCAATAATATCCTCACGGGTAAAACCCCTAGCTTCAAGAAAACGACGGTTAACATCAACATATCTATAGTCTGGTGTTCTTAGAATAGTCATCATATGTGGACCAAAATGGAAAACTTTGAAAAATCGCTCTATTGCTTCCTTGAGCGTTTCCTGATCTTTGTTCCGATCAGTTACATCATTAAGAATCGCTACACAGGCGTTTTTGCCACTGGGCATCTGAAACCCAGACAAGTCAGCGACAAAGCGCCTTCCGTCTTCGGTAGAGATTTCCCTATGCTGTGGTTCAGTCGTCTTCAGCCAAGTTTTATCGATGTCCAACACTGGGAACAAGTTTTCAAAATCCGTAGAAGCTTGGAGCTTCATTTTTAGATTTTTGCTCAGCAGAATTGGTCCATTAGTATCAAAAATCATTAAGTTTATGGGACTGGAGTTTATGATGGTATTTAGTATTGACGCTTTACCAAAGAATTCATAGGTCCAGTAGTAGAAGTTAAATATGATGGTCGTTATTATTGGAGTTATTATTAAAAATGGTCCGGTAACCATTCTAAGGATCTTGACTGAATCGCCCTTCCATGGGGGTGCAAATGCAAGTATGACGATTAGAACAAGTGCCATAACGATGCCGATGATAAACCAAAACAGAACTTTCTTGCCATTTTGGTTACTCTTTACCCATCTCCCTAAGATACTCCCAAAACACGCAAAAACAATAATAGCGGTGATGCCGCCCATCGAACCGCTTCCGCCCACATTGTACCGATATACAGAACTTATGATTGCTGCGATCACTGCGGTCACTGGACCACCGATAAAACCAGCCATCGTCATAATAATATGTCGCAAATCATAAAAGCGACCTTCGAGAACCATGATTTTGCTGGTCATGACAAATATCGTGATCAGACCGAACATAACGCCTAAAATGTATTGAGCGTATTTTCTCCGGATAGACAAGTCTATTATTATGACAACGCCGCAGAGAAATAACACCACGATAACATTAATTAAGAAGTTATAGTACAAAACAAAACCTTCCTTTTTACGATAATGCTGGTGATTCCTTCTATTGTAACTCCCTTACTGGCAGAAATTTGTCGCATTGTAGGGTCGAATCCTACCCATGTTTTATAGTATTTTCAAAGGAGTAATTAGAACCCATTGCCCGTTCGTCAGGCAGCATCTGGTCAAATAGAAAAAGGTAGCTATCCAAGAAACAAGCGTCACTTGGGTGCTACCCTACACAATTAATATGTTGTCGTACTGAGACCATCCATGAATTTATTGAGCACTTAGGTTATATCAAAATCAAAATCAGAATGGACTGCACTAGCAATACCTAGTCGAGTACCACTTATTGCCTCTCCAATAAATCGTCAAAGACGAAGCATGATTTCAAGGACGTATGGTTAAATTAACAACGAGGTTCCATAATCAAGGAGGGAAATTGATGGATAAATTAGAGAAAATACACGATACACAGGAGAAAGCCGAAGACAATAAAAAGCATCAAGGAAAAGGAAGTCCCGACAAAAAGTTACCTAATAAGCAGCACAGCACGAATAAATAACCCTTCACGAAACCATGATCTTTAACGATCATGGTTCTTTTTGAGCCATTAGCTTCTCCATCAGTGGAATATCTGCAGGGGAAAAGTCGTATCCGTCTAACTCGAGGCGATTTGCCCACACGATGTGGCTGTGTACGTTCAACGTGAAGTCACCTGAGACCCACTCGCACCGGAAAGCCAGCAATTTAATGGTCCCACTATGATACGCATAGATGCTTTCGCCGAAAAAATCCAAAACTTTGATATCGACATTCAGTTCTTCTCTGATCTCTCGTTTCAAGCATTCTTTCGGAGTCTCACCAGGTTCAATTTTGCCGCCTGGAAACTCCCATTTACCTGCCATATTCTCACCTGGTGCCCTTTGGGCGATCAGGACTTTGTTATCCTTAAAAAGGATTGCAGCGGTTACTTCCTTCATGATTTTTAATCCTTTACCTTTATCCTTTATTTGATGTCATTCGTTGTCAACACCCTACGATCACTGAAGCTTTTCATCGATATCCCGAAATTCCTCTTCCGCAACGTTAGGAAACCATTCCAATATCTTCTCACGAGCCTGAGACTTAACATTATGGTCAATAAACATCCCTACAGCTACTAACGCCAATACTAACACGCCAAGATCATCAGTATACCCTGCCACAGGCACAATATCGGGGATCGCATCGATTGGGCTAATAAAATAACCTAAGGCACTGAGAATGACCCCTTTTGCCCAAGAGGGTGTCTTCGGTTCCCTTAACGCATAGTACAGCAAGAGGGCCACATAGATCACCTTAATTCCAGCGCTACGAGCATATTTCTGCACTTTCCGCCAAAAATTCTTCTCTGAAAATACCAGTGAGACCTTATCTTGGTATCTGTCAAACACATTACTACCTCCTGCGACGTAATCATATTTTCATTCCAAATGATACTTATAAATTCGACATCGAGCCAACCAAATCCCCCTATCTTTAACAAAGCCGATGTAAATATATCGCTCTTTTCTCATGCAAGCTTGCAAGCTCAGAGACAAGTCAGCCTTTATATCACCAAGGTTTTCCTGTAAAATCAAAGAGAAAGAGTGATGCACCACATTATCGGAATCGGGAGTGAGTAAATGAACGCCATATTAATTTCGGATAAGGAGTATCAAACTAAAACCTGGTCTAAAACGTCTGATTGAAAACTATTTGAATGCCAAGGGCTTGGAAACAGAGATGATAGAGGTTGGAACGGATAACCTGACCTTTTGCATGGGCTGCTTTGGTTGTTGGATCAAAAAACCTGGAGAATGTGTTATCAACGACATAATGGCCGCAATCAACCGCAGTGTCATGAACAGCGACACGGTCATTTATCTCAGCCCAATCATCTTTGGGCAGTTCAGTGCCAATATCAAGAATACTATGGATCGGAGCATACCCAATGCCCTGCCATTTTTTAAAAGAAGGTCAGACGGCCAAACACTGCATCCACCCCGGTATGACACATACCCCAAGCAGATTATCATCGGTTACGGAGATCTGATATCTGATGAAGATAAGCAGCTCTTTATTGACATTACAAAGAAACATCGTGGAAATATTGAAGTTCTGATCTATGACGAAACAGCCGAGAACATCACTAAGGCGTTGAATACAATGGAGCTTGGAAGAGTGGGTATAAAATCATGAAAAATATCCTTTTAATCAGTGCCAGCCCTAAAATCAACGAACAATCTGTCTCCAAACAATTCTTAGAAATGGTAGGAAGCCAGATCGATGGCGCTGTTTTTAACAAGACTTTTATGGATGTTAGAAAAAGTATCTCAAATCACTCATTATCTGAGGCTTACGAAGCACTTTCGAAGGCAGACGTCATCATACTATCCTTTCCTCTGTACGTTTATTGCCTGCCAGGTATGTTAACACAGTTTTTACAAGATTATTATAACCATTACTCAGCAAGCAAAAACGCCAGAAAACAGGTCAAAGTCTATGCTATTGTTAACTGCGGGTTTCCTGAATCAGAAATAAACCTTGAGGCCATCAGAGTGATCAAGAGCTTTAGCCAACATATCCATGCTCAGTTCCGATTCGGCGTTCTCATCGGAGGAGGCCCCATGATGATTGCAGCGAAGGATGCACCTTTTATGAAAAAGACCGTTCAACAACTTAAGGATGCCTTTTCCTCAATAGCCGAAGACCTTCAACAGGAGCACGCTACCAGGACAGGACAGATCATATCAATATTGGCGTCAATTCCCCATTGTTAAGACGTTTCTACTTGTTCGTTGGCGGTAGAGGCTGGGTTACATCAGCTCGCAAGAACGGTTTGAAAAAGCTGGACCTGTATAAGCAACCTTATCGGTCAAACGAATAATGTCCTTCAGCTTCAGTTACCTGAGCCTAGTCGACAAAACATCTACCGCTTCTCTTTTCTTGTCGAATCCCTCAACTTCCTGTACAATGAACACACCCAGTGAAATATTATTATAGGGAGGTCGTCATGTCAGTGTCTATGAAGGCTTTGAAGTCTCCGAACTTCAGAGTGATCTTAAGTTTGGTCATTATCTTATTACTTATTGTAGGGTGCATTGTTCAAGTTTTTCGACCATATCCTACCGTTGAGGCAAAGCCCATATCTCCGACCGTTAATTTGCCTGGCAGCTTTTCAGTCAGCTTCCCGCAACAAGGTCAATCGGCCGTCGGCACAGAAAACTTTGGCGTGATTGCATCCACGGAAGTCAAAACTCCAATCCCAATTGCCAGCGTAGCAAAAATCATGACGGCTTATTTGGTATTAAAGTCTCATCCTTTGAAGGCGGGTGAAGATGGGCCCAGCTTAACAATGACTGCACAAGATGTCACCGAGTACCAAACCGCTCTCAATAATGGCTATTCTGTGTTAAAGGTTGCTGAAGGGGAAAGCCTGACCGAAAGACAACTCCTGGAAGGCTTAATGTTACCGTCTGGAGACAATATCGCGGACAGATTAGGCCGCTGGGTCTCTGGCTCGGATGCAGCTTTTGTGGTCAAGATGAATGAAACAGCTAAATCCCTGGGTATGACCGTTACTCACTATGGTGATGCCAGTGGCGTGAGTCCAACGACCGTGAGCAACGCAGAGGATCAACTGAAAATTGCGCAAGTGGCGATGGAAGACCCAATTTTTCGCGAAGTGGTCGCCATGCCTCAAGCAACCCTTCCCGTAGCCGGTACTGTATTTAATGTCAACGGGATGCTCGGTAAACATGGGGTTGTGGGAATTAAAACCGGATCGACCTCGAAAGCCGGCGGTAACTTTGTCTCGGCGTCACCGGTAACTGCTGGAGCCGAAACACATTATATTATTGCCGTCGTGTTGGGTCAGCAGAGCGTTCAATCCCTAAAAACCGCTCTGGATGAAAACGTCAAAATTTTGGACCAGGTACGATCCCAATTTAAATTATATCCGATCGCTCAGCCTAGTTCTGGTTTTGGTCAAATCTCAAGTCCTTGGAACAGTAAAAGTGATTTGAAAACAACGAAACCTGTCCAAATTTTCGGCTATCCTGGCATGGAAATTGCGTATTCGATTAAGCTTAATAATCCGAAATTACCCATTTTACCTGTTAAAAATGTTGCAACCTTAACTCTTCAAGCGGGTCAAGAGATCCAGACCGTTCCGCTCCAAAACACACAACAAATTAACCCGCCCGGGCTTCTATGGCGTCTTTTAAGATATTAAAGCATGCCCCTTGCAAGCATCGTGCTAAAGTGAGAAGAGCGAAACAATTGTTTCGCTCTTCTTCTCTAATGAAATGAGAGTATCGATTATGGAACAATTTTTAGTAGAAGTCTTCAAACTGAGTATCTTAGAAATGATAAGTCTTGTTGGACCGGTGATTGTCATCGGATTGATCTTGGGCTCGATGGAGCGACAAGCCAATCGTTACTTCTTTGCTGCGTTTGGTTATAAAGGAATTTTAGCAACCGCTTGGATAGGCACCCCGGTACACGAAATGGGTCACGCTCTAATGTGTCTGATTTTTGGTCATAAAATTACGGATATGAGATTATTAATGATCAACCGAGCCGATGGCACCTTGGGCTATGTTACGCATTCGTATAATCGCAGGAGTGTTTACCAAACGGTGGGCAATTTCTTTATTGGTATAGCACCTATTATCAGCGGCATTGGTGCCCTGTTTCTTAGTCTATATTATTTATTACCGAACTCCTTCAAAGTCTTTGAAGTCTATTTGCAAACCGGTATGCTGACAAAAGCCTTTGATCTTGCCTTTATCCAAGGATTGGCCAATGCCAGTCTCGTCTTAATCCAAAGCATCTTTAGCTTGGGTAATTTATTCAAACCCCATTTCTGGATTTTTCTCCTGATTGCTATTGGTGTCTCTTCGCACATGGCGTTAAGCGGTGCCGATATCAAAGGGGCCACCCAAGGACTCATTTCACTTTACGTAGTTTTATTAATTCTGACGATCATGGGTAACATCATGGGTGTCAATGCCTACAGTTATATTTCGCAAATGGCCCATTATAATGCCTATATACTCGCTTTTTCAGCACTAGCCTTGATCTTTTCCTCATTTACCTTGGGATTAAGTTATATTGTTTATCAAATTAAACGATAGCCTATAAACTAGGCTATAATGAAGAAAGAAACATTAGTTAAGGTGGTGAATAGTTCATGAACCCAATTGATAAGTCGATTCTGCAACCCGCGTTAGATAATTTTCTCAACCGCGAAGTATTTCTCCACCTAGAAACGACCAACGGAGCCTATGCTGCCCATAGCAAAGAGAGCAACATGACTGTAGGTGCATATATTCGCAATGCTCGTATCTACTTCGGGCGAGGAATCATCACGGGTGACGGCCCGTACCGCGTCGGACTCAAGCTAGAATATGGCTGGGTTTACGCCGAAGAATTGACCGACTTTGAGATGGAGGAAGATGGTCAACTATTGCTCGCAGGCCATGATCAAGAGGGGCGTCTGGCTGTAGCAATGGAACTCAGTTTATACCCTTTTAAACTGTAAATACGCCGCCATCGCCCGCTGCCGGGTGTTTATGCGTGGTCAATTAAATTTGGATTAACGTGGGAGGAATAATTCTTGGAACAACATGTTCTCGTAGTTTTCCCACATCCAGACGACGAAACGTTTGGCTGTGGTGGAACCATAGCACAATTCGCCAAATCAGGTGTTCCTGTCACTTATGTCTGCGGTACGATGGGCCAAATGGGGCGCAATATGGGAAAACCGTTCTTTGCCACCCGAGAGTCATTGCCTACTATTCGGGAGGCAGAACTGAAGGAAGCTTGCCAGGCTCTTGGAATCAAAAATGTGATTAAACTCGGATTGCGAGATAAAACAATAGAGTTTGAAGATCCCGAAATCTTAATCGATAGAATTGAGCGGATCCTCCGCGAGATTCGGCCCTCCCTGGTCCTTACCCACTATCCAGGATATGCTGTTCACCCGGATCACAATGCTCTGGGAGAAGTGACAATTCGTGCCATTTCTCGTCTTTCCGTTCAGGAACGCCCTCTAGTCTACGCGCATGCTTTCTCTCGCGACAGTCGAGAAATACTCGGCCTGCCGGATATCATCAACGACATAACGGCCATGTCTGAAGTGAAGATGGCTGCGATTCGGGCACACAGGTCACAATCACAAGCGATTCTCGCCCGTGTCGCGAATGGTCAATTCAAGGAGCAGTCGTTCGAGAGCTCGTTTAGTCACCTACTCGAGACCGAATCGTTCTGGACTTATCATTTTTCCTAAGGACACCCTTAGTGTTCATCTTATAGCCAAATTATCACTCTAAACTGTTTCACGATTATTGTTAACAGCTACACTCAAACAGAGAGCCTCAAATCCGCACTACAAGCGGATTTGAGGCTCTCTGCTATTAAAATAAGCTTTATGAAACATGGATAATAGCTTACTTATTAAATTACGAGAAGATATGTATTACTCCGCACATAGCATACGCAGTAACAATGCAAGAAGCCATAAGACTACTAGAGTTATTACTAACGATAACATGTCTTATCACCCTTCCTAATTTCAGGTGTTAATCAAGTTCTACTTGATTAACACCATAGTTGCCAGTACACCGGAATTTTTGCTTACTGAATATGATTGTGGACCCTTCATCTTTAATCAGTCGAAAATTAACTCCATGAGTTAATAGTTTATTGTTACCAACCCATTCAGCTGGTTTGCCATTGACATAGCCAACTGTGAAGGTTCCGTTCGAGATCATGATTTCACAGGTCATCCCATTTGCGAAGTTCAATATGAAAATCCTCTCACCTTCTAAAATATTCCACATGTCTAACCATCACTGTTGCGTTGTCGCCGCCACTATAGGTGATGGTGATGCAGCAGGTACTGGAGATTTAGGCAATAAACCTATACCTACGAGTAATACTACCGATAACAAGATAAAAATGATTACCGCCTTTCCCTCATTCATATTCCTTCTCCTCCTTTTTTTGTTAACTTTAAGAAGACTGTCACTGTTTTGATGCTCCACTTTAATTGTATTGTTTCTGTCCGCTCTTTTTTTGTGCAAGTTGTAATGTCAATATCAAATGCCGCTTTGAATAAAACTTAACAATCGACCCATCAGGTACATCACTTGGGTCACGACCTAGATCTTTGGCCGCTGTTAATAGTGTCTTTGCTGCCGGACTATCGGCTGGAAGCATCAATTCTGCAGGATCCTTACCTCGGACAGTTACAGTAACTGGTATAAATAGACGTGGTTTACTGTTCTTTTCCATAATAATTTTCCTCCTGTCATTACTATCCTTGAGAAAAGTCCTCGCAGCAGCGGCCAGTTCCTAATCTTTCACAATTCATACATACCAGCCTTCACTGAAGAGATCCTAGCTCAACTGGTTCGAAATATAGTCGTTACAAGGTTAGTATTTCAGCACGGTTCTATTGAAATATGAGCTGAAATTATATAGGTTAAGCAGATGATAACAAAAAAAAATGCCATTCCTATGACATTTCTCCAATTAATATACTTATTGCAAAATTATATACAAATTACTAGAAAAGCATGCTACTTTAGCCGTTAGGTCAACCTCACTCCACTACCCCCAGTGACTCTCTTGCTCAGGTTGACCGGCTCACCTCGTACCTCTCCATGAATTTTGGTGTCACCGATTATAGCGCCCTCCTCCCTGAAATGATCGAATTACAATCTGTCGTATCTCACCTATGTTGGGCAAAGTGTTCCATAATCTTTGCCCAAATTCGTTGTGTTTCAAGGAATTCATAATAATGCTTTTTGACATTTTCATGGTATTTCTCCAGCTCAGCTAAAACATTCATAAAATCCGTCTGCCCGAAATAAGCGCAGATTTTCGGCAATGTTTCGTTGAGCTGATCTCGCATCTCTATAATTTTTTCTTCATAACGATCTGGCTGCGTGATATAGAGCAGTAATGGTTTATAACGAATCCAACCTATACAGGCCTTGTAAAAGCGATTAACAATCTGATCGTTATCAGCCTTGATGAACTTCAATTTGAGTGGAAGAACACCTTCCAAAAGGTCATTATAGGTAGAAAACCCGTCATGGAATGTATAACATGGCACTTTCATAACTTTACGTTCGCTTAGGCACGTACTCAAAAAGGTATCCTCTCCTCGAGCTGCCGGTGGATTGTAAAAAGGGAAAATGCGACGAGGGTCGGTAAGGTTAATACCCAAATTAGCGCCTGAGATGAATTTGGCATGATTTATCTCAGGCACCTCTATGGCATCATCGCTCGTTAATATCTTCGTATCTGCATAGGTTACCCCACCATTTTCCATTACAGTTTTCAAAGTATCCCAGTTAACTATGTCATTGCTGATAGCCTCAATAAAAGAACGGAAATCTTCTTCGGTCATAGTGTCATTAAATTCAATAAATGGAATTGGCGATATATAACCACAGTGATTTCCATGGGTGATGTCCGCTTGTGTAATATATTTAAGGTGGTTTGTGAGGATCTCCTGACCTCCCCAAATTGCAGTTTTGCGCGTCTTGGTCACTGCCATAGGGTATTCATCGTCGTCTAGGAAAACCAGATACTCCATATTCTGCTTTATAGCGTTATAGAGCACAGCGTTACGCTTAGCTGCATACCCCTTGCCAAAAATCAAGCGGACGTCATTAATACTAATGACGTTTTCTCGAATTAAATAATCGATTTCTTGTTTGATAGCGATATTTCCAATAAAGGTACTACTATCAATCTGCTCGACAAGTTCTGGGTGAATATCGGTGTAATCCTTTACGCAAGTTTTATTATAAATCAGATCGTAAGCGATAAACAGATTCAAACTGATCCTTTTGTCGTCCACCAGACCGGATTCCTTCCAGGTATGGATGTAAGTTCTCAACACCTTTTGGAAACTCTTTCTACCAGTTGCAAACCCGATTCCAATCCGAATATTTTCATTCTCCAACAATTTAATCACTCTTTCAATTCAGTGGTTATGGCATGACTAATCAAAAAGCATTACCCATAATCACCTCTCAGGCACTGAGCAGGCTAACGAGATAACTGCCTTTTTAATAGAACTCTAGTTCACTCCAAGCTTCTTCTGTCGCCACTTTTAAATCGTCCCATACATTTCCACTAGATTTCATGCGCCCTACATATTTTATTGCAAATAGATTCCGAATATTTTCAAGGTTTTCGACTTGGGAAAGATACTCTTCTTTCAAATCATCTTGAACTTCCGCTACTCTCGCTTTCATTTCAACTAATCCCAAATTATATTCTGTTAGACCTTCCAAGTGAGCATCTGGTATGGCCTCTACATCATTAACTTTCTTAGTACAAATTTTCTTTACCTGGCACTGGTCTCTCATGACCACAGCACCAGAGTATACAATTTCATCCGTGCAGATGTTCAAATTAATCTCTAGACTAGTTTCTAAGATAGCTTTAGCCATTGAATAGTACCCCCTTTATAAAACCCGTTCCTATCCTATCCTATCCTATCCTTTACTTTACTGTGCGGTAGTGACCGGTATTGGTATCGGTGTTGGTACTGATATTGGTATTGGTGATTTAGGCAATAAACCTAAACCGATGAGTAACACTACCGATAACATGATGAAAATGATTATTGCCTCTTTATCATTCATCATTTCTTCTCCTTTCTTTTTTACTTACAATACTGGCCGCAATATAGGATCTACCCCGTGCTGTTTACATTTTGTCCAAACCATTGGAGAGTGAAGCCTTATCAGCTTTTACCAAAGAGTTCAAAATAATATCTTTTTTATAGGTTAAGTAAAATATAACAAAAAAAAATGCCATTTCTATGACATTTTCATGTTGGTTAATTTTGTTTACAGGGTAACCAGCTGCTTTTTTCGCCTCCGTCAAATAATAGTTTCATGAGAGTTTTATCATATTACATATATATAGTTTCGCTAAGTAATACAAATAATGTATAATCCACAGCAGTACAACTGCCCCAATTAATGCCGTAATAATCCCACTAATTGTTCCAGGGGCACTGAAGCCTAAAATTTCAGACGAGTATCCGCCGATGAACGATCCTATAACACCTACGACCAGATTGCCGTTAAGACCAAATCCTCCCCCTTTAACAATTTTACCGGCTATCAACCCCACGATAATTCCAATTATTAAAAGCCAAAGCATACTCTTTCCCCACTTTCTAACACATTACTTGAAACAGGATACTACTTTTGGGATTAATCATCCATATCCCTAATAGTTTTCGTATTGTTAATAATTAATCTTTTGTTTTCTTGTGAAGATGTAAAAACCCGTTCTACGGCTTGTTATATTAGCTATATAATAGCAAAAAGAAATGCCATTCTCATGACATTTCCTATGATTCATATTTATATTCCCATTTTATACTTCGACTAATAATAAGTAAGGTTTCTTTAGCAGGACATCACTTCAAGGTTGTATCCTACCCCTTGCACAGTTATGGCGTGAAGTCTCGCCTGAAGTTTACAACACCTCGGTATAATAAAATTGCTAGGGCACAAGACTTACTTGTGCCCTAGCAAAACCATTGTGGCTTCTTTAAATACCGCCCCTACGTCTTCCACCGATAAAATCAAAAATGAACAGTATCACTGCTATAACAATTAACGTGTGGATCAAACCTCCGCCAATATTAAGCACAAATCCCAATAACCATAATACGATTAATACTCCGATGATCATTCGTAAAAGTCCCATAGCTACCTCTCCTTTCGAATTCTTAAAATACCCTTACCACCCAAAATAAACAAGTATATTCCAATAAATAGTATTGCGCCTTTTAGCTCATCTCATGCGTTTTCACAAAATTTTCTGGGTAGTTCTACTTGTTATCAGCCATGAATTTGTTATATTCTTCTTGGGCTTTATCTTTGCTGTAACCATATTTTGCTTGAAGAATTCCAACCAGTTTTTCTGTTTTGCCTTCTACTTCAGTGATATCATCATCTGTTAGCGCTCCCCACTTCTCTTTAACACTACCTTTTAGCTCTTTCCATTTGCCTTTAAAAATATCTTCGTTCATTTCTAATCCCCCTTTAATTTAATGTCCCCTCATGGAGTATCTAGAATTATAACAAAAGAAAATGCCATTCCTATGACATTTTCAGTGTGGTTCATATTATTATCGCAAAATTGATATACCTGCCAAACTAGCATACTTTTTTCGTCAGGGCTTCGCTCCCAATTTGTAGCCTACTCCCTGCACTGTAATAATGTAGAAGGGATCAGTCACATCTGACTCAATTTTTTCTCGGAGGCGTTTTACCAACGTCGTGACAACTGAAGGATTACCATCGTAATCCGAATTCCAGATCTGGTAGAGGAGCTGATCCCTTGTATAGACCTGTTTTTGGTGGTTGGCTAGAAGCCAGAGAAGCGCAAACTCTTTGGGAGTGAGGTCAACTACACTACCCCTAACCTCAGTTTCTCTATTGATCAGATTAATTGTAAGTCCCGGGAGTTCTACGATATTTCGATCAATGTCTTTATCGCTGTGCTCTTTAACCCTACGGATGACAGCTTGTATGCGTAAGAGGAGTTCTGCGCTCTCAAACGGCTTGGTTATGTAATCGTCACATCCTAATGTCAGCCCTAAAACCTTATCTACATTTCGGTCCCGAGCCGATAGAATGATAATAGGCAGATCACTTTCTGCACGAATTTTTCGACAAACCTCAAATCCATCCATTCCTGGCATCATGATATCGAGTAACAGAAGGTCTGGCTTGAAGTTATGGCACCCTGGTATGACTTCAGTACCTTTTCCAACAACTATTACTTTAAAACCTTCCCTGGTCAATAAAATACGCAAAAATTCCTGGATACTAGTATCATCTTCGGCTACCATGATTGTTAATCCGATTGAAAGATACCTCCTTCTCATTGCCAAATATATTAATCACTATATCTCATTATCATTCAAAGTAATTCATCACCGTTTCTCTGAACTTTAAATTTTACTGTAAAGAAAAATTTGCTTCCTAATCCTTTCTTGCTATCCACATAAATGTCTCCACCCATTAGTTCGACCAGTTTCTTGGCAATTGCAAGACCAAGCCCTGTGCCTCCGACTTCCTTAGTATTTGAATCATCAACCCGACTGAACCTCTTAAATAGTTTGCCAAGCTTGTCCTCTGGAATTCCAATTCCTGAATCAGACACCATAAACGTTAATTTTATAGTACTTTCATCTTGCTCGATAATATCAACACTTATCGTCACTTCACCTTGGTTTGTGTATTTTATGGCATTATCGACTAAATTTAATAGTACCTGTTTTAGTCTTATCGAATCTCCAATTAAATTCTTGGGTATTTTGTGATCAATATCAGTTAGCCTGATCTCAATGTCCTTTTGTTTTGTAGAAACCTGAAATAAGTCAACCACGTCATGAAGTATTTCACGAAGATCGAAGGGACACTGGTCCAAATCGACTTTACCTGCTTCAATTTTCGAATAATCCAGAATAGCATTTAATACTTTCAGAAGTGCTCTAGTTGATGATTTTACGATGGTTAGACAATGTCGTTGTTCTTCTGTTAACTCCGTCATAAGCGTTAAATCAGTCATTCCTATGATACTAGTCATGGGTGTGCGAATTTCATGGCTCATATTTGCAAGGAATGTACCTTTTGCAATGTTGGCAGCTTCAGAGGCTGCAGTTGCAGTTTTCAAGTCTTCCTCTATCAGCTTACGGTCAGTGATGTCTGTCAGAGCGACTAGACACTTATGAGGGCCATTGGTGTCTTGAGTGACGATGACCGATAAGTGTACCCATAATACCGTTTTGCCCTTTCTCACCATTCTCACCATTCTCAGATCATGCTCCTGAGGTTTACCAGTCTCATAAAGCCTCTTTATTAATAAAAGGAAGCTATTCCGGTCCTCCATGTGGATTAACCGGGTGAAGGTCTTCTTGACCAGCGCGCCTCGGACTTCTCCAAGCATTTTGGCGATAGTGTGGTTGCACTCTAAGATCACACCCGAATTGGAGATTGAGCAATAGCCAACGGGCGCCAGATCATACAGGTTAAAATAGTGTTCTCGTTCGGTGTCCAGTTCCGCATGCATTCGTTGCAATTCTTCATTCTGAATCTCCAATTCAATCTGATGCACGTGTAGTTCCTGAAGCTGTCGCTGCATTTCTTCGTACGACAACAGCCCTGAGTCTAAGAGCGGCCGAACGGCTCCTTCTATAATTATCTCTTCAGCCTGCTGCCGCAGAGCCTGCTTCGATTTTTCTAAAGGGTCAGAGTATATAAGTCTGCTAGTCTTGTTTGGCATAATGCACTTCCTTCATTTCCAAACCGACCTGGGATCTTAACTTAGGTCACTGGCTCCCCATAAATTGGGACGACTCTTGTCCACCCTTTTATTTTTCCATACTTTAGATATTTATCGTAATACTCTAACTCCGTATTAAGGAGTTCCATCCATAGCTTGCGCAGTGATTCGTTCCTGATCGTCTCAATGATTGCTCTGACATGGGTATCTAAGGACGTTAATTCCCAGCTTAGAATATTGCGGTACATAAACCTATCCGTTATTGTTTCAGGATCGATCGGAGCTGTTACTGGTAATGACGGTCTGTTAGGCAGCGGCACATTAAGCTTTAGCGCTAACTGTTCAAGATTGTTAACCTGCTTGTTAAAAACGTATAATCCATGTTGAAGTATCACCTTAAACTCAGTATCATGCGCAAAATTAACAAAGAGACCTATGAGTTCAATTTGTTCATATCTCAGATTAATATGATCCCAAATATGAAACGCTTCGGAAGTGGACAGCTGTTCTTCTTGATGAGGTATATCTGTCTTATAAACAGGATATGTCTCTTCCCACCCTTTCAATTTACCAAACTTATAAAGCGTATCGAAATCCACAAAATGAGTTGTTAGATCTTTTATGATAATATTTCTTAAATTATCATTCGTGCTGCTTGAACGAACTGCATGTATGAGAGACATCAACTGGGCAATGAGGTCATGGTAGATCTTTTTATAGATATAATCATCCGTAATATCATTAATGCTGGTTGCAAACTTGGTGTCTAGCGGAGGTCTGCCTGGCATGGCAATATGAAATCGTTCTCCTAATCCCTCGAGAATAGCAATTTGCCGATCAAAATTTTTCATAAATCCGTCTAGGATTAGTTCCCAACCTACGTCATGAACAAAGTTCTTAAATAGTTGAACTGTTTGAGTGCTAACATATCTTGCTCTTAGAAGGCTATATATATTGAATGCCTCTTGGATATCAATACTCTCTTGCTCACCCTTAATCTTTTTAAATATTGAGATTAAATCCAATGCCTTCACCCCTCAATGATAAATACTTTTGTTAGTATTAGCAAACTAACCTTTACGTATTTATTGAGAGAAGGACTATCGCCGACTCACTTCACTTCTTGATCTGTGCTAACAGCGACTTCTCTAAGGCCCTGATGTACTTCCTCCAGCAACCTGTCATTTACCTGTACCAGCTCTTCACCTTGATCTACAATACGTTGTTCCAACGCCAATTTCGTTTTGCGCAGCTCTGCCTCCAACTCTTTGGATTCCGTGATATTTACAAAGGTGATGACCACACCGTCTATTTTGTCCTCTAACGTGCGGTAAGGCAGAATGCGTGCGTTAAACCAAGACCCATTATAAGACACAACCTGTTTTTCAACAGTATTCAGCGTCCGTAGCACTTCCCTAACATCCTCTGTCAGGTCGGGATAAAAAAGATCAGAGGCAATATCGGTGATGGGTCGACCCGCGTCACTCGAAATCAGGTTAGAGACCAAAGACATTTGGTTAGTGAAGCGCTTCACACTCAACGAGCTATCCAAAAATAAGGTGGCAATCTTCGTGCTGTCCAGTAGATTCTTCATGTCGTTAGTGGCTATGGACAGGTCTTCTAACTTGGCCTGTAGTTCGAAATTGACCGTCTTTAGCTCTTCATTTAAGGACTGTACTTCTTCCTTGGTTGTGGTCAGTTCCTCGTTGGTCGACTGGAGTTCTTCGTTGCTTGACTGCAATTCCTCATTGCTGGATTTAAGTTCTTCTTCGGATATCTGCATTTCTCTACTGGTAGCTTGCCACACCTGGCGAGCTTGCATCAGTTCTCGCTCCAGTTCCGTCTCTCGCTGGTTGTTGGCAGGGATTCGTCCGGCTTTGTTGGGTGTTTCGATGTCATTAGGGGTAACCACGTCGGTAAAAACAATCATGACCATCCCCCGCAGCGCCTCCGGTTCTTTGAGTGGATTGACTGTGATGTCGACCATCAGCGACCCACCTTCGTTGATCACAACGGCGTTTTTGTAGGTAACCGACTCTTTTTCCCGTAGCGCTTTGTAGAAGGTGTTACTCAGTTTATAGTTGAGCCCTTCACGAGCCATGGCAAAAATATTCCAGTTGACCTTGCCTGCAGCCGGTTCTAGGTACTTACCCGTTCGCCCGGTTATGTAGAGGATATCACCTTTACCATTGACTAACACTGCCGAAGGTGAATAACATTGCAAAATCAGTTTATCCGCCAACGACTGAATATTCTGAATTATTTCCGACGGCTGATTCGCTGCATACTGAGCGGGGGCAAAGGTGGTGGGAAATTCCACTGCTTCCGTCTGCAGTGGGGGTTGGAGGCGCAGGAAGATTCGCGATTTACGTTCCAGTGGTGTAAAAAGATCGGTAAAGTTCCCGACAGCCTCCGCACTTCCTAAAAACAAAAAGCCGCCAGGATTAAGACTATAGTGAAAAAGCGGCATGAGCTTTTTCTGCACTTCTGGTGTCAGGTAGATAAGTAGGTTGCGGCAGGTCAATATATCGATCTTGGTAAACGGTGGATCCTTAATCATGTTTTGCTGAGCAAAGATGACCATATCCCGAATGGTCTTGACAATCCGATAGCCACGATCCACCTTGGTGAAATACCGGCTTAGGCGCTCCGACGACATATCTGCCGCGATGTTGGCCGAGAAAACCCCCTCCCGAGCTTTATCAATAGCGTCACGGTCCAGATCAGTGGCAAAAATCTGCATGGAAAAGGCTTGGGAAGGCTGTAATTGGTCCAGTACCTCTCTGAAGACTATCGCTAAGGAGTAAGCTTCCTCGCCGGTGGAACAGCCGGATACCCAGACCCGAAGCGTATTACCGGGTGCCCGTTCAGCCAAGAGTGCCGGTATAACTTTGTCCTTTAACAATTCCCACTCCGTCGGTTCGCGAAAGAAACTGGTAACCCCGATTAAAAATTCCTTAAATAACAATTCCAGTTCCTGTGGATTCTCCTGCAAAAAACGGACGTAGGTGGCAATTTTGTCAATTTGATGAATACCCATTCGACGCTCAATCCGACGATCTACAGTGTTCTTTTTATAGGAAGAAAAATCATGACCTGTCTGTGACCGTAACAGACTCATAATACTGTCGAAGGAACTCAAAGCTTTGTCTGCCTGGTCCTGGTCAGCCCCGTCGATCAGAGGCTTGTGCTCAAGATAGGAAACAAGCTTTGACGGTAAAGTCTCCACCGGAGATACAACGTCTGCTAAACCTGCCTCAATGGCGCTGCGAGGCATGCCATCAAATTTAGCCGAGGACGGTTCCTGGATAAAGACAACTCCTCCATTTTCTTTGATCGCTCTGAGTCCCGCTGTACCGTCGGTACCCATGCCAGAGAGGACGACGCCAATACTTCTCTCCTGTTGGTCATCAGCCAGGGACTGAAAAAAGAAATCTATGGGCAGATGCAAAGTGTGGGGCACACTAAAATCGGAAAGGTGCAGCACCCTGTGTCGGAACGACATTTCCTTGTTCGGCGGAATCACATAGACGAAGTCCGACTGAACCGGTGTGTCCTCCTCGACCTGAACAACTTTCATAGTAGTAGCACTCTGAAGTAGCTCCACCAGAACACTCTTACGCCTCTGCTCCATGTGCTGAACGATAACATAAGCCAAGCCGCTTTTTTCAGGCACATTACCCAGAAATGCTATCAGAGCCTCCAACCCTCCTGCCGAAGCACCAATACCAACGATAGGAAAGTCTGCTTTTGAGGTATCTGTTGTCTCTTTCATCCTAGCTCTCCCTTTACTAATTGCTACGTATTTTATTGGATCTTCTTATTATTACAACTTATTATTCTAACCTGAGTATCAGGGGTTTTTAGAAATTTTCAAATTAAGATGTCCCACGTCACTCCTCTATCATAAATGGTTTTTACACGTGTGCCTATAGACCAGTTATTGTCAATTCAATTGTCATAGAAGACAATATAGAGGACTGAGCCAAATCAAGCGGTTGAGTCCTCCACTTTATTTTCCGGTCAGTCCTTCTTTAATGTCTTCTATTGATTTTTTCATACTGTCACTCAATTTTGTTGATATTTCAATATGATTACTTTCTATTGATCAAATATATCACAAAATTCTGTAGAATATCAGTCTACTATTGAAGAATCGATGAACAAAGCGGCAGTATGTATACACGAAAAAAGGGCTCAGACTGCGCATGAGCACAGCCTAAACCCTGAAACACGATTGCACGCAGATAGGTCAATATCCTTGAGCCGAATATTTTCTCGTTAAATTCATGCGTTGAAGATGACATCCGTAAGAATTTCTCGACTTTGTCAAGATATCGATCCATTCCTCAGTTGAAAACAAGGTCTTAATTCGGGTTCGATCCTCTAACACCAAGAAATAGTCATTGGGATAATCCATCGCGATCACATCTAAAATTCCTTCTGGCAAATCCTGCTCATACTTCGTTTTATGATGTGTTCTCTTATAATCAGCTAAATCATTCATAAACTACCTCACCCGCAGGTTATATTTACCATAGCCACCAATTGCTTAGGATAAACGGGTTTTAAAATCTTCATAACCGAATTGTCGGATGATCTTAATGCCCTGTTCTTCATTGAAAAGTGCGATAGACGGGAGATTCACACCATTGAACATATTATTCTTTACCATAGTATAGTGGGCCATGTCACAAAATACAAGTCTGTCAGCAGGTTTTAAAGGCTGTTTGAACGAATAGTCACCAATGACGTCGCCGGCGAGACAAGTAAGACCACCTAGTCTGTACGTATATGGATATTCACCAGGCTCTCCAGCATCGATTATGTTAGGTCTGTAAGGCATTTCGAGAACATCCGGCATGTGACAGGCAGCTGAAGTATCCAAGATAGCAATTTTCATACCATTGTCGACTATATCAAGCACCTTGGTAACTAGAAATCCAGTGTTCAAGGCCACAGCCTCACCTGGTTCTAAGTAGATGTCGACTCCATATTTGTCCTGAAGAAACTTTATCGAACAGACCAACGTTTCAAGATCATAGTCAGGTCTGGTGATATGATGTCCTCCACCTAAATTGAGCCATTTCATTCGTTTGATAACGTCCCCAAACTTTTGATCGACCACTTGAATCGTCCGTGCCAAAGTATCCGAATTCTGTTCACACAGAGTATGAAAATGTAAGCCTTCAATGCCGTCAAGCTCTTCAGGCCGGAAATTAGACAACGTCACACCAAGTCTTGAATACTGATAGCAGGGATCATACATTGGCGTCTCTATCTCAGAATATTCCGGATTGATACGGATGCCACAGCTTATCTTTTTGGTTGTATTGCTCTTTACTCTGTCTTTGAATTGATTCCATTGATCAAACGAGTTAAAGGTTATATGATCACAATAGCCGAGGATCTCGTCGAATTCCTCCTCAACATAAGCCGGAGCGTATATATGAACTTCTTTTCCCATTTCTTCATGACCCAGCCTAGCCTCGAATAGAGAGCTGGCGGTTACCCCTTTAAGATATTTAGCCACGAGAGGAAACACCGAATACATTGAAAATCCTTTTAACGCAAGAAGAATACTGCATCCCGTACGTTGTTGTACAGAATGCAGGATTTTAAGATTTCTTAAAATGAGTCGTTCATCCACAATATAACAGGGTGATGGCAAGGCAAAGATATCAATATCCATCAAGACACCTCAATCAAGGAGAGTTGGCGAGAAATTTTCCTGCCACGGTAGACCGCATTTATTTAAAGCATCCATGAACGGATCGGGATCAAATTCTTCCACATTAAAGACACCAGGTTTCTTCCAAACCCCTTTGAGCATTAACATCGCCCCAATCATGGCTGGAACCCCGGTTGTATACGAAATAGCCTGCGACCCGACCTCCGCATTACATTCTTGATGATCACAAATATTGTAAACATAATAGGTTTTGGGCTTGCCGTCTTTCATCCCTTGCATAATACACCCGATGTTTGTTTTCCCTTTCGTTCTCGGTCCGAGGGATGCTGGATCAGGCAGCAACGCCTTTAAGAATTGCAAAGGAATGATCTGTTGTCCCTCAAACTCAATAGGCTCAATCGAAGTCATGCCAACATTTTCGAGGACACGTAAATGATTCAGATAATTATCTGAAAAAGTCATCCAAAATCTTATCCGCTTAATTCCTTTGATATGAACAGCTAAGGATTCTAATTCTTCATGGTACATAAGATAAATGTTTTTTGGACCGATCTCCGGAAGATCATAGACTTTTTTCACCGAAAGAGGGTCAGTTTCGACCCATGAACCATTTTCATAGTACTTACCATTCGCAGTGATTTCTCGAATATTAATTTCAGGGTTGAAATTTGTGGCGAAAGCATAGCCATGATCGCCAGCATTAGCATCCACAATATCAATAGAATGAATTTCATCAAAATAATGTTTCTGGGCATAGGCACAGAAGACACCCGTAACCCCCGGATCAAAACCGCTTCCTAACAATGCGGTTAGCCCTGCCTGTGCAAATTTTTCCCGATACGCCCACTGCCATTTATATTCAAATTTAGCGATATCCGGTGGCTCATAATTTGCAGTATCTAGATAATCAACACCTGTCGCTAGGCAGGCATCCATAATTGTTAGGTCCTGATATGGGAGCGCAAGGTTCATGACGATATCAGGCTTAAAGCTTTTAATCAAGTCAATGACCCTGTCCGTATTATCTGCATCGAGCTGGGCCGTATGAATTATAGTGCGACTCCCCACCAATTTGTTTTTGATCGCTTCACATTTTTCAACCGTTCTGCTCGCAATACAAATTTCTTCAAATATATCTGGATTCTGGCAACATTTATGAATAGCTACACTGGCCACGCCGCCAGCGCCAATAATCAAAGCTTTTCCCATTTTTAGCACCCCTCAAATCACTTATACACCAACGTAAATTATACATAAATCACGACAATTAATCAATATTCTACAAAAACTCAGTCTGCAATCAATCAGTCACCCTTCCCGTTGCCGGGGTCTGACGACCTTCACATTTTCCCATACAGTGATAGGTCACTAAGCGGTAATTGAACGTTCCAAGCACGGCGAATTTCTGCAGCACGTCTAACGATCGCAGTATCTAGACTCTCACAGGTTTGTACTGGAACCTCCGCAACCTTCGTCCCTTCGGCAGGGATATCTAGAACCTGGAGCCGTTCAAAGACCGGCCTCATGGTTTCTTCAGGATCTCTAAAAAACTCACTCCCTCTGATGCGGACAAAGCGCCAGCCTAAGCGTTCCAAAATAGCCTGTCGCGACATATCTTCGACTAAATGGTGCAAGGTATGATAGCGGTCGCCGTCACATTCCACCGCTAGGCGTTTACCATTTCCTTCGATGACCATGTCAATTCGGAAGGCTCCAACCGGCCACTGGGGGGTGACACGAAACCCCTTATGAACTAACTGTCTTAATACCTGGCGTTCAAATTCGGACTCGGTCTTTGTTTCTAGCTGTTCAAGACCCTTCGTAACGGCATAGGGATCCTGGGCATGTTTAATGAGCTCCCGTCGGATATCACCGACTTTCAGGTCTGCGTCGGGATCCACAGAATGGACAACCCATAACTGATCTCGTGCTCGACTGGCGCCAACATTGAAACGTTTCTTATACATATCGTGAGCACCTTCTCTCTTTAAGGTGAGTGGGCCGTTCCCGGTCGGTGCGTCGACGACGGACAGGAAGATGACGTCTCGTTCATCCCCTTGAAAATGTGCCGGGTTGCCACACTGGATGTGCCGTCTTGTGTACTCGGAGGGGGATAAATACGTTTGCAAGAGACTGTCGATCAACATGGCTTGTTCTTCTCCGACCAGAGAAATTACACCAATGGATGCCTCCTTATAGATGGGATTTTCAATGCAAGCAAGGATCAACGAGACAATCGCATGAGCTTCTTTGTCATTGGTCTTACCACGAGTAGTTGCTCCCTCAACACGATACGCGACTGTAAAGGGTTTAAGTTGAACCTCGCTTTCATCACGCAAGGGAATAATTTTGCCATTATAAGATAAGAAGTTACTAAACTGAATGATCGGAGAGACGCAACGGAAGTGTTCACGTAAGCAGATTGGCTCGAAGGTCGTCATGCCTAGATTATAAATAGAGAACAAGCCATCGTAGAGCTGACTGTTCGGGATTCCACGCAAGTGTCCATCAATCAGTTTTTGGATGTCATCTTGATTCTGCCCGACGCCGACTGGGCTAACCTGTTCATGGTCACCGACGATCACGACTTGACTGCCTAAGTACAACGTCGTTAAGGCCATGGCATCTGCTTGGCTGGCTTCGTCGATGATGACTACATCAAAGTGGTTCGTCTTAGGATTGAAATTCTCGGTCACGCGATTTAGGGGCATAATCCAGACTGGCACGGCCGATTGACATATGGGCATTAATTTACGCGCTTCCGCTAAGAACCTTGGCACGCGTTTACCGGTGCCCTTGCCAATACGATGCATGATTTCTTTCCAGCCCTGCAAGGCCTGCCGCTGGGTCAATGTCGTTCGTCTCACTTGCGCTGCCCAGGATTTTTTCTCAACCAGTAACGCGGTCGTTCGCCGAAGATCCTCGGACAGCTGAGTAATGCTGGCCTGTAGTTCCTCCATCGAGGTCCTTGCCCGTTGGTCTAATTCATCCTGCAGTTGACGCCATAACCAGGCATTCATAGGATTACCCGGTGGGATCCCCTTCCCGTGTAAATCGGCGCGCGCCCGTATGTAGCTCGACCAATTAGGGGCTACATGCTCAAGTTTGGCTAAAAGCGTGTGGCGTAGTCCAAGGTCCTCACGTTGGGTCGTAAGCTCGATCAAACGATGATAGGCTCGCTTATAGGTATAAGCATTCAAGCCAGAGAGGGCGTCATATAAGGAAGAAACGACGGTAACCTGCGTCTCTTGAGTATCAGTCGACTTAACGACTGCCTTTAACTCCTCGAGTTTGTGTTGCAATTGTAACTTATGACAATCTATGGCATGGGCTAACAGTATCTGTGTCAGTTCACCCTTTACCAGATCGTGAATTCTAAGCACCCGTCCATGCTCACCGCCACGAATTGGGACGTGAGTGAGGAAAAGTTCCCAGTCAAAACCGAAGCGTTTAAGCTCTTCTAACAGCGGATCCCAATGGGTCGTTGCCCAATCAAGGCCTTGACGAAGGGCGTAAACTAATTGTTGACAAACGTTCTCGGGAGTGGCGCCAAGTTCGTCCCGACCAGGTCCACCCAAAACGGTCACCTGACGTTGCCAGCGTTCAATCAGTTTAGTTCTGGCTTTGGTTAACTCAAGGACCACCCTTAAAGCATCAAAATGCCGTTTCTCCGTGGGTGGTTTTCCTGCCACACGCGCCGTCTCTATAAACGCCTTCCATTGTGGTTTCGTCCATAGTTTAAAACCGGTGAGCTTAGCCTTCTCCTGAAAATAATCAAGGACTTCGACAAGAACCTTCTCTGTATCCTCAATACTCAGATCCGTTGGCAGGATTGGACCCCATTCAAACAAGAGTTCCTTGGCCTCCAGCGCTTGCCTCGACACTTGTTCGACGAGGCTTATAAGGTTTTGCCAGGAGTCACGGGCCACGCCGCCATCCAGTCCAGCCTCTAGGGCATCAAGACGCCATGGATCACGAGTATTTAATACTTCAACAGCCTTAAGAAGGCGTTCGCTCAAATACTCAAGATCTTTCGGATTCGTAAGTTGATCCCCAGCAGACCACAGTTCGGGACGATCACTAATCCCTGTGCTATTGACGTTTTTATTCTCTGCGACAAACCGTTCAAATTCTATAGGAGTCTGCAACTTCCCGGGCTCGGGGAGCTCGGTATGAAGCTCCCTTTCATCGTCTATACTCAAGGCGACGTTCGTGCGATAGAGCTCTGCAAGCTCAGTTGAGGATAGCGGTAAAGGAGCTCCAAGGGATACTGGACCTGGAATCCAATCATCCACGTCCTTTGTGTCCTTAACCAGACGTGCGGCCTCTGAGGGCGGATAGTCTTTACCTGCCACAACTATGGAGCGATATTCATCCTGCCGAGCAAGTAGCAATTTATGTCGGGTTTCTCTGATCTGTCGAATAAGCGCTAGGCGTTGGGTCTGTATTTGTTCAGCTTCCCGTTCTAAAACGTCCGCATTAGAAATTGAAAGACGTTCCGTGATCGCGTCGATTGCACGATCCATTTGCCCGCGGCTATCATCCGTGATTTGACTTATACATAAGGGCTGAAGTGGTTTTACGACTTTATCGCGCAACACTTGCAAGGCCTTTGAGGTATGGCTGGTGACCAGGATGCTTTTTCCTTGAGCCAACAAATGTCCAATCAGGTTGGCAATGGTATGGGTTTTACCGGTTCCGGGGGGACCTTGGACCAAGACTGCTCCGTGTTGGTCCAAGCGCTGGGCGATTTGCAACTGTTCACCATTGGCTTCTTTGCTGAGCAGAATGTTCTCATCTTCTCCGTTAGGGTCTAAGCCCGTGGGCGTCCGCTCGATGTCCTTGTCGCTACACGTTTCGGTCGCGATACCCACGATGTTCTTTAAAAAATCAGGCAGATCGTTTCGTCCCGGTATGTCTTCTAGGATGGCTTCAAGAGCCTGACTATAGCCTAGTGTCCTTTTGCGCAGGAACAATAAGGGCTCGCGATGGACTGTTGGGATGTCCTGCTTAGTTTTCGAGTGAACGGGCGTTAGGTCACCATAGGGCGATAGTTGGGTAACTAAGCGCTTCAGAAACTCTGAGGTGTCTTCGCCACCGAGCGGATGCCAGGCACCATGGTCTAAGTCTTCTTGCAAACCACTGATGGATCTGGCGGGGACATCCGGAATAAGGCGCAGGAGGGCGCTGTAAAGTTCTGTGGGTTTGTCCCCTTCAGACACCGTGAACTCGGGAAGCGTGGGGTCGAAATCAATGCGCAAGCGAAGTAACAGCATGGGATGATAAAGACGTCCCGCTGCACTGCCCTCCCAATCTAAAAGACCATCACCGAGCACAAGTTCGACCTGCTCAGGCTCGCGTTCTAGGCGAGCATAAAGGTCGTAAAGCTTCGTGAATATGGTCATTGCTTGCCGTACTGGGCGTTCTTTACTCACCCAGGCTTCGTATTTGGGAGTCCATTCATCAAGAAGTCTAGGCCGTTCCGGATCGTCTTCGAAACGTATTATAAGAGCCTTTTCAGACTCGAGGAGAGTCTCAGCTGGCTCATCGTCAACATGAATTGTTTTCGGGGTGATTTCCTCTTGCTTTTGAGGTATGATTTTAAGCGACCCCTTAACCTCTTGCCACCCTTTCTCTAACCAAGGCAGTAATTGCGCTGGTGGTGTGGGAGGGTCGGAGAGTTCGGGGCGGCCAACTTTAACTATGTAGTCGTCAGCTGAACTTACACCATCTGGAGTGTTCCCCTCGACATTCCCACGCCGGATTGTCGGATGCTCTGGCATATCTCTAAACCACAGTAACCACGGTTGGGTATTAATATCGATGGGGACGGGGTTCTTAAGTTGGTTCAGAGCCTGAAGGTAACGGAATACTTGGAGCAGACGTTTTTTATCGTGTTCAAGGTTTTCAGCGTTTTTCAAAATACATCCCCAATAACTAAATTTGACTCCTAATTTATAGAAGCCACAGCGTTCAAATCTATGTGAGCCCCAGAAAGGCATGCTCTTAAGCGTTAGTGCTTATATACTAAGCAGTTATAATAACTCTCTGTATATAGTATTTTTCGACAAGAACCTGAAGTATACCTCTCTTTGGCCACTACTAAATAATGACAACACAAGATTTGCTGAGCAAAAGCCATAATGACTGAGAAAACCAGCAAATCCAATACTGGTAAAGTGCGAGGGTAAGGTTTCCTCGCACTTATTTTTAATATACGCCTATCAATGATGCTTCTACTTGTTTTGCAATTAGTAGTTCTACGTGCCCTAACTATAGGGTACCAAACACTTCTTGACTTTCCGTACGCCACCACGCGGATCCGAAACATCCCCTTGGTAGCGCGGGATGACATGAACATGCATATGAAAAACAGTCTGCCCTGCAGCAGCGCCTACATTGATTCCGACATTGTAGCCATCGGGATGGAACCGCTTATCTAGCACCTCTTTCACGTTTCCAAGTAACGCCCAGATGTCCATAATCTCTTCTCGGGTTGCATCAAAGAGACTTGCAACATGCCTCTTCGGGATAATTAGCACGTGCCCTTCGTTGACTGGGAACTTGTCAAAAAAAGCGAGGGCCAATTCATTCTCTACTATGATATCTGTCTTTGGTAGCGTACAGAATATACACTCGGTCATTTTAATTCCCCCCATCGATTCAGTATCTGAATCTTAAAGCTCCTTCACCTCACTAATTACAGATATAAGCTACTCGATAATATAATTGATAAAAAGAGTCCGCTCATGCACGAGATCACACTCGAGTACTCGCACTTGCTTAAGATTTATCTTGCCGTCAAAAACACGGACGATGGGGCGCGTAGGTAACCCCTTGTTTTGTCCGGAAATAATTCCCATTTCGCCATTATTAAGTTTCACGGTATAGCCGGTCGGATAGGCAGCAATATATTTTAAAAAGGTATGAATCAACTCATGGCGGAAACGCACCCCGGCATTTGCCATCAATATTTCGCAGGCTACGTGCGGTAAAACTCGAGGAATACCAGGAGAACCATGGAGAAGGCAATCATAGAAGTCAGCAAGCCCAACAATTTCCGCCAAAGGGTGAATGGCTGCACCTTTTAGTTGCCGCGGATAACCTTTGCCGTTGGTCCATTCATGGTGTTGATAAGCTATGTGGGCAGTGATAAGACTGGTTTCCGTTTTTTTACGGATAAGTTCAAAGCCCAGCGTCGTATGACATTGGTATAAGTCCTTTTCTTCCTTGGTTAGGGGACCTCTTTTATTAATAACCTCTTTAGGCAAATTGACAATTCCCACATCATGAAGCAGCGCACCGAGTGCGAGGTCATTGAGCTTATCGACTGGTAGGCCAAGCCCTTTGCCCAGAACGGTGGATAATACGCAGACGTTCACGGAATGAGCGTATACTCGATTATCTGCATTGCGCATATCCATGAGGCTAATCATGATCTCCTTTTGAAAGAGAATATCTTGCACAATATTATTAATTGTTTTCTTAATATCTAGTTCATTATCTTTTTCGTTTTGGATGGTTTTACATGATTTCTCAATGGCCGCCATAGCCTCGTAACGGTGTTTATCCGAGATCACATCTTCGATGATAATATCGCTGCTAAACTCATCCTCAATATAAATACCGTGCATACCCAATTCCCGTAATCGCGTAATATAGATTGGTTGCAGAACTACGCCCTTACCGAGTAATATCTTACCGTTTGAGGAGTAAATTTCTTTCGCCAGAACATCTCCTTCGTTAAGGCGCTCAACACTTACTTCACGCACATGGTTTCCTCTTTTCTTTCGAATCAGTCTATTTATGATTGTCTTCAAAGGTGCTTAAATACGAAATTATTATAGTTATTCGATATAAAAGGTGTCATTCCCTTTAACTTCGTTTATTTTGTGTACCATTACTTCCTTCTGATAGTTCTAATAAAGTCTTGACAACATCTCTAACAACCGTTAGGATAATATTGTAAGATAATTTATCCCCCACTTCTACTGGTGCCTCTGTAAAGAGGAGAATAGGGAATCGGGTGAAAGTCCCGTGCGGTCCCGCCACTGTGATAGGAGAGCTACTGCTAAGCCACCTGTCAATCCATTGATTTGGGAAGGCGCAGTCAGTGATGACCCTGAGCCAGGAGACCTGCCCGTAGAAGAGTACTATCCAAACGTCGAATTTGGCATGTACTGTTTCACTGAGTGTATGGTAAAGTCCTCAGCTAATTTAAGCTGGGGACTTTTTGTTTTCAAAAATTTTATTGACAAGGAGCGATGCAAAATGGCAACGAATGTGTCAACAACCACAACCTACGGAGAGAAAGTGCTCAGTGTTGAGCCCTTCGGAATTGAAGCTATCCCCGCCAGCGAGAGACATGGTCGAGTAGGTCAGATCTTTACCTTTTGGTTTTCTGCCAATCTGAATATCCTTACCTGGTTCACCGGGGCTTTAGGCATCATTTTAGGACTTTCCTTTCCTGCGACCGTTGTAGCTATCATGACAGGTAACATTCTAGGTACTCTTTTCCTAGCCGTTGTTTCCGCGCAGGGTCCTAAGCATGGTCTCCCTCAAGTTGCAGCAAGTGGTAAGGTTTTTGGGCCAATTGGACTGAAGCTTTTTGGCAGTCTAAACTGGTTGGGCAATGTGGGATGGTTTGCTGTCGATATCATCTTAGGGGTGATTGCCCTTGAACAAGTCTTCGGAATAAGCTACCTGACCGGGTTATTGCTGCTTGGGACTTTGACGATTGTCGTTGCGGTCTTCGGTTATAACTTTATCCACCGCTTTGCTCAAATCATGGCTATAGCCTTAGGGGCATTCTTCTTGATCATGACCGTTCGTATGGTTCCCCAGATTTCTCCGGTAACGCTCTGGGCTTCCTCCAAGCTTTCTATGACAGAACAGCTTCCTTTATTTGTTCTAGCAGCCGCAGCGGTATTTGCCTACCAAATTGCTTTTTGTACCTGTGGCTCTGATTACAGCCGTTACCTGCGCACCTCTATCTCCTCTGGGAAAATCGCCCGCTATACTTTTTTCGGCAGTATTATTGCGGGAGCCTGGCTGGAAATTTTAGGGGCTGCAGTGACCAGCCTCAATCCTCAAGGAGATTCCATTGCCCTAATAGCGCAGCTCATGGGACCTTTAGCGATTCCCGCCTTACTTACGATTGCACTCAGCACTATTCCGATCAATGTCTTGGCCATCTACAGCGGTGGCATTTCCCTCATGGCGGCCGGTATTCCCCTTAAACGCTGGATATCCCCCATTCTTACCGGGGGACTGGGTATTCTACTCATAAGTTCCGGAAGCGGTGCCTTTGCTGACACTTATAAAAATTTCTTACTCCTACTCTCCTATTGGATTACTCCCTGGCTAGGAATCCTATTGGCAACTAAGCCCTTCAGTGACGCCCCTGTCAAGCTATCCCACAGTAAGGCCCTCGTGCTTTATTTCCTCGCCCTACTCCTCTCCGTACCCTTTATGTCCTCTACTCTTTATACAGGATACATGGCCCACAATTACCTAGGTGGAGCAGATATTAGTTACATCATCGGACTCCTAGCCACAGTTCTAGGAGTCCAAATAATCAAAAGTCCGACTGCAAATTAAAGTAATTCTGTAGTAGCCTCACCAATGGCACATTCAAGAAAATCACAAGTTAGTATGCAAGTCATTTTGTGTCACATACCTAAGTCTTTGAACAGAGCCCTTGCTGCTTGCTGAGTTTTCGCATCAATACTCAGATCAGCAAGTAGCTCCGTAAGAACCTTTTTAGCATCAGTCTCTCGTTTATGTAAGCTTAACATTAACACATAGCGGTAACGACCGTAATGATAATCCGGAAGAGTGTTGAAGAGTTTTCTGTATTCAATCTCTGAGGCCGCTATGTTTCCCATTTTGGCGAGCAAATCAGCCGTCTCACAAATCAGATCGCCTTTTTCCTCATCATTTTGGGCGAACTGTTGCAGTTGTTCAGCCGCTTCTACGGCTTCCTCAGCAAACTGTGCATGATTTAGACAAAAATACTTATAGTCCTGCCAGGCATTTTCTAGAAATTCACCGTCTCGATAAACTGTTGCTTGGGTAATATTTTCTCTGAGCACTACAAGAGCGCCTTCAAGGTCACCGTGAGCCTCCATATATTCTGAAATATGGTACCGAGCCTCGAGTTGAAAGATCGGGTCTAGTGGGTCCTTGATTTGTTCAGGTACATCTAGGACATACGATCCATAACCCAAATCCAGTCTCCCTGCCAGTTGGGACACAACAAAGGCTTCCGTGAATGGAGCGCAACAGCGCTTGAACTTAGCCCCGCTCCCGCATGGGCAACTATAGTTGCGGCCAACGTTCAATACATCGGCGCCGATTAAACTGAGACGTCGAACATAAGCTTCCTGATCAAAGGGTTTATGCTCCTTTAAAAACGCGAAAAAATGATGAACGAATATACGGGCTATGCTAGCTCGTGCTGCATGAGGAGTTAAGCCTTCTTCTCTTTGTAATTTCTCATAGATTTCTCGCACATCTGACACCTCAGAGAGTTGGTTCTCAATAATGCCTTCAATCATGATGTGAAACACTGGATTTAAACCATTAATTTCTAGGATATCCGGGTAGAGATCCCTCCGTTCGAGCAGAGTCTTCACTTCCGGATGTTCATTATAAACTGTGATAAATCCTTTGTCTTCCTCCTCAATCGAAAACACTTCTTCTTTTTCAACATCAGGAAATGTTAGCAACGTTGCCATCTTTAAACCGTCCTTCCTTCATCAAATCCAGCAAAGGTTGATAAGTAATAGAAAGGCATCCCCTCTCTGAAAGAAAGGGATGCCTTTACTGTAGTTTCACCCACTAAATACCTTTCTAAACTGCCTCGTCTAAGGCTTTCTTCAACCCAGTTTCTACCTGTTGGGCTACGCTGAGTAATTCTTCTTGTCCCATCATCCCAATCATTGCCGTAGGAAGCACCATGCCCATATAAACACTGTCTTCTTTTTCATACACAACCATTTTACAAGGAAGAAAGTATCCGACCTCAATATGACGATCCAATACCTCTTTTGCTTGTTTTGGATTACATACCTCCAACACCATAAAATTCTTCTGAAAATCTAAGCCCTTTTCTTGTAACTTATCCTTAAAATTGAGTTCCCATAGAACGCCAAACTTATTTTCACTGATCGTTTTCTTTAAATCTTCTACGGCGGTCAAAAAGGGTTTAGTGGTCTTTACTTCATAGTTAAACTCCATAATTACCCTCCTCATGATTCGTTTCTTCTTCCCATCATATCATATCCTATAAATCGACGTTTAATAGTTGCCCCGATCCCTTCAGCGTGAACCCTAATAAATAATCCTCACCTAGTGAACTAGGTAAGGATTAGGGTTACACTTACGGGTATGAAGGCATCAATGGGCAGATCAACCTTGAACGTTGATATTTAATACTTTACGAATTTCGATCCTGAAGTGCCGCAAATAAAACATTTTTCCGGTACAACTTTCTCAATATTTCCGCAAACAGGACAAAGATAGTAATAGATTTCTTCCGTCTGTTCTAGATTATCCAATGCTTCTTTGTAGAGTCTTGCATGAACCTCTTCGGCCTTGAGTGCATATGTAAACGTATTCACAGCAGCTTGATTACCTTCATCTTGGGCGGCTTTCAAGAATTTCGGATACATGCTCTGATATTCATGGTTTTCTCCATTCACAGCATCGTTCAAGTTTTCAACAGTTGACTTGATCATGCCCGCAACTTCGAAGTGCTTTAGAGCATGAAGGGTTTCGGCATCTGAAGCTGCTTTGAAAAGCTTGGAAGCATTGTTCTTCCCATCTGCCTCGGCTTTTTTTGAGTAAGCGATATACTTTCGATTAGCCTGTGATTCCCCAGCAAAAGCTGCCATTAAATTTTCAAGTGTTTTGTTGTTATTCATAAAGTTCCCTCCCCTAATCATTTTGATCGTTTGGCTCAATGAGTCCTCGTGTTTCAGTACTGCATAATTAGTAATTATAACTAACAAGTATAATATACCACAAATGAAACGTTATAGACTAATGCTCAAGACAAAAAAGCCAGGTCGTCGTTATAGTAATGATTTCCCGCAAGCGTTTAATTTTCGTCGTAATTGGCTGCACTCTATTATAACAGACCCTATATTTATAAATTTGTCGGTATTACTGGTCGATGAAGAAATATCTCACAATTGTATTCTTTTCTTTTTTACAGATTTATGTGCGCCCACTACAAAAAAATCGCACCAAATGGCGCGGTTTATAAGTTCTATATTTTCCCCTCTCGTCTTTTGAATATCTTTTTCTGTCTGGTGGTGGAATAAGCCTTGAAATGATTGCTCCCACGTTTCAAATCGCCCGAGGCCAGTTTACCGTCTTACCCCCTTCTATTATTGAACCTTCAGGAACGATATGATGATCCTCAATAACTGTAATCGCTTCATGTTCTGGATCGATTCGTTCCCAAGTACCGACAATACAGTGACTCATAATTTCAGCATTTTCTCCTACAATCGTTTTTAGAAGGCGTGATCCATTTTGAACCTTTGCGAATGGTAATAATATTGAATCCTTAATTATTACACCTTTCCCCACATAAACGCCAGGTGCTAGGATTGAATTGCTTACCTCGCCATGAACAATACACCCATTACAAACTAAGCTGTTCTCTATTTTCGCTGTGGGCCCAACTAAGGGTGGGAGTAGGATATCTTCATTCGAAAATATTCGGTACTTTACATCCAAGATATTAAGGAAGTGACCCTCCTTCAAGGAATCCATATTTGCCTGATAATAGCTTTCAATAGTACCAACATCTCGCCAGTACCCCTGAAACTTGTACGCATAGACTCTTTTTTCTTGTTTTAACTGCTGTGGGATGATGTTTTGACCAAAGTCATGCTGAGACTGTTTATTATTAGCATCGGTAATTAATGCCCGTTTGAGTGTTTGCCAGTTAAAAATATAGACACCCATTGAAGCAAGATTACTATCTGGTCGAGCTGGTTTTTCTGTAAACTTTCTGATTCGTGCATCTCCATCAATGGTTAGTATCCCAAACCGAGAAGCTTCCTCCCTGGGAACTTCAATCGTAGCGATAGTTATTTCCGAATTCTTCTCTTTATGAAACTTTAACATAAGGGAATAATCCATTTTATAGACATGATCCCCGGAAAGGATAATGACATATTCAGGATCATGAGAATCAATAAATTTGCAATTTTTGTAAACGGCATCCGCTGTTCCGTGATAGCATTTGCCTTCCTTTTCATTGAGACTAGGAGGAAGAATATGGACTCCGGTAAGTGGATTACCTAAGTTCCAGGCAGAACCCGAACCAATATAAGAATTAAGCAGTAATGGCATATATTGGATAAGAACGCCAATCGTGTTAATGTTCGAATTGGTACAATTACTCAAGGTAAAGTCGATAATTCGATATTTACCATAGAAAGAGACTCCAGGTTTAGCCCGCTTTCGAGTTAGACCACCCAATCTACTTCCTCTTCCACCAGCTAACAGCATTGCTACACATTCCTGCTTGGGCATTCACGTTACCTCTTTCGCCGTTCAAGAAAGCCTTTACTGGCATAATCTGAACGATTTCGGTCAACTATTTAATTATTTATAGTCCGAGCCATCCCCATTCCCTCAACTATAACTACCCACTCTAGAAAACATATTCAATGCTCAGACAAACCCCATTAAGCCTAAATAATTTCTTTATCTTCTTTTACCCTTCTAAGCAACTTCAATTGTTTAAGTGCTCCACATATAATTGTTATTCTTTTGACCCACTCCTTGTCAGTGCAAGCTTTAATGTCAATATCAAATGCCTCCTTAAATTACTTTACAATCGGCACTCTATCAAATTCCGATCTCTTGGATCTCGACTTAACAGGTTGGCTCTCCTACGACATTCACTCCCCATAATTCATTTCATTTATCTCCGATTCTCTTTCAAAACGTTTGAGAACATCTTTCCAATCTACTAAGTTCCAACATGACTCTAGCCAACAGGCTCGTTCGTTTTGGTATTTGAAGTCATAAGCGTGTTCCCAAACATCTACGATCAAGAGTGGAATAACTCCCCATTGGGTGAGGTCCTGATGTTTTTCCGCCTGTAAAATCTCTAACTCTTCAAAGAATGGACTCCAAACCAATAGGGTCCAGCCAGATCTTTCTGCCGCCACTGCAGCGCCAGTAAACTGTTTTTTGAAATTATCAAAGGATCCAAAATCCTTAGTAATGCGTTCTGCTAATATTCCTTGAGCTGACCCACCACTTCCAGGACACATATTTTGCCAAAAGAGGCTGTGAAGTTGGTGGCTGGCACTATGAGAAGCCAATTCCCGTTCCCAATTCTTAATAAGTGGAAAATCTCCTACATCTCTAATTTCCGCCAGTTTTCCTTCCAACTTATTGAGCCCGTCCACATAGGCCTTATAATAAACATCGTGGTAAAGTCTTACAGTAGCCTCGTCGTAATAAGGTTCTAAAGCTTCGGAAGGATAAGGTAGCTCAGGTAATTGATTGGTCATTTTGATCTCCTCCTTATATTTTTAAGCGTCTTGAAATCACTAAAACTGTCTACACATGATACAAAATGCCAAATTATTTTTCATATATTTCTCAAATGTTGATAAAAATACTCAATAATAATTTACACTTTTAAAATATTTAGGAGTAACCGAAACTAATTCGCCTACTCCTTTAAATTTAGATAATTATTGCATTTTATGTATTAATATATTGTATTATTGTTATATTCCTTGAATTTTGCAAGATACCTTTAAAATTAATCGATAATGTTTCGACAATGTTTGCGTATTTTAAGTTTTACTTTGAGCAAATAGCGTAATTAGATAGTTTAATGCAAGTTATTATTCAAAAATAAAAAAGCCAGACCGCCCAATTAAAGATCGATCTGTCCGTTATTTCCATCATATAGTTGTTCGAAAAGGCCCCCATAATAAACTCACAGGGCCCTAGTTTGCTAGACATCGCCCCTGTGAGGGGGACCCCTCATAGTCAGAGGCCTCACATCGACATCGACCTTGCAGACATTAACTTCATGTACGTTAATTCGACAAAGTAATTCTATTAATTTATTGAAAAATCAGAGCGATTATTATTAAAGATCATGCATTGTCCAAATGGTCTTCATATACCAATCCATATTAAAGTAATTGGATACAATTTATAGCTTAGCTCATAATCAAAAGTGAATAGAATTTTTTGTTTTAGAATCAAGTTAATTGCCATTATATAAGGAAAAAACCTTCTGCATAACGCAGAAGGTTTTTTCCTTATTTTACTATGCAATCGAACATCTCTAACATTTGATTACAAATTAGTACTTAGGATTGGAGCGGGTGGCAAGAATCGGACTCACGTAACCAACTTGGAAAGCTAGTGCTCTACCATTGAGCTACACCCGCATGTAATGGAAACCGCACTTGATTGGTGCGCTCGGAGGGATTCGAACCCACGGCCTTCTGATTCGTAGTCAGACGCTCTATCCAGCTGGGCTACGAGCGCGAGTTGTTTGGTGGGCCATCCGCGACTCGAACGCGGGACACCCTGATTAAAAGTCAGGTGCTCTAGCCAACTGAGCTAATGGCCCATTTAGAATGATTTTCGAGAAACTTTTCTATTACTCACATAAGTGTCTTGTTTGGTGACCCGTACGGGATTCGAACCCGTGTAACCGCCGTGAAAGGGCGGTGTCTTAGACCGCTTGACCAACGGGCCATAATTTAAGGGCAATAAACTTATGGTAATAGTGACACAAAAGGGACTACGTTTATGGTAGTCCCTATGTCTTACCTGGCGATGACCTACTTTTCCAGGGGCTTGCGCCCCAAGTATCATCGGCCCTGGAGGTCTTAACTTCCGTGTTCGGTATGGGAACGGGTGGAACCCCTCCGGCATGATCACCAGATGTCTGAGATACTTTCGTTCTTGCGAACGCTGTTCTCTCAAAACTGCACAGAGTCTAATATCTAGTAACGTCAATCGAACTTGAGCCACTGACCCAGAGTAGTGATGGTTAGGTCAAGCCCTCGACCTATTAGTACCAGTCAGCTCCACACCTCACGGCGCTTC
>DATCQU010000055.1:0-42037 GCA_036569365.1 Desulfosporosinus sp. | reverse complement strand
GTGTAAGATCGGGGCGATCTTGGGAAACGCAGATCAACTATTCATCGACCGACTAGAACAATTCGGGATGAACTTAGGAGTAATGAGTCAAGTCAAAAACGATCTCGCTGATTTCTTGAACCTGGAAACAAAGAATGATTTTGTTAGTGGAAAGAAAACTCTACCGCTCGTTTATCTCTTAAACGTACTTAGCGAATATAAGACTGAGGAGCTTAAATGTCTAAGCTCATTGGCGAATAAAGGGTTGGATAAGTTTGGCCCAATAGAAAGAGAAAAGCTCAGAAAATTGGTGATTAACGAAGGGACCATTCATTATTGTCTGGTTATCTGTGAGCTTTATAAGCAACGTGCCATCGAGACCTTAAATGATATTACGATTTCAAAAAAAAGAAAAGAGAAGTTGATAGAACTTGTTGGATGATAAAATGATAAGGCGGCTGGCATTTAAAATTGCTAATGCCGCTTTTGTTATCATATGCTTAGTGTATGTTGCGGTACTGTTCAATCACCCGTATGTGGGTCTCGCCCTTGAAAATAGGGAAGATGGATGGAACGTAATTTTTAGTGATCCCCATGGCGAAAGTTATCGATTGGGGGTTCGTGTAGGAGATACGGTTTACAAAATTGATAACGTTGATCCAGGAGCGTACCCGTCTACTCAAAAGTGGGGAGAGGCGGAAGGGGCCTCTGCGTTAACGGTGAAAAGTCCTGAGGAGCCGTTAAAAGTTGTGCGAATAGAAAAACAGTCGTTTGCCTTCGTTTTGCTAAGCGTACTTCCCATGGTGACTTTGGGTTTTGTATTTTGGCTAGTAGGTCTTGTTACAATGTTCAAGCGACCTTTTATTGTCCAAGCTCGTTCCTTATTCTGGTTAAATTGGCTCGTAGGATTAGTCATTATCATAGCCCCAGCCTCAAGTCGTGGTTTGATCTTGGCTAGGGAACTAGAGTTAATTGGCTTCTCGCTCGTACCCGTCCTCTTGGTGAGGCATGTTTCTGTTTTTGTTATTGGTAACACACATCACAAATGGAATAGGTTCATTGTTCGGGTATTATGCTTTGTTGCTACGCTGGTATTTATGTTACTTGCGCTAAAAGGTATAGGGGCTGTTTTCTCGGTTGGGGTAATAAGAAAACTGGCATTGATCAATGGAATAATCGGCACTGTCACAGCGATATGGTATTTGTTCAAGCTCATTAGATTACCGGCGGATAAACCGGAGAAAAATCAAGCCATTCTGCTTGCCGGTTTAGCAATGGGAATATTGCCTTTTGTCTTACTTTCAGCAATTCCAATGTTACTGGATGTTAACCCAATCGTTGATTCTCAGATTAGCACACTATTTGTTGCGATTATCCCGATTATCCTTAGTTACGTTGTAGTAAATAAGAGCTTGCCGGATGGCGGTGAGTTTCTGGGGTTCTTAATTAGTTCTTCAATTTATAGCATGCTTACCAGCGTATTTGTCACAAGCTTTTTATTCCTAATCGGGTTCATTAAAAACCTAAATATTGAAACTTACCTCTCAATGCTGTCTTTAACGATAATAGCGCTAGTCATCTATAACCTCATTAAAGCTCTATTACATAATGCAATAGATAAAATGCTTGATAGTCATGGGAATTATCGCATTGAAAAAAAGAGCGAGGAAATAAATAGAAGTCTATCGTCGATAAATGAAACCTTGATAGTTGAAGAGTTAATGAATCAGCTTGGGCTCGAGGGTGCCTTTGTTATCTCAGAGGATCTGGAAGGCTGGTACACTAATAGTGCGGTAGGCCGATACCTTGAAAAGACGAACGATCAAGCGATTATGGCGGATTATTATCGAACAGCTAAGAGCACAACGCACTCCATCGAAACCTTTTATAGTGGTTTTCCTGCGGAGGTGTACATACCCTTCGTTTCCAATAATTTTACATGCGGAATATTTCTCGGTCACCGTTGTTCGTATGTCAGATTTCAAGCAAATGAAATACCGTTACTAACCTCAGTGTGCTATCAAATAGGCCAACGCCTTAAAGCCATCCATGTCATACAGCAAATGTCTAAGGAAATAAATGTAATGGAGAAAAAGTCTGGAGAATCACAACAAAGAAGCCATGGGCTAGAAGTAATCAATCGATTGTTGTTTAGTAACATTGAGGAAGAAAAGAAAGTTTTAGCGCGGGAACTACATGACGGTTCCCTACAGATAAGCTTGGATCTCAACCGGAGGATGAAAGAATTAATGGCGAGTTTTTCAACTGACGACAACAATTATCACGCTGCCTTAGTAATGCAAGATATGATAGAGGATTTGAATTACGAACTTCGTACGATATGTAGCAATTTACGGCCATCTTCTTTGAGAGATTTGGGTCTCATTCCAGCTGTTGAGGTCCTATTTCAGCAAATAATGCACAAGGAACTTTTGGTAATATCTCTAGAAATAATAGGGATGAATAGAGAACAACGGTTTAAAGAGGACCTTGAAGTGGTAGCCTTTCGCCTTTTGCAAGAAAGCATAAATAACGTTGTGAAGCACTCGGGTTCAAGCAGAGTAAATGTTTCCTTGGCACTGAAAGATGAGAGAATCGAAATGTTGATTAATGATTCCGGTAAAGGTTTTGACCCGCAAAAGATTGCCGATTGGTCGTTAACGGGCAACCACTTCGGAATAATTGGGATGAAAGAAAGAATAGAAAGCTTAGGTGGGGAATTTCATATCACTTCTGGTGTTGGTCTTGGAGTAACGATTAAAGCCGTTATTCCTATATAAAGACTAAAGTTTAGAACATCGTTAAACCAGGTTACAGTGAATTAACAGGTTGACATCGGGGTGATGGAGAGGCGGAATATGATATGGGCACGAGTTCAGAGAAGACCATAACCTTGGTAGTCGTGGATGACCATATACTTTTTGCAGAAGGTACTGTGTCACTGCTATCTTCTGAACAATATATTTCTGTAGTGGGGACGGCTAAGAACGGACGTGATTGTTTACGAATAGTGAAGAGTGAGCATCCGGACGTGGTATTGCTTGATATTAATCTCCCTGACGCTTGCGGAACTGATCTGATCGAGAAAATTAAAGCGATCGACTCAAACGTTGGTATAATTATGCTTACCGGGCAAGACCCAGCAGGGTATGTAAATGCCTCATTAAAAAATGGCGCCCAAGGCTTTCTATTAAAAGATTGTTCGAAAACAGAAATGATCACGGCTATAGTACAAGTCTCGAGGGGTGAGTTCTATTTTTCTCAAAATATGGCCCCATATCTTCGATCTGCGATTATCGGCGAAGAAATTATTATAGATAATATTGTTGAGCATGAAGAAATTCAAGGTAAATCACTTACACCGAAGGAAATCGAAATCATAGAATTGATTGCCCTAGGCTTGCGTAATAGAGAAATTGCTACCACATTGGGCATCAAAAACCGTACAGTGGACTTTCATGTCAGCAATATCCTACCAAAATTAGGTGTAAAATCCCGGTTTGAGGCTGTATTGAGTTATATGAAAAGCAAAGAGGATAGTAGTAAGATGGATTAAGAGTGTGAATTAAAGCTGAAAGGCCATATGCAAGTGTCATAGCGTGTTAGTAACGATCGCAAGGAAGCCGACCTGGGTTTCGATTAAGGAGGGATAAGCAGAAGAGATTTTCTAGCGTGGTCCGTCGCGGCTGAAGCAGCATAATGTAGAATTTGGATTTCCACTCTTGATACACTAGGTTACTTTTTGGGCTATAATAAGGTAATTGTTATTGATTGTTGAGAGTCAATATCCAGAAGTGATTGCCATTATAAAGAAAGAACTACGCTCAGACTTAGACGTAGTCATAGGTCAAACTAATGCATGAAGTTTCCATTATCCAGAGCGTGATTGAAATTGTCACTCAGAAGGCCTTAGAAAACAAATTAACAAAAATTAATAATGTCTCTCTAAAAATTGGAGAACTATCCGGTGTCATGCCTGAATCCTTACATTTTGCCTTCGACAGTTGTATTCAAGGTACGATGCTCGAAGAGTCCACGTTGAGCATAGAAAAAGTAAGCGCACTCGGTGAGTGTAAGGATTGCAATTTGCAATTTCCAATAGAACATTTCAATAAGCTTTGTCCAAATTGTAAGACATTCTGTAGTAGTGTTGTTCGTGGGTATGAGCTTTATGTAAATACCATTGAAGGAGACTGAACGATGAGTGAGATTAAAGTGGTTGAGAGCATCCTTCACACACATGAGGAGTTGACCTCTCGCAATAAACAAGTGTTCAATGAGAAGGGTATCTACGTTATTAACATGATGAGTTCACCAGGCTCCGGTAAGACGTCGCTGCTTGAACAGGTCATCTCAAAACTTAAAGGGAACGTAAGAATTGCGGTCATTGAAGGTGACTTGTACACAACTAAGGACGCAGAAAGAATTGAAGCACAAGGGGTTCCAGTTGTCCAGATCAACACCGGGGGAGCCTGTCACTTGGATGGAAAGATGATCAAAGGTGCCTTAGAGTCTTTTAACCTGGATGATGTGGATTTGCTAGTAATAGAAAATGTCGGCAATCTAGTCTGCCCAGCGGCTTTTGACCTTGGTGAAGATATAAAAATCACCGTGCTGAGTACCCCGGAAGGTAATGACAAACCGTTGAAATATCCACGAATGTTCGAGGATAGTGGAGCGATTATCTTGAATAAACTCGACTTATTGGAATTTACTAATTTTGATAAAGCTGAATTCTACAAAGACATTAATTCGCTTAATGCTCATGCGACTATTTTTGAAACGTCCTGCGTTAAAGACCAAGGTATCAATGAACTATGCACATGGTTAAATCACCAAATAGACCATAAAAAAACGAGGAGCTGGATCACTCCAAAAATAGGCCTTCCAGAAATGATCAAATAACCTGATCTGATTACGAAGCATAAAGAGTAGGAATAAAGAGGTTGGGGCAAGCGCTTCAGCCACTTTTTTTGCATTTCTTAGTTACCCCTTGTCAACGGAGAACATTTTTGCTATTATATAGTTTGAATATCAAACATTATTAATATAAAGTATTACAAGTTTCGTACTAACTACTCTAGAGGAGGTATCTTTGAGTGAAAATTATTGAAGAGTTGACCCACGAACTCCTGTCCTTTTTTAATGGGTTTTCCTCCTGGGAAAATTCAATTGTCCGTTCCAGTGACTTAACGGTTTCGGAAGCGCATGCCTTAGAAGTACTCGGAGAACACGAAAAAATGAATATGAAAGGACTAGCTCAGAAACTGGGGGTTACGACAGGGACTACTACGGTAACTGTGGATCGCTTAGAAAGGAAGAACTTTGCTCGGCGCGAATCGACGAAGGAGGATAGGCGCGTTAACCTTATAGCTTTGACAGATATAGGGAATAAGGCATTTAATGAGCATCATGGCTATCACTTGCATTTAACAGAGCAGATGGCCTCCGTTCTGAATGACGACGAAATAAGGCAATTCTTGAACATGTTGAAAAAAATCAACGCAGAGGTTTTTTAATCACTGACGTGATAGACGCAGAAGATAGCGCTTACATATTGTTAAGCTAAGTACTGAAGCAGAAAGAGTAAGAGGAGAAATAGAAATGTGCGCAATGAATATTGTTCCTGCAACGTCAAAGCCTTGGACTATACTTTGGTCAAAGCACCAGGGGTTGATTGTTACAGCCCTCAGTTTAGGATTTATTATCTTGGCCTGGTTTTCCAGTAAATATGGTCATTCTGAGTTTCAAGTTCCTTTCTACCTTTTGGCCTATGCCATAGGTGGATATCAGAAGGCCTGGGAAGGTCTGCAAACCTTGATTAAGGAAAAAGATTTTGATGTCGATTTGCTTATGGTAATAGCGGCTATGGGTGCAGCTAGTATTGGGTATTGGAGAGACGGGGCCATTTTAATCTTAATTTTTTCCCTAAGTGGTGCACTGGAAGGGTATACGTTGGAGCGAACGAATGACGAAATTAAGGCCATCATGAAACTACGCCCGGAAGAGGCTATTGTGTTAGTAGGAAACGTGGAAAAGCGAGTTCAAGTCGAAGAATTGCAGCAAGGTGACCGCTTGTTGGTGAGGCCGGGAGAACGGATTGCAGCGGATGGGATTGTGTGTGAGGGATATTCTTCTGTGAATCAGGCCTCGATTACGGGGGAATCGATTCCCGTGGACAAAGCCCCAGGAAATGAGGTTTTTGCCGGAACCATGAACGGACAGGGAGCCTTAGTCATCGAAATGACCAAACCAGCAGAGGCGACGCTCCTTGCTAAAATAATCCATCTTGTTCAGGAAGCGCAAAGTGAAAGACCCCCCAGTCAATTATTCATGGAACGGTTTGAACGTATTTACGCGAAAATCGTGATCACTGGCGCGGTTCTGATCTCGGTCTTGCCGCCCTTTGTCTTAGGATGGTCTTGGAGTGTGACAATTTACAAAGCAATGATTTTTCTCGTCGTAGCCTCGCCCTGCGCTCTGGTTTCCTCCATCATGCCTGCTGTTTTATCCGGGATATCGAACGGAGCACGAAATGGCATATTATTTAAGGGAGGCGCCTATCTGGAGGCGATCGGCGATGTAAGCGTAGTAGCTTTTGACAAAACCGGAACTCTCACAGAGGGAATACCGAGAATTACTCAGGTGATACCTTACGGAAACTATACTGAAAATGAAGTCTTAAGCATCGCCGCTTCTCTTGAAGCCTGGTCAGAACACCCTATCGCTAAGGCGATAATTCGTAAGGCGAAAGAGGGGAATCTCTATCTTAAATCGGCTTCGAAACTGGAAGCAGTGCCTGGGTTTGGGGTACATGGCATAGTGGATGGTCAGGAATATCGAATCGGAAAACTAGATTTGAGTGAAGGACAAAACCTACCGGAAAAGGAAATGAAAGCTGTCCAGAAACTGGAGAAGCAAGGGAATACGGTGATCTTCGTTCAGGTGGGAAAAGAACGAATCGGTGTCTTAACGGTACAGGATACACTGCGACCGCAAGCGAAAGACTCAATTAAAAGGCTTAAAAAAATGGGAATTAAGGTTGTGATATTGACTGGCGACAGCTCTTCAACTGCGCAAATCATGGGTGAGCAGGTAGGCGTTGACCAAGTATATTCAGAACTGCTGCCGGAAGATAAAGTAGACATAATAAAAAAATTAGGAGAATATGGCAGAGTGGCCATGGTCGGCGACGGTGTTAACGATGCACCGGCCTTGGCAGTTTCTTCCGTGGGTATCGCTATGGGCGCTGCAGGAACTGATGTAGCGCTAGAAACTGCTAATGTGGTTCTGATGGCTGATGACATTTCTAAGGTTGCCTATGCCATTGCTTTAGGTCGTCGTACGACCAGGGTGGTCAAACAGAATGTGGCGTTTGCCATTTTCGTCATGATCGTGCTTGTCTTGTCTAATTTTTTCAGTAATATAAATCTGCCCATTGGAGTCATCGGACACGAAGGGAGTACTATCCTTGTCATCATTAGCGGCCTACGTTTACTACGATAATAGGGCCGTACTATCAAATATAGATGATAAAATTCCCATTGACGAAATGAAATATCAATGCTACTATTAGCCTACACATAAGTGATACTGATTATCAATTGCAACCAGTTGAGATAAGGAGTGAGGAAAATGCCCTTAACAATGCTTTCTCCAGGTAAAGAGGCGATAGTTGGTGCCTGTAGGGCTAAGGATACAACGAGAAAATTCTTAGAAGGCCTAGGTATTATTCCAGGTGTAACTATATCGGTCATATCAGAATTCAGCGGGAATCTTATTGTATCCATAAAAGGGTCAAGATTGGCCCTGAATAGGGGAGTTGCGCAGCAGGTACTTGTGCAGGTCTGATAAAGGGAGGTAAGTCGTTTGGAGAGGACATTGAAGGATTTGAAGCCAGGTGAAAAATCGATCATCACCAAAGTTTTAGGAGATAAAGGTGCGGTTAAGAGGAGACTTATGGATATGGGAGTGACCCGTGGGGCTGAAGTAATGGTTAGAAAAGTAGCGCCGTTGGGAGATCCGATTGAAGTGAACATTCGAGGGTACGAACTGACGCTTAGGAAGTCTGAAGCAGAAAATATAATTGTTGCCTAAATAATGCTCCTGAATAGAAAGGAGCATTATTTAGAACATCAATTGAGAATGACTATCATTAATATTTAAAGTTAAAGGGAGTTGAAAATATCCTATGTCCTTGAAGTTCGCACTGGTAGGAAATCCAAATTGCGGCAAAACTACCTTATTCAATGAAATCACCGGAAGTACACAGTATGTTGGGAACTGGCCGGGTGTAACCATTGAGAAGAGAGAAGGGAAAGCGAGAAAGATCCAGGGGGATATAAAAGTTATTGATCTGCCTGGAATCTATTCCTTATCCCCTTATTCCATGGAAGAAATCGTTGCTAGAGACTATATCGTGAATGAAAAGCCCGATATCGTCATTAATATTATCGATGCAACGAACATTGAGCGAAACTTATATCTGACGACGCAATTGCTCGAATTGGGTATCAACGTCGTAATTGCGCTGAACATGATGGATGCTGCGGATGCCAGAGGCGACAAAATTAACCTAGCAATCCTTGAATCTCATCTCAAAGTCCCAGTTATACCTATTACTGCTAGTAAGGGACGCGGCGTTAAAGAACTTCTAGAGAGAGCCCTAAACGTTGCGCAAACAGCGGCTTCAGCAGGCGTGGCACCATTATTAAATGAAATGCATGATGAAAGTATCGTAAGATGTATCCAGGAAATCGAGAAAAAAATTATTCCCCAGTTGAGTAGTAAGATCGAAAATTCTCGTTGGACAGCGTTAAAGCTTTTGGAAGGGGACGAAAAGGTTCAGGAAACGTTAAACGTTCCCGAAACCTTACTAAGTGAGATCAAGTTGTATCAGGAAAAACTCGAAAAAAAGTTTGATATGGATATAGAAACAATTATCGCCGACAGTAGGTACCAGTTTACGACCTCTGTAACGCGCAAAGCAGTTAAGAAGAAAGAGCGTGGCTCAAATTTAACGGTCTCAGATAAAATCGACAAAGTAGTGACGAATCGGATTTTGGCAATTCCTTTGTTTTTAGCTATGATGTTTGGCATATTTTCTATAACCTTTGGCACGATTGGTTCCTTCACCATCGACTTTGTAGACAAATTGGTCAACGGCACAATCGCACCTTTTTTAGCAACCTGGCTTGAAGGAGCAGGAGCTGCAGTATGGTTACAGGATCTCGTTGCAGGCGGACTTATTGGCGGAGTGGGAAGTATGCTGGTATTTGTCCCACAAATCATGATCTTATTCTTCTTCCTATCCATACTCGAAGATACTGGGTATATGGCAAGAGCGGCCTTTGTCATGGATCGACTGCTTAGAAAGTTAGGTTTGAGTGGGAAATCGTTTATTCCCATGCTGATCGGTTTTGGGTGCAGCGTTCCGGCGATCATGAGTACGAGAACCTTAGAAAATGAAAAGGATCGGCGCTTGACGATTATGCTCGTTCCATTTATGTCCTGTGGTGCTAGGCTGCCCGTATATGCCTTGTACACGGCAGCGTTCTTTTCAAGCAATCAAACCATGGTTGTCTTCTCACTTTATCTGATGGGTATTGTGGTTGCCGTTCTATCAGGGTTTTTCCTCAAAAAAACCATTCTAAAAGGGGAAGTGGCCCCGTTCGTCATGGAATTACCTCCCTATAGAATTCCCACGCTCAAAGGTTTGATGATTCATATGTGGGACAAGGGAAAAGGGTTTGTCAAAAAAGCGGGTACGATTATCTTTTCAGTAGCCGTTGTGATCTGGTTTTTACAATACTTTAATTTTTCCTTACAAGCAGTGGCGGACCCGGGAGAAAGCATTCTCGGTACCCTTGGTAAAGCAATAGCCCCTGTATTTGCACCTCTGGGATTTGGGGACTGGAAATCTGCCGTTGCGTTGATTACTGGTTTTGTAGCAAAGGAAGCCGTCGTGTCCACAATGGGTATCTTACATGGAGTCGCAGACGCAACAGAGGGTTCGACAGACCTGATAACAGCCCTGCAGGCATCGTTTACTCCATTAACAGCTTATGCATTCATGGCGTTCACACTACTTTACATGCCGTGCATGGCAGCCTTTGCAACCATTAAAAGAGAGATGAATTCCTGGAAGTGGACGTTAGTCACAGTAGGATATTCCACAGGGGTAGCTTGGTTAGTAGCGTTTCTTATCTTCCGAGTAGGGAAATTAATGGGTTTTAGTTGATAAGCGGATAGAAACGAAAGATGGGGGTTCATCGTCCCTCGGGTGCTTTGGACTTTGATAAAAAACTAACGAAATAAGGTGATCAAATGATTAACTGGATTTTAGGAGGAGCCATTGTCGGTGTGACCATTTTCATAATTCTACGAACGATCAGGCGCATGCGAAATGGGGAAAGTTCCTGCTGCGGAGGGTGTGCCGAAGAAGGCTGTAGCCAAGGCAAGTGCGATTGTACGAAATAACACTCAGAATGAGTAACGTAGTGATCTAAAATGAGGATTTTGAACAATTAAAAAAGGGGAGACTCCTTCCCATGAGCTCGCTCAGATTCAGACACATCCGGAGATCGGCTATAAGATTAATGCTAAATCAAAAGGGCCTTAAAAGATTTCAGAAAAAGTGCCATACTGTGTGTGGCTCTTTTCATTTAATGATGGATAAGTAATTCGCACAATATTATGGAAAGAATCATACAGTCAAGTGTGATTTCTTTACATTCAATTATTGATGAATTTAAACAAAAACATAAGAGAACACAATAACAAAGATTTTAAATAAATCTAATAATTACTAACTGGAAATTAATTGATAATTATAATTATATATATAAATAACATTATATTGTTTCACATACTTAAATGCAGTGATTAATAATTTACTATTAATGTAAATAAAAAAATAAAGAACAGTATTTAACATGCAATTAATATAACATTAACGTTAATTTAACACAGACAACTTCACAATATGTTATTGTTTTCACATAGAAAGCCGTCACGGGTTTCTATAGATTAAGGAGGGACATAATGAAAATAAGTAGAAGAGATTTTCTAGCATGGACCGTCGCAGCAGGAGTAGCCCTAAATGTAGAATTCAACCTGGATAATGTGAACAATGTTATGGCAGCGGAGACAGATCCCCCTATTATTTGGATTCAAGGATCAGGGTGCTCAGGTTGCACAATCTCAACGCTAAATGTTACTAATCCTACGACAATCGACAATGTACTCTTAAACAAAATCAGTATGAAGTATAACAGCACTTTAATGACCGCTTCCGGCGACCTAGCAATGCAGACCTTAGACCAAAGTGCAACTCAATACAAGGGTCAGTTTATTTTAGTAATTGAAGGTGCAGTACCAACTGGTGCCAATGGAAACTATTGCGTCATTGGAGAAGTTAATGGAGTTCCCCTAACAATGCAACAAGCTGTCTTGAAATATGGGCCTATGGCTAAATACGTGGTTGCGGCAGGAACTTGTGCGTCCTTCGGAGGAGTTTCGGCCTCAGCACCTAATAAAACAAGTTGTTCAAGCGCCAGCACGATACTGAGTGGAAAGACCACAAACCCTGTGGTTAATCTTTCAGGATGTCCGGTTCATCCAACGGTACTTATTCAGACACTTTTGGATTTAATTCTCATTGGTATGCCTGCAGTTGATACAAACCACCGACCTACTAAATATTATGGGACTACGGTCCATGCTACATGTGAGCGGAGAGATAAAGACAATTGTTTTGAAGACAAAGGTTGTATCGGGCCTGGTTGTCAAAATGTATGTTCTACACTGAAATGGAATAACGGTCAATCATGGTGCATCACAGCTAACTATGCTTGTATAGGATGTTCCAATCCTGCTTTCCCAACAAGCCCTTTATTAAGTGGTAATTATGACTGATCTATAACTAGACTAATTTATAAGAGAAAGGGATGAAGTAAATTGAGTACTATCGTATTAGATCCGATTACTCGACTCGAAGGACATTTGAAAGTTTCAGTCACCCTTGATGCAAATAATATCGTAACGGCGGCTCAATCAACGGGTAACTTATATAGGGATTTCGAAAATATGTTGGTTGGAAGAGTGCCTAAGGATGCAGCCTTCCTAACCCAACGGATTTGTGGAGTTTGCCCAGTTTCTCACGCTATTGCTTCCTCAAAGGCTACTGAACAAGCCGCAGGTTTTAAGCCAAGTCTTCAAGGCTTGCTCTTAAGAGATCTGATTCAGGGCGCCAACTTCATCTCAAGTAATGTTTTGCACTTTTACCAACTAGCTTTAATGGATTATGTTCAAGGCCCACAAGTGCACCCGTGGACGCCTGGATATACGCAGGATTTCAGATTTAATGCGACAGACAGTCAAGCACTCATTAATAATTATGTCGCCGCTTTATCTATCAGAAGACAGGCTCATGAAATGGGAGCTATATTTGGTGGAAAGCTTCCTCACGTTGGCAACGTAGTGCCAGGTGGGGTTACAGCAACCCCTACCGCTACTGACATAACCAACTTCCGTAATTATTTAAATACTGTTGCATCGTTCATCAAAACTACGTATGCAGCTGACGTCAACAAATTAGCAGCGGCTTATAATGACTATTATACGGTGGGCAAAGGGTATGGCAATCTTATATCCTATGGGGTCTTTGATACAAATACGTCTGGTGGTCTGCTATTTCCTGCTGGAACAGTGACGAATGGAGCAGTAGGGAGCTTTACACAAACAAATATCAAGGAATATGTCGGGCATTCTTGGTATTCTTCCCCATCAGGCGCTAATCCGGCATCCGAGACGACGACTCCAAACTTTGGAAAAGCAGGCGCTTACACGTGGCTAAAGGCTCCAAGATACAGCGGAGCACCTTATGAAGCAGGTAGCCTAGCTAGAACTTGGGTCAGTGGAGATTATCGTCACGGTGTTTCTGTCATGGACAGGCACTTAGCAAGATACACAGAAACTAATAAAATTGCTACAAATATGCTAACCTGGTTGAACCAAGTGGTCGCCGGTGTAAGCGGATCTGTCAATTTAGGAATAGCTGCTCCCGTTTCGGGATCCGGAATCGGTTTAACGGAGGCACCCAGAGGTGCACTCGGTCACTGGTTAACTGTAGCAAATTCGGCGATTTCTAAATATCAAATCGTAACTCCAACTTGCTGGAACGCCTCCCCTATGGATGATGCTGGTCTTGTTGGGCCGATTGAAAAAGCATTAATAGGAACTCATGTTGTCGATACCGCACAACCCGTTGAGCTCTTGAGAATTGTTCATTCCTTTGATCCCTGCACAGGCTGCTCCGTCCATGTGATGTCTCCAGAGGGCGTAGAAATGTCCAACTTTGTGGTACAACCCTTAGGAGCTTAACTATGAAGGACACTGTCATCATAGGAATTGGTAACATCCTCCTCCAGGATGATGGCGTGGGAGTTCATGTCATAACACAACTTGAAAATGAAACGCTTCCGTCTACTGTTGAATTGGTAGATGGAGGCACTTCCACACTGGATACCCTGGGTTACTTTCTGGACTATAACAAGGTGATTGTTGTTGATTGTTTGCGAGCGGGTTTAGAACCGGGCACGATCTACAAAATAAAGCCAGAAGACATTAAGACTTATCAAAAGGAAAACCTTTCTATTCATGATGTTCAGATCTTGGATGTTGTTAAAATGGCGAATATGCTGGGTCAATATCCTGAGGTTGTCATCTTTGGGGTAGAACCTCAGAGTATTGCCGTCAATTTGACTATGACCGATCTCATGACGTCTAAAATTCCTGAACTGATTGCTCATATAAAGAAAGAGCTACGTGTAGCCGATGAAGTAGTCTTAGGCGAAACTTATGCATGAAGTTTCTATTATCCAAAACGTGATTGAAATTGTCACTCAGAAAGCCGTTGACAATAAACTAACGAAAATTAATAAAGTTTCTCTTCGAATTGGAGAACTATCCGGTGTAATGCCTGAATCCTTACATTTTGCCTTTGACAGTTGTATAATAGGCACGATGATGGAAGAGTCCACGTTAGGTATAGAAACAGTGAGTGCACTCGGTGAGTGTAAGGAGTGCAGTCTGGAATTCCCAATAAGCCATTTCAATAAGCTATGTCCAAATTGCAACAAGTTCTGTTCGAGTGTCGTTAGCGGGTATGAGCTTTATGTAAATACCATTGAAGGAGACTAAACGATGAGTGAGATTAAGGTAGTTGCTAACATACTCCACACACATGAGGAGTTAACCTCGCAAAATAAGCAAGTGCTCAATGAAAAAGGTATCTATGTTGTAAACCTGATGAGTTCCCCAGGTTCTGGTAAGACGTCGCTACTTGAAAGAGTCATCTTAAAACTTAAAGATAAAGTGAGTATCGCAGTCATCGAAGGTGACCTGTTCACAACTAAGGACGCAGAAAGAATCGAAGCACAAGGGGTCCCGGTGGTTCAGATCAACACGGGGGGAGCTTGTCACTTGGATGGAAAGATGATCAAAGGTGCCTTAGAATCTCTAAACCTAGAGAATATTGATCTGCTCGTGATAGAAAATGTCGGCAATCTCGTCTGCCCAGCGGCTTTTGACCTAGGTGAAGACGTAAAGATCACCGTCCTAAGTACCCCGGAGGGCAATGACAAACCGTTGAAATATCCGCGAATGTTTGAAGATAGTGGAGCTATTATCTTGAACAAACTAGATTTATTGGACTTTACCAATTTCGATAAAGTCGAATTTTACAAAGACATTAACTCACTTAACGCTCATGCGACTATTTTCGAAACGTCCTGTGTTAAAGACCAGGGGATCGATGAACTTTGTTCATGGTTAAGTCAGCAAATAGACCATAAAAGAGGAGGAAATGTATTATGCCAAGAATAGGTTTTCCAGAATTAATTGTCATACTGATCATAGCCCTGGTTCTCTTTGGGCCAGGAAAGTTACCAGCCATGGGTAAAGCTGTAGGGGAAGCATTAAAGGAATTTAAAAAGGCGACTGGGGAGATCATGGGAGGAGGCAATACAGTAGCTAGTACAGAAGTTAAAGAGGAAGCTAGAGTAGAAGCCAAAGCAGAAGTGGATGCAGAAACAAAAGCTGAAACAAAGATGGAAGCCAAAATCGAAGATATCAAACGAGAAACGGTTAAATAAGATCCTGGGAGTAAAACGATGATAAAGAGTGAAATGATTGTTGAGGCTGCACGCTGGGTTGAGAGCATGAGAAAAGTTATTGTCTGGATCGTTCTTGCTGTAGTTGCAGCAGTCTCTCTTGTTTATTTTAAAGCAGACTTATTGATTAGTATCCTTGTTAAACCACTCCACGGGGTTCAATTATATTTTCTGACGCCAGCAGAAGGCTTAATGGCAAAAATAAGGGTTTCATTCCTTGGCGGTTTAGTACTGGCCTCCCCAGTCATTCTTTGGTTGATCATTCGACAAACGGGGACGAGACTGGCCAAGAAAACAAAACGGCTTTTGATCTTTTTCATCGTCCCCTTTGCCTTCGTTCTTTTTGTAGGGGGTATGGCGTTTGGCTATAGATTGATTTTGCCTTCGACAATAAAATTTCTCATGGAGGTCGGAAGTGGTTTTATGACTCCGACTCTGTCTGGAGATGAGTATTTTTCATTTGTTGGCACCTTGCTTTTGTGTATTGGCTTAATATTTGAACTTCCGTTAATCCTGATTGCCTTGTCTAGAATAGGGATTGTGACTTCAAAAATGCTCAAGGGCAAACGTAAGCTTGCGATTATGTTATCGTTACTTACGATCGCTGTAATTTCCCCAGCTTTAGACGTATTTACGTATTTGCTTGTTACCATGCCGATTTTAGTCCTTTACGAGATCAGCATTTGGACCATCGCCTTCCTTGAAAGAAGAGATGCGCGGCGAAGTCGTAATAAGGACAACGCGGATGCTTAAAGAGGTGAACTTAATGGAAGCCTCAGAAATGTCGGTGGTAGATCACTTACATGAGCTAAGAAAACGAATCATCATATCTCTGATCGGTATCCTCACGATGACGATCCTGGTTTATAATCAAGTCCATATATTAATAGAGATACTGATGATGCCGATAGCAAAGTTCCATATGAACCTGGTGTTTTTTAAATTGACCGATGGTTTTGTTTCCAGGCTCGAAGTCTCTCTGATTGCTGCCGTAGTCCTGACAAGTCCGATTACGATATCTCAAATTTTAGCGTTCTTGAGCCCGGGGCTGAAAAAAGGAGAGAAAACATTCTTATATAAAAATGTGCTCATTATCTCAGTACTATTTGTTCTCGGGACAGTCTTTGGATTTATCATGGTCTTACCTTATTCCCTGGGGTTTCTGATATCGTATGGTAACAGTTATTTGAAGCCAGCCCTCAGTGGAATCAATTACTTTAATTTCATAGGGATATTCTGTCTCTATACAGGCGTTATTTTTCTATTTCCCTACGTCTTAGTATTGCTGGCCAAAACGTCACTGATTGATTCAAAACGTCTCAGAAAATATCGGAAATACGTTATTATCGGGACGTTTATGATTGAAGGGGTGTTCCTCCCTTCGGCAGGTTTATTGACCTTCGGGACGGCGGCAGCTCCTATTTTGATCTTTTATGAAGCCTGTATTTGGATAATATACTTTAATGAACGCAAAAAAAGGAGAGGGTAGTATGTGTCTTGCCGTTCCGGGGAGAGTGTTAAGCATTGATGGGGCAATGGGGATTATCGAAGTTGGAAACCTAAAAAGAAATGTCTTTTTGCATCTGACACCCGATGTAGCTGTCGATGACTATGTGCTTGTCCATGCAGGGTGTGCTATTTCAGAGATCGATGAAGTCGAGGCGAAAATTACTCTTGATATACTGAGGGAGTTGGCTGAATGTGAAATTCGTCGATGAATTTAGATCGAGCGACTATTCCAAACTGCTTGTAGAAAACTTACAAACGATTGCCCGTAGTTTTGGTGAGAAGATTAATATTATGGAAGTTTGCGGAACACATACGATGACAATCTTTAGGTATGGTATTAGAGACATCCTTCCTGCAAATGTGAATTTGATATCGGGACCAGGCTGTCCTGTTTGCGTTACTCCTCAAAGCTATATAGACACCGCCCTAGATCTTTCAAGTCAAAAGGACGTCATTATAGCAACCTTTGGAGATATGATGAAAGTTCCGGGTAGAAGAGGCTCTCTACTTAAGAAAAAGGCGGAAGGTACCGACATCAGAATCGTGTACTCCCCAATGGACTGTCTCACCCTTGCGTCAGAGAATCCATCGAAACAGATCGTCTTTTTGGCAGTAGGCTTTGAAACGACTGCCCCGATGACGGCCTTAACAGCGATTGAGGCGATAAAAAGCGGTCTAAGTAATCTGTTTTTCTTTACAGCCCATAAAATTGTACCTCCGGTTATGGAGGCGCTCGTTAAAGAAAAGGATTTAAATTTGGACGGTTTCTTATTGCCGGGGAATGTGTGTGCCATTACTGGAACAGAACCTTTCGAATTTCTCAGCCAGGAATTTAAAATACCTGGAGTAGTGACTGGTTTTGAACCCGTAGACATACTTCAGGGTTTAAATACGTTAGTAGGTTTAATCAGCCAAAAGGACTATCGAATTGCGAATGACTATAAACGAATTGTAAGACCTGACGGCAATGTTAAAGCTAAAGAATACCTGAACAAAGCCTTTAATATTGTGGACTCGAACTGGCGAGGGATGGGCAAAATTCCCAAAAGCGGCCTAGAGTTTAATCGTGAGTTTGAACAGTTTGATGCACTTAAGCATTTTGAAATTTGTTATGAAGAGTATGATGGTGACTCGGGATGCCGCTGTGGTGAGATACTGAAAGGGAAAATAAATCCAACACAATGCCCCCTTTTTAAACGCCTTTGTACCCCTGAAAATCCAATAGGATCATGCATGGTATCGTCAGAAGGCACTTGCGCGGCTTATTTTAGATATTACAAAGAACCCGAAAAAATGGAGGAGTAACATGAGTACCATAACGCTTAGTCACGGAAGTGGCGGTACCCAAACCAACAAATTAATCAGTGATCTATTTTTTAAATATTTTAGCAACGATATCTTGAACCAGATGAACGATGCTGCTCAAATAGATATAGACTTTAAGAAATTAGCGTTTACCACTGATTCTTTTGTGGTCAATCCTATTTTCTTTCCGGGCGGAAATATTGGTAAACTCGCTGTTTGCGGAACGGTCAATGATTTAGCCGTAAGCGGAGCAAAGCCGCTTTATTTAACGAGCGCCTTTATTCTTGAAGAGGGCTTCCCGATAGCCGACTTAGAGACTATCGTTAAGAGTATGGCAGAGGAGGCGCAGAAATCTGGAGTTAAAATTGTGGCCGGAGATACAAAGGTTGTCGAGAAGGGCAACGTCGACGGAATCTATATCAACACTTCAGGCATTGGGAAAATTTATGAAAATGTTAATATAAATTGTGCCAATGCCTTGCCGGGAGATGTCATCATAGTCAATGGTACCTTAGGGGACCACGGTATGACGATCTTATGTGAAAGAAACAACCTTGCTTTTGAAGGGGATTTGGTTAGTGATTGTGCTTGCTTGAATACCTTAGTCGATTGTATGTTAGAGGCCTACGACGGAATTCATGTGATCAGGGATGCGACAAGAGGGGGAGTAGCCGCGGTACTCAATGAAATCAGTGACTTTAGCAAGGTAACCATCGCCCTTGAAGAAAACTCTCTTCCTATCAAAGAAGAAGTAAAAGGTGCTGCAGAAATGTTAGGCTTAGATCCCTTATATGTTGCCAATGAAGGAAAACTCTGTGCCTTCGTACCAGAAGCTCAGGCCGAGCAGGTTCTTACTGCCATGAGAGCACACCCCCTTGGTACGAATGCCGCAATTATTGGTAGAGTCACTGAAGAACCAGGTAATAAAGTGTATTTGAATACCGTTGTCGGAGGGAAAAGACTGGTAGATATGCCATCAGGAATTCTCCTTCCTAGGATATGCTAATGACTATAAAGAGATATCTCATTCTAGTTGAAGGGATTGTGCAGGGCGTAGGATTCCGTCCTTTTATATATAATTTGGCGAATTCCCTTGATTTAAAAGGGTACGTGAATAATAATTCTGAAGGGGTTCACATTGATGTTGAGGGTCATCAAGAAACTATCCACGAATTTATCCAAAGAATAGAGCACAATCCACCCCCACTTGCACGAATAGAGAGAATATCGGTAAGAGAAGCGCCAGTCTTAGATTATGCCATTTTTGAAATCAAAGAAAGCGAAAAAATATTGGGTAAGATCACCTTAATATCGCCAGATATAGCGATCTGTAAAGACTGTGAGGAAGACATTAATAGCAAAACAAATAGGAGAAGTGGATATGCTTTTACGAATTGTACCAATTGTGGGCCAAGGTTTTCGATCATCAAAGCACTTCCTTATGACCGAGAAAAAACCACCATGCAGGAATTCAAAATGTGCAAGGATTGTGCAAGAGAATATTCTGACCCGACAAACCGACGATTCCATGCCCAACCCAATGCCTGCCAAGACTGTGGTCCAGAGCTTTGGGTTGAAGATAATAAAGGCAATAAATTAGAGCTAGAGGATCCTGTAACGTTTGCACGAAACAAGCTTATGGAAGGGAAATTATTCGCTATTAAAGGTCTAGGAGGCTTTCATCTTGCCTGTGATGGCTGGAATGAAGTGGCCATCCAAACGTTAAGAACTAGAAAAAGGAGACCTTTTAAACCCCTAGCTGTCATGATGAAAAATGTCGAGACTATAAAAAAGCTTTGCGAAGTAACGGAGCTAGAACAAGAATTGCTGACAGGAATCCGAAAACCGATCGTTATATTAGATCAAAGGCAAGACTATGCTTTACCACAAACGATTGCCCCACATCAGAAAACTCTAGGAGTTATGTTACCCTACACTCCTCTTCACAGTTTACTTTTTTCAGATAAGATTGAAGCTCTGATTATGACAAGTGCCAATGTGAATGGGCTTCCTATCGAACATATGGATTCCGGTGCTCGAAAGAGTTTATCGGGGATTGTAGACTATTTTTTAATACATAACCGTAAAATCTATCTACCCATCGATGACTCTGTGGTCCGGGTGGTGGAGGAGAAACAAACGATTATAAGAAGGGCCAGGGGTTTTGCACCAGAACCCTTTAAGGCTTTAAATATGAGGGACATCTTAGCATGTGGTCCAAATATGAAAAATACCTTTTGTATCAGTAAGGATGGTTTTTTGTTTTTGAGCCAGTTTAATGGGGACTTGGAGAATTTAGAGACCTTTGAGCACTATCAGAACAATATTGAGCATTTTAAAGAGGTATTCTCCTTTACCCCTAAAGTTATCGCTCACGATCTGCATCCGGGCTATCTGTCAACGAAGTACGCGCTTGAGTACGATTTGCCTAAAATTGCTGTGCAGCATCACCATGCTCACCTAGTTAGCTGCATGTTCGAAAATAATCTAGAACATCAGGTGATTGGAGTTTGTTTTGATGGAACGGGTTATGGAACTGACGGCAAGATCTGGGGCGGGGAATTTATGGTTTGTGATAGATTAGAATTTACCAGACTAGGGCACCTGGATTACACTAAAATGCCGGGAGGAGAGAAGGCTATCAAAGAACCCTGGAGAATGGGGGTTTCTTACCTATATAAAGCCTTAGGGAGTAATAAAGAAGCTTGCGGTGAGTTATTTGAATTATATGGTGAAGCTTCCAAAAAGCTCATCAATATTATAGAGGCTAATATTAATTGTCCTGAAACCTCAAGTATGGGAAGACTTTTTGATGCGGTATCAAATATTATCGGAATCACGGATGAAGTGACTTATGAAGGCCAGGCAGCCATCGAACTGGAAGCTGTATCAGACATTGAAATTCAAGAAGCCTATTCTTATAACATCTTAAAACAGGATGTGTATATCATAGAACCTTACGAAATGATCAAAGAAGTTATCAAAGATAAACTAAATGGGGTCTCTAATACAATCATGGCTTCCAAATTCCAAAATACGATTGTGAATTTGACCGTAAGTATGTGTACTCACCTCAGAGAAGACAACGGGATCAATGAAGTTGCCTTGAGTGGGGGTGTGTTTCAAAATCCCTATTTACTAAGAAAAATCTCTCGAAATCTGGAAAAGGATGGTTTTATAGTTTATACTCATACCCACTTACCGTCTAACGACGGCGGTGTAGCCATTGGACAGATCATTATTGCTAATGCAATAATGAGAAATGATGAAGATGAAAAGCATCCTTGTTCTTAATAAGGGGAAATCCATATGAGCTCAAGAAAATATAGATGCTTTAATGCAAATAACCATACTGTTAAGTGTGGTTTTTTACATTAAATTATTGATTATGAATTTTCATAAAAGCATAAGAGAACGCAAATGACAAATATTTCAATTAACCTAATAATTAACAACTGAAAATAAATTGACAATTATAATTTTATATGAATAACAATTTATTTCTTTTCGTACTTAAACTACATAAACTATAATTTACTATTAATGTAAATAACAAAAATAATAAATAGTATTTAACGTACAATTATTATAATCATAACGTTAAGTTAACACAATCAACTTTATAAAGTGTTATTGTTTACTACAGGAAGCCGTCACGGGTTTCAGTATCATTTTATTAAATTAAGGAGGGTTTCCATGTGTGACAGTGCTTCGCCGAATGAATTCGCTCAAAAGCTGGATGACTATATCGACAGCTTACCTTACAAAAAAGAGAACCTGATCGGAATTTTACATCATGCCCAGGGGATCTATGGATATCTACCCGATAATGTGCAGTGGCATATAGCACAGAAACTTGATATATCGTCAGCAAAAGTCTATGGTGTTGTGACCTTCTATTCATTTTTCACTATGGTCCCTAGGGGAGAACATGTTGTCAGCGTGTGCACAGGAACCGCCTGTTTTGTGCGAGGATCCGATAAATTAAAAGAAGAGCTTGAAAATCAGCTGAAAATTAAAGCTGGAGAAACCACTCCGGATAACCTCTTTACACTAGAAACTCTACGTTGTGTCGGTGCCTGTGGCCTTGCTCCCGTCATGATCGTCGATGGTCATGTCCATGGTCGCATCCAAACGGCACAGGAAACTCATGAGGTCCTGGCAAAGTACCGCCCGGAAAGTTAAGCCCCGAGAAGAGCACGGAACGCCCACTTGCAGAAGTGGGCGTCTCGGAAGTGGATCAACGCTTGAAAAGTGCTTTAAAATGTGTAAGAAGCGTCACCGAAGGAAGGGAAAAGCCATATGAAACTCAAAAATACCGATGCATTGAATGCATTGAAACTTCAAAACGGCAACATATTTGAAACACGACACGTCACTGAACCTGTCAGCATTGAGGATGCTCAAGGCCTACCACGGCACATTATGGTTTGTGGAGGAACGGGCTGTACCTCGTCAGAAAGCCCCCAAATCGCTGGAGCTCTTGAACAAGAACTTAAGCGGCGCGGATTAGCAGATCAGGTTAAAGTGTTCATGACAGGTTGTTTTGGCTTTTGTGAAAAGGGCCCAATGATTGCAATCTACCCTGATAATACCCTCTACGTTGAAGTCTCTACCAACGATGTCGAAGACATCGTCGAGGAGCACTTTATTCAAGGAAGGCAACTAGAACACCTTCTCTATAAGGAGCCGGATACGGAACGGCGGTATGCCTGCGATCTCCCCTTTTACCATAGTCAACTTCGCATTGCCTTACGCAATTGTAGTAAGATCGCACCTGAGAACATTCTCGAATATATCGCTGCAGACGGTTATCAGGCCTTGGCTAAAGTTCTGTTCCAGATGGATCCTTTCACGGTCATTGACGAGCTTAAGAAAAGCGGCCTCAGGGGACGTGGTGGCGGCGGGTTTCCCACGGGCTTAAAGTGGGAATTTACGCGTAAAAGTCAGGCCGATCAACGATACATCATTTGTAACGCCGATGAAGGAGATCCGGGTGCCTTTATGGACCGCTCTATCTTGGAAGGGGACCCTCATAGCGTCTTAGAAGCTATGACCATTGCGGGTTCTACCATCGGGGCAACCCAAGGCTTTATCTATATTCGAGCAGAATATCCGTTAGCTATTCATCGGTTGCAAATTGCCATAGCGCAAGCCCGGGAATACGGTTTACTTGGCAACGGCATTTTGGGCAGTGATCTTAGTTTTGACATTGAGCTTAAATACGGTGCCGGAGCCTTCGTTTGTGGAGAAGAAACAGCCTTGATTCATTCCATCGAAGGGACCCGTGGGGAACCTACCGTTAAGCCTCCCTTCCCTGCCCAAAAAGGGCTATGGGGCAAACCTACCTGTGTGAATAATGTGGAAACCTTGGCCAATATCCCCCCAATTATTTTACAGGGAGCCGATTGGTTTGCCAGCATCGGTACGGAGAAGAGCAAAGGGACAAAAGTGTTTGCCTTAGCTGGAAAAGTTAACAATGTCGGGCTTGTAGAAGTTCCCATGGGCACAACGCTCCGGCAAATTATCTTTGACATTGGCGGGGGAATTAAGAACCATAAAACGTTCAAAGCGGCACAAACCGGAGGCCCCGCTGGCGGGTGTATCCCGACCAAGTACTTAGATGCCCCCATTGATTATGAATCCTTAACCGCTATTGGTTCCATGATGGGCTCTGGAGGACTTATCGTCTTGGACGAAAGTGACTGTATGGTCAATATCGCTAAGTTCTTCCTCGAATTCACTGTGGAGGAATCCTGTGGTCGTTGTACTGCCTGTCGGGTTGGTACCAAACGCCTACATGAAATCTTGACGAAAATAACGGAAGGCAGAGGGACGTTAGAGGACTTGTCTCAGTTGGAGAAACTGGCAAGCATTATTAAGGACACAGCCCTTTGCGGACTGGGGCAAACGGCTCCCAATCCGATTCTTTCCACCATCAAGTATTTCCGAGATGAATATCTTGCCCATGTTGTCGATAAATCCTGTCCTGCGGGCGTATGTAAGGATCTATTGAAGTTCGAAATCACAGAGAAGTGCGTAGGGTGTGGTCTTTGCGCGAAGAAGTGCCCAGTCAGTTGCATCACTGGCTCACCCAAGAAACGCCACATCATCTCCCAAGAACGTTGCTTAAAGTGTGGGGTTTGTATGGAACAATGTCGCGTTATAGGCGCCATCATCCGCCATTAAGTTACCCTAGAAGGAGGAATCCCTATGGATATACAGCTAACCGTCAACGACATATCCCTTACAGTGCCAGAGGGAATGTCCATTCTAGATGCAGCCCGAACTATAGACATTGATATTCCAACCTTATGCTATTTAAAACTTAATGAAATGCATTACAATAATAACATCGCTTCTTGCCGAGTCTGCGTGGTCGAGGTCGAGGGTCGGCGTAATTTGGCTTCCGCCTGTTCAACTCCAGTATCAAGTGGTATGGTTGTTAAAACTGATTCTCTGCGAGCCATCCAGGCCAGACGGGCCATGGTTAAACTCCTCCTTTCTGACCATCCTAAATCTTGTTTGACCTGTGCCAAAAATATGGACTGTGACCTTAGGGCTCTCGCTGCGGAATTAGGCGTGCGCCATATCTCTTATGAAGGGGAAGAATCTGAGTTTGAAATCGACAGTTCGAGTTCTTCCATAGTCAGAGATCCTAATAAATGTATTCGTTGCCGCCGCTGTGAAACAATGTGCAACGATGTTCAAACCGTGGGAGTATACTCTGCAGTGGGGCGTGGTTTCGAGACGGTGGTTAAAACCGCCTTTGATTTACCACTTAACCAGACTGCATGTACGTTCTGCGGACAATGTGTAGCGGTATGCCCCACCGGTGCTTTAACTGAGCTTGATCAAGTCGACAAGGTTTGGGAAGCCCTCAACGATCCCAAGCAATTTGTCGTTGTACAGACAGCACCCGCCGTACGTGTCGCTCTTGGGGAGGGCTTCGGTCTAGAACCGGGGACGATTGTCACAGGTAAAATGGTAGCTGCTCTTCGACGACTTGGTTTTGACCGCGTCTTCGATACGGATTTTGCTGCGGACTTGACGATTATGGAGGAAGCGACTGAGCTTGTTCACCGCATAAAACATGGAGGGCGTCTGCCTCTGCTCACGAGTTGCTGCCCCGCCTGGGTCAAATTCTTCGAGCATCAATTTCCGGATCTCATAGACATTCCTTCAACCTGTAAATCTCCCCATCAAATGTTAGGGGTCTTAATCAAAAGCTATTATGCTAAAACGTTGGGCATTGATCCCAAAACTATCACCGTTGTTTCCGTGATGCCCTGCGTTGCCAAAAAATACGAAGCGGCCCGTCCTGAACTTTCGCAAGGTGCAGAAACTGCGGATGTGGACATTGTTATCACTACACGCGAACTAGCTCGTATGATCCGAGAAGCCAGCATTCACTTTGATCATCTCAAAGACCAAGAATTTGATCATCCCTTAGGGGAATCGACGGGCGCTGCCGTCATTTTCGGAGCAACTGGCGGAGTCCTCGAAGCGGCCCTGCGGACAGCATACGAGGTACTTACTGGTGAAACTCTGGAAAAAGTGGAGTTCGAGGCTCTCCGGGGAATGGAAGGGATCAAAGAGGCGGTCATCCCGATCGCTGGACGCGATTATCGAATTGCTGCCATCCAGGGTCTGGGTAATGCCCGAACTGTTCTGGAGAAGATCCAAGCTGGGGAAATCAATTATGATGTGATTGAGATTATGGCCTGTCCTGGTGGGTGTATCGGGGGTGGCGGACAACCCTTTCATCATGGAGACATGGACATTATCGTAGCCCGAGCTGAAGCTATTTACCGCGAAGACCGCTCCAAGCCCTTGCGCAAGTCACACGAAAATTTGGCTATCAAAGGTCTATATAAAGACTATTTGGGCGAACCATACGGAAAAAGAGCGCATCAATTATTGCATACCAGCTATACGGGACGAAAGAAAATTTAGTCATTTATATACGCTGCCTTAATAAAAATCCTAAATCTAGAAAGGAACCGCAAGGAATAATGTCGTTGCGGTTCCTTTTCAGTACTTATCAGAAAGTATAACTTAAGTTACATATTTTCTGTAGCATAAGTGCGACTAAGGCAGCCGCCTTCGCCTGTGGCTTGGCGCCAGCCAACCATAGGTATCTTCATGGAAGTGTTGGAAAGTGCTAATAGGGTTAATGAAATGTTGGAGGACTGACGATGAAAGAGTATTTAGCAAAGGATTTTATTATAGATGAAGAAATTAAGATTTCTATGGAAAAAGGATGGGGCAGGGCTAAGGACAAAGACTTAGTCAGAACAATTCTTGAAAAAGCCAAGACTTGTCAAGGATTAACGCATCGAGAAGCAGCGGTTCTTTTAAATAATTACGATAAAGACATTTTGGAAGAAATGTTTAAGACAGCCAAAGACATTAAAGAGAAAATTTATGGCAAGAGAATCGTGTTATTTGCCCCACTATATATTAGTAGTTATTGTATCAATGGCTGTTTATACTGCGGCTATCAAGCCTGCAACGATAGTCTGAAGAGAAGTAAACTAACCATGAAACAATTGGAAGAAGAAGTGAAAATACTAGAATCGTTAGGACACAAACGAATTGTCTTAGAGGCAGGAGAAGATCCCGTTCATTGCTCGTTGGATTATGTGATTGAGTGTATCGAGAAAATATATTCGTTAAAGTTCGAAAATGGGAGTATCAGAAGAATCAATATTAACGTGGCCGCGACGACCGTGGAGGATTATAAACGATTAAAAGACGCGGAGATCGGTACATATACGCTTTTCCAAGAGACTTATAAGCAGGACGTTTATGAAAAAATGCATCCGACCGGTCCAAAACATGATTACAATTGGCATACGACGGCTATGGACAGAGCAATGCAAGCCGGAATTGGAGATGTTGGTATTGGCGTATTATATGGTTTATATGACCACAAATACGATACGATAGCTATGCTGATGCACGCTGAACATCTGGAGGAGGCCTTCGGAGTGGGGCCACATACCATTTCGGTTCCTAGACTGAGAGCCGCTGAGGGAGTGGATCTTAACGAGCTTCCTTACCTTGTTACGGATGACGAATTCAAGAAATTGGTGGCGGTTTTGAGATTAGCGGTTCCCTATACCGGGATGCTCTTATCCACGAGAGAAGAACCTAAGTTTAGGGCAGAAGTATTGGCCTTAGGAATTTCACAGTTCAGTGCAGGGTCTTGCACAGGCGTCGGTGGATATTCAGAGGAACTTGGAGTCAATAAAACGGAGCAAAAACCCCAGTTTGAAGTGTCAGATCATCGGTCACCGATGGAAGTGATTAAAGGTTTATGTGACAGCGGTTATTTACCAAGCTACTGTACGGCCTGCTATCGAGAAGGCAGAACAGGGGAGCGGTTTATGGCTTTGGCTAAGGCAGGGCAAATCCATAATGTTTGTCAACCGAATGCGTTACTGACCTTTAAAGAATTCCTAATAGACTACGCCGATGATGAAATGAAGGAATTAGGTCAAAAGGTCATTGAAAAAGGACTGCTGGATATTCCGAAAGAGTCAGCTAGAGAAGCAGCTAAAGAAAAACTTAAGAGAATTGAAGCTGGAGAGAGAGATTTAAGATTCTAAAGTTGCAACAGTCTTGATGGTTGTTCCCGCTGTTCACAAATGAACCCGCTTCAGCAGCTGTTGAAGCGGGTTCATTTCGCCTTCATTTATTATTGTTTTTACGACGAAGGAAAAAGAGACGATAATATGTGAAAAAAATCTCTAAAGGTCTTGAAAAGCAAGGTTCTATAGTTTATACTCATAGCCACTTACCTTATAAAGATGGTGGCGTGGCTATTGGACTGATAATTATCGCTAACCCAATAATCGGAAACGATGAAGACGAGAAGCAGCATTTTAATAAATGAAGGAGGATTTTTTTCATGTGTGACAGCGCCTCGCCGAATGACTTCGCCCAAAAGCTGGACGACTATATCGACAGCTTACCTTGCAAAAAAGAAAACCTGATTGGAATTTTACATTATGCCCAAGAAATCTATGGATATCTACCCGATAATGTACAGTGGCATATTGCACAGAAGCTTGATATCCCTTCTGCGAAAGTCTATGGTGTTGTGAGCTTCTACTCCTATTTCACGATGGTCCCTAGGGGAGATCATGTCGTTACCCTATGCACAGGCACCGCCTGCTTTGTGCGAGGAGCCGATAAATTAAAAGATGAACTTGAAAATCAACTAAAAATCAAAACGGGAGAAACCACTCCAGATAATCTCTTTACACTAGAAACTCTGCGATGTGTTGGTGCCTGTGGACTCGCTCCAGTTATGATCGTCGATGGCCATGTCCATGGACGCATCCAAACGGCACAGGAGATTCATGAGGTCCTGACAAAGTACCGCCCGGAAAGTTAAGCCCCACGATAATTTGACGATCAAAGGTGTGTCAAAGGACTATTTGGTCGAACGATATGTAAAAAGAGCGCTTCAATTGCTACATACCAGCTAGACGGGACGAAAGAGAGCTAGTTATTCATCTTATACATAATCCGGAATGAAAAATAGACAGGGAGAAACGTGTTAAATCGTTTCTCCCTGTCTTAACTTAATCTGATTATCTATGGACTCTGACTTCAGACCTCTGGCATTACATACGCATGGACATCCTAACCGTAAAGGTAAGGAAGTTTAGAATGCCGAAGAGCAAGATGACAACTAAATACGGCATAGCGATTGATAATGCTTTACTTACACCGTCGTTCTTCTTAGCAATTCTATAAGCCGTGTAAAGGGAACCAAGAGTTCCGGCAATGACTAGGAAGTATTGCATGATTTGAATCGTTGGGTCAGCTATGAAGGAGGTTGATCCTTCAAGATGCACCCCGAACAGCCCCATGAAAGTATAGTAGCTTGCTTTCCCCTCCGCTAGAAGATGGAATAGGTTATGGGCCATGTGGGAAGCAAGGTCAAGAGGGATAACCGCATAGCCAAAACGTGCAAAGGCAGTACGCAGAGTCTCACCAGTCAACCGTTTTGAAAAGGCTGTAGCTGCAAAAAGCAGTAATACCGGAGTCGTCATAGCGAAGATAAAGAGGATCGTAAAGGCGATATCTTGATTAGCAATCCCCAAGGTTAACTCTACCCACTTGAGGAAGGATGGGTAAAAGTCTAGCATCGTAATGTTTTGGACAAACACGATCCCAACGATGACAATCGCTAAGAATGATTCTTCAAAATGCGCTCTAGACATAGACCAAAATTCACTGGTAGGTTTGCGGGGGGTCAGGCGGATCGAATCATGGGGACAGCTTTTGATGCAGTTCCCACAGAGATTACAATTGGCGTTGTTATCCATAGCCATCGGAAATTCAAACATAGGACAGCCCGCCGTTTTATCATTACCCTTATAACAATCCCTTGTTTTGCAGGTTTTACAGGTATCTTTGTCTGCTCGTAGTTCTAGCATACCGGCTCTAGAATAGTTTCCGGACAAACTACCGAGAAAGCAGAGATAACGGCACCAGGTACGACGTTCGAAAAGCAAAGCGCTTACCATTACGCCCGCTAAAATGAGTAATAAGAGTGTTCCAGTTCCTCGGGGTGATTCCACAATCCCCCAAATGTGATCAGCCCAGGTGATAAAGATGAAGGTAATATCGATGATCCAGAGACCGTTCTTTCGGATAAAGCTCGGAACCTTGAGGTTAGCACCAAATAACTTTTGGGTTAGATCGCTAACCCAAGCAAACGGGCAGATTCCACACCAAAACCGTCCCAGCAAGAAGAAGAAAAAAGGGATTAAAGGCCACCATAGAACCCATGTGGCAGCGGAGCCAAAGTTATCGCCGACGTTTGTTGGACCTGCTAAAGTTTCTACCATGATTACCCCAAAAACTAAAACGGTAAGCCATTGAAAGATTCTTGGATATAAGGAGCTTTTAAGAAACCGTTTGAGCCAAGGATAATTGAGGAAGTTTATTGGCTGTTTGTTAGAAGACATTACAATAGCCTCTACTTTCCTAATTTTTCTTTTTCTTCAAGAATGCAGCAAGTATTCCGGCGATTACGACAGCACCGGCAACACTCCCAATTAATATATAATTAGGTCCAGATTTACCGACAGTTATTGGAAAGTTCACGGTGCTTGCACCCAAAGGTGAAGTAATGGTAATAGTTTGATTCCACTGTCCAGGTTGGTTGAACGACATCCCTTCCATCATGTATGTTCCAGGGTCCATAGCCATCGAGCCCATTGTAGACTGTTCTTGCATGGCCGTGGCACCTTGTGTGCCCATGCTGGAGGACATATCCATGCCAGCCATGTTGCTGTTATTACTACCAGAAGTATTCATGTTGCTATTACTGTTACTGTTACTGTTACTGTTACTGTTACTGTTGCTGTTACTGTTACTGTTACTGTTGCTGTTGCTGTTGCTACTATTCATTGTTGATGGGCTCATGACTACTTTCGCACCGGTAACGGGCTGTCCGGTTGCCTTGTTTTTCACGATGATATTGAAGGTTGCGGATTGGTTGACCAGAAGGTTTCCCGGACTGGTTTGCATAATAACATGATAAGGGCCAGCGTCTTGTTCTAGTCCACCAGATGCAGCTAGAGTATTTGTAGTAAACATGAGGGTTAAGAGTAATAGAGATAGGGAAAGAAGAATTTTCTTCATTGGTTTTCTTGAAAAGTTCATAATACACACTCCTCTAAAATAGTTATTGGATATTCTTACTTGCAAAAATGAGGCCAAGTGGCGTTTCAATTAAAATTAGATGTTCTTATTCTAGGGCTGAAGTCCACTCTGATCAGTATCTAATAATATTTTGAACACTACGGGAAAGACTAGCAAAAGCACATTCATAAGATTTAAAATATAGGCGCGTGTGGGATATAACACAGGCTAGTGTGTCTTATCCTACAAACGCGTGGGCAGTAGTCCCCTTCTTCATGAGAAATTCACAACTAATTCATGAGTTAATCGTATCGGAGAGTTAAACTAAGGACATGGAAGATCATCAAAGCAAAAAGAAGTAAACAGTTGAATGAAGATTAAAACAGGAGGAATATATAATGAGAAAATTCAGTAAAAAAATCACGGCGATCATAGGAACAGCAACATTGGCAGTCGGACTTATGGCTTTACCAGCTATAGCAGGAACGACCCAGCAACAAGGTAATGGAATCGTAGGTCAAATGCAAGGATTCATGCAGAAAACGTTTTCACCAGGGCAACGTCAAACCTTGATGAATTCGACCGCCATGCAAAATCTCCGCAATTCGTCTGGGATGCAGAATGCTATGCAAAAAGGGGATGTTAAGGCCATGCAAGATCTCATGAATGCAGACCCGAATATTAAGGCCCAAATGGGGCAAGATAACCTTGATAAAATGAACCAATTCATGAGTCAATCCGGAGGAAACATGATGCGCAACGGAAGTGGGGCTTCCAGTTCTGGAGGCGCTATGATGAATTACTAAGACCAGTCCTTACTAGTGACCAGACTCTGAGAGCAACAGGGGCTGGTTTTTGTTTTATACGGCCCTGTTGAGAGCGCCATTAATAATGTAATATATATGATAATGTAGTATATAGTAAAAAAATAAGGGATTGAAATCATAGAGTGCTATGATTTCGATCCCTTTATCTAGTATTGATTGCGTAACGCGGGTCGTCTGAATTGTATCTAAAAGCTACTTTGCGAGTTCCGGTATGTCTTTCTTGATTAAATCAATGATAGTTGGATTCTTTATCTCGACTGGCTTTGTCGCCGGATCGTCCCCAAGATCCTCATATTTAATGGCTCCGAAACTGTGATCCCTTGTGATATGACCATTGGGATCGCTGGGGTTCTTCCACATGATCGTATCAGGGTCGTAGTTTTTCCCGGCGTGACATTTGACGCAGATATCTGCTGGCTTGTCAGCCCGAAGGAGATCGCCATTAGCATTGGCTTTATGGGTGCCATGACAAGTCAAACAACCGTTCACTTGCGTGCTATTGGCATGTTTACTTGCAAAGTAGTCGCGGGTACCATGGTGATTGTCAGTTACGAAGTTCCCTGTCGTAGCATCTTTTACTGGATCGCTCTTATGACAACCCAAGCACGCATTACTTGCGGTTGCAAGGCTCATTGTTCCCATCTTGTCTATGGAACTCGCATGGATTGCACCAGGGCCATGACACGTTTCACATGAAAAACCATAATCAGGTGAAGCGTTTGCAATACCTGGAGCATGGCATTTCGCACAATTATTAAAGCTTTCCGCAGTCCAGTCGGGCTTTCCATCCTTGTTGAAGTCAGTTTGTTTAGTGGGTTGAATTTGCCATTTGTCGTCAGTTTTCTTAATGGCTGCGACACGATAAATTTTTTCCTTGAATCCAGCAGTTGCTGGTACTTCGGCTATAATATAATTGTCCATCATGACCCCGTAGACCTTAACTTGAGATAAATCAAGGGTTGTTGATGTAGGTTTTGTGGTGTTGGTCGCGTCAAAAACAGTAATTGGAGCTAAGGGCTTGTCCAAAGGATAAGCGGAAAGGGGTTTGAAGTCTTGAAAATGGTTAGTTTTCGGGACATTATCGAATTTTGTGGGGTGGCATTGTTTACACGTGTCGTTCCCGACATAACCAATCTTAACTATTCCGCTGGGTAGGGCTCCGGGCACTTGAGGTGAGGGAGTTTGCGTTTTACTGCAGCCCAAGGTTAGCCCTATTAATAAGGCTAGTGAAATGATTGATACGAAGAGAGGTCTTTTACAATTCATATTTTTCCCTCCTTAACAATTATCGAACGAGTCAAGTATTTATGGTGAAGGCTATTGGGGCTCACCGTGTCCGACATATCGATGACAAACGAGACAAGAAATATTGTCTTGAAGAATTTGATTGTGAGAAACTTTGGGAGCCAACGGTCCTGGCGGGAGTTTTATATTCTTGGCGTCGGAATAATATCGGTTTTGCCCAGTGTGACATACGATGCAGGTTTGAGTGTTGTACTTCGCCTCAAGTGGGGTGGGTATTTGATTGGTAAAATGGAGGTAAACCTCTCCCAGTCCTTTAAATTTCCGGGAGACGTACCCTATTGTACCTGGATTAGCGTGACAATCGAGACAGGTTATATTTTTGTGAGCTCCTGCATTCCAGCTGGCCACTGGTTGACGGATTTCATGGCAGGACGAACAAAAATTCGGTTGGGATGTAAAATGCATGGCTAGAAACATTAATACCGCTATAGCGACTATTACGATGGTTGTTATTAAAACGATCCTTTTAGAACTTCTATGTAGGGGTTGTTCTTTCGGGTCATGAGTGTTATTTGATTCCTGAGTCATTCAATCACCTCCTCAATAATATGGTGTTAGCTTGCGTATAATCAAATTAAAAGATGCTCCTCAATCGCTAACTTTGTCATTGAAGTTTCTTATGGAAACGTGTATGCTAATTAGAAGATGAAATAAATCTTAAGAAGGAGGAAATCTTATGAAAGTTAATGAAGGTAGTTTAGACAGAATCATTCGTATTATTCTTGGCCTTATTATCTTGTCTCTATGGTTTGTTCTTCAAGGCAACTCCCAATATTTTGCCTTGATCGGTCTAATCCCACTGATTACAGGAATAATAGGATGGTGCCCCCTTTATTCGATCATAGGCATTAATACCAACAAGAGAAAATAATTAACCGTAATAGTTTCTGTCGTTGGGTTGAAAGCAAATAAGTAAATATATTTCTTAGGACGCAATAACAAGTAGACCACCCAATTTGATGGGTGGTCTACTTGTTATTGGCTATGAAGTGTATTCCTCACTTCATTCATTCATTACTTTTCTTTTGATGCCAACTCATTTAATACTTGAGTTAATTTCTCATTCAATGTTCCGAGAGCTTGTTTATCAAGAGGGCTTACCTTCGAGCCTGCTATAGTTGGATCAAGGAATTCTTCGATTTTTTTATAAAGATCAGGGTATTTCTGTTTTGTGGTATCTTCAAAGGGGCTCCAGGCCTCTTCTAACTGAGGACCAGCCACTTTAACCTTTGCTTCATCACCAGCATCAATTGCCGTTTTCAAATCTACAGTGATGCTAAGCATCTTTGTCACGCCTGTTTTAATCACTGAAGGTGTTTGAGTAGAGGTCCCTTGTTTAGATGTGTCTGGGGGTGTTGGTTGATCGGGTTTGGTTGTGCCACATCCGATAACGACTAAACTAATCACGAGAGTTGAAGCAATCATTAAGCGAGATAATTTCATAAAATAGCCTCCTAAATTTTGATTTACTATTCTTAGTGGATCTCGTTCGATTCCGCGGGCAAGGATTTCTTAGTATTCATCCGCTTCCAGAGAATGACGCATAGAGCACTAATGACTAAAATAATCTGCGGAAGAGCGCTCTGCCATGATGGATATAAAGCGATCAAGTCAATATGGGGAATAATCGAAGCCGTGGTGGAGGGTATAATACCAGCCATCTGCAAACCATGAATCCCCATACCCGTGAACTTGAGACATAAATAAAAGACGATAATACTAGAAACCATGAAGAAGGGGCGGATTGGCAGTTTCAATCCGAGGCGAATCATTAAATAAGCTAGCGCGGAAAGTAAACCGAATCCAACGACTAAACCAAGCACAAGTTCTTTCATGCTAATTTGATTGACCATCCCAATGAAAAACAAGACAGTTTCTGTCCCTTCCCTGAAGACCGCGAGAAAAGAAAGAACACCTAGGGATACCATACGTCCCGTATCCAAAGCAGATTCACTTTTATGGCGAATGTATTTTTGCCAATCAGCAATATTTGATTGACTATGCAGCCAGTAGCTCATGTATAGGAGCATAACAGCGGCGAATACACCAGTCCATCCATTGATCAGGGCATTGTTATTTCCGAATGATCCCGAGGAGAAGACGAATTTTACAATGAACGCGACTACAATGCTGAGAAGCAGACCGCCTATAACTCCAAGCCAAATCCATCGGTTCCCCTTGCCGTTGCTTTTGGTTTGGTCAGATTTTTTGACAAAAGCCAGTAAAGCAGCAATAACCAAGAGTGCTTCAAGACCTTCCCGGATTAGGATCATCGCGGCATCCCAAAACGTATACCCGGATTTATTCGCGAGTGGGCTCAAGTAATTAACCATCTGATCTAACAGTGGAATCGCGCCTTGATAATTGGGAGGATTAGCAGAAAGCATCGCATTTACAGTAACCATGTCTCTTTCAGTATCACTATAAACAGCTGCGGATTGGGCAACTACAATTCCTTCCACACTTAACCAAGATTCACGTACTTTCGAAATATCAGCCAGCGCTGATTGTTGTTTCTGATCTTGAGCCTTGAGCTTAGCTTGTTGCAATAAAACGATGAAATCACTGAGGGAAATATTCTCTTTTTTGAACTGCTGGCCCTTGGGGAACTCTCCCCGAATAAACTTCTGATTCACGTTTATAAGCCCTTGCAAGGCCTGAGTTATGTTTTCTTGTTTATTTTGCATGAAAGCGTAATCGACTTGACCCAAATTTGATTCAATATCTTTATACGCATCTGTAGATTCCTGTTTTACGCCATCTTCAGTTTGTCCCCACATATCGTGAAATTTTTGATAGCTTTGTTTAGCTTCGGATAAATGCCCCTGATTTGCCTCCGTTAATGCTTGATCGATAAAAAGTTCCGCCTGGGTCAGGTTCTCTGATGCCTGAGTTGAGGCCCATACTTTTAAAGGACTAAACGTTATGAGCAAAATCGTTAAAATAAGTAGTGCAGTTTTATTTCCCCGCATCATTGTCCACCTCCTCCAATTGATTGTGATAATTATTCTCAATTAGAATAATACAATTTAATTCTTATCAAGTCAATGGTTTTTGTTGGAATAAATATATTCCCTCACGGATTCTTTGATAATTAATTTGAGTAGCAACGTTATTATGTGAACTTTTAACGATTAAATACTAGAACACTAGTGTTGTCTACTACTCATTGATTTGAAATTAAGAAACAGTGGGTAGATCATACGCTGATCTACCCACTGTTTCTTAATCGCTTATTTAGGGGACTTTTTCCTTAACCCAAGGCCTGTGATTAAAAACAAAGCCAAGGCGGAACCTATGAGTATGAAGAGCAGTTTATGATTTGTTGGAGTCTCAGGTAGTTGCGCTTGAGGTGGCGCAGAAATTTCTGTTCCTAGCTTAGCTTGAGTCAGGGGTTCCTTTGTTCCGACGGCTTTATAATCCATGATATTGTAGAGGGGTGAGTTGATAGTAACGTTTCCATAAGCTAATCGATAATGAGTGTTCCCTAAATCCTTAAAGACTAGCTTGTTGAGATAGTAGCTTAGGCTCAAGGACTTCAGCATAATGGGTTGATCAACACGGTTATGGATGACGAGTTGGAGTTGATCGACTGGGTTAGTATCCTCCCACTCGATATCTTGATTAATAGGCAGGGAAGGGTCTGAGGGGAGATTTGCTAGTGTTCCTTCTACGAGATACCGTTTCGTCTCACCTTTCAAGCCATAAAGTGCATAGCTGCGTTGAAACATGTCGTCAGTGTTTAATTCTAAGCGAAAGGGTGTAAGGTGGTTCACCTTTATCGTAATGACCGTATTGTTAGTTTCCTGAGTTGTTACATAGGCAACAAATTCTGATTGTATAAAGTCTTCTTTTTCTTTGGAAGTCGCAGCGTCGTGGATGGATTCGAGGAGATAGGGAACTTCTTCATCCGTTTCATTAAAAATCCGTAAGTCGTGAAGCTGGTTACTGTGGGTATAGACATCTTTATCCAAAACAACGTATTTATACCCAGGCAGGTTATCCGTTAGAATCGGTTTCGAATATTGAAAGTCATTTCCAGCCTGTACCGGTGCCACAAAGAGAAAGAAGCTAAAGGGAATAATGATGAAGATTTTATGGATCACATTCGTGAAGTTTTGATATTTCTTAAAGAGCTGTTGTAAATCACCCTGGTTGCTCAAGAATACACCACCTTATTCCCTATCTTGTTTCTATTATAATACTCTCAAAGGGTGAAATATAGGGATTTTTACCTTTTTTCGGAATTGTCTAAAATAATGTGAAGAAAAAGGCTGGCTGAAAGCATATTAATGCATACAGCCAGCCTTGCCATCTCATCCTGATGGAAAGTTTCGATGTTCAGTTTTAGTTAAAATAGGATTTACTGATTCGAGGATACTTCTCCGAGTGTGGCCTGAACTTGTTTAGTCTGTCCATCACGGATGTAGGTTACAGTTACTTTATCCCCGACTTTATATTTATAGAGTTCATGGATAAGGTTAGACGAATTTTGTACTTGAGCAGTATTTATCTTGGTGATCACATCGCCTTTTACAATCCCGGCCTTAGCTGCAGGGCCATTCGGTGTCACAGCTGCAATATAGGCTCCAAGGGGTTTGTTGTTGGTCTGCGCGTAAGTGTTGTATTGATCGTCCGTGCTCACTAAAAGTGCCGGATGTGTGGCCACACCTGAAGCCATCAATTGTTGAATTGTAGGCATGGCGTCTGAAATTGGGATAGAAAAACCCATCCCTTCAAAGCCCTGCTGCGCGTACTTTGCCGAATTGATGCCGATGACTTGTCCTTGATAATCCACGAGCGGTCCACCGCTATTTCCAGGATTTATGGCGGCGTCCGTTTGAATCAGGTCGAAGCTTGACTCACCTTGAATGCCCAGTGTGCGATTGGTTGCAGAGATGACACCTGTGGTTACGGAACGAGCAAACTCGTTACCGCCAGGATTTCCGATAGCAACTACGGGTTCACCCACTTCGAGTTTCGAAGAATCTCCGAGCTTAGCCGCAGTGAGGTTTTTTGTATCTGAAATCTGGAGTACCGCAAGATCTGTGCGTGGATCAGCACCAATTACTTTCGCGACAAGATTACGTCCATCACTCAAACTAACTGTAATTTTTTGTGCGCCATCGATGACATGATTGTTAGTCACGATATAGCCTTTTTGGGCATCAATAATAAAACCAGAACCGCTTCCTGCTTCTTGGAGACCTGAGTTACCTAAACGGCTTTGGCCCGATTGGAAGTTAGAAACACCCACAACAGCTGGACCTAAATTCTTAGCAATTTGCGCAACTGGAAAATTGGTTTGGTTGGCCGTAAGATTGGCTACCTGTGTAATAGACGAATTAGCCGTTTGCGTTGGGGACAATGTCTTAGTCGGATATATATAGGGAACTGCGGCAACCGTTGTAAGACCACCGATGACGGCGCTGATTAAACAGAGGCTGGCGGTTGCAATAAGTTTCATTTTTGGTTTACGTTGGACGGGGTGTAGGGTATTCGTATTTTCAGAAGGTGTGATCGTGTCATTTTGTGGTAAGCGAGTTTCGTCTTCCATAATTAATTCCTCCTGTTGCTAATGGATATGGTTAAGATAACCTAATGGCTACTTCTTTAAGGATAACTAAAAGATGTTAAGTTTACAGGTATAAAATGTGAAAGTTTTATGAGTAAAGCTTGGGGAAATAGTGAAATTTATAAGGCATATTTTATTATCCACTTATAAAATGAAAGAAGAAGGCGTATAATCGGAAGCATTAAGATTACACTAAATTATAGTAACCAGGTAGTAGCAGTAAGACTCTCTCAAACATGGCCAAATAAAGATAGACGTATGTATAGAAGGGGAGTGATTTATATTGATTTCCTTAAACCAGTATGGATTTATAAGAGCAGGGGTTGCCGTTCCTTATCTAGAAGTAGCAAATCCGACGTTTAATATAGAACAAATGAGAACTTTAATTATGAAAGCCGCTGACCGAAAGGTTCAGGTGCTCGTATTTCCCGAACTGTGTGTTACTGGTTATAGTGCGGGCGATCTTTTCAATCAAAGACTACTGCTTGAATCAGCGGAGAAAGAACTCATGAATTTACTTCAAGCAACAAAAGAAACGAAGATGCTTATTGCCGTCGGTATGCCTATTATGAGCGATAATCAATTGTTTAATTGTGCGGTCATGATTCATGAGGGACATCTATTAGGTGTCGTACCGAAAATATTTATCCCAAACTACAGTGAATTTTATGAGAAACGTTGGTTTGCTTCGGCGCTTAACCGAATTTCTAATAAGGTAAAACTATGCGGAATAGAGGTTCCTTTTCATGAGAATCTTCTGTTTAAGGACGATAACTCCGAGTTGGTGGTAGGTGTAGAACTTTGTGAAGATTTGTGGATGCCGATCCCACCGAGTTCGTATCATGCTCAACATGGTGCGAACGTAATTCTCAATTTATCGGCAAGTAACGAAATTGTAGGGAAGGCAGAATATCGTCGAAATCTAGTGACGCAACAATCTGCAAAATGTATGGCGGCATATTTGTACACTTCGGCTGGAAATAGTGAATCGACAACGGATGTTGTTTTTGGCGGTCATGCTATGATCGCGGAAAATGGAGCGTTATTAGCAGAGGATAGAATGAATGACGAAGAAACCTTGCTGATTCGAGACCTGGATATTGAGTTGTTGTCGAACGACCGTCGAAAATTCAACAGTTTCATGGGTAACGTTGATGCTAAAAATTACGAAACTGTTTCGTTTAGTCTTACACACCCCTCAGTTCCTAGCTTAGAACGACATACCAACCCTCACCCGTTCGTGCCATCAAGTAAAGAAGATCGAGATGAACGGTGCTTAGAGATCTTCCGAATTCAATCGGCAGGACTCGCCCAACGTTTGGCAAAGACGGGTATTAAGAAAGCGGTCCTAGGTATTTCCGGGGGATTAGATTCTACGTTGGCGTTGTTAGTATGCTGTGCAGCTTTTGAAAAGCTCAAACTTCCTAAAGAAAACATCATAGGGGTAACCATGCCGGGATTCGGAACATCAGGACGGACGTATCGCAACTCGCATGACTTGATGAAAGGATTAGGGGTTACAACAAAGGAAATATCCATTAAAGAGGCGTGCATACAGCATTTGACGGCGATCGGACATGACTTATCTGTGCATGATATTACGTATGAAAATGCTCAAGCCAGGGAACGAACTCAAATCCTGATGGATATCTCCAATCAAGTTGGTGGACTTGTCGTGGGGACGGGTGATTTATCAGAATTAGCTCTTGGCTGGTGTACCTATAACGGAGACCAGATGAGTATGTATGGCGTCAATTCTGGTATCCCAAAAACACTTGTCCGTTATCTAGTCACTTGGTATGCGGAGAGATCAGATAAACCAGATACAAGAAATGCTTTGTTGGATATTCTAGAGACCCCGGTCAGCCCTGAATTGCTCCCCCTTGATGAGAAGGGGGACATTAAACAAAAGACCGAGGACATTGTCGGTCCGTATACTTTACATGATTTCTTTCTCTATAATATGCTGCGCTTTGGATATACCCCTTCTAAAATTGTTTTGTTAGCGGAAAATGCGTTTGAAAACTATGAGAAGGAGGACATTGTCCACTGGCTCAAGGTCTTTTGTAAACGGTTTTTCACTCAACAATTTAAACGCTCGGCTATGCCTGATGGAGTCAAAGTAGGCTCAATTTCGCTCTCTCCGAGAGGGGATTGGAGAATGCCGAGTGACGCCAGTTCTGAAATTTGGCTTAAATTCTGATCTGAAGTCCGCTGAAAGCAAAAGGGTGTCCTCATAACGTGGACACCCTTTAAGCTACTTACCTTATAGAGATTACGTGGTTATTGTCCATTATCAACCTTGCAAGTAGAGATGCCTAACACCGCACTCAGCGGGCAATAACGGATCGCTCCTGTAATAAGTGGCACTAAGCCAATGATGCCCCACCAACTCCTAAAGTATAGGCCCATGAGAAGGATGATTGAGCCTAGAACAATCCTAATAATACGCTCAGTTCCTCCAACGTTACATTTCATCTGAAATCATCACCTCTGGACTATTTTGTCCATCATCAATAATAATTAATCGAACGTTACTCCCGCAATTTTTAAGATTCTCTCCAAGCTTCCGCATACTCTTCAAACGTCCTTAGGACCGTTTCGCCGATTTGGCTATAAGCATCGTCCTTCAAGTTGGCAAGAGAGGTTCGAATGGACCACTCCGGACCGCCAAAGCCACCGCCATTGAGGAGCACGATGGAAGATTCCTCGGCTAAACGAAAAAGGATGTCGGTAGGCTCATAGTTCGCTTGAAGATAATCCCCAAATTCGTCACCGTACTTAATTTTTGCCCATACTAATAAATCTATTTGACTGTAATATGCAGCGTCATTCGGATCAATGCGTAACTCCATCTCGAAGCCATCGTATAATAATTCTTGCCGATGGTGACAAATTTCCTGGGTCAATTTCTTGTAACGGTTCGTTTGATCAAGTAACGCGAAGAGAGCGAAAAGACCCATTTGTACTTGCTGAGGTGTTGATAAACCGGCTGTATGATTTAGAGCGACTTGGCGACTGTCTGCCACCATTCGATCAATAAAACGAATTTGTTCAGGATGTAAAGTAAGTGTTCCATAGCGCCCTGCCAGGGCCTCCACTTTTTCTCGGGGCAGTTCTTTCAGCAATTGATCATAGACATTGTTTTGATGAACGGCGATGACCCCTAGACGCCAACCCGTAGCTCCAAAATATTTGGAGAACGAGTATACCCCGAGTGTATTAAACGGTAAATCTGCCATGAGCGAACGGAAGTCATCGACAAACGTGCCGTACACATCATCTGTAATGATCATTAACTTGGGATTGTGTTTCTTAACCACTTCCATTAAATGCTTTTGTGACTCCGCTTTGATGGCGATAGAGGGTGGGTTGCTTGGGTTAACAACAAATAATGCTTTGATACTCGGATCCATTAGTTTATCAATCTCTGAGTTCGGATATTGCCAAATATTAAGACCCTTTTCATTCATTTCCGTAGCCTTTATTCTAACAACCTCAAAATCATAGCGTGATAAATGTGGAATCTCGAGATAAGGGGCAAAGGTTGGTACCATGAGTGCAATCTTGTCCCCGACGGCTAGTAAATGATTCGCAATCAAGGAGTCGAAGATGTAACACATGGCGGCAGTGCCCCCTTCAACAGCGAACAAGTCGTATTTGCCAGGTGGAGAATCGTTATTACACATTTCTTG
>DATCQU010000054.1:0-37695 GCA_036569365.1 Desulfosporosinus sp. | reverse complement strand
GAAGGGACTTTTTGATCCGCAGATCACAAAAGTTACTTCTGGCAAGCGCCGAGCGTCCGGCACCTTCCATTCGTCGTGATTGACACATTTTAAGTGAACAAGAAATTTGGTCAAATGCGACAACTATCTTGACAACCACCGAGAGCACTCGCAGATACTCCGAATTTTTTGGCCCGTTCTTCGACAAGAGGTCGTGTTCTGCTTACACCAGCTGTAAGTAGTGGCATAATGATTTCAAAACGTCGCATAGCTTCATTCCAATCTTCATCTGGAACACTCAGTGATGTACTATGAATGTTTTTATTCTCAGTTTCCGTTCCAGATGATAACTCGGCGATCCGTAGACGTTGGACTTGGCTAGTATTACAAGACTTGGCGAGGATAGTTTCGATATCGAGTAAATGAGTGACAACATACGGCTGAATTCCGTGCATTACAGTCCCGCCAACCTGGATATTGAGAAAAGGAGAGCAATTTTTCGTTTCTGGCATAAATAATCACCTCTCGTTAAAAAGTTAGGGAACCCAGATAGGGGTATTCATACTTAATGGTTCAGTAAGATCGGCAATGATATACCCACGTGCGAGCATCTGCCAGACCAGGAAAATGGCTTCCGCACGATTGGAAAAATCCTGAGCGAGAGCAACTGCCAATATCTCAGGGGTTATTTCACGTAGGTTTTCTAGGATCCGCCTTGCCGTTTCCATTCTGTGATCTTCAATAGGAATATCATAACGGCGGAGAAATTTAATGTTTTCTAGATAAGGTCTACGAATCTCTAAATCCGTAATGATCTTGAAGCTCCAGCCTTTAGTTTTGGCGAAGTGCAAAGCTGCTTTGAATTTTGGTCTTAATTCAGGCCACTTCTCCTTTAAATCTTTTCGATATTTTACTTCATATAATGTGTATTTTGGATTATCAGAGTGGTTACAACGATACTGGACAAGCACATCAGGTGTATATGTTCTTTTTTTAGCAAATTCATCTATGTATTCAATTTTGACAGGCTGAACTTCAAACTTCTCAACTTCATAATCAAAATCGAGAATAGTAAGAAAATCACGTTCCAGGGTAGATTCGAATGCGGCGCTCCCTATTGACCTAGGAGACGGGAAAACTCCGGTTACGTTTCTATAATTCATAGGTATCTTTCTTACTGGCATGGAAAAAAACCTCCATTGTGTAATTTGTATAATAGTTTTCACACAGGTAAAAAAGTGCGTAACATGGTAAAAAGATGTAAAAATGATTGGACAGATCTCTGTGAGTAAGTTGTGTAATACTGCAACATTGATATTAATAAATGTGAATTTAAAAGAAGGGTGCGGATATGTATGGGTTTGAAATTCCACGTAGTATTGAGAGAAAAAAGAAAGTGTAGTTGTGAGAAGGGGTATGTTTTCTTTTATGATATAGAATCTGAATCGGATTACCCATCTCACGACACGGTAGAACATGGAGACACTACAACTAATTGTCCCAATAACTGTGAAAATTTGAAAAAAGATGATAGACACAAAAGCCTGTATTAACTGACTATATGCGTTGTTAAATAATCAGATTGTTTAAAAACCCTCAACCGTGATTATGTTCTGTTCAATCATCATTTTTCATTTCTGCAATTTGTGTATTAGTTCTTTAATAAGATTAAAGTTCCTCCAGAAAAACCAGTTTTATTTAATTTTATAAGATCAATAATTGGTCGCAATTATTACTGTTGGGAATCCTACTTAACTCTGTGGGAATGGACATTTCTACCATCTATAGTATCATTTATTTATGGATTTGACAGGGGGGCGAAATTTACGCCCCGGCGAATTGAGTTTTGCCAATCACGGTATTTTGTTCTTGGATGAGCTTCCAGAGTTTGCACGTGAGGTCTTAGAATGCTTACGGCAACCTTTGGAAGATCGTGAGTTGACGATTACGCGACAAGCAGGGAGTATTACCTATCCTGCCCATATAAGCGTTATTGCAAGTATGAACCCTTGCCCGTGCGGATATTATGGAGACCAAGGTAGAGTGTGTTCTTGCACACCATTGCAGATCCAAAATTATCGTGGCAGGATCTCCGGTCCACTTTTGGATCGTTTCGATTTATTCGTCCAGGTGCCAAGGTTGAGCTACTCCGAATTAAAGGAAGGGGATGGAAATGAGTCCTCTAGGGCAGTTAGGGAACGAGTTATGGTGGCTCGTAGGAAGCAATGGGAGCGACTGGGACCGGCAAAAACAAACGCTGAAATGACAGCTAAGCAAACCAAAGAATTCGGTAAGTTGACTCCAAGTGGAGAATCACTATTACATAGAATCTTTGATAGCCACCACCTCAGTGCTCGGGCACATGATCGGATTTTAAGAGTTGCGCGTACGATTGCAGATCTATCGGACCTTTCCGATATTCTACCGGAGCACTTGGCTGAGGCATTACAGTTTCGTTCCTTGGATACAGCAAACATACTATAAATCGAGTGACATATCGACGCTTTGTCCTTGGACAGACGGTTAGAACAATAAAAGATCAAAAAACTCCAGGTTTTAATCCTGGAGTTATTTGATCCCTTGGATATGTGAGAATTAAGGACACTTCGTGAATTATAACACTTAAGAGATTACATTTGTTTCACGTTTTTTGCGATATAAGCTTTTTCAGTTTTAGTCGTTTGAACAACTATTCCACGTGGTCCGATTGGCAGAAGTGCTCGGCCGTAAAGTGGATTAAGAACACCAGCTGCAGAAGCGTACCAAGCACAAGCCGCGGTGATTAATCCGAAAAGGCCTCCAGGAACACTAGATATAATACCAAACTCAGCTAAAGATAAGAGAACGAAAGTAATTTCTAAGGACGAAAAGACTGCGAGCAAAGCGTTATTAATTTTAAAAGTTCCGATCGTCATATACGTATTGAAGATGGTAAAACCTATCAGATATAATCCTATGGCTGCATGCCCAGAAGTACCGAAGTTTAGGATCTTGAGTGACTCCAAGATAACGGTTGTTCCCAATCCAAGCCAAAACGATCCATAGGTTGTAAATGCTACAGCACCAAACGTATTATTTTTTTTGAATTCCCACATACCAGCTAGGACCTGCGCTAATCCACCATAGAATAGGGCCAAGGGAACAAACAAAGTACCGAGCTCTTTGGGAACAAGTTGAGCATTCGACATACTGAGAATAAACGTTGTTAGTGCAAAAGCTGCAAGGCCCAGTGGCCCGGGGTCAGCAATTGAACTTTCTCGAATTTCCATAACCTCTGCCATATTATCCACGCTCCTTTTCTATTACTCAGGAATATTTTTGATGGTTTGAAATTCCTAATCATTTCATTTCATTTCATCATGGGGTTAAAGTTGTTGCTTTTCCAACACGCCCCTTCCAATTCCCATTTTTATTTATTATAGTTTATCATTATATAGATGGATTATCGATAGTATAATAAAATTTTATTAAGACATTAATAATGAGATTTCCCTAAATCCTTCCGAAGGTTGTATGCTTTTTGGAATGTGATAGATGAAACGCTGTCGTACCTAAAAGAGCCGCGTGAAAGTGTCCGCGGCTCTTTTAGGTAGATATAAGGGGTTATTTACATGATGTTGTTCCCAGGAAGATTGCGTTCCGCCAGTTCGATTGCCATTTTAACCATGTTGCCACAGTCTCTTGAAGAAACCCCTCCAAAGCCCTCTTGTTGAAGGGTCCCGGCAAAGCCAAGCTCTTGAGCAATCTGTTCTTTCAACTCATAAGACATAATGCTTTTTCCTCGCCTTGACATAAGAACAATCCTCCCTTCGATTTGGACACTTACTTCCGTCAATACTATTGCTGAAAGCATTATTAGTATGACTTTATACCAAAGACTGTATGTAACAAGGATCATAATTTATCTGGAAATAGAGGAATGAATAATGTATTACAGAAGAAAACACTTGACTTCCTAGCGCGGACATTTTAAAATTAAGCCAATAATACATTAATAATGCAATGATGGAAATGTTCAATGCTGAGGTTCTAAAGAGAGTCGACGGTCGGTGCAAGTCGATGAATCAGGCATAGGATTCCATTCCGGAGTGTCCGATGATGAATCGTGACGGGTTCCGCCCGATACAGCGGGTTAAAGAGTTGGCTATTATGGGTGGCAACGAGGGAAATCCTCTCGTCCCTTTTGGGATGGGGTTTTTTTATTTAGGCGTACTTGATGTTGTAATGGTCGAAACTGGGTGGCACCGCGGAAATTCCCGCCCCAAGTGATTGGGGTGGGCTTTGTATTTTTATAGGTTAAAGAGGGGTGGCGAAGGATCGTAGCTTATCAACGTTCCATGGGGTGAGGAAACTCAACATAACATCATAAGGCGAAAGGAATGAATATTACAATGAAAATTCTTGTTAGCGATAAAGTATCAGATGAAGGGGTTAAGATCTTACAACAAACACATGAGGTGGATGTCAGACATGGCTTGTCTCCAGAAGAACTGATTGCGATTATCCCGCAGTACGATGCCTTGGTAGTTCGCAGTGAAACTAAGGTCAGGAGAGCAGTAATCGAAGCTGCAACCAATCTCAAGGTGATTGGCCGGGCAGGAGTCGGCGTGGACAACATTGATATACAGGCCGCTACTGAAAAAGGAATCATGGTTATTAATGCACCGGATGGAAACACTATCGCCGCAGCAGAGCTTACCATGGCGATGATGCTTGCTTTAGCTCGAAACGTTCCACAGGCACACCGCTCTATGAAAGAAGGAAAATGGGAGCGCAGCAAATTCATGGGCGCGGAAATGCGAGGTAAAACCCTAGGGGTTATCGGTCTGGGTCGCATAGGCACCGGAGTCGTCCAACGGGCTCTCGCTTTCGAGATGAAAGTTTTGGCGTTCGATCCGTTTATAACGGAGGAGAAGGCCTTAGATTTAGGGATTGTGCTGGCCGAACTTGATCAGATTTATGCTCAATCAGACTTTATTACCCTTCATACTCCCCTTACCGCTGAAACCAAGCATATTATCAACGACGAAGCATTCGCTAAAATGAAGAAAGGCATTCGGATCGTGCAATGTGCTAGGGGTGGATTGATCGACGAGGCGGCCTTGCTTAAGGCCATTCAGGCGGGAATTGTGGCTGGGGCCGCAGTGGATGTTTTCGAGAAAGAACCAGTTGGTCTGGATAATCCACTGATGAGCCTAGAAAATGTCATCGTTACTCCGCACCTTGGGGCTTCAACCAGAGAGGCGCAGGTGGGGGTTGCTGTTGACGTGGCTGCAGGGGTTTTGGCTGCCTTAAAGGGAGAGCCTGTGTCTACTGCTGTCAACATGCCACCGGTTCCCCAGAGCGTAATGCAGTTTATCAAACCATATTTTCAGCTGGTAGAAAAAATGGGCACATTGGCGGCTTATCTGGCAGAAGGACGAATTCAGTCGGTAGAAGTGGAGTACAAGGGAGCAATCGGTGAAGTTGACAGTAAAATGCTGACGATTGCAACGTTAAAAGGAATTTTAAACCCGATTCTCCAAGAAGCTGTGAACTATATCAATGCCCCGACTGTCGCAAAATCTCGGGGGATTAAAGTCCGGGAAGTTAAAAGCGAAGAGACAGAACTTTTCGCGAATTTGATCAGCGTTCGTGTTAAAACAGATAAAGGGGAACATCGAGTGGGTGGTACACTCTTTGGTCATGAAGGCCGAATTGTCATGATTGACGGATACCGTGTCGATATTGCTCCCAAAGGATGGCAGCTAATGGTACCTCATAATGACCACCCTGGCATTATTGGGGCAGTGGGAAGTTTGTTGGGAGATAAGAATATAAATATAACGAGCATGCAGGTCGTTAAGACGGAACAAGCGGGAAAAAGTATCATGTATTTAGAGGTGGAATCTGAAATCTCCAACGATACATTGTTAAAAATCAAAGCGGTGAATGGAATACTCGGCGCCAAACTGGTGAATTTCGATGGTGAATGAAGCACAAATGCTCAAGACTCCTATTGATGTCCTAAAAGAAGAGGGGAAATCGTCGATAACGAGATTCATATTAGTCCGTCATGGTGAAACCATCTGGAACTTTGAAGGGAGATATCAGGGGCAGATCGACACGCCCCTCAGCCCTGTGGGACTCAAGCAGGGGAATCTGGTGGCTGAAGCCCTAAAAAATGTCCCGATGGATGTAGTATATGCTAGTCCTTTGTCTCGATCCTTTGATACTGCCATGATGTGCGCGAACTTTCATGAGCTAGAGGTCAATAAGGATGAACGATTGCTGGAAATTAACCACGGGAAATGGGAGGGTCTTTTTGCATCGGAAATTGAAGGCCTGTACCCTGAACTTTTAGAGCGCTGGAGGACCACTGTGGTGGATTGTCAGATGCCTGATGGGGAAAGTATTGAAGATGTTCGCGCGCGAGCTATGGATGCTTTTAAGGAATACGCTGCAAAACATCGAGGGCAAACCGTCCTGGTTGTCGCGCATGATGCGGTCAATAAAGCCGTACTATGCGATATTCTGGAGATGGAACAGAGTCACTTCTGGCAGATGAAACAAGATAACACCTGCATCAATGTGTTGGAGTATGACAACGGGAAATGGCGGTTAGTACTCATGAATTCCACGGTTCATCTGGGATTTCTTTTCAGTGGGGTTGAGCAGAAGGGGTTATAATTTTAAATATAAAGTTCGTCTGGTAGGGACATATGAATTGCCCCTACCAGATAAACAGCGTCAGTCTTTATAATTGAGGACATCCTTAGGGATGTCTTTTGGTTTTTCTAGAGAAAGAGGATATAATATGATGAAAATTGTAGAGGTGAAATATATTGCCATTATTATTTGGAACCGCTGGAGTTCCAGTATCATCAACGGACCGATCTAGTGAAGGCGGGGTACGTCGTATTCGGGAGCTTAATCTCGGTGCCTTAGAAATAGAATTTGTCCAAGGAGTTCGCATGGGGGAAGATAAAGCAAGAAAAGTAGGTGCCGTAGCGAAAGAACTGAATGTCGCGTTGAGTTGTCATGGCCCTTACTATATTAATCTCAACTCTCGTGAACCGGAGAAAATCACGGCGAGCCGGGATCGTATCATCCATACTGCTCGCATCGCGCAAATACTTGGTGTGAGGAGCGCTGTATTTCATCCTGCTTTCAATCATGATGATACGTCAGAGGTGGTATTAGCGCGGGTCGTTAGAGAACTTTCTATTGTGCGGGAGACCCTCGATGCGGAGGGGAATGATGTAATTCTTCGTCCCGAAACAACTGGAAAAGGGACCCAGTTCGGCGATCTTACTGAAACTATTCGGATTGCTCAAGAGGTGCCAGGAGTGTTACCGTGTATAGATTTTAGCCATCTTCATGCCCGGACGAATGGGCGGAATAATACGTATGATGAGTTTTGCGCGATACTTGAAGAAACCGCTAAGGCCTTAGGCGATCGTTGGGTCAAAAATGTACATTTCCATATTTCTGGGATTGAATATGGCTTGAAGGGCGAGAAACGCCACCTTGTCTTAAAAGAATCCGACTTGCGATATGAAGAGCTTATGAAAGCCTGTCATACGTTCGGAGTAGAAGGGTTGGCTATTTGCGAAAGTCCGAACCTAGAAGAAGATGCCATGCTCTTGCAGCAGACGTATCAGGCCTTAGGGTAGGAAGTGTCTTAGCATTCTACGACGATCATCCATGCGCTATGCATAATTAAGAAACCACGACAGTTCATACAGCATGTCGTGGTTTTTTAATTATGCATTGAAATCTCCGTTGATGTTCACACTAAGTCAGGGAGGAATGTTAAATGCATACGTTATGGAAGGGATCCGTCAGTTTCGGTTTAGTTAATGTACCGGTGAAAATGCATGCAGCCACAGAATCGCAAGAGTTTCAATTTCATTTTCTCCATAAAGACTGCCACCACCGTATTCGTTCAATTAAGAAATGTCCTTCTTGCGATCAAGAGGTTGATGCGGCTGATTTAGTTAAGGGATATGAGTATGAGAAGGATCGGTACGTTATTTTAAATGATGAGGACCTTGCGTCAATGGAACAACCTATGAGTCGATCCATTGATATCCTGGATTTCATTGACTTAAAAGAAATTGATCCGATATATTATCAAAAATCGTATTACCTCTCTCCTGAAGAAACTGCTCAGAAGGCTTATCGGTTACTTTGTCAGGCAATGGAGGAGAGTGGTAAAGTCGCCTTGGCACGTGTCACTCTGCGCTCAAAGCAGCATTTGGCCTGTCTCCGTGTTTTCGAACAAGGCCTAGTCATGGAAACTATGTATTATCCAAAGGAGATTCGCCATATGGATATGGACGGAGAGCGTGTCATTCCAACAGAAGCAGAATTAACGATGGCTCGTCAGTTGATTGATAATTTGGCCCGTCCGTTTGAACCAGAGAAATACCGTGATGAGTTACATGAACAACTGGCGTTATTGATTGAAAGCAAGGTGGCAGGAGAAAACTATGATGTGAAGACCCCAGTAAAGGGTCGCAAAGTGGTTGATTTAATGGAAGCTCTGCGGGAAAGTATTGCGCTGACCGAAAAGGAAAAAGGTAAATTAGAACCGGATCTACCCATCGGTGAAAAACCTAAATCCACCTTGACCCCTCGAAAGAAGACAACTCGTCGTTCGAAAGAAGCATAGGCATGACTGAATTACAATTTCCGGTTAAGGCTCAGCGATGACTCGAACCAATGATTTCTCATCAATCTTACACTATTTCACGTGAAACAATCGGATTCGACATTTTTCTACGCAGGAGAAGCGTCCTTTTGTCCCGAAAAGGAGGGCAAAGGAGGTTGCACATTAATATGGAACAGGAAAAGATAGTACGGGCGGCATTCCGCACTATTCCGGGCGTTGGAAGCCAACATTTACGTCAGCTTATCGCTTACTTTGGTAGTGCAATGAAAGCGTGGGAGGCTTCATCGAAAGAATATCTGCGAGTTCCTAATCAAGAAAAGTGGATTAAAGAAATTTTGAAGGAAAGACAAACTCTTGATCCCAAGGAGATTGAAGAGGGGTTGCGCAAACAAGGAATCCTTTTGATCGCGCCAGATGAACGCGATTATCCCTCTTTACTCGCTGAGTTGGCGGATGCCCCTCCACTTCTTTATTATCGTGGGCAGCTTAGCGGGGATGCGGAGGTGCTAGCCATTGTAGGCTCACGCCAAGCGACGGCGTATGGTAAAGCGGTCGCGAGGGAGTTATCTCGCGATGCTACGGCTAAAGGAATTGTCATTGCTAGCGGTCTGGCTCGAGGCATCGACACCGCTGCTCATCAAGGAACCCTTGATAGCGGGGGGATAACCTGGGCCTTTCTAGGATGTGGTCTTGATCGGGTTTATCCTTTAGAAAACCGGCGACTGGCTGAAGCCATTTTGGAGAGGGGCGCCTTAATTAGTGAATTTCCGCCCGGTGCGCCGCCGCTTGCTGCGCATTTTCCGGCGCGTAATCGCTTGATTAGCGGATGTTCCCGTGGAGTTGTGGTCGTAGAAGCAGCGGCAAGAAGCGGAGCCTTGATCACAGTTGATTTCGCTTTGGAGCAAGGGCGAGAAGTGTTTGCTGTTCCAGGCCCTATTTTTAGCAAGGTGAGCCGTGGAACTCATCACTTAATACGCCAGGGAGCAAAAATTGTGGAAGGAATTGAAGACATCTGCAATGAGCTTCCTTCATGGTCCAAGCATGTGGGCCAAATAGCAGCAAATAAAAAAACCTCGCCTGAGGAGGAGGGGGTTCCTGTTGAAATGGAACATGGGTTAATCCTTCAGCAGTTAAGCGATGTTCCTATTCATATTGACCAAATTACGATTCACTCCACCCTGACAGGTTCTAGTATTTCGCTGGCATTATTGGAGCTTCAATTAGGCGGAAAAATCATACAATTGCCGGGCCAACATTATGTATTAGCTCGAGAGTGCTAGACATACTATGGAAAAGGCGTTAAGATAGGGCTTAGTTTTATCAACGTGGAACTAAGTTTTTAAGATAATCCCATGAGCATCAGTGATTGATAATTTGTTTGAGTTTAATTTGAGGTGAAATTGTGTCTAAAACGTTAGTTATTGTAGAGTCGCCGGCCAAGGCAAAGTCGATCAGCAAATTCTTGGGAAGCCGATATACGGTCAAAGCCTCGATGGGCCATTTGCGGGATTTACCCAAAAGTCAATTGGGCGTGGACTTAGAACATGACTTCGAACCGAAATATATTGCGATTCGTGGACGAGGAGACTTGATCAAGGAACTACGTGCAGCAGCCAAAGGGGCGGATAAAGTATTATTGGCTTCTGACCCGGACCGCGAGGGGGAAGCAATTGCTTGGCATTTATCCCATTTGTTAGGGCTTAATCTGAGCGATAAAAATCGGATCGAATTTCACGAAATTACCAAACCAGCCATACAGGCGGCAATGAAGCATCCTCGGCAGATCGACCAGCATCGAGTCGATGCGCAGCAAGCCCGCCGAGTCTTAGACCGTTTAGTTGGCTACCAACTAAGTCCTTTGCTCTGGCGAAAAATCAAGAAAGGGCTAAGCGCGGGCCGCGTTCAATCCGTGGCAGTTCGGATAGTTGATGATCGAGAAGAGCAAATAAAGGCTTTTGTGTCTGAAGAGTACTGGAGCCTAACCGCTAATCTCCAATCTGCCGGGGGAAAATTCCTGGCTAAGCTCTTAAAGAAATCTGGGCAAAAAATTCCGATATCTTCAAAAAAAGAAATGGAACTAATTCTAGGCGATATTTTGGATAAAGATTATCAAGTTTCCGATGTTCGAACCAAAGAAAAGAAAAAACTGCCTGCTCCTCCTTTTATCACGAGTAGTTTACAGCAGGAAGCGCATCGTAAATTGAGTTTTTCACCCAAACGCACGATGATGCTGTCGCAGCAACTGTATGAAGGTCTCGACCTGGGTAAAGAAGGAACTGTTGGGTTAATCACGTATATGCGTACTGATTCTGTGAAGATCGCCGAAACGGCTCAAACTGAGGCGAAGGAATGGATCCTTTCACACTTCGGAAACGATTATTATCCCCCAGAACCTCGCCAGTTCAAGAATAAGGGGCGATCTCAGGAAGCTCATGAAGCGATCCGACCGACTGTAACCATGCGGACTCCGGATTCGTTGAAGGGGATTTTATCACGAGATCAATTGCGGTTATACCGATTGATTTGGGAGCGCTTTATCGCGAGTCAGATGAGCGTGGCAGTTATGGATACGTTGACGGTTGATGTGCTTGTGGAGGAATACTTATTCCGGGCGAATGCGTCGACGGTACGTTTCCCAGGCTTTTTGGCTGTTTATGAAGAGGGCAAAGATGATATAGAGACAATCGATGAGGAACAAAACTCATTGACCCTTTCAGTTTCTCCGGGAGAGAAACTAAAACTGGTTGAACTTCAAGACAAACAACATTTTACGGAGCCACCGCCACGATTCACTGAGGCCTCTTTAGTTCGTAAGATGGAAGAGGAAGGAATCGGAAGACCTAGCACCTATGCGCCAACCATCGAAACGATTCAAACCCGGGGTTATGTTGTCAAAGAGGAAAAACAACTTCTTCCCACAGAACTTGGAGACATCGTCATAACCCTACTTAAAGAATATTTCCCGGATATATTAAATCTAGAGTTTACAGCCAATTTGGAAGAGAAACTCGATCTCATCGAAGAAGGAAGCACTCCATGGAAGTCCGTCGTTGAAGATTATTATACGCCCTTCTCAGTGACTTTAGCTTATGCTGAAGAGCAGATCGGCAAAGTGAAAATCGAGGATCAAGTCTCAGAAGAAATCTGTGAGACATGTGGACGGAATATGGTGATTAAGATGGGTCGCTATGGTAAATTCTTAGCCTGCCCCGGTTTTCCAGAGTGCCGAAATACAAAACCTCTCTTCGAAGAAGTGGGTGCGAATTGTCCGAAATGCTCTAAGCCACTCGTGATACGTCGCTCAAAGAAAGGACGCAAGTTTTACGGCTGTAGTGCTTACCCAGATTGTGATTTTGTGTCATGGGAAATGCCAGCCCCAGAACCATGTCCGGAGTGTAACCAAATGATGGTGATTAAATCATCGAAACGTGTTAAAAAACATGTCTGCACGAATCCGGAATGTCGATACACCAAAGTGATAGAAGAAGGCTGAAATAACTAAAATTTCTAGCGGGGATAAGGAGCGAAAGAGATACATGCAGCATATTAGCGTCATTGGAGCAGGTCTTGCAGGTTCGGAGGCTGCCTGGCAACTTGCCGAGCGCGGCGTGATGGTCGATTTATATGAAATGCGACCGACCAAAACTACACCAGCACATCATACGGATAGATTTGCAGAACTTGTTTGTAGTAATTCGCTTCGGGGAACCGGTCTAGAGAATGCGGTGGGGTTATTGAAAGAAGAAATGCGCCGGTTGGATTCCTTGATAATGAGCGCGGCCGATCAGCATGCGGTTCCAGCCGGTGGCGCTTTAGCAGTTGATCGGGACCTGTTCTCTCGTGAGATTACAAAACGGTTGGAACAACATCCAAATGTTTGTATTCATCGTGAAGAAGTGCAGCGTATTCCGCAAGAAGGGTTCACCGTTGTGGCCAGTGGCCCATTGACCTCTGATAAATTGGCACAAGATATCCTAAGGTTAACGGGAGAGGAAGCCTTGGCTTTTTACGATGCCGCCGCTCCGATCGTCACGCTGGAATCGATTAATTTGGACAAGGCTTTTTGGGCTTCCCGCTACGATAAGGGAGACGCCGATTACCTGAACTGTCCTATGACTTGGGAAGAGTACGAAACGTTTTATAACGCCTTGCTACAGGCTGAGGTGGCAGAAGTCCAAGGATTTGAACAGGGAAAGGTTTTTGAAGGCTGTTTGCCTATCGAAGTGATGGCCAAACGTGGCCTTCAGACGTTGACGTTCGGTCCATTAAAGCCTGTTGGATTGCAGGATCACCGCACTGGGAAAAAGTCCTACGCTGTTGTCCAGCTTCGTAAAGAAAATCAGGCAGGAACCCTCTTTAATCTGGTTGGCTTCCAGACCCATTTGAAATGGGGGGAGCAAAAACGTGTCTTTTCGTTAATACCCGGTCTAGAAAACGCCGAGTTTGTGCGTTTTGGTGTCATGCACAGGAATACGTTTCTCAATGCCCCTAAGGTACTTAACGCAGATTTCAGTTTAAAGACTCAACCGACCCTCTTCTTCGCTGGTCAAATGACAGGGGTCGAGGGATATGTTGAATCTGCTGCTAGTGGCCTTCTGGCAGGCCTTAATGCCTGGCGCCGTCTTGGTGGGATGAATACCCTTGTTTTCCCATCTGAAACTACGTTAGGGGGACTGGCGCGTCACCTGGAGGGCTCGCCTAGTCAAAGTTTTCAACCGATGAATATTAACTTTGGATTGCTCCCGCCCTTGACAATGCGGATACGGGACAAACGAGAAAAAAATACAAAAATTTCAGAACGGGCGTTGGAGTCTTTCGGCGAGTTTTGTGCGTGGGAGGATTTGGGGAGGTAAGTAACCGTTTGAAAATGGATGAGGCGTTAAGTTTTTTCGCGGGTCATCAATATTCCCAAAATCGATCAGACCATACTGTCTCTGCTTATCAAGCTGATCTGGGTCAGTTTTCCCGTTTTGCAGCACTTGAATTAGATGTAGAATCAGAATCGCTCACAGTGGATCTGATCGATGTTTACATTGTACGCAGTTTTCTTGGTGTCTTAGCAGAACATGGCCTGGCGAGAAAAAGTATGGCCCGTAAGCTTGCAGCGTTACGGTCCTTTTTTAAATTCTTATGTCGGAAGGATATTCTCCAACGAAATCCAGTTCAGCGGGTAGCAAGTCCGAAATTAGGACGGAAACTCCCGCATTTTCTGTACCTCGACCAAGTTGAGGTGTTGCTTCATGCCCCGGATGGTACAACTCTATTGGGTTCCCGCGATCAAGTGATCATGGAGTTGCTCTATGGCTCCGGGCTGAGGGTTAGTGAATTGGTTGGTTTAAATCGGGAGAATATAGATATAGATAGCAAGTTAATCCGAGTACTTGGAAAGGGGAGTAAAGAGCGGGTGGTTCCAGTCACAAACTTCGCGATTCGGGCCATTGAGGTTTATCTAGGAATGCGCGTAGATCACAATAAGAGTCTTTTGCTTAATTACCAGGGAACGCGCTTATCGGATCGGTCTGTTCGACGAATTTTAGATAAACTGGTGGCTAAGATTAGTCTGGAACAGCATGTCAATCCTCATATGCTCCGTCATTCCTTTGCAACACATTTGTTGGATGGTGGAGCTGATTTAAGAAGTGTTCAAGAACTACTGGGACATGAGAAGCTTTCATCGACTCAAATTTATACGCATTTAACTCGTGAACGGCTTAAAGAAGTTTATGATCAGGCCCATCCCCGGGCAAAAGACCACATTATGCCTGATTCAGAGTGAATTTTCACAAAAGTAGCAAATTACCTGCAATTGACTTGACACACCGGAAATGCCCTAGTAAACTTCATTGAGGGGGTTTTGGCCATGTTTCATGCAACGACCATTGTCGCAGTGAAAAAAGGGGAACACGTAGCCATAGCGGGTGACGGCCAGGTAACCTTTGGGCAGGCAACCGTTATGAAACATAAAGCCCGAAAAGTCCGCCGCTTGTTTAACGGAAAAGTGATTGCGGGATTTGCCGGATCTGTTGCGGACGCGTTTACGCTTTTTGATAAGTTTGAACAAAAACTTGAAGAGTATCATGGGAATCTTCAGCGCGCAGCGGTAGAGCTCGCTAAGGAGTGGCGAACAGACAAAATGCTGAGAAACCTTGAAGCACTGCTTTTAGTTGCGGATACTGAAAATCTGTTGATTCTATCCGGTTCAGGTGAAGTGATTGAACCGGACGATGGAATCGCAGCTATCGGATCCGGTGGAAACTATGCTTTAGCCGCCGCCCGTGCGCTAGTGAAGCATACAAATCTACCGACGGCGGAGATAGTACGAGAAGCGATGCTTGTAGCCTCTTCAATTTGTGTTTATACCAATGAGCAAATTACTGTGGAAGAGTTATAGGAGGTGAGATTATGGACAGCTTGACTCCGCGTGAAATTGTCCGTGAACTAGATCGGTACATCGTAGGTCAGGATGCGGCAAAACGAGCGGTTGCGGTTGCTTTGCGTAATCGCTACCGACGTTCCTGTCTACCAGAGCAATTGCAAGAAGAAATTATACCTAAGAACATTTTGATGATCGGGCCAACAGGCGTTGGGAAGACGGAGATTGCTCGGCGGTTGGCAAAGCTGGTACGCGCCCCATTCATTAAGATCGAAGCCACGAAGTTTACGGAAGTTGGCTATGTCGGACGAGATGTGGAAGCGATTATTCGCGACTTAGTTGAAATTGCCTTGCGTATGGTGAAAGTGGAGCGCGCAGACAAGGTTCAGGCTCAAGCAGCGATCAATGCCGAAAAACGTTTGGTCGAGCTGCTGGTTCCAGAAAAACGTTCAGAGACATCGAGCAACCCTTTTCAGATGTTGTTCGGTCAAACGCCAGATCCAGAAAAAGACGTTGGCGTGACTCCTGAAATGGAAAAAGAACGTAAGCTCGTAGCAGATCGGTTGCAACGTGGGGAACTAGAAGAGCAGATTATTGAGATCTCTGTTGAAGAAGCTACGCCACTTTCCGATATGCTGGGCAACAACAATATGATGGAGATGGGCTTGAATATTCAGGATATGATGTCCGGAATGCTCCCTAAGCGGCATAAAAAGAGAAAAGTAACTGTGCGCGATGCACGAAAAATCTTGATTCATGAAGAAACTCAAAACTTAATTGATCAAGATGAAGCAGTTCAAGATGCTATTCGAAGAACTGAGCATGAAGGAATTGTATTCTTGGATGAAATTGATAAAATTGCTGGTCGCGAAGGTGCGGGCGGTCCGGACGTTTCTAGGGGTGGAGTGCAACGTGATATACTCCCGATCGTTGAAGGTTCAACTGTCGTAACAAAGTATGGACCAGTTAAGACAGATCACATCTTGTTTATTGCAGCGGGAGCTTTTCATACCAGCAAGCCATCTGACCTTATTCCTGAACTCCAGGGGAGATTCCCGATTCGTGTGGAACTGGAATCGTTAAGTGTGGCTGATTTCAAACGTATTCTGACGGAACCTCAATCGTCGTTGATTAAACAGTACTGCGCTTTATTAGGCACGGAAGGAATAACGGTAGATTTTACAGAGAATGCGATTGCTGAATTGGCAGAGGTCGCCTATAAAGTTAATTCAACGACTGAAAATATTGGAGCTCGACGACTTCACACGATTGTAGAAAAAGTGCTTGAGGAATTGTCCTATGAAGCATCTGAACTACCTGAGGATTACACAGTAACCATTAATCGGGAATATGTTCAGAAACGTTTGAACAATGTGGTACAAAATCAAGATTTAGCGCGGTATATCTTATAGACTTATGATTAATGTGCCAAAGGGAAGCAAGTTAAAGGGGGAAATAAAAGCTAATGGAAATGACGTTGTTAGAAAAAACGAGAACCATTAATAAGTTAATTCAGCGCTCGGCAGGGCATCCAGTTGATTTTGAGGAAATGGCTAAAGTTCTTCGGCAGACCGTAATTGCCAACTGTTATATCGTAGGACGTCGAGGGAAAATTCTGGGGTATAGCTTCATGAACGATTTTGTTTGTGGAACAATGGAAGACATTGTAGTTCATTCCGAGCGCTTCCCTGAAAGTTATAACGATGGGTTGATGAGGATTGCTGAGTCTAAAACGAATACGACGCAGGTTGCCAATGGCTGTGTGTTTAATGGCAGTGAAGCGTGTCATTTCACCAATAAACTTACAACGATTGTTCCGATTTTAGGTGGGGGCGAACGCGTTGGGACCTTGGTTTTAGCCAAATATGATATTGAGTTTACAGAGGAAGATCTAGTGCTTGCTGAATACGGCGCAACGGTCGTGGGTATGGAAATTTTACGAGTTAAGGCAGAACGTGCAGAAGAAGAAGCTCGTAAAAAGGCGGCAGTCCAAATCGCCGTAGAAACCTTGTCTTATTCTGAACTTGAGGCAGTGGAACATATCTTCGCAGAATTGGGTGGCGGGGAAGGACTTTTGGTTGCGAGTAAAATTGCTGATCGGGTCGGTATTACTCGTTCAGTTATTGTTAATGCGCTTCGTAAGTTCGAGTCTGCTGGTGTGATCGAGTCGAAGTCATTAGGCATGAAAGGGACTTATATTCGAGTGCTGAATGATTATTTGCTGGAAGAACTTGACAAGCATGTCAAGCATATTAAATAAGCTGTTTACAGGAGGGTAATTTCATGGAAGAACATGATTACGTATACCAACTGAGACCGCTTATCATTCCCGGCCTCGTTTTTCTAATTCTATATCCCCTTGTCATGGGTAGTGCGCATCTATTCCGTAAACTACCGAGCGTAGAACAAGCCATATTGTTAGGGATCTATATCACGGCAGGGCTCGGAATCGTAGCTTTATGGGTTATTGGTAAAAGTAAACACGTGCAAATTAAGGATCAGCAAATAGTATTTAGTTCGCTCCTTGGAGAGCACATCCTAGAGCCGAAGGATATACGGCGGGTTGCCTTTTATTTTGACGGTAAAGGGCAGGAAGTTGCTCAGATTCGTACGGCTGATAAATTTTTTTACGTAACCGAATTCTATTTTCCATTTCCTGAACTCATGAGTGACTTGGAAAACTTTATTGTTCAGTACGGTTTACGTTCAAATTTTGCAAGCGTTGCTGGTTTGAGCGAGTAGTATAAAATGGTAGTGTAGGGGTACAATACATTGTGCCCTTTACATTTTGCAAGGTATTGCAATACCTTGCAAAATGTGCTAATCTGTTTAAAGTGTGATTTAATAACGCACGTAGTGGGATTGGGGCGCCAGTTCCTTGCTGGGAGGTAAGGGGCGTTCTGAGATGAACCTGCGGAGGAAAAAAACAAAAGAGAGGTGGTGTAACACTATGGCAGTTATTTCAATGAAACAATTACTGGAAGCCGGTGTACACTTCGGTCATCAAACTCGTCGGTGGAATCCTAAAATGGCTCGCTTTATTTTTACGGAACGTAATGGAATCTACATCATTGATCTCCAAAAGACCGTTAAAAAAGTGGATGAGGCCTACAATTTTGTTCGGAATCTTGCTACTGAAGGTGGTACCATGTTGTTCGTGGGTACCAAGAAACAAGCGCAAGAGTCTGTCAAAGATGAAGCAACACGTTGCGGCATGTATTTTGTGAACGAGCGTTGGCTCGGTGGTATGCTGACAAACTTCCAAACAATCCAAAAACGTGTCGATCGTTTACGCGTCTTGGAAAAAATGGAGGTTGAAGGCGTTTTCGATGTGCTTACTAAGAAAGAAGTTTCTGCTCTTCGTCATGAGATGGAGAAACTGGAGCGCTTTCTAGGCGGCATTAAGACCATGAAAAAGTTACCAGACGCATTGTTTATTGTCGATCCGCGTAAAGAACGTATTGCGGTCGCAGAAGCACGCCGTTTGCATATTCCAATTGTAGCAATTGTTGATACAAACTGTGATCCAGATGAAATTGATGTTGTTATTCCGGCTAACGATGATGCCATTCGAGCCGTCAAATTACTCACTTCGAAGATGGCTGATGCGATCATTGAAGGACAACAAGGTAATCTAGATGAGGCTGAAGAAGCTAGCGTAGTAGCTGAAGGGTAATAATGGTTAGGGACAGGGCGAAAGCGGGGTTAGTTTAGGCTCCCCCTGTTACTTTACCCTGTCCCTTTTTGTTACCTGTCTAAAAATAGTTGTGGGCGATTTAAGTAGTTTCCTTATGTTAACATATAAGGTACATATGATTTGGAGGGATAACCATGGCAGACGTAAGCGCAGCTCAAGTCAAAGAGCTCAGAGAACGAACCGGAGTAGGTATGATGGATTGCAAAAAGGCACTGACACAGTGTAATTGTGATATAGAAAAGGCCTGTGATTTTCTTCGTGAGAAAGGACTAGCAGCCGCAGCCAAAAAGGAAGGGCGTGTTGCAGCAGAAGGGACCGTTGAGTCCTATATCCACGGCGGTGGGCGAATTGGCGTGCTACTTGAAGTGAACTGCGAAACAGACTTTGTGTCTCGAGGGGATGAATTTAAAGCGTTAGTTCACGATATTATGTTGCATATTGCAGCAGCGAACCCGCAATATCTGAACAAAGAAGATGTGCCCGCTGAAGTGCTCCAACATGAGAGGGATATCTTAAAAGCGCAAGCTCTTAATGAGGGGAAACCTGAGAAAATCATTGAAAAGATGGTTGAAGGCCGAATTGAAAAGTTCTACAAAGAAACCTGTTTAATGGAACAAGCTTTTGTCAAAGATCCTGATAAGAGTGTGCGCGATTTGCTTCTCGATAAAATAGCCAAAATTGGCGAACGCCTTGTTATTCGTCGCTTCACTCGTTATGAGTTAGGCGCAGGGATCGAAAAACGACAAGATGATTTCGCAGCAGATGTTATGAAAGAAATGAATCGATAGTCAAACCTACACAATTTATTTAGAGAACACCCCGGTGTTCTCTTTTTCGAATGCGAGAGGATTTTTCTATCTTGACGTAGAATTAGACTAATGGAGGTTAATCCATGGAAAAACCACAATATAGTAGAGTTGTTCTTAAGATCAGTGGGGAAGCACTTGCAGGTACGCAAGGATTTGGGCTTCAACATGAAATGCTGGTTATCGTAGCTAAACAGGTGGCCGAAATCAGAGGTATGGGGATTGAGGTCTGCCTAGTTGTTGGTGGCGGAAATTTATGGCGTGGCATTGCAGGGAGTGCTCAAGGCATGGATCGTGCTCAGGCCGATTACATGGGCATGTTGGCGACTGTGATTAATGCTCTGGCGCTTCAGGATGCCTTAGAAAAGGCCGGGGCGGTTACCCGTGTTTTATCGGCCATCGAAATGCGACAAGTTGCTGAACCTTATATTCGTCGGCGCGCCATTCGTCATATGGAAAAAGGACGCGTTGTAATTTTCGCGGCTGGAACAGGTAATCCATACTTTTCGACGGATACAACGGCTGCTTTAAGAGCGGCGGAGATCGAGGCAGACGTCATATTGATGGCTAAGCGGGTGGATGGGGTTTACGATTCTGATCCGTTTAAGAATCCGAACGCGAAGAAGTTTGAACGCTTAAGTTATCTCGATGTTCTGAGCAAAGGACTCGGGGTGATGGATTCCACAGCGACGTCACTTTGTATGGACAATAATATTCCTGTTATCGTTTTTGACCTTACTAGGGAGGGTAATATTCGCCGAGTTATTATGGGCGAAGCCATTGGAACTTATGTAGGGAGGGAAAGTTAATGATTACCCAGGTGATTAAAGACGCGGAAGAGCGGATGCATAAAGGGGTTGACGCGTTACGTAGAGAGTATGCTACGATTCGCGCAGGCCGTGCTAATCCTAGCGTCTTGGACAAGGTTATGGTTGAATACTATGGCACTCCTACTCCTATTAGTCAGCTAGCGAATATCTCAGCGCCTGAACCAAGAATGATTGTGATTCAGTCTTGGGACAAAACCGTACTGCCTGCCATCGAAAAAGCAATCATGAAATCGGATCTAGGGCTTAATCCGTCGAGTGATGGAATAGTGATTCGCTTAAACATTCCTCAACTTACGGCTGAGCGCCGGTTAGAATTGGTCAAAAGAGTTAAAAAAGAAGCTGAAGAAGCGCGAGTTGCGGTCCGTAACGTGCGCCGAGATGTCAACGATAAGCTTAAGAAACTGGAAAAAGATCACGAGGCCTCTGAAGATGAGATTAAGCGGGCTCAAGAGGATGTCCAGAAGATAACCGATAAGATTATCAGAGAGATTGAAAATGTGATGGAAACCAAGGAAAGCGAAATAACGGAAGTATGATACATTCCTGGCTCGGTCGTAATTGGAATGAGGTTAAGACTGAAATTGAATGTGTGGGTAAAACCTACGCTTTCCAAATTACGTGCCCTCATGGTAAAATGGAATCGTGGGGAAGCTATAGAGTTGTCCGCGTCAGAGAAGTCGATGACCGCGTGGACGTTGTATTAGCTCAGGAAAAATTTTCGCCTAAGCTGCTTTCGACCCCTTAATCGTGTTTCGATATTCGTAGTTCGTGGTTCGTTACTCAAATTAAGAACCACGAAAGCACGAACTACGAACACCAAATAGGGGGTCTTTTGAGGTTCGTTTTCGAAGTCCGGAGTCCACAGTTTGAATGTCGAACCACGATCATCGAATAGGGGGGTGGAATAATGTGGTTCAAACCTTGGAAACAAACTAAAGTGGAAATAGAAGACAAGGTTGCAATGGACCGCCTCCCTCGTCATATTGCTATCATTATGGATGGAAATGGACGATGGGCTCAGAAACGAGCGCTTCCCCGTTCAATGGGACATCGAGCGGGCGTAGAGGCACTGAGGAAGGTTGTTAAGACCTGTTCCAAACTTGGGATTGAGGTCTTGACAGTGTATGCTTTTTCGACGGAAAATTGGCGCAGGCCCAAAGATGAAGTGGGCGTGCTCATGACTCTGCTCACTGAGTACCTTAGAAAAGAGCTGAATGAGCTGCACGGTAATAATGTGCTCATTCGAACCATGGGGAGAATTACTGACCTTCCTCGGGAGGCACAGCATGAATTAGAACATTCCATGGAGAGCACTCGTAACAATACAGGCCTCATTCTTAATCTCGCCTTAAATTATGGTGGGCGATCTGAAATTATAGAGGCTGTTAAGAAATTAAGCAAAGATGTGTTGTCTGGAAAGCAGAAAATCGAGGACATTGATGAGAACTGCTTTAATGAAGCACTCTATACAAAAGGGCTCCCGGATCCGGATTTGCTTATTCGAACCTCAGGAGAATTGAGGTTGAGTAACTTTTTACTCTGGCAGTTGGCCTATACAGAGATCGTCGTTGTGGAAGAACTATGGCCTGATTTTGGGCAAGAAGCTCTACTAGAAGCGATAAAAGCATACCAGAAGCGAGATCGCCGTTTCGGCGGAATACATACGAATTAAGGAGTAGCAAATGCTTAAAAGATTCATTAGTGCATTGATTGGTGCTCCACTTCTTTTGGGTTTAATATATTTGGGTGGACCATATACAGCATTTTTGGTTAGTGCGTTATCCTTACTGGCTTTGCGTGAATTTTTGCAAATTGGCGAGCATATGGGTATGCACGCTTGGTATAAACTGACAACGCTGGTTGCGCTCGTTTGGTTGATCAGTCTTTTCATAGGTGGAAAGGACTGGATGTTGCCGGTTATGGTCTTTTGGCTGCTAATTGGTCTCGGTCGGCTCGCTTTGACGTATCCTAAAACTCTACTTCCTGAAGCAGGCTTTAATTTATTATCAATTTTTTATACGGTCTTATTATCTTATCTTTATTTACTTCGTCAGCTTCCGAGAGGAATGGAGTGGGCTTTTTTTGCGATTTTATTGGTATGGGCTACGGATACGGGTGCATACCTTATAGGGAGACAATTTGGACGCCATCTTTTAGCACCTCACGTGAGTCCAAAGAAAACCGTCGAAGGGTCACTTGGTGGATTAATGTTTAGTATTATAGTGGCTATAGTATTTTGGCGCATAATCGGAGGAACTTCCTGGATTCCTTATATATTCTTTGGAGTTGTTATTGGAATTAGTGCCCAAGTTGGTGATTTGTTCGAGTCGGCCTTAAAACGCAGTGCAGGGGTTAAAGATTCTGGTATGCTTATCCCAGGGCATGGGGGAATACTAGACCGGTTCGACAGTCTAATCTTTGCCCTTCCCCTAGTATATTATGGGGTAATCTTACTAACGTGAGGTGAAAGAGTTGACGATCAATCGCAGAAGCAATTTATGGGTTAGTCTAAACCGGCTCGCTATGGTGACCAGTGCTCTTGTCCTACTAAAAGTCTTTACATATTTCTTTCAAGAATTCTTACCGGTGTTCGGTGAAGTCATTGGCAGAACGTTTAGCGCTTTTTTGCCGTTTGTGATTGCACTCGTTCTTGCCTTTTTACTTGAGCCACTTGTTGCTTGGTTGATGCGAGCCGTACGCATGCGTCGATCGTATGCATCGGTATTGACGCTAATATTGGCAATTACCGTGCTCAGCCTGTTTATCTTTTTGATTATCGCTCGTCTCTATACAGAATTATCCGAGTTAGCCATCAATTTGCCGAACTATGGATATTTAGTAGATCTTGTGACAAGGCAAGTGGATTCTGTGGAACGATTTGTAAAGGTAAATCCTCAAATCCAAAGCACTATGTTTGCCACAACGGAAAGCTTAGCAAAAACGCTCCAGGAATGGGCTAAATCCGGGAGTGCCTTTTTGCTAGGCTTCTTAACGGCGTTACCCCGTGTATTTATCGTGATGATCGTTTCCCTTGTTGCGACATTAATGATGAGCTCTACATATCCAAACGTAAAACGATTTCTTGCTAATTTGTTTCCACGTCGCTGGCATCTCAGTGCCCAGACAGTCAGTCAAGATTTGGGAGCAGCTGTCGTGGGATATTTGAGGGCTTTAGCCATTTTAATGTCAGTCACAGCTTTCACCACGATCATTGGTTTGCTGCTCATCGGCAATCGATATGCGGTTACACTTGGTGTACTTGCAGGCTTATTGGATGCAGTACCGATTGTGGGTACGGGGATTTTATTTGGGCCATGGATCATCGGCTTGTTTATAATGGGACTCTTTGGAGAGGGCTTCAAGGTGATTTTAATGTGGGTCGTAACCCTAGTGATACGCCAGTTTCTTGAACCCAAGATCATGTCCCAAGGAATTGGGTTACACCCACTACCAACTCTAATCTCGATGTATGTAGGGCTTCAGTTGCTTGGACTCGGAGGGATTCTGATGGGGCCCGCAGTCGTCATTAGTTATGAGGCGTTACGCAAAGTTGGTATTTTTGGACATCCTAAAGATTGAAACGATTTGTGTCATAAAAAGTATTCTGATTTTTTCGTGACATAAATATTTAATAACAGGAAGAGATGATTTGCGTGAAAACGCTAACCTTATTAGGGTCTACAGGCTCGATTGGGCGTCAAACACTGGAGGTCGTTCGTCAAGCTGGTGGGCGCCTAAAGATTCACGCCCTCGCGGCAGATAAAAGTGTAAAACTCATGGAAGAACAAGCCCGTCTATTTCACCCCGCAGTGGTCGTGATGATGGATGAGGGGGCTGCTCGTGAACTTCGGGGTCGGCTGAAGGATTTGCCAATTAAGGTCGAACAGGGTATGGCAGGCATTATTAATTCCGTCATAGCCTCACAAGTTGATGTGGTGGTCACGGCACTTTCCGGCCGAATTGGCTTGGAACCAACGCTGGCGGCCTTAAATGCCGGTAAAGCCATTGCTCTTGCCAATAAAGAAACGCTCGTCGCTGGTGGGGATCTAGTTATGTCTACGGCTCGGAAGATGAAATGTCCGATTCTGCCGGTAGATAGTGAGCATTCAGCGATTTTCCAATGTCTTGAAGAAAATCATGACACCATTGAAAAAATCATATTGACTGCATCGGGGGGCCCTTTTTGCGGATGGACTAAGCAAGAATTGGCAACAGTTACACTCGAGAAAGCCCTCTGCCATCCTAATTGGGATATGGGTGCTAAAATCACCATTGATTCCGCCACAATGATGAACAAAGGACTTGAAGTGATTGAGGCGCACCATTTATTCAATATGGATTATGATGCGATAGAGGTCCTCATTCATCCGCAGAGTGTGATCCACTCAATGGTACAATACCGAGATGGTTCAGTACTCGCCCAGCTGGGGAGACCGGATATGCGGTTGCCCATTCAGTACGCTTTGAGTTATCCGACTCGCTGGAAGAATCCCTTTGAACGCCTTGACCTCCGAGGGAAGACGTTAACCTTCCTTGAACCGGATTTGGAAGCGTTCCCCGCCCTTGCTATGGCTTACAGAGTAGGTCGCCGTGGCGGGACCCTTCCGGCCGTAATGAATGCGGCGAACGAAGTTGTGGTTTCGGCATTCCTTCAAAAACAGGTCACTTATCTAGGCATTCAAGACATAGTCGAACAGGTTTGTTCTGAGCATCACGTCTTAGACAATATGGATTTGGAAAGTATACTTGATGCGGACACTTGGGCACGACGTCGAGCCACAGAACTCTTATCGTAGCCCGATAGTCGATGTTCGTTGTTGAAACTACATAGTCGATATTCGGAGTTCGACATTCGAACTATTAACTACGAGATGTAACCACGAATTTTGAACAACGAAAAGGGGGAGATAAAGTGTTAACGACACTCGCCATTATTTTTGTCTTTGGAAGCATGGTTATGATTCATGAACTCGGACACTATGTGGTCGCAAAATGGATTGGGGTTAAGGTGATTGAGTTTAGTTTTGGCTTTGGTCCGAAGCTTTTGGGTTATCAAGGCAAAGAGACACTTTATGCTCTGCGGCTCATTCCTTTAGGAGGATTTGTTAAACTTCATGGTATGGACGCGGAAGTCGATGAGAACGGACAAGCGGTGATCGCTCCTACCCATGATGTACGGAGTTTTATGAATAAGCCGGTTTGGCAGCGTATGGCCGTGATTGTAGCTGGGCCGATTATGAATTTTGTTTTGGCTATGATTTTGTTCGTGAGCGTTTTTGCCTATATGGGGATTCCATCTCAAAGTACCAGCAATTCTATTGGTTCACTAATTAAGGGGAAGCCCGCTGTTACAGCGGGGATTCAACCTGGAGATAAAATCATTGCAGTGAACCAGGAGCCAACGACAGATTGGAATCATTTGACAGAGGTCATTCATGCTAAACCGAACCAAGTGCTAAGCTTAACGATAGAACGAGTTAATGTAAAGCAACCTCAAATCGTATCTGTGAAGACGGAAAAAGATGCTCCAACAGGGTACGGCATGATCGGAATCGCACCAGAAGTCAACTACATGCATGCCTCGATTCTTCAGTCGACCCGTTTTGGGTTGGAACGGACGTTGGAGTTCACGAAGTTTATTATGGTAACGTTGGTGCAAATGATAACCGGGAAAATTCCGGCCGATGTTGGTGGACCGGTCATGATTGCCCAGGCTATTGGAGAAGGAGCTCAGCAGGGCTTGGCCAACTTATTGGGGTTAACCGGAGTTTTAAGTATTCAATTGGGACTCATTAATTTGTTCCCTATCCCAGCTTTGGATGGAAGTCGGCTTGTGTTCCTTTTGATCGAAGGATTAAGGGGCAAACCGCTTAACCCAGAAAAGGAAAATATGATTCACTTGGTGGGTTTTGTACTCCTTATGGTTGTCATGATCGCTGTAACTTACAAGGATGTCTTGCGCTTATTCGTCAAGGCCGGATAACATACGGTGAGTAGGAGGCAAACATGATGCAAAGAAAGAGAACAAAGCCGGTTCAGGTTGGGCCCGTGACGGTCGGGGGTGGGGCGGCGATCGTCGTACAATCGATGACCAATACAGATACTCGTGATGTTGTAAAGACATTGGCTCAAATTCAGGCCTTAGCTACAGCTGGGTGTGAAATTGTGCGGCTTGCAGTATTGGATGAGGATGCGGCAGGCGCCTTAAAAGAGATTGCTGTGAAGAGCGCGCTCCCTGTGATTGCTGATATTCATTTTGATTATCGTTTGGCCCTGATTGCTGTTGAGCAAGGGATTCATGGTTTACGGCTAAACCCTGGGAATATCGGGGCTCGCTGGAAAGTCCAGGAGGTTGTACGTGCTGTTAAGGAACGACAACTCCCTATCCGTATCGGAGTAAACGCGGGGTCGTTGGACAAGGCACTCTTAGAAAAGTATGGAGGACCTACCGCAGCAGGGATGATTGAGAGTGCCTTAGGCCATATCCGCTTATTAGAAGACGAGGGATATGATAGAATAAAGGTCTCATTGAAAGCCTCTTCAGTTCCGTTAATGCTTGAGGCTTACCGCACCATGTCTGATTGTGTGGGTTACCCTCTACACTTAGGAGTAACTGAGGCAGGAACGGTACGTTCGGGTGTGATTAAGTCGGCAATCGGGATAGGCGCTCTGCTCTCCGAAGGGATTGGAGATACAATTCGAGTGTCTCTTACAGGAGACCCAGTTCGAGAGATTCCGGTGGCCTTGGAAATTCTGCGGGTTCTAGGATTAAGACAGCGCAGCGTCGATTTAATCAGTTGTCCAACCTGTGGACGTACTCAGATTGACCTGGCTTTGTTAGCTGAAAAAGTTGATGAGCAGTTATCTCAACTTCCACCATTGGACGAGCCTTTAACAGTTGCGGTGATGGGCTGCGCAGTTAATGGGCCAGGAGAAGCTCGTGAGGCTGACTTTGGGATTGCCGGTGGAAAAGGGATGGGACTTCTGTTTCGAAAGGGAGAGATTGTCGCCCGCCTTCCGGAAGACGAATTACTACCGGCTCTGCTCCATGAAATTGAGGAGTATGTTCGAGCTCATAAGAAACTGTGTTAAACTTGTAAAATGAATTCTTTTGTGAAACGGAAAGGAATGGACATTATGCGTGTCAGTCAACTTTTAAATCCTACACTCCGCGAGGTTCCAGCTGAAGCTGAAGTTGTCAGCCATCAGCTGTTGGTTCGAGCGGGTTTAATTCGTAAGTCAGCGTCAGGATTATACACCTATTTGCCATTGGGATTGCGAGTTTTGAGGAAGATTGAAAATATTGTTCGTGAAGAAATGAATGCCAAAGGTGGGCAAGAAGTCCTAATGCCTATTATGCAACCGGCCGAATTATGGAAAGAGAGCGGGCGTTGGGATGTCTACGGTGCAGAGTTGTTTCGCTTAAAAGACCGTCATAATCGGGAATTTTGCCTTGGACCGACACACGAAGAAATTGTTACAGACCTTATTCGGGGAGAGGTGCGTTCGTACAAGCAGCTTCCACTTCTTCTCTATCAAATTCAAAACAAGTATCGTGATGAACGTCGTCCCCGCTTTGGACTGATGCGTGGACGGGAGTTTGTGATGAAAGACCTCTACTCATTTGATCGAGATGAAGCTGGGCTCGCTGAAAGTTATCAGAAAATGTATGATGCCTATTGCCGAATCTTTTCACGTTGTGGTTTAAAATTTCGGCCAGTTGAAGCAGACGCTGGGGCCATCGGTGGAACGGGTGGGACCCACGAATTTATGGTCTTGGCCGACTCGGGAGAAAATGCGGTTATCTATTGTCCAGAGTGCAGTTACGCGGCCAATCAGGAAAAAGCGGAGTGCCGTCCCCAAGTGATCGAAGATGTCTCGCCCGAAGGGCAACGAACGTTAGTGGCGACACCGAACGTGAAGACGATCGATGACCTGTCTAAGTTTTTGGCTGTACCGAAGACAGCTCTTGTTAAGTCACTGCTTTATCAAGGAGATGGTAAATTATTACTTGTTCTGCTTCGTGGAGATCGCGAACTGAATGAAATTAAGTTAAATAACGCTTTAGGTGGTTTTGTTACCCTTCAACTTGCCTCTGCTGAGACCGTTTCGACGATTTTAGGGTGTGAGCCGGGCTCTGTTGGCCCAATCGAAGTGCCGGCTGAACTTCTGGTAATTGCCGATGAAGAAGTTCCCCTTATGAAGAAGGCTGTGTGTGGAGCGAACAAGGCCGATTATCACTTTGTCGATGTTGTTCCGAGCACAGAGTTACGTATCGATCAGGTCCACGATTTGCGAATGATGGCAACAGGTGAGGCTTGCCTTAAATGTGGTGCTCCGCTTAAAGACGCTAGGGGTATAGAAGTAGGGCAAGTTTTTAAGCTGGGAACAAAATATAGTAAAGCGCTCGGAGCCACCTTTTTAGACTTAAACGGAGAAGAAAAGGCCTGTGTTATGGGTTGTTATGGTGTTGGGGTCAGCCGTTCGTTAGCGGCCTCAATCGAACAGAATCACGATGACTCTGGGATTATCTGGCCGATGCCGATAGCCCCATACCAGTGTATAATTGTACCAGTCAGTACGAAAGACGCTATAGTAGTTGAGACGGCTGAAAAACTCTATCAGGAGCTTCAGCATCTTGGGGTGGAAGTGGTTCTTGACGATCGAGATGAGCGCGCTGGCGTAAAATTCAAGGATGCTGATCTGGTCGGATATCCTATACGGGTGACGATTGGGAGTAAAACCCTTGCCAATGGCCAGGTCGAACTTAGAGAACGTAAAACGGGCGAAACACAGCTTGTACTTGTTGAAGATGTCACGGGACAAGTCAAGACTATTATTGATAAAGCTTTAATGTGCTAGTTTAGGTGGGGGGAAACTCACATGGTTAGGACTCTTCCATTGATGGAAGTTCCGTTTATTTTAAAACTTCCTCCAGATCAAATAGGACCTTGGCAAATAGATCTGACGACGGTAGAGCTCAAACGGGTGGAGGTCTTTCCCAAACAAGGGAAATGGGTCCTCCACCTTTCTTCATCGTATGAGCTGGAGGAAGCCAGTTTGGCCTCTTTAGAAGCCTTGCTCAGGGCGCAAGTTCCAGAGATTCAGAAAGTTGAATGGCGCGTTGAGTGTGCGTTACAAGTCGCTTCGTTAAAATCCCTCTGTGAGAATCACTGGGGAGAAATTGTGCAGGATATCACGAATCAACTACCTTCTATGAAAGGTTGGCTAGGCGAAGCTCGTTATGAAGTTTCAAACGATGAACTGCGGTTATTCGTTCCTAATGCTTTAGGGATTGAATATTTTCACACCAAACAACACGTTGTTGAGAAATATTTTAATACTCGTTATCGCCTGAAACCGCAGATTATTTGCGAGCTGGATACCAGTGTCGATCTTGAAGAACTGGCCCAGGAAACCGAGTCGGTGGAGTTCGAGCATTTACAGCAACTGCTTTCCTCTCAAACCAAACAAGGGGCTGAACCTGAGCAAAAACGAGTGTCGTTGTTGCTAGGGAAAGAATTTAACGGAGAGTCCGTCTCCTTGCATGACGTTCAAGACGAGGAACGTCAAATTATTGTATTGGGTCAGATATTTGGTATTGAGTACCGAAAATTGAAATCCGGAAGGGTACTGCTTACCTTTACGATCTCGGATAAATCAGATTCGATTTCCGCCAAGATCTTTCTGGAAAAAGAGCAACAGAGCCTGGATATTGAAGAAGGAGAATGGGTGAAAGTCCGGGGAAGTGTTCAATATGACCGCTACGATTCTGTGCTGACTTTGATGCCGAAGGATATGCAACGGACGTCTCCGGCGATTCGAGAGGATCAAGCGAAGGAAAAACGGATTGAACTGCATTTACATACGCGCATGTCGACGATGGATGGCATGACTTCGGCGGATGAACTGATTCAAAGAGCAAGTCACTGGGGTCATGAGGCAGTGGCAATTACTGACCACGGAGTGGTGCAAGCGTTTCCGGAAGCCGTTGATGCAGGAGCTAAATATGGGGTTAAAATAATTCTGGGTGTGGAGGGGTACCTTGTGGATGACTCCACAGGCGCTCACCCTATCAATAAACAGAAAGCCCGCCATATTATACTTTTAGTTAAAAACAAGGTGGGCCTTAAGAACCTATATCGCTTAATTACCGCGTCCCATCTTGAGTACTTTCATCGTCAACCACGGATACCAAAATCGTTGCTTCAAACTCATCGCGAAGGGATGATCATTGGTTCAGCCTGTGAAGCGGGGGAACTCATCCAAGCGATTATGAGGAAAGAACCTAAGGAAACGTTAAAGGAAATAGCCGCATTCTATGATTACTTGGAAATTCAACCCATTGGCAACAACTCTTTTTTGCTTCGTAACGGCCAAGTGACGTCTGAGGATGGACTCCGAGAAATTAATCGGGTCGTGCTTGCTCTTGGGCGAGAAATGGATATACCGGTTGTGGCGACTGGAGACGTCCATTTTCTTGATCCAGAGGATGAGGCCTATCGCCGAATTATTATGTCGGGAAAAGGGTTTAGTGATTCTGATGACCAGCCTCCCTTGTTCTATAAAACGACGGGAGAAATGCTGGAAGAGTTTGCTTACCTTGGCGTTGAAGAGGCATTAGAGGTGGTTGTCCATGCGCCTAAGCGTATTTGTGACGAGATTGAAATTCTGAAACCGTTCCCGGATGAGCTCTTTACTCCGAAGATACCCGGAGCAGAGGAGAAAATAGAGAAGATGTCCTGGGAACGGGGCCGGGAGCTGTATGGTGACCCTTTACCGGAGGTTGTCGAAAAGCGCTTAGATAAAGAATTAAAGGCAATTATCGGTAATGGTTTCTCCGTGCTCTATTTGATCGCGCACCTGCTGGTTAAAAAATCGAACGAGGATGGTTATCTCGTCGGGTCTAGAGGGTCTGTAGGATCGTCGTTGGTGGCTACGATGACAGGAATAACTGAAGTAAATCCGTTGCCTCCCCATTATCGCTGTGTGAATCAGGAGTGTTTGCATTCCATTTGGGTTGAGGACGGGAGTGTTGGTTCAGGAGCAGATTTGCAGGATAAAGATTGCCCAAAATGCGGGCAACAGATGGCCAAAGATGGTCATGATATCCCCTTTGAGACGTTCTTAGGATTTAAAGGAGATAAGGTTCCAGATATTGATTTGAATTTCTCGGGCGATTATCAGGCCCGCGCGCATCGATTCACGGAAGACCTATTTGGCAAAGATAATGTATTCAAGGCCGGAACCATTGCGACAATCGCTGATAAGACAGCGTTTGGCTATGTTAAAAATTATCTTGAAGAGCGAAAAACTCAAGTTAGACCCGCTGAGATGGCGCGTTTAATCAGGGGCTGCACTGGGGTTAAAAGAACAACCGGTCAGCACCCTGGAGGCCAGATGGTTATTCCCAAAGAATGTGATGTTTTCGATTTTACTCCGTTACAGAGGCCGGCAAATGACCAGAAGTCCGATATCATCACCACCCATTTCGATTATCATTCAATTTCAGGACGCTTGGTTAAACTCGATATCCTCGGGCACGACGATCCGACGGCGATTAAGATGTTGGAGGATTTAACGGGAGTGGATGCTCAAGCGATTCGGTTAGACGATCAGCCGACCATGTCGCTGTTTTCTAGCACAGCGGCTTTAGGGGTAACCGCTGAGGAAATTTACTCCAAAACGGGTACCTTCGGTGTTCCGGAATTTGGAACAAAGTTTGTCCGGCAAATGCTGGAGGATACCCAACCTAAGGGTTTTTCAGATCTAGTGCGTATTTCTGGGTTGTCCCACGGTACCGATGTATGGATTAGTAATGCTCAAGAACTTGTTCGAGGCGGAACAGCCAGTATTTCGGAGATTATTGCCTGTCGAGATGACATCATGGTGTACCTGATTTATAAAGGGTTAGAACCCTCTCATGCCTTTAAAATCATGGAAGGTGTTCGAAAAGGGTATGGGCTAAAACCGGAACAGATTGAAGAGATGTTAGCGAACAATGTGCCTGACTGGTACATTGAATCCTGCCAAAAAATTAAATACATGTTTCCTAAAGCACATGCCGTTGCCTACGTAACCATGGCTTTCAGAATTGCCTGGTTTAAGCTTAATTACCCGGAAGCTTTCTATGCGACGTTCTTCACGGTTCGAGCAGATGAGTTTGATATTGAAATTGTCATTCAGGGAAAAGAATCCTGTCGCCAAGCAATTGAAGAAATCGAAAGAAAAGGAAAAGAAGCCACTGCTAAAGAAAAGAACATGGCAACCATTCTGGAGGTTGTGATTGAGATGTATGCCCGGGGTGTTACTTTAAGGAAAGTAGATTTATGGGAATCTGTTGCGACTGATTTCTTACTAACCCCTACAGGACTATTACCGCCCTTCACTTCAGTCCAAGGCTTAGGAGAAACGGCCGCTCGGAATATTGTGACCCTTCGGGAAGAAGAAGGGATCAAATCGATTGAAGATCTGAAGCTTAGCAAGACGATCATCGAAGTTCTTCAGAATCATGGGTGTTTTGAAGGACTTGCAGAAACGAATCAGTTTAGCCTATTTTAGAGAGCTTGTGAAAATACAAGGGATGGCATGCACACTATGGAAATATGGTGTGCGTGCCTTTTTAGTACCTATATAGAAAGTATAAGTTTCGGGCAGTATAATCGGGATGGAGTGTAACAAGACGACCGTCTGCAGTTGGGCTTGGCAGCAGCCAAGGTTTCTTTATTGCATGATGAGTAAATTAGTGTAAAATAATAGTCTATATGATCAAGGCTTTCACTGCTCTGTTCGAGTTTCGAAACATTTTAGGGTATACTACAATAGTGACTCGATTATGAAAGAAGGAGAGAGAGACTAGTTATGATAACAAAGCGCACTATAACGTTTAAGACAGTTATAATTTTTTTGGGCTTCAATCTCTTTTTTGCCGCAATACTTGCCCCATTTATTGTTTTGTGGGGACCTTTCCAATCGCTTAAAGGGGTGATTGTTGGGTCGGTTTACACATCACGGCATCCCCAGTTTGTCCAGGTGTTTCTTTCTCAATCAGAAATAGATCGAATTATGAATCTCAATTCTTCTCAAGGCATTAGTGGAGGTCAGGCGCTTGGACGCATCAAGGTGCTTTCCAATGCGCAGTCGGGTATCACGATTGAAGATATCCAAGGTCCCAGCTTTAAAGGTAAAGTGATGCTGATCAAAGACCCGAAACGAGTTAAATTGGCCGTCACCAAGGAAATCGGGGTGACGGGAGAACGGGTCAGCGACCTGGTTAAAGATAAGGGAGCTCTGGCTGGAATCAATGCAGGAGGATTCTATGACCCCAACGGCAAAGGAAATGGAGCCTTTCCCGACGGTTTAACCATCCAGAACGGAAAAGTGGTTCACAACAATGTGGGAAATCGGGTTATTAATATTGTCGGGTTTGACGATCAGGGGAAACTCAAAATCGGCAATATGACGGCCGCTCAAGCGGAACAGAAAAATATTCGCGATGCCGTCACCTTCGGTCCTAATCTTATCGTAGACGGCAAATCAGCCATTTCTGGAGACGGCGGGTGGGGAATCGCTCCCCGGACAGGTATTGGGCAAATGGCCGATGGAACAGTCATTTTCGTGGTGATCGACGGACGTCAACCTACGTGGAGTATCGGGGCAACCTTACGTGATTTGATGAATGTCTTTGATGATTACCATGCGGTGAATGCTGTCAATCTCGATGGCGGTTCTTCTTCAGAACTTGTTTATGATGGCAAAGTCATAAATAAGCTTTGGGATATTTTCGGTGAGCGATATATTCCCACTGCCTTCGTAGTAACCCAATAATGTATCTGCTAGGAAAGGAGAACTGACTCATGAAGAAGAAACTGCGTATCCTCTTAGTTTGGGCGGCAATTTCACTCTTCCTGCAATTGGGGGCATACTCTCTTTTAAATAACCAAATTGAAAAAGTTATGCAACCTCAAGGGAGTGAACCGGTTGCTCTCCAATTTAAAGCAACTATCCCAGGTTCAGGTTTTACAAATGTCCAGATTTCCTACGCGAAAGACTATTTAGCCTATTCAGAGAATGGCACACTCAAGATCTTCAACCTTAAGAAGAAAAAAGTCATATTTGAAAAGAAATCGCCCTCTGAAAGTGATAAAGGACTAGGTGTTCTCTCTTACCAGTGGCTGCCGGACCGAAGCACCTTAATCTATTTTTATGCCGACAAGAGTTCGAAGCAGTCAGGAAATCCTCAGAATACTGAACTTTATACGCTTGAACTCCCAAGCAGTGATGAGGATACTGAACCCGATAATCGTTTAAATCAAACGATTGGCAATTTCCCAGCCGGTGGAGAAATTGAAGAGTTTGTTGTCTCAACCTCTACCAATCTAATGTACTTCACCGTGAAAAAAGGGTCGACAGAACGACTTATGGAAATAAACGTTATGAAAAACGTCCAAACCATAAGCAAATCGGGAGAGACCATCGATAAGATGGCTGCCTCAGATCAATATGGAACACTTTACATCGACAGTAAACTTGGGTCTACTCAAAATATTATCGCTTTTGATACGGGAAAGCGTAAGCTCATCTCCAGAAACGCCTATGACAAGGTATTAGGCATCAAAGCGGGAAAAGTGTATATCGGAGAAGTCAAAGACAATGAACTTGTTAAAATTAAAACGATAACGGACCGTGCAAAGATGACGGAGAGCCCTTCTTTGAAAACTGAATGGACAGGCTCGATTCCCTTCAAAGATTCTCACGCATTCGTCGGAACCAAAGGTCAGATCGTTGTCTATGATAACCAAACAGCCTATATTGTCACAGCTGGACAGCTTAAAACCGTTAAATTGGTCGGAGATCAGAATTACGTCTCTGACGATGGCTTAGAGCTTATCCAACTTAGCAGGCAAGGCACATCCACTCTTTTGGAATTGATACCCATCAAGCCTTAAATAACAAGCTAGAGGATCTTATATAAAGGGTGTCATACCCCGTTTTAGATAATTAAAGGGCTTAAAGAGTTTCTTCGGTTGCAGATATCCAGGGGATATGCTATATTAGTATAAGGAAATTTGTAGTGATTGCAGGTAAGGAGTGGGTTCTAGCCCGCTCCTTCGTTTGTCCAAATCAAGTATTTAAGTATAATTCTGGATCATCTTCGTGAGACTATAAAGAGTACGTTCTTTACCGTAGTTAAAGGAGCGAGTTCACATGAATGAATCAATAGAACATCAGGTAGAGTTACTGGTAGAGCCAATTGTTAGAGAAAAAGGACTCGAACTAGTGAATGTAGAGTACATTAGGGAAGGTGCACATTGGTATTTGCGCCTTTATATTGATAAAGACGGTGGCGTGGACATGGATGACTGTTCAGGAGTGAGTCATCTGGTGAGCGAAATGCTTGATGAAAATAATCCAATTCCCCAGGCCTATATGCTGGAAGTGTCGTCTCCCGGGCTAGAACGTCCTCTGAAAAAAGAAGAGGACTTTATTCGTTTTCAAGGAAGTTTGGTTACGGTGCATACGACTTCTCCGTTTCAAGGGTTTAAGGAGTTTTCTGGGAATCTGATTGGATTAATAAACGATGAAATCGTTTTAGAATATGAGGGTAAGCGCGTTGCAATTCCACGCACCTTGGCGAAGAAAACACACCTAGCTATAGAATTTTAGTTTTTTAATTACCCGCAAAAGAATAAGGAGGAAAATGGAAAAATGAATATGGAGTTCATCGAGGCCCTTCACGAGTTAGAAAAAGGACGGGGGATTTCTGCTGAGATTCTCTTTGAGGCTATAGAAGCAGCGCTAATTTCCGCATACAAGAAGAATTTCGGATCGTTACAAAATGTTCGAGTTCTTATTGATCGGTTAACTGGAGAGTTTAAAGTGTATGCCCGCAAAACCGTTGTGGAAATCGTGGAGGATTCTCGAACTCAGGTTAGTTTAGAGGACGCTCATAAAAATGATCCCAACTATCAACTTGAAGACATTGTGGAATACGAAGTAACCCCCCGCGATTTCGGGCGGATTGCGGCGCAAACAGCTAAGCAGGTTGTTGTTCAACGCATCAGAGAAGCCGAGCGGAGCATGATTTATGATGAATACGTTAATCGTGAAGGGGATATTGTCACTGGAGTGGTGCAGAGGTATGAACAAAAGAATGTGATTGTCGATTTAGGTAAGGTCGAAGCTGTTCTTCCTGCTCAGGAACAAATCCCTGGAGAGGTCTACCAATCCTTTGAACGCATCAAAACCTATGTAGTTGAGGTCAAGAAAACAACGAAGGGGCCTCAAATCATGTTGTCTAGGACTCATCCTGGCTTGATAAAACGCTTGTTTGAACTTGAAGTGCCGGAAATTCATGATGGCATCGTTGAAATCAAGGGCGTTTCTCGTGAAGCCGGAGCTCGTTCTAAGATCGCCGTTTATTCACGAGACTCGAATGTCGATCCAGTCGGAGCTTGCGTTGGTCCAAAGGGCGTTCGAGTAAGAACTATTGTCACAGAATTAAAAGGGGAAAAAATTGATATAGTAAATTACTCGACAGATCCTCAAGAATATGTGGCAAATTCCCTTTCACCTGCAAAAGTAGTGGGTGTTTATCCTAGGCTCAATGAGAAAGTCGCAATCGTGGTGGTTCCTGACTATCAGCTATCCTTAGCTATCGGTAAAGAAGGACAAAATGCTCGCCTAGCCGCTAAACTAACAGGCTGGAAAATTGATATTAAAAGTGAATCCCAAGCTGTTGATCTAAACCTCGTTCCTCAAGGGCAAGAAGAGTATGAAAATTATAGTGAATACGGCGAATATGAAGAGTACTCGGAATATAATGAATTCGCGGAAACAGATAACTATCAGGAATACGAGGAAAGCAAACAATCCTCTGAAAATGGGCATACTCCTGAAAACGAGTACTATTACAATGAAACGAATGACGAGTTTGCCATTGAGTTAGGTAATGCTGAAAATGAAATAACCGTGCAGGGTGACGAAGAAGTAACTGAGAAACCCCCTAGTGAGTCAGTGAAGGACATTCGGACGGAAGAAGAAATCAGCATTAAGGGGAAAGAGAAGGGGTGATGGTATGAAGACACGTAAAATTCCAATGCGGATGTGTTTGGGGTGTCAACAGATGAAGCCCAAGAAAGAACTCATGCGTATTGTTAGAACTCCAGAGGGAACCGTCGAACTCGATCCCACTGGAAAACGGAATGGTCGTGGCGCATATCTTTGTCCTGACTTAATCTGCTGTGAAACCGCCGTTAAAGAGCGCCGATTTCGGAAGGCTTTTGGTGTGGATGTTGATCCTGAAGTGTTTGCACATCTGGAAGGGAAGATTTCTTCGTGAATACACGTATCCA
>DATCQU010000053.1:0-7399 GCA_036569365.1 Desulfosporosinus sp. | reverse complement strand
AATGCAACATCATACTAGCGGTTGCTAACTTATATTTTTTCTCATAGTCAATCGAAGTAGTATCTTTCATGAATTTTTCAATATCCTGTTTTTCTAGTCCAGCATAAAGCGATAAAGTTTCCAATTCAAGTCCGAAAATTTTTGTAAGTAAATCAATAACACCCTTAATTCTCTCATCCTCGTTAATTGTTTTTATTCCCTCGGACAAGAAAATAGTTAATTTCCATAAAAGAGCAATCTTTTCATGTGGCAAACCGAATAATTCTTTTTTTCCGTTTATATAATCTGAAAGCCAATTAATTTCAATATCAGTTACTTTATTTAAAGTGTTTAATGTAATTTTGTATTCTTTAATAGCTATCAATAACTTTACCCTTATATCAATGGGTTCTAAAGCAATCCTTATTGTTTCCATTGTGGCTCCTTTCTGTGTTCCTGCCATACTCCTATAATTTGTGCATCTTTTATATTATAGCCCATTTTACATAAAATGTAATTATTCGCATTATCCTACTAACTATAACTTAGCCCAAGCTAATATTAACTTCCAGTTATAGACATTAGCTACCAATGCAAAATCCCCAATTCCAACTAGTCTTTATATAACCTCTTCCTATAATACTCCTCCAACCTCTCATCACACCGCCCAACAATCCACTCCTTTTCCGCCCCGTTCATCCTCTTCCAAACATGCCTATTAAACTCCACATACTCAATATCCCTACACCGACTCATAAAACGCATATCCTCAAACCGTTTAAACGGATTCATGAAGATATTTCTTTCGGCATCCTTGTTTGAATATCCATCCTTACAGTAAAGACTTTGTTTTTTCTCAACTACCAGACCCTTTTCTTTTCTAGCGCTATAAAAATCTATAAAGTAATTGACAATATCCGCGACCAATACTTTGCCATTTTCGTCCACATACTCAAGCATTGCTTTGAGGAGTACAGGTTTATAGGAAAAAGCCATATCTATAGTCCCGACCATATCCACAAACTTGTCTTTCATATTAGCTGCGGTAATAAGTTCCCAGCCATATTGCTTGGCATAGTTCTCTATCGTTGCTTCCTTAAAATATTTAAAGCTTCTTTTATCCCCAATCGGTACCTCCAAATCCGCTGCTATTTTCCCTTCACGTATATATCGTTCGATGGTTTCCGTTTAGACATCGACCATCCTAACGAACTCAAGCTGGGAGATCATATCTTTAACTTCATCCTGCCAATTAAACAGATCAATCAGCTCGTAATCAGCAACATCCACCGGAAAGTCTAGGAGAACCGAGGGTTTTTCCCCTCTGGCTATTAAATCCAAATCAAGCTGAAACTGTTTCTGTGAGGCTACAACGTACTCCCCCGTCTTATAGTCCTTGATGTTAAACATCCTATGTAGGGAGTAGGGCATATTAAACATGCTGGCATTATCGATGAAATCAAAGACCATCAAGCACTCTTTACCTTCAGCTTTGCGCATCCCTCTTCCAAGCTGCTGAACATAGAGTGTCTTACTCAGCGTGGGCCTAGCCATAAATAAAACCTCAGTTTTCGGACTGTCCCAACCTTCGTTTAATAGATCACAAGCACATAAAACTTGGACATTCCCATTTTCATACTGATCAAGTATTCTTGACCTTTCCGATGACTTCATTGACCCGGATACTGCCTCGCTTTTAATCCCCTGCTGTTTAAACAGCTCAGATATTTCCGTGGCATGTCGGACAGAAGCACAGAAAACCACTGTTTTATTGCCCTTAACATAATTCAGGTAAGTTTCTGCTAAGAGCTTATTTCTCTCAGGCACAAAGAGTTTGCTTTCCAAGTCCTGAGAATAATAGTTAATGCCATTGATTCTTACCGTGGAAAGATCGACATTAGTCTTGACCCTAATACATCGGATGGGTACAAGCTCTCCTAATTCGACGGCTTCTTTCAAATCTAGTTTATGAGCTATGTTCTTAAAGTCTTCAAGAATGCTATCCCCATCCGCCCGATCCGGTGTGGCAGTAAGGCCCAACGTGAATTCCGGTCTAAAATAGCTCAGAACCTTCCTATAGGTATCTGCCGTTCCATGATGACATTCGTCGATGATGACGTAGCCGAAATCATCCGGTTTGAATTCGTCCAGATTTCTGGAAATACTTTGAATGCTACCACAGACGACGTATGCATCCTTATCTTTCTGCTCAGCCACATACATGCCTGCATGAGCCTGCCCCCATATGTCATTAAAGGTATCTTGGGCCTGGGTAATTAATTCTTTGGTATGCGCCAAAAACAAGGTCCTTTTACCGAGTTGTTTTGCGTCGCTTACAGCGGTCACCGTTTTTCCGGTTCCTGTGGCATGGTATAGAAGGGCGATGCTCTCTCCCTGATCTCGCATCGTCTGAAGATTAGTTAAGGCAGCTTGTTGATGCTCCCGTAGCTCAATGAGCTTTCCCTTTTGCTTGGGCAGATAATCGTCCAACATCTTAAACGTTGGAATTTCCCCCACAAAAATACGCAATTCATCCTTGACCTTCTCAGGATGCTGCTTCAACTGATTATAGACCCATCTATAAACCTTCCAGTTTTGATAGATCAGGTTATTTTGCTTTGTGAGATCGTCATAATATTTATTGGAAGATACCTTATTGGGGTTGTGATAAGTTTCTCCATCGATTTCTATGGCAATTTTCAAGTCTTCACTTTCCAAAGCAAAGTCAACGGAGCGCCTGTTTCCATAAATATCTGTGAATGGATACTGGAGAAAAAGATATTGGGATTTATCTGGGCCAAAGGTGTCACAAAACAGCTCGACAAAGAGATCTTCAGCGACACTACCAAGACTTCCCTTCTGCTTGATTTTCACTGTCATTTGATTCAACCCCTCAATCTCCGATAACTTCTCTGAGCAACAGCTTCTCCTTGAATGCGCCTCTATCCTCAACTTTTTGTTTTCTGATCAATTCGAATTCCTGCAGAGAGACGTCTTTATGTTCCAAGATTGCACAGACAACTTCAACCAAATCTACCAGTTCTTCAACACTCTGGTTATTTAGATATTCCTGAAGTTCTTCACCCAATTTTGCATTTAATAATTCTATGTATTCCTTACCGGAGACCTCTTCAACGATCGCCTGTTTTCCACTTTGCGCGATGATCTGGGGTATTTTATCTCGAATAAGTTTATTGTAGACTTTTACACTCATTGTTTTCACACAATCCTTTATTACAAATATGGTGCACATCCGTGGACTATATCTATAAGGTTCTGCATTATTTTTCTAAATCCTGCCAATAACTGTTTATTTCTACATTTCTATGAAGCATTCTGACTTGGTACTTTGGAAGTTCTATATGACAGTATCTACTGCCCTAATCGCAGTGTGAATTACGTGGATCTTAACACTAATTCTGGACATTTCTTTGCGAGTTTGGCGTCACGAACAAACACAGGCTGAAAGCAATGCTTCCAGCCTGTGTTTGTCCATAACTATTTATAAACACTCCAAAATGTAGTTATCCGATCAGCTAAAACTCTCTTCCAATTCTTGCTTCAGCACATCCGCTGGGAAATACCGTCCTGGGCATTCCGTGGCCGCTCCGGGCACGTCCCGGTGCAGCTCAACGGCTTCGGTACCCAGCTTAAATTCCGCCATAAGTTGGACTACTTTAGTCACCAGCCCGCTGAGTTGGGCCTCCGGTACCTCCGTCTCGCTGAAATTACCCACCAAGGAGACACCGATCCCGATAAAGTTACGATGTCCTACGTTGCAATGCGCGCCTGGCCTATTTAAAGGTCTTCCCTGTTCACAGCGCCCATCCGGCATAATGACGAAGTGATAGCCAATATCACTCCACCCCTGGGCTAGATGCCACTCCCGAATCATGGCCGCGTCGACCGGTACGCTATTTCCTGAGCGACGGACGTCTGTTGGGCTTGCTGTGTGGTGAATCACGATTTTTTGCCAATCCATCCCGCATCCTCCTTCTTTCTTAGGCTTTCAGGACGGCAACGGCCTTGGCAAGTCAGCATCTCTTCCATGCGATTCCCTCCCTTTCCGTTCATTTTCTAATATGACTAGGCCGATGATTTCATCCTCGTGATTCTTTCTGCTCGAGAAGGAGATACTTCGAACGTTTCCCCTCCTCTACGAACTACGAACATCGAACATCGATTACGCTACTGGTGCATCATACAGATCATCCGTTGTGGTGTCGATGATCTTGATATCCCGCTTGGAAATGAGTGCACCACCGGTGGTTAGAAAAATATTCTTGGCGATCATTTGATCCATGACGGCTTCAATTTGAACCGCCGTCAAAGCTGCTTTCGGTTCCGGTAACGTAAAGCTTACAGCACTCCCTAAGGCATTGTTAAAGGTGATGCGCAAGACTTTCTTACTTACACTAGCCATGGTTTTCCCTCCTTTCATTAGAATTGGGTATAATTAGGTCTAACCCTCTTGATTACTACGCTAAGTCAATACGATTGTCCCGGCGCACGCTGATCAACGGGTAGTCCTGAAGTCCATAAAGGGCATTAGCCACGTCGAAGACGTCTTGATCTGTCGCCGAGGATTTCACATTCGCAATGCTGCGCTGACTGAGGATGGGAGAGCCTTGGTCGGTTAATCCAGTTTGAACGGTTACGACCATCAAGGTGTCTTTGGCACTTGCAGTAACAGCCATCTAATTCACCTCCTTTCTCTCTGATTATTGTGACTAACAAACGTTCCTCGTGAACAAAAAACAGCCGGCTTCTGCCGACTGCTTCGTTTGGGAAGGGATATTCACCGATCTCTAGGGCAGGTAGAGATGACGCGAACCGTTCCCTGCCCGAGAACGTTTGTTCTTCTCTCAGTATACTTTATGGTAAATATTTCTGTCAACAGGTTGGTCAAAGGTTGGTAATGAAAGGCCATATAATAAATAAAGCACTTAAGGAGAGCAGTATGATCAGACCAATTTGCAAAGATATAATTATTTTAAGCCAGAAATCTGTTCCGGCAACCAAGGCGGATATGCCGGTGTTAGATGACCTCCTGGATACGTTACGAGCAAATGCAGATCGGTGTGTCGGCATGGCGGCTGACATGATCGGTGTCAATAAGCGCATCATCGCGTTCAGCGTCGGACCGATGAACATACCCATGATCAATCCGGTCATCACAAAGCGTGCCGGCCCGTATGGAACTGAGGAGGGCTGCCTGTCACTAGACGGCGTACGAAAAACTACCCGTTATCAGTCCATCGAGGTAGAGTTCTTCGACCGAAACTTCAGCAGCAGAAGCAGAACTTCACTGGCCTTGCTGCGCAGATCATTCAGCATGAGATCGATCACTGCGACGGAATCCTAATCTGAAAATCATTGTTTCCAAGCATATTCGTACAAGATCAAGGCAAGGCGGTGGAGTGCGCCCGGTTCTGATGCTGATAGACTCTACTGTTGAGTTTATCATTGATTTACCATTGCCGACCTGGGTCATCTGCCATGCTATTCACAGTTCCTTGAGGATAAAGAACATTATAGTGATCCATCGCAGGATTAGGGTTATCCTTTGTCGGTTGAGGGAAGATCATTTCGACTTTGAATTCTGTGCCTGCCGTATATCCGATGATTTCCTGGCCGTTAGTTTTAACATCGTACGCCGGATTTCCCAACACTTCTTTTGCTTTGGTAAGGGTAACGCTCTTTATGCGACTGTCGAAAGACCGAACTTCAAATAGTTGATCTCCCTTGTTTACGCCAAATACAACCTTATGGCTGGTATAAGTAGCATAGAAACTTGAAGATGCGACGTAGTCTGTTTTATCAGCCTTTCCCCAGACCTTTTCGACGTCATCTATGGTCGTTATTTTCGCTGTATAGTCGCTGTTAATCACTTTGCCTTGTTTAGCAGATGCCAGCATACTTGTTATCAGCGATTTCGTGGAATCAGAGTTTAGTTGCGTTGTCTGAGTCGTCTGAAGAGGCTTGCTCTCTAAAATTGTTTCCACGTCTTTATATCCCTGCGAGAAGGCATAGTTATAACGCGCAGGCAGTGCCAATACATAGCTATTGTTGCGACCCAGTTCGCTTGGTCCTATAGGTGCTGCCCCTATATGGAATACGTCCTTTTGAAGTGAGTTCCATTGGTCAAGCGTAAATACCATGATCGGGATATCTTGCCGTGGGGTTTGAGCTGTCCACTTAGGGTCTCTGATCGAAATTATCGGGCCGGTTTCGACAACTGTTTGACCATTCTGTTGACTCCCCATAGCTAAACCTTCCCATAGACTACTTACAACAGAATAGCCTTTCCAACTTGCCGGCAAGGTAAAGTTAAAGCCATATTCGGCATTTTTGTAGACAATTGAGTTTGCATCGGGTGATGATGAAGGAGAATTTGGAGTTGCTGTATTCGTCTGCTGACTGTTTGTTAGGAGGTCTTTTTGATTTTGTCCATCGGATGGTTTGATGGGGTTTGTTAAACTAGAACACCCTACTACCAGGGTTAAGGCTAGAGCTGCTATCGCCCATTTTACCGTTGTTTTCTTATTCTTAGTGATCATAATTATCCTCCTCGCGTGATCGTCTGAAGCGCAGTCGTTGAACTAATGGAACATTCGACCAATGAAATTTTCAAATTCAGCAAGTTTTTGAGCAATTGCTCATTCATGGAGCACACGATGGATCATCGAATTTGAGTAAATCGGTCCTGTTTTCTACTGATCATTTTGTTTTCTTAACCATTTCTTCCACCTGCTGTTTCTCGGCTGGAGACAATGCATCTACTAGGTAATTACGATCTATTCCCCTTGTTTCCTGATATTCCTGCCTGAGTCTTTCATTAGCCCCATCGATCTCAACCTTCAGTTCTCTGGCGGATAATAAGGCACATCCTGCCCCCCTGATAATGAGCTGCTGCAAACCGTCTGACGTTGCAACTGTGATATTATATTTTTTCTGATTATCATGGGCGAATTTTTCAATATACTGGTCCGCCGTTTGTGCCTCCCTAGTATATATCAGATGGATATTATGATAGTCGATTACTTCCTCAAAATGCCCCTGAACGCGGTAAGCATCAAACACAACGATAATCTGGCATTTTCGAATCCCCTGATAATTACTGAGAGTATCAACCAATTTCATCCGGGCGCCGTCCATATTGTCATCTACAAGCTCTTTCAGCTCAGGCCAGGCATGGATAATATTATAACCGTCCACAAGGAGATACTCTTCTTTGATTTCCTTCTCTCTGCTGACATAGGTACCCGGTTCATAATAACTTTCGAGGGCTGTTTTGCGACTTTTCCAGACAGACTTCTTCCCTTGGTTCGCATAGAAGGTTTTATTGATAATTTGGTCAATCTCATCTAAACTGATCCACCGCTCTTCTGTGTTCGAGGACTGGTTTGGGGCTGTTTCT
>DATCQU010000052.1:0-61722 GCA_036569365.1 Desulfosporosinus sp. | reverse complement strand
ACTATTCCAACTGACTTGTTGATTATCCATCATATGTCCCCCTTAAACGTTCAGTCCCGTGCCATACTATATGCCTCATCCGTGTTAAGGGTGAAAAAACGAGCTAGGAAGGTAAATTACCTTCCTAGCTCGTCAAATATGTAGATCAGTATTTTCTAATAGCAAACTACGTGAAAGCGACCCAGCGACCCAGCGACCCAGCGACCCAGCGACAAAGACGGCGCACATAAAATGTGCCGTCTCCCCCCACCTAATCGCCCGAACCCTCAAATATTTCCAAGGATGCACTAATCGGTGTAAGACCGGGACGAAAAACGCAAGCAAGAACCGTCCCCGACTTGCATGAAGCCGGGACGAAAAATGCAAGCAAGAACCGTCCCTGCTTGCATGCGCTTGCATGAGACGGTGCACATGAAATGTGCCGTCTCCCGTCTCCCCGTCGCTCCGTCCTCAGACCCAAGCCCGGGACGCAGTGTGACACAGCGCGACGTCTTTACGTAAGCAGACTAGCAAACTTCCGTTCAAGCGACCGACCCCAGACACGGGGCGGCGTACAAGGACGTACGCCGCCGGCCATGCGCCAAGGACGGCGCATTGGCCGGGTACCCCGCACCCCAAAGAAGGAGCTTGAACGGTTAGTTTGCTCTGCGTCGTAAGCACCGAGCGCTGTGTCACACAAGTCCCTCTCTATTTTCCCAACTTCGCTACCTTAAACGTCGACACCATTAAAAAGGCTAAAAGCGCCATACTTACAGGATAAATGTACCACGGCAACATATTTCGCAATAACATTAACAGAGCCATCAACCCACCAGCAAAGGTGATCGGTACACCTACAAAGTGTGTTGTGATGTTAAGCATATTAAAACGTGCCAGGCGAATTGCACCACATAATGCAAATCCCACAGCGATAGCCAGGCCAATATATCTCACATATGCCGGTTGTTGAGGTTGCAGGATAGCCTGATAAGTAAGGATTGCAGGTGCTACCCCAAAAGAAACTAAATCACTCAGAGAATCGAGTTCCTTTCCAAAATCTGAGCTGACTGAAAGTCGGCGGGCTACCTTTCCATCCAAACTGTCCATCAAGACAGAAAGCAGAATCATCGCAGCCGCTAACGTGAAATTACCTTCTAGAACCCAGATCAGCGCAAGAAAACCAAATAACAGATTTGCCAAGGTAAAGATGCTCGGGATCATGCGAGCAGGAATCGGACTTCCCCTCATTAGACACTCACTCTCCCTATTACACTTATTCCTCCACGCACCTTATCCCCAGGGCTAACCATAATTTCTACATGGGGTGGAACAAAAATCTCTGTACATGAACCAAACTTGATAAGACCAAACCGTTCCCCTTTAGTTAAAACGTCTCCTTTTTCAACCCAGCACACGATCCGCCGAGCAATAAAGCCAGTCACTTGAGTCACTAAAATCTGCAAGTGATTATTTTGGATCCCCACATAATTTTTCTCATTCAGTTCTGAGGCATGGCTTTTAAAGGCAGGAATCATCTTGCCCGGTCGATAGGCACGAAAAATAACCTTACCCGCCATTGGAATGCGATTAACATGGACGTTAAATACACTTAAAAAGATACGAACGCGTATACTTTCTCCGTTAAGAAACTGGTCTTCAAAGACCCTTTCCACATCCATGACAACGCCGTCAGCGGGAGAAACTAGCGTTAATTCGTCAGTAGGAATATCTCTTTCAGGATTTCGGAAGAAAAATAAAACAAAAAAGAACAGAATACCCGGTAAAATAACCAGCCATGGCCAAAGCCAATAAGCTAAAACCGATAGAACAGCTAATATCACCAGATATAACCAGCCATCACGAGAAATGGGATATTGTTTCACCGAAGAATTGACCTCCTCCTCTTGATTTTCTTTAGTTTACCATTTTTACACCGATTATTAAAGCTCTTCGTCCAATCCTCTAGCATTCCATTCCTGAATTTTACGTAGTACGAGTGCATTTTCTCCTCGAATATGTGTCAGAATGGGTAATGAACTTAAAAAGAATCTGCCGTAATATTTTTCGATAACTCGATCATCGAGTAGAATGACTAGCCCGCGATCCCCCTTCGAACGGATAAGACGACCAAACCCTTGTTTAAAACGGATAACAGCTTCAGGTAGCAAGAGTTCCCGAAAAGGATCTCGGCCTTGTGATTCTAGATACTCTGAACGGGCCTCAATCAAGGGTAATGTCGGTGGCCAAAATGGAAGTTTAACCATGATGACACAAGATAAGGCATCTCCCGGGATATCAATACCCTCCCAGAAACTATTTGCACCTAATAGGACACTTCTTGAATTTCTCTTAAATGCTTCAAGGAGTGTACTGCGTTCTCCATGTATCCCTTGAGCCAGTGTTTCGATACCGATCCGTACCAATTTAGGTTGCAATGAAGCATAGGTTTCGCGGAGTAATTTATGAGCAGTGAACAGCACTAACGTCCTGCCATTCATGCGCTCTGCAACTTCTGCAATGAACTCTGAGAGCTCGCGAGCCTTTTCCTCGTCCGAATTTTTGAGATTGATTCCGTTCTTTACTACGAAAAAGCTCACCTGTCGTTCATAATCAAACGGTGAATCCACCCGCGCAGTTTTTGTCGTTGAAGGTAGACCGATATCTCTGAGAAAATGCTCAAACGAATCGGAAATACTCAGGGTTGCCGAGGTTAGAATCACCGAATCGAGCCGGGAAAAGATTTTCTCCTCTAGGATATCGCTCACGTCAATAGGGGAAGTCTTTAAATATAGTCTCGAGTTTTGTTCAAGCCAGGTCACTTGTTTTGGGTTCTTTACATCAATGACTAGTATCAGTGTGTCCAAAAATGCTTTTAATTCTCTTTGGTGACTGGCTAAAATGTATTTTAGTTCTTCGGTCTCATCCGCATCTTCTCCACTTAAGGTACTTGTCAAGCTTTCTAGGGCGCTTAGTAATGCTTTGATCCTTCCAACTAGGTTCTCGACCTGAATACTTAGTGCTTCCCACCAAGTTTTGGTGGTATGGCTTACAACAAATCGAAACGTCCGTCCTGTTCCTAAAATCATTGATAGCAACTGGAATAATTCTTCCGTCTGTTCCAAGACCCTAGGACAAAGTTCTGGAATACCCTCCAGGCGTTTGGAAAATAGCTCCCAAGAAACGGACGGTACAAGGTGTGCAAGAGCCCCCAACTTTTGTTTAACAGTACCGTAAAAGTTTGAACCAGTGGGTCTAAATATATTATCAATTGTACGTGTGACTGCTTCTAGACTCATGTCGGCGCCGAGATGTTGGAGTGCAGTATCATAAATTTGATGTGCTTCATCAATAACTAGCTGATGATACTCCGGCAAGACGTTATAATCTGTCTTAAGATCAGCAAAGAGCAGCGAATGATTCACAATCAAGACATCTGCCTCTTCTGCCTTCTTACGAGCTCTTAAGAGAAAGCAAACGCCTGACTTCGAACACCTTCCTGGAATACAGTTTTCATTATCCGCACCTATACTAGACCAAATTTGCATCATACCAGGAACTTTCGAGAGTTCCTGAATGTCCCCAGCAATGGTTTCTCTTAACCAAACAAGGAGACTTAATATTGCTAGCTTTTGTTCTGCCCCAGAAATCTCTTTTGGATTAACCAGGCATCCCTGCCATTTCTTGAGACAACAATAGTTCCCTTTACCCTTCAATACAGATGCGCGAAAAGGGAACGGCAATACAGCTTCCAAGATAGGAATATCCTTTTTTTGCAGTTGTTCTTGAAGGGGAATGGTATGGGTCGCAACCACAACTTTTTTACCTGTTTTCTTTGCCGACCATAAGCATGGAATTAAATATGCGAACGACTTTCCCGTTCCTGTTCCGGCTTCAACAACAACATGATTTGAGGAAGTAAGACCTTCTGCAATTAATTTTGCCATTTTCACCTGACCAGCGCGGCTTTCATAACCGGGTAAATTCTCTTCAAGGATGCCTCCCTTTGAAAAACTATCGACAACCCAGTCAATGGAGTCCGGAACGTTGGCGGTTGAAGTTTGCCCACGGACAAAAAGCCCCTCAGAAATAGGGGCAAGAACGAGATCCGTTCGAATCGGACGATCAGGAAAGCAACGTGATATCTCTCTGTGCAATTCGTCGATGAACCCTCGTCCTGCCCATCCCTCGAGAAAGCCCTTGGCTTGGTCATAGAAACTAAGATCAAATTCTAAGCCTTTCTTCCTACAAGCTTCAAAAATTCCCCACGTTAACCATGCCTTTATTTCCGATCGATGAAGTTTCGATTCGTCTGGCAATGGTAATGACAGTTTCTCCGCTAAATAGGGCAATTGATACTGATGCACGGTTGGAAAAAAGATCCGAGCTAATTCCAACGTATCCCATAAGGGTTGCTGAAAACGGACACTTAATAGTCGTTCTAAGATAGAGAGGGATTGCGATACATGATGACCAACAAGAATAGCGTCCTCCAAAAATTCCAGGATCTCATGGCGGTGTTCATATAACGATGACGCATTGAGCTCTTCCAAATGATATGATTCTTGAATCTGTCCATTACGGATTCGCAGTGCTGCGAATTCAATAATTTCAACCTGCTCACCCTCTAGACCCGATGTCCCTAAATCAAAAACCACGATGTCTTTGCCCACAATGTTGACCCCTCTCTTGCTGCCATTGTACACCATTATTACGAAGTGAATCAACGAAAAGAAGGATTTTAGAATTCTATGGCGAATTACTTAAGCTGGGTAAATACTTTATTTAATTACTCTCTATTTTGATTAGGAAGAAGGATAACCCATTGCTGCTCAAACGGACGATTTCAACGTTCGGATTATGTCTTGCCGTTTTAATTTCTAGTCTGTTCCTGAGTGGATGCTCACCAAAACCATTTTTAACGCAAGACGGTACGTACGTTATCTTATCTGTTTCCCCATTGGGAAAGACTCAAACTGAACGCATAGTATTACCATGGAATACAAATATGGCCATCATGCAAAAGTTGCTTTTGGAATCTTCTTTTGTCCTGAGTGATTTGCATACCGCCAGCACTCAAGAAGTATCTGAGCAAGCCCCTACTAAGACGACGAGTCTTCAAGCTAATTTCACCGAAGCGAAACGCATGACTTTTGTGGTAGATCAGCACGTTCTAGCCCTAGATGTTAAGTCTCTTCAGATAGAGGTTGAAGGTGCAAATATCGGGAAAGTTACTCTCAATCAGACTCTTATACTGCAAGGTATTGATAACCCTAACCTTCAGCCCGCATTTGAAGCATTGACGGATATGTTGCACAATAACGACTATTAAAAGAGAAGTTGCCTACTGCAACTTCTCTTTTAATTAACTATTCAAATGGATAGAATAAAATAGAAGACACCCTGTCTCAGAGACATTATAATATGACTATATCTATCCGTTCGAACAAAATCGTTTGTGGTTAAAGGGGAAATAACAATGATATTTTTGTTGGATAATTATGATTCTTTTACGTATAACCTCTATCAATACTTCGGTGAACTCGGAGAGGACGTCATAGTCAAACGCCAAGATGCCTGCACCTTAGAAGACATCGAGGCACTAACCCCGGACCTTATCGTGATCTCACCTGGACCCTGTACGCCGAGTGAAGCCCCGCTATCCTTGGCCGTCATTGAATACTTTAAGGGGAAAATCCCGATTCTTGGTGTGTGTCTTGGGCATCAAGCCATTGGACAATTCTTCGGTGGGAAAGTCGTTCGAGCAAAGCGACCTATTCACGGAAAAACAATGCCCATTCGACATGATCAACAGGGTGTCTTCCGTGACCTTGCTAATCCTTTAGAAGTGACTCGTTATCACTCGCTGATCATAGAACGCTCTACCATTCCAGAGGAATTACTAATTACTGCAGAAGCGGATGATGGCGAAATTATGGGCGTTCGGCATAAAACCTTGCCCATAGAGGGAATCCAGTTTCATCCAGAGGCTATCTTAACCGAAGCTGGACATCACTTATTGAAAAATGCCCTTCAAAATGCAAAGACGTGGCATCTTAATAATGTCTCTTCACCTTGGCTGACCAAGCAGCTCTCCGTATCGGTTCCACCTTATCTCTTGCTCCAAGCCTTTAAAGAAGAATCTTCTCCCTTTTTTTTAGATAGCGGACATGATTATGACGAGCTTGGCTGCTATTCGTATATGGGGTCATCCCCTTTTTTAGAAGCAACAGCCTACCCTGAACATCTTGATCTTTTTTGGCCTAACCAAGCACATTGGGAAACAATCCCTCTACAGAAATCCGAATGTTTAGACTTTCTTAATAAAGCGTCCGAAAAATATCAAGTACCTGACTCCCCTTTCCCCTTCTCAGGTGGAGCCGTGGGCTTTTTTAGTTACGATCTCAAAAACGTCATCGAATCATTACCAGATTCTACTTCAGATGATTTGAACTTACCCCTTTGGCGTTTCGCTTGGTATGACGGGATTGTTATTTATGATCACTGTCAGGAAAAATATTGGATTACTGCCTGCGGTATTGACGAGGATGGAAGTTGTAATGCCGATCTAGCCCATACTCGTGTCGAACGTTTGGAGCAACTCCTCAACCCCTTTGTTCCCGATCAATCTGCCGATCCAGATGACCTTAATCTGAAGACTCTTCCCCATCCCACCATCATCCCTAGTGTCTCTCATAAACAGTATTTAGAGGACTTACAACACGTGATCGACTACATCTACGCCGGGGACATCTACCAAGCCAATCTTACTCAACGCTTCTCCATGTCCTGGCAAGGGGACGCTTGGGCTCTTTATAGTTTACTTCATCAGCAAAATCCCTCTCCCTTTGCTGCTTTTCTACCGTACTCGGATTTTCAAGTACTCTGCAGTTCTCCCGAGCGGTTTATCCAGATTACACCAGACGGAACCATCGAGACCCGTCCTATTAAGGGCACTCGCCCCCGTAGAGAATCGCCAGCAGACGATCAAATGCAAGCAGACGAGCTTCAAAATAGTCCAAAGGATCGTGCCGAACTAACCATGATTATTGATCTAGAACGAAATGACCTCGGTCGAATTTGTGAATTTGGAAGTGTTAAAGTCCGTGATTTAATTGCACTTGAAAAATACCCGACGGTCTGGCATCTTGCTTCGACCATTACCGGGCAACTTTTAAAAGGCTTAAAGCCTAGTGACATTTTACAAGCGGTTTTTCCCGGTGGGTCCATCACGGGTGCTCCCAAAATCAGAGCCATGGAGATCATAGAAGAAATGGAGCTTTACAAACGCGGCTTATATACGGGGAGCATCGGTTATATGAGCTTTGATGGTGCGTGGGACTTTAATATAGTCATCCGTACGATCTTGTTGAAAGACGGGAAGGCCTACATTCATGTTGGCGGAGGAATTGTCGCAGACTCAGTACCCGAAAGTGAATATTATGAGACGCTTGATAAAGCAAAGGCCCTGTTTAGGGTTTTGAAAGGACATCTTAGATGATTCCTAATGAAACATTATTTTCTCATGACCGGCTGGCTTTATTTGGATTTGGAATCTTCGAAACACTCCTCATTACTGAAAAAGGAGCACTGTTTGTTGATCTTCACTGGCAGCGCATGAACAAGGGGGCGAATTTCCTCGACCTCAAACTACCCGATAAAAATCTCTGGTTAGAACGAATACAAGAATTTATCGAACAGACCCCCAAAACATTCCCTTATGCGCTACGCGTCACTTTGAGTGGTGGCGCTCCCGAGGCCCATCTTCCTTCCCAACTCCTGCTTCACAAGCGATTACTTCCCTACACACCTGCTCAATATACATCAGGCATAGGTCTCCACGTCTTACCCTCTCTTCGCAATGAACATTCTCCTTTAACCGCCATTAAATCCACTAATTATTTAGAAAATATCTTAGCGAAGCAAGAAGCTAAACGTAACGGTGCTGACGAGGGCTTATGGCTCAATACTACAGGATATATCGCCGAGGGCACCATGAGTAATCTCTTTTTTATTAAAGGGGAGACACTGTACACCCCCTCTCTTTCAAGCGGATGTTTGCCGGGTACTCGTCGTCAACTCGTTCTCAGTCTAGCGCAAACTCTGCAGCTTCCGACTTATGAAGGTTTATATACCTTATCCGACCTGTTAGAGGCGAATGAAATTTTCATGACCAATGCCCTTATGGGCATCATGTCAGTACGTCAAATTGATGATTACCTCTTTCCTGTCACCGAAAAATCAGTGATGAGGCGTCTTGAATCAGCCTATAAGGATTTAATGAACTCGTTCAGCTAAAGCTGAACATCGGGGCTTCGGTGGGGGAGTCTACCCCCACCGAACCGGAAATCGGAACACCCACTTGAAGAAGTGGGTGTCTCAGAATTGATTTAATACATAAGAGGTGCCCTGAGTTTATAACCCTTGGCACCTCTATGGTCTTAATACTTTTCTTCAAGAACCTCGAACATTTGTGGCGTTGCTGACTTAAACGCCTTATTCTCTCCGACAGTGTCCGCCCAATTATCATAAGCTGAACGATTCTCCCATTTTGAAAACAGCATAATGTCTGCTGTATTTTCTTGTTTATTGACTGAAGCAAATTTAAATCCTTCAATTGCTTCGACTGTCTGAATACCTGTTCGAACTTCTCCTAAAATACGGTCTGCGTCCGGTCCGTTAAACGTATGAATAACTGTGAGCATAATATCAAATCCCTTCATTAGCCATTATTTGCATCATTAATGTATCCTGTATTTCGTCAGTGTATACCTAATATTGTTTGAACTATTACTCAATTACTTGCATAAATTAAGCTGTAAGTATTAAAAATCAGCGAACATAGTCTAATGCCCCGGGCTCGTAACGTAGCTGAATCCTTATCTAATATTTCACAATTTCACGTTTCGTGTTATACTAATTTTGCAACATTGAGTCTCACAAAAGTTTCAAAAAGGGGGATAGTGGATGAAACTTGTTTACATTCGAACTGATTTCCCTAACGGCCGTTCACACATTTTGATGCGAGATTCCGAATCTAATAACCCAGAACTTGTTCATTTTGTACTTGTTCTCACCAACAAAGGAACCTTGTGGGTTGACGTTTTTTGGCCCTTCGACGAAGTATCCGAAGAATATACTCGTAGAATTTCAGAACCACAATTTTGGCAAACTTTCCGCGAATGGAGATTACAGGGCATTATTCTCGGTGACAGTGGGAAAGTGGCAGAAATATTAGCCAGAAAACGCTTGTCAAGAAAACACCGAGAAAAAGATGCCTAAGAGCTAACCAGTGAACTCGTTCAGCTAAAGCTGAACATCGGGGCTTCGGTGGGGGATTCTACCCCCACCGAAGCGGAAGTCGGAACACCCACTTGAAGAAGTGGGTGTCTCGGAATTGGTTTAATAAAAAGCGGCAGGTGCCGCTTTTTATTTGTGCAACATTCTATAAATCGGTCTTCTGAGAAGTAGTTGCGCGTGATTTCGCCTTATCCAGCCTATATATGAAAGCTAGGATCTCCGCTACTGCACGGTAAAGCTGGGGTGGGATTTCTTTCGTCAACTCTACTTGCATAAGTGCTTCAACAAGCACTTCATTTTTTTGAATGGGAATCCCTTCGGCTTCAGCAGCTTCAATCATTTTTTTCGCAACTTCCCCTACCCCTTTAGCTACGATTCGGGGTGCTCCTGTTTGATCGTAGACCAGCGCTGCTGCCTTATCTTTCTTATCTTTCTTATCTTTCATCTCTTTCATCTCTGAACATCGACTCCACTTCGTCTTATCCCTCGAAGGAAATTCTGGAATTCTATATTCCGGTCTAGATCTCCTGTTTCGACTTTGGCTACTGTAAAACCAAGCTTCGAAAATTCCGTCTTCGTTTGAGGCATAACTTCTTCTAGCAGTTGGGGCAGGAAGGGAGTGTTCCTGGTTAGGATACGGAACGTGAGTGAATCCTGATCAAAAAAAGCGTCAATCCCAATCTCCCCAAGTTGCTGTGTTTCAATCATGATTGCCACACGACAGTGTTGTTCATCCATTTTCGGACCTTTGCGAGCACTTTCAATCGCTATTTGTACTGGCACAAGCTGATCCTGATTTAATAACGGAAGATGAAGCAACATAAAGGCATTATCTAGAGCTCCTAGTTTAAACCATAGTTGTTGTCCAGTAATTTTTTGAAGTAATTGTGCTAAGGGTCCATCAGGATCATAATTATGTTGGCCTTCTAGATTCTGGATGGCTTCGAGGAGCTTAAATTTGAAGGTGTCTTTCAGGCTGTTTTTCTCTACTTCCTTGGCCGAAGAATCTAGTTTAAGCATCTGTTGAATCCGTTGTTCATAATTTAAGCCAAGTTTACGCAAACACTCTACAAGTTGGTCCGCTCCGTTTTCTTCTGACAAGCCATTCCACTCGGGAATAGATTTTCGCAAGCAGGTCATAAATTCGTCCGTCATTGTCCCTTGAACATTTCCTATTAATGACCCTAGTATTCCTGTGTTGGATGTAGGAAATGTTTTGAGGAGGGTCATAAGTTCTTGATTAATGGGTAACCCTCTCTCGGTAAGCTGCTGAAACTGTTGAGGAACCACGTGTATATCTGCTTGCGTCTCCAGTAAAGGTTCGCGTATCAACAGTAAATTGCCCTCTTTAGGATTTCCTACTTTGGCCCAGAACTTTTCCCCAACCTCGATTGAAGTGTCCAAAAGGGCGAACACGTCCTGCCCTTTCACCCGTATTGTCCCTTCCTTGTCTCCTGTTTTCTGAATAACTTCTATCAACAGACGCTCGCCAAGCTGCCATTGCTTGAACAAGGGTCCGTTGAATGTACCAGGTGCTAATATTCCGCCTACATCCATACTAAAGCCTCCTTACAGAGCGTACACGAAGATACATGCCACTAAAAACAGCTTAGGATCATTCTTCCTAAGCTGTTTTTATTTTTGTTGTAATTTTTTGTGCTTCATATTAGCGTTTTGAAGTTTAACATTTTGGATCTTTGTATTTTTGATTTTGGCGACTTCCAATGATTTCTTTAAATTTCCTAAAGCCTTGAGGGTAGAAAGATCTAATCGGTCAGCAACGTTAGGGGCGTCAAGGCTTCCCGAAATAGTCTTCGATACTTTTTCGTATACCCGTTTCTTCGTGCGCCGACGCCTTGGAGAGGGCTTATTTTCAGATTGTCGTTTCGGTCTTGAGGGGACCTTGGACAACTTTTTCCTAGGCCCTTCAAGCTGGTTGTTTGGAGATATAGTTTGAGTTGCTGATGCTGGTGGATCAGGCGGGAATTCCTTCTCCACCCATTCCTGAACACGTGCTGGAGTTTTAGTCACCACAAATACTTCTTGAATAGAACCATTACTTTTGAGTAAAAGTTTACAACCGGTTTGAGTGACATATTTATAGACGATCCCCCGTTCTGAGGAATGGCTAACGTCAATTACTCCGGGAATAATGTCAGTTACTTCTGAAAGACGACCCAAATTTTCAAGCCAGAGCAAGGCATTCTGAATGATACCGTGTTCACGTTTCACCTTATTCCTGCGATATTTCAAATCTTCCACCGACTTTCAAAAGTACAAATGTTTTGCGGTAAGCTGCCCAGGTTGGATATCTAATAGTCCAAAGGAAAATTGGGGTTCACGCCTTTTGTCCGTCGGAGAACCTGGATTGAACAACAAAATGCCATTTCGCAATTCCTTAAACGGGGTATGGCTGTGGCCGAAAACAATCAGATCAACGGGAGTCTCCTTAAATTCAGCATACGCCCGCTCTGGTGTACTGTTTCCCTTTCCCACATTTCCATGAACTAGCCCGATTTTCCATGAACCACATTCAATGACATCACGATCAGGCAATGATACATCCCAACCATCACAATTACCTCTCACCGCCCGAACAGGTGCAATACAAGCCAACTCCTCCAACAAGCCCATATGCGTTAGATCACCCGCGTGAAGAATCATATCGATTTGAGTTAAGTGTTCCCAGACAAAACGGGGGAGAGATTTTCCTTCTCGTAAATGAGTATCTGACAATACGGCGATTCGCATTTTACTCACCTCTTGGTTTCTAGCGCACTCGCTTCGCTCGATGATACCACGGGGGTCTCTATGTGGGAGACTTCTTCTAGCATTTCAGAGCTTAGGGACGAAATGTTTTAATGACATTGTAATACGTATCCCGTTCGACAGCCTCTAACCCAGCTTCTTGAATCATGTGAATCAGCTGTTCTTCGCTTTGCATTTGGGGACTCGTTGCACCAGCAGTATGATAGATCTTCTCTTCGCGCACAACCCCATCCAGATCATTAGCTCCGAACGCAAGTGCCATTTGGGCCACTTGAGGACTGGAAGACACCCAGTATGCCTTAATATAACGGAAATTATCTAACATTAAGCGTGCTACTGCAATCACTTTTAACGTGCGAAGGGCACTCGCTTGAGACACTTCTTCGAATTTCGTGTTCTTAGGATGAAAAGCCGTAGGGATCAGCGCATAAAAACCCTGCGTTTCATCTTGAAGATCTCGTAAGGCCAACAGGTGATCGATCAATTCCTCATCCGTTTCGATAATACCATAAAGCATATTAGCATTCGTAGGTATTTCAAGTTGATGCGCAATTCGATGTATCTCTAGCCATCGATTTCCGCTCAATTTCCCAGGACAAATAATCTCCCGTACACGTGGGCTAAAATTTTCTGCTCCTCCGCCTGGTATAAAGCTGAGCCCTGCTTCTTTAAACTGAGTCAAAATATCCACAACGGGTACATTCTCCATCATAGCAAAATAATCATATTCTGCCGCTGTGAAAGCCTTTAGACTGATCAGAGGTGCCCGTTCTTTTATCTTCCTAATCATGTCTAGATAATAGGAGAAGGGCATTTCCGGATGTATCCCCCCGACAATATGAATTTCCGTCACCCCTTGATCGGCATATTGTCCCGCTTTAGTGACCACCTCTTCAATGGACATTGTATAAGATCCTTTTTCCCCAAGGTCTTTAGCAAAAGCACAGAACCCGCATCGCACTTTACATACATTACTATAGTTTATATGGGCATTATTATTAAAAAATACTTGATCACCGGTCATAGCGCGTCTTCGTTCATTCGCTAGGTAACCCAGACCAAGTATATTGGTTGTTTGTAAAAGTTGCAGACCATCAGATCGATCAAGCCGTTGTTCCAGAATCATTTTTTTATATACATCTTCTAACCCGCTTAATATTGGATTAAATTCCACGACTGCCCCTTCTTTCCCGAAATTACTATTATTTTTATTATAACATAATTCTCGAAATTCGAGAAAGGATAGATAACAGTAAAAGGAAGGACTGTATGCGATTTTGCTTACAGTCCTTCCAAATCTTAATGATAACGTTTTGTAGCTTGGCGTTGGCGTTTGATCGCCTTGCGAACTTCGTTGGCAACTCTCCAGGTTTCTGGCTGATGAGGTGTCATTAACTCTAATTTCCCAGATCGTTTATCTATCAAAATATCAACTGTTGGTTTGCGCCCTTGGGATTTTTCTCCTGGATGTAGGATATCAATTCCAATTTTATGTTCATCATATTGAGGAGGAACAAGGTAATTCAACACTTCTTCGGTCGCATCCATTAATTCAACAACCTGTTCCTGCGGATAACCTTCTCGCAAAAGCACATCTCGCACTTGAGTTAATGGCTGATCCAGAGTGAGCAGCATCTGAGCGCGTTGTACTAAATTATAATCGATGTCCATGACGCCACCTCTTCTTCTTTTTTTACTACAGTTTCATTTTCCCCTCAACCTTTCTATTGAATACTGATACTTCTTAACGGTTTTGTTGATCTCTTCCAAGCTTGTTGAAATTTAATTTAGGAGGTTTAATATGTCAAAATTTATCCCCTTACCTTTTTTATTAGCCGCAGTCTCAGGAATCGCAATGGCTATCCAAGGAACATTAAATTCATCATTAAGTCAAAAATCATCGCTACTTTCTGCGACGCTCGTTGTCCACATTTTAGGTGCCCTGGTCGCTTTGTTGGCCGTACTTGCGTGGAAAACGCCCCTGTTAAAACACCAATGGTTATCTATTCCATGGTATCTTTATCTGGGCGGTATTCTCAGCGTACTGATCGTCGGACTCGTTGCCGTAAGCATCCCAAAAGTTGGTGTGTGTAACGCGACCACCGCAATTATTATCGGCCAAGTGAGTATGGCTGTACTTATCGATCATTTCGGGTGGTTCGGAATGAGTCGTCTACATTGGAACCCATGGCAACTCGTGGGAATAGGTCTATTTGCCGCAGGGGCCAAACTACTTTTCCGTTAATGTTTATTTATTAGAACGAGCCACGATCAAGTCCATATTACTGATAATGGCGTAGATTTCGTCACTGACAACATATTTGCGAATTTGGCCATTAGACGCCAGAATCACAGTACTTTTACCTGTGGCATTTTGATCGCTTTCAATCAGCCGAAGCAGAAAGGCATAAGCCTCACTACTCACTGCGAGCTGCTTAAACTCACCATCAGCGACGAATATGACCCAATATCCAGTGGAAACTTCGCTTTTCCCATTATTATAGAGGGCGCTGGATACATTCGAGAAATCTTGTCCGAGCAGCGTCTGAGGATCAGTAGAACCCGTGTTTAGGTTCGTGTTTGCCGAATCATTCAGTTGATAATTGGTATTGAGAGCACTTGTTTGGGCAACCGGGTCAGCAAGACGAGAGTAGATGTCCTTAAATAGGTTAGGAAATAAAACAAAACCAACAACCCCAATAATGAGAATCCAAAGAGCCAACGCCTGTAAATCCTGCCATACTTCTTTGCGTGGTGGTCTTCCCCAGGTATTTGGCATGCCTTTCCCCTCCATTAATAATTTAGCTTTGGTCCTCTAATGACAACTACTAAGCCATGTATACGTTCGTTCTTACCAAGATATGTGTATATAGGAAACTTACTAAAACTTGCATCTCACAATTCCACCCACTAGAATAAGAGGTGAGGTGGGGAATATGGATCTACTTCGACAGAAACTGACCTTGTTACCGGATAAGCCGGGCGTATATCTTATGAAAGATGACCAAGGACAGATTATTTATGTCGGTAAAGCTAAACTACTAAAAAACCGGGTACGATCTTATTTTACAGGATCGCATGATGGCAAAACTGAGCGTCTTGTAAGTAATATTGTCGATTTCGAATATATCATGACAGAATCAGAGGTTGAGGCTCTTGTCCTAGAATGCAATTTAATAAAAAAGCACAACCCTAAGTATAATATTCTCTTAAGAGATGATAAAACCTACCCCTATTTGATGATTACAGAAGAGAGCCATCCGCGAATCCTCGTCACTCGTAAAATTAGAAAAGGAAATGGAAAATATTTTGGTCCATACCCCAATGCTACTGCTGCCAAAGAGGCTGCTCGTTTACTTAATCGACTATTCCCCTTTCGAAAATGCCGTCAACTTCCCTCTCGGCCTTGTCTGTATTATCATCTAGAACAATGTCTTGCCCCATGCGTTGAAAGCATACCTCTTGACGTGTACGCGGGAATGCGCAAAGAGGTTTCTACGTTTCTTAAAGGAGACCAAAGCGAGATACTCTCATTGTTGAAAGGAAAAATGCAAACGGCGTCAGAAGCCCTTCAATTTGAGCGTGCGAGAGAATATAGGGACCTTATCGAGGACTTAAAACGCCTAGGGGAAAAACAAAACATCTCACTCAATGATTTTATTGACCGCGATGTTGTGGGGTACGCAATAACCACAGATCAAATGTGCATTCAGGTTTTTTATATACGACAAGGCAAGCTAATTGCTCGCGATAGTTATATTTTCCCTTATTATGAAGAACCAGAAGAGGCTTTTATCTCGTTTGTCGCTCAATTCTATATTGAGCGCACAGTTTGGCCTCAGGAGATATTGCTCCCGCCGCTTGAATCCTCGGCATTATCTAGCCTATTTCCAATCACCGTTCCACAAAAGGGGAAGAAACACGACCTCTTGGAGATGGCAATGTCTAACGCACAGACCACCCTTGATGACCAGATCACACTGGAAGTACGTCACCAAACCGAAACTCAACTAGCCTTAGTAACGCTCGGAGAGCTCTTAAATATCCCAGCTCCTAACCGTATTGAGGCCTTTGACATCTCGAATACAGCCGGAACCCATACCGTTGCTGGCATGGTTCAATTCATTGATGGTAAGCCTCAACGCAGAGGATACCGAAAATATAAAATTCAACCGATGGAGAAGGCCGATGATACGGCTGCGATGGAGCAGGTTGTTCAACGTCGATATGCTCGATTGATCTCGGAAGGTGGCCCACTTCCCAACTTAATTTTGGTTGATGGAGGTAAAGGACAGATCAGCGCGGCTTTAACAGCTCTAAAAGCATTAAATTTAACCATTCCTGTCGCTGGAATGGTCAAAAACGACCGGCACCAAACGCACGGCCTCATGGATCGATCCGGTAATCCGGTCGCATTGCCGAAAAACCATCCTACCTTTTATTTACTCGGCAGGATTCAGGATGAAGTCCACCGCTTTGCTATCACGTTCCATCGACAACAAAGGGCAAAAACTATGACGCTATCTGCTCTCGACAACATCGCCGGCATCGGTCCAAAACGCAAACAACGCCTGTTACGTCACTTTTCATCCCTCGACGATATTCAGCGCGCAAGTATTGAAGAACTACAGGCAGCTGGACTCCCTCAGAGCGCTGCCGCAATGATCTATCACTATTTCCACACCACGTCCTCAGAGGCTCCGGTGTAAAAGGAGAGAACGTTTCTATGATATTAAATTACAGAGTTGAATTGTGTCGAAAGTGTTACTTTAAACGTACCCACATATGTTCAGTTTCGGACTCTTATATTCAAAATCCATTGGCCTCCTATGTTAAGCCTGGTGGAGAATGTTCGAAATATCAACCGATTCCATGGATACCTCAACTTTAGGGTAAAAAAAGTACAACAGCAACTTCATAATAAAGCTGCTGTTGTACTTTTCGGTTGTTTAAGACTATAGTACTCGACGAGCACCAAGATAACGACTCACATAATAACTTTCGCTTAGGTTTGAAACAATTACGCCGCTATTTGAAGCATGAACAAATTGTCCTCCACCGATATAAATACCGACATGAGACGCGCCCGAAGTATACGTGTGAAAGAAAACCAAATCACCGGGTTTCAGTTCTCCGCGACTTACAGCTGACCCCACGTTGAATTGCTCTGCAGCAGTCCGCGGCAAGGAAACACCGAAGCTTTTAAAGACATACTGCGTATATCCCGAACAATCAAAGCCACTGCGGTTGGTTCCACCAAAGACGTATGGAACGCCGAGGAGACTCAATGCCTTATCCACGAGTTCAGAACTATCGGACCGGGAGACTTGTTTTTTGGACGCCGTTGCTACTTGCACAGGCTTTGTACTGGTTTTCTCTGCAGGAGTCGCTGCTACCTTAGCGGGTTGCGTTGTTTTAGGTGGGACAGAAGCCACAGCAACTGGCTCACTTTGGGCTGGGGCTGGAATTGGAGTAGTCTGTTTAGGTGCGGTAGTCGTTGCCTTATTGGCGATCACAGGGCTGCCTGTATTCCATTGCAATTGTTTACGCATAGCGTTAGTATAGGGTCCGGTTGGTACGACGGTTGAAACCACAAGCGTTTGCTTTAGTGATGTACGGATGGTCTCCGTAGGTGTTGAAGCCAAGGCCGGAAGGCTGCTCGCTAAAATTAAGCCTGCCAAAGTTGCGCTTCCCAACCACATCCGTGCAGATGAGGAACTCAGCAAAAAATTGTCCACCTTTCATTAGCTTACGAGGTTAGTTGACGGATTCGGGCCGAAGGTGTTAGCCCTACACGTGAAATTGCACGTGATTCACCCCAAAATAATCCCCCATTCCAAGTACATAAAGCTTGGATTCAGCTTTTTACATGTTTATTTTTTAATTATTCGATACGCACCTCAAAATTCCTGCAATATTCCTAAATATAATTATTATTTTCAAAAGAACTATAATCACTTTACTCATATAGGGTACGTCCACAACAATTTCGGGAAAAAGTGAAGTGTTGTAAAGAAAACTTGGCTGGTGCCCGAAGACACTGTCTTCGCACGTATTAGTCATTCTGTCAGCCACAGGCGACGGCGGCAGCCTTAGTTGCACTTATGCTACAGAAAGTATGTAACATAAGTTATACTTTCTGATAAGTATAAAATAATAGCGCCTCTCAATGAGAGGCGCTTTTTTCGGGCGTTAGGAAGCCAACGAGTCAATATTGAGGCTTAGGTCAAGTAGGTTTTCCCACTGAGTTCCTTCAGTTTCCCGCAAGGCGATTTCTCCTTTTTCTCAGCCTGAGATGTCACCATTATTCAGAACTTGATCACCACTGAGTCCGCACTTCAATCCTCGTTGGTACACGCTCTAGAAGTTTCCTTAACACTCCTTGACAATCTAGCCTCTTTTGCAGAAAAGCATTTCCGGCAATCTGGACAGCATCGGCCAACACGGTCCAGACCTATTAAGCCTTCCCAACTTTCCCGCCTCAAGGCAGGCTACACTGCACTAAGTTCCTTCCTAATGCAGGTTCTACCCTAAGCCGTAGCCTCTTAAAAGCCACGCACTTAGGCCTCCACGGAAAAGGGTCACGCCCACATGCCATTGCGGATCCCCCTCATCCTTAACTCCCAGCAGCAACCCTCGACTGGGCGTCGAAAGCCGCCACCAGGAACTTCATCGGTATGCCCTCAGCGGATTACTAGGCCCGCCTTCGATAGCCAATTTGTGCACTAGAATAACGTACCATAGCCCGAAAAAATCAATTCCTATAATTATTATACCCGATTTTCACTGATTTGTAAAAACCCTTACACCCATCTATACGCTTGATTTGATGAGGTAGACATTCACTGTTGCCTCTTACCCCATCTTATTGCTTAATAAGAGCTACTTCGAGCGGATTACTCATGTTATCTAAGCGATATTAATTTGTAAGGCTCGTAATTGGTGCGGGAATCCGTCCACCACGGTTTACAAACATATTCGACGAAAAAGGATGTATCTCCATCACTGGTGCTCCACCCAGCAATCCGCCGTATTCAACTCGGTCTCCCGCTTTTTTACCGATCGCAGGGATGAGTCGTGCGGCCGTAGTTTTTTTATTAATCATCCCAATTGCCGCTTCATCAGCAATAATGGCCGCAATGGTTTCTGCACTGACATCTCCTGGTAACGCAATCATATCTAGACCCACAGAGCAGACACAGGTCATTGCTTCCAACTTGTCTAGGGTCAAGGCCCCTACTTCCACGGCTTTTATCATTCCAGCATCTTCCGAGACAGGTATAAATGCTCCGCTTAACCCACCTACGTGAGAAGAAGCCATTGCTCCTCCCTTTTTAACTGCATCGTTGAGCAATGCTAAGGCAGCAGTTGTTCCATGAGTCCCGCATCGTTCTAGACCCATGTTTTCAAGGATCTCAGCTACACTGTCTCCTATGGCTGGAGTAGGTGCTAGAGAAAGGTCTACAATCCCGAAAGGAACATTTAAGGCCTTTGAAGCTGCACGCCCGATCAGCTCGCCCATACGAGTTATTTTAAAGGCGGTTTGTTTAATTAAATTGGATAGCTCACTAAAATCGGCTTGTGGGAATTCTTTGACAACCTTTGCCACAACCCCTGGACCGCTAACCCCTACGTTTATCACGCACTCAGGTTCTCCGACGCCATGGAAAGCTCCAGCCATGAACGGATTATCTTCTGGGGCATTACAGAATACAACTAATTTAGCTGCTGCAATACCATCTTTGTCAGCGGTTAGTTGAGCGCATTTCAGAATCACATGACCCATTTTCAGTACTGCATCCATGTTAATTCCAGCTTTAGTCGTTCCTATATTCACGGATGCACAAACGAATTCCGTCTCACTAAGCGCTTGAGGTATTGAGTCAATAAGCGCCAAATCCCCGGCAGTAAAGCCTTTTTGAACTAGGGCCGAAAAACCTCCGATGAAATTAACCCCTACCTCGCGGGCGGCTCGGTCTAATACTTTAGCGATCCGTACCATTTCTTCGGTATTTGCTTGGGCAGCAGCGATCGCTATGGGAGTGACGGATACACGTTTATTTATGATAGGAATCCCATAACGTGCCGAAATTTGTTCGCCAACTTTAACTAAGCGCTCAGCATTTTTGGTAATCTTCTCATAAATTTTCTTTTCCATTCCTGCAATATTATCCGAGCCACAATCAAGCAAACTAATCCCCATCGTGATCGTTCGTATATCAAGATTCTCTTCATGTATCATCTTGATGGTTTGTTGGATTTCTTCTCGCGCGAACGTGATTGTCATGATTTCCCTCCACTATTTCCATAACTTACATTTTAAAAATAAGCAGTCTTAGATTCTATGCATAAACGTAAATATATCCTCGTGTTGAACTTTGACTTGTAATCCTTTGTCGGTTCCCTCTTGTTCCAGCGTACGTGCCAAATCAGCAAGCCCAATTTGGGATGGCTTTAAATCTACAACCATAATCATCGTGAAAAATTCATCGACAATCGTTTGGCTGATATCTAGTATGTTAACGTGATATTCTGCAAGACGTCCAGAGACCCAAGCGATGATTCCAGTATGATCACGACCTAATACGGTAATAATAGCACGGTTAGACTCTTCTAATGACAAGGACATGGTGTTTCCTCCCTTTATAGACGAATGTATTCCTATTATGGACATTAGACTAACACATTTGAGAAGTATACTCAAGTATTTTTCAGGCATTTTCACTCTTTGCGTTGCTGCGTTAATGAAAGAGATCGAGTTGGTATAAGTAAAAGAGAGCTCGATTTCGAGCTCTCTTTTACTTATATACGTTTAAACTAACAACTTCCGCCGCAACTGTCACCGCAGCCCTCTTTGGCCTTGGCCGTACGTATTTGGAAGCCTCCGCCGTTTGGAGATTCAATATAATCGACGGTCGCTCCCTCTAAGTGAGTTGTGAGTTTTTTATCCGCGATTAATGACACACCAAATTCAACATCAAGAATATCTTCATCTGTCTTTGACTCATCCAGAGTCATGCCGAAATTCGGCCCACCTCAGCCAACGCCTACAAGATAGAGGCGAAGAAACGAGTTCTCTTTATTTTGCTCTTTCAGTACTTCTTTGACTTTTTGGGCTGCGAGTTCTGTGATACTGATCATACATCGTCACTCCTTTATATAACTTTAAACCTTAATATACCACAATTTTTGCTTTTAGCAATAACAATTTCACAAAATACCTAATATCAAAAAACTAAATCACCCGCGCTAAACTTCTTTTCCGTCCCCATTCTGTTGAAAATCCTTCCATAGACGGCGCACTTCTACTTCAATACTAGCGGGGAGGTCTTGGGTCACTTTCTGCCATTGTTTCATTTCCCCTTGTATTTTTTGTGCCCAGTTTTGGCCTTCTGGCCATGCTATGAAAGTCTTTGTCTGTGGAATGAATAAAGTACGAACGAGCCCCAGGAAGACAAAAAGGGTTAATAGACGCCAAAGCCAACGCATTTTTTCGAGTCCATCCTTTCCGAATAAGCCTTTACACATAAGTAGCTTGTCCAGAAAGTTAAATTTTCAAACGTTCAGCATGCAGCACTTGCCAAAATCCTTCTAGGTACAGAAACATGGGTTCAAAATATACAATTAATGCTATAATAAACGCATGAATTGTTCGCTAGAAATTGGTATTCGCTTTCAATTATGCTAGTAATTGACCACTTAAGGGGTGAACTTATGTCGAAACGCTATTTATTCCCATTCCTTCTTGTTGCGGGCGTCATCTTGGCGATCGCCGCGTCGGCCATCTTTCACATCTTACCACAGAACGCAGTGTCATATTCGGACGTTCCTCTACACCAGGCCGCTGATCCCTCCGGTATTTCCGTTCTCCCAGCCTTGCCCTCGACTGAGACAAGCCTTGATCACTCATCTCCTCCTCCAGCAATACCGCTTTCTCCATCCGCTACGAAATCAGTCCATGTCTCTGATTCTCAAGCCCTTGCTCACTTTGACCAGGGACTAAAGCTTTATTATCAACGCCAATTTCCCGAAGCCCTCAAACTTTTTAACCAAGCGCTATCGATTGATCCCTTGTGTTATGAAGCCCTCAATGCTAAAGGTGCGACCCTTGCCTTTCAGGGACACTATGATCAAGGGCTTGCCCTTATTCAGCAAGCCCTTGATCTCAATCCGGCGTTTGTTTATGGCCATTTTAACCAAGGATTAGCCAATGAACTGGCCGGACGCTGGGACCTGGCCATTGCAGCTTATCAAAAGGCTTTGCAGCTCGACAATCGGGATACGTGGAGTTATTACGGCATCGCGAGCATATACGGACGTCAAGGGAATATTGACAAAGTCCTGGAGTATCTACGACCTGCAATCATCCTCGACCCCGATGTCAAAGAAGTGGCCCGCAACGAAAAAGACTTTGACCCTGTCCAAAAGAATCCTCGCTTCCAGGCCCTTGTTAAGCCCTAGCTTACACTAAAAGTGTCTCCAAACGTTCAACAAGTTCGGTGAAAACTTGTAGAGCATTCCGTACAGGAACAGGAGTCTCCATATCCACGCCAGCTTTACGTAACAATTCGATCGGGTAATCTGAACTTCCACCACTTAAGAACTCTATATACCTGGTCACTGCTGGTACACCTTCATCTAGAATCGCCCGTGCAAAAGCCGTCGCCGCAGAGAAGCCAGTTGCATATTTGTAAACATAAAATGCATTATAAAAATGTGGGATACGTGCCCATTCTAAAGCAATTTCCGGATCAAGGACAACCTCCGCACCGTAATAGAGGGTATTTAAATCACGATAGATTTGGGATAAACTATCTGCAGTTAAGGCGCCACCCTCTTCCACAACTGAGTGTATCTTCTTCTCGTACTCTGCAAACATGGTCTGTCTGAATATGGTACCGCGGAACTGCTCGAGGTAATGATTGATCAAATACGCCATGATTTTAGGATCTTTCGTTGTTTCCAAGAGATGCTCCATAACCAACGCTTCGTTCAAGGTTGAAGCGACTTCAGCCACGAAAATTTTGTATCCGGCATAAAGATGGGGTTGTGTGCGATTGGAGAAATAGGTGTGCAACGAATGCCCCATCTCATGAGCGAGGGTAAACATCGAATTCAAGGTGTCTGTATGATTAAGTAAGACATACGGATGGGCGCGATACGTACCCCAAGAGTAAGCTCCGCTCGTCTTTCCCTCATTTTCATACACATCAATCCAACTCTTTTGGAATCCTTCCTCTAGAATTTTGATATACTCTGGTCCTAAAGGTCGAAGGCCCTCGATGACCATGTCTTTGGCCTCTTCGAAGGTTATCGTCATGGTTGTTTCTGGAACAATGGGAACATAGATATCATACATATGCAACTCATCAAGTTTTAAGGCCTTTTTGCGCAGTTGGATATACCGATGCATCTGGGGCAAGAATTCATGAACTGTCTCAATCAGGGAATCATAGACCTTCAACGGAACGCGGTCATCATCTAGAGAACCCTCTAAGGCCGATGGATAGTGCCGTGCTTTGGCAAAGAACACGTCGGATTTTACACTAGAATTCAACGTGGCTGCCCACGTATTCTTTTGCTTTTCATAGGTACGGTAAAGAGTCTCGAAGGCTGCTTTTCGTACACCTTGATCATGGCTTTCCATGAACTGAATAAAATTCCCCTTGGTTAGTTCAACCGTCTGGCCCGCTTCATCAACAATGCTCGGGAATTTCAAGTCTGCATTATTGGCCATCGAAAAGATTGCCCCAGGGGCTTCCGCCAATTCACCGACTTCGGCTAATAATTTTTCCTCGAGTGCACTAAGAATATGCTCTTTCTTACGCAGAATATCTTCCAGCGCTTGGTTATAAAGTTTCATTTTTTCGGACGTTGCTCGGAATTTCTTTAACCGACCTTCGGGCATCGATAACAATTCTGGGATCAGGAAAGAGGCCGCGCTACTTACCTTCACTGCAAGGGCACCTGCGCGATCGGTTAACGCTTGGTAGTCGGCCTTGCGGTTATCCTCATCGCGTCGCATACGAGCATAGGTATAAACTTCTCCAATTTGTAAACTTAAATCATCCATCCACTCAAAACACGCTATTAACGTCTCCGGAGCATCTGCTAAATGCCCGACAAATTTGTTTCCTTCGGTTAAAAGTTTTTCGATGTGGGTGAACTCCTTTTCCCATTGATCATTATCGGAAAAAATGTCCTCCAAATGCCATTTGTGGGCCTCCGGAATTTCATCCCTAGACTTCAGACGTTGTTGTTCCACAATTTTCCCTCCTAGCATTTAATCCCTCTTATTATATACAGGTAGAAGGGAATTTACCATTTCTCTCAATTCTTATCAACTTCTTATCATTTTGTTCTTCAAATCCAAGACACCCACTTCTCCAAGACGTTTCTTGTTCACTTGTTTGGATTATACGGGATGCCATCTGCTGCGGGAGCAGTACTTCTTCCTACTAATCCTGTCAAGGCCAAAATAGTCAGTGCATAGGGTAGCATTTGAATGATATTGGAGGATACTCCCCCGCCTTGCAGGGCCAAACTTAAAGCGGTGGCAAACCCAAACAACAGGGCTGCCCCGAGTGAACCAAAAGGAGTCCACTTGCCAAAGATCATTGCCGCAAGAGCGATATATCCCCGTCCGCCACTCATATTCACTTCGAAACTATTTAATAAACCTAAAGCAAGATAAACTCCACCTAGGCTGGAAAGCATACCACCGATGATAACCCCTAAATAACGCAAACGCCAAACATTTATTCCTGCTGTATCAGCCGCCTGAGGATTTTCTCCGACTGCTCTGATTCGCAACCCCAAATTAGTATGAAACAGAAAATAATGAGATGCCACAACCAAAATCAACATTAAATAAACAACTACATTCTGGGAGCCTAAGACTGGACCCACAAATGGGATATCCCTCAGTCCAGGAATCGTTAAGTTGGGAAGCGCTGGTGTTTCACGGGGTGTTCCACCATACCCGAAAATCGTATTTAAGAGAAATGCTGTCAATCCAGCTGCGAAAATATTTACACCCATTCCCACAATCACTTGATCTGCTCCGAGATTAATCGTCACGTAGGCAAAGAGCGCGGAGATAAGCGCTCCCATTAATAGTGCCCCCAGTAAGCCGAGCCAAGCACTATTGGTATAATAAGAAAACAGCACACCAAAAAATGCTCCAATCAACATAATGCCTTCCATAGCTATGTTTACAACGCCACTACGCTCAGAAAATGTCCCCCCCAGAGCAGGAAGGGCAATCGGAGTGGCCATAGCCAGCGTTGCCGCCCACAGATCAGGTCTCGTTAATGCATCCCAAAGCATATCTTTAAGCCTCCTTCACTGTTGCAAGGGTTTGAGGTTTGCGCCAGCGTTTTTGAACCAGCTGCACTATATCCTTGGTCGCGACTAAGAAAATGATGATACCGGAAATGACATCGGTCAAATGAGCTGGAACCCCTGAAACCAGTTGCATTGACTGACCACCTGTAGACAGCGACGCAAAAAAGATCGAGGCAAGAATCACTCCAAAGGGATTATTATTGGCTAGGAGAGCAACTACTATGGCTGTAAATCCATATCCGGATGAGAAGCTATCATAAAGGCGATGTTGTACCCCTAACATTTGAACCGCACCTGCTAAGCCAGCTAACATTCCACTTATAAATAAGGCTAAGACCAAATGGAACGGTACGTTGATTCCGGCATAGTTCGCGGCTCTCGCATTTAACCCAACCGCCCTTAATCGATAGCCCATGGTTGTCTTAAAGAGGAGCCAATACACAATTATACAGGCCCCTACTGCGATAAACAGGCCCCAAGACAGTTGGGTTCGTTCCACGATCTTACCCAATGTTGCCGATGGAAGAATTACCGGAGATTGTGGGGTAAAACCGGGTTGCATCATCGGTCCATTTTCGAGCATATAGTGGCTCAAGAAGATAGCAATGTAACTCATCATCATCGTCGTAATCACTTCGTGAGCACCCACAAAAGCCTTAGCCAACCCAGGGATTATTCCAGCCCACAGTCCAGCCGCCAGCATACCTGCAAGCACTGACAAGGAAATATGTAAAATAGGGGGAAGTCCATGCACGGAATAGCCAATCCATACGGTTGCCATGCTTCCGATCCAATATTGACCCTCTGCTCCAATGTTAAACAATCCGGCTTTAAACGCAATAGCAACACCCAGGCCCGAAAGGATTAAGGGAATAGCATTAGCCAGCGTGTTCGACAGGTTTATCGTAGAGCCGAACGCTCCTGAAAAGAGAGCACCGTAGGCTGTCAGTGGGTTATGACCGGTCACAAGCATAACCACTGCACCGATCAGGACCGCAATGACGATGGCTACAAAAGGGGTAAGCAATCCTTCTAGCGTCTTTTGCATGTTTTACCTCTCCTTCTTCAAGTCTACACCCGTCATGAGTAAACCGAGCTGTTCACGTGTGACTTGTCCGCCTGGCAAAATCGCCATCAGTCGGCCGGCATGAATTACCCCAATCCGATCTGCTAGAGACATAACCTCATCTAATTCCAAAGACACTAAGAGAATGGCCTTCCCAGCGGCCCTCAACTCCAAGAGCTTGTTATGAATAAACTGAATCGCTCCGACATCTAAACCTCTGGTCGGTTGTGCAGCTATTAATAATTCTGGGTTACGGGAAACTTCGCGGGCTAAAATCACTTTTTGCTGGTTTCCACCGGACAGATTCCGTGCCAAAGCGTGAATCTGCCGGGGCCTAACGTCAAAGGCTTCTGATAATCGTGTGGCGTAATCCTCAATGTGCTTCTTTTGCATTTGACCTTTACGAGCAAACGGCGCCTTAAAGAAATCACGAAGCACGAAGTTTTCCGTCAGCTCGAAATCCATTACGAGTCCATCTAATTGACGGTCTTGTGGAATATAAGCAATCCCTGCTTTAGTTCTGCTACGAACCGAAGAGGACGTGATGTCATTGCCAAGTAAGCGGATACGCCCACTTTTACAAGGTATTAGCCCTGTAATTGCTTCCACAAGTTCAAATTGACCGTTCCCGTCAATCCCTGCCAGTCCAAAGATTTCACCGCGACGGACTTGAAAACTTACCCCTTTGACCTTCTCGTCACGGCCGGATGAGACCACGATATCTTCGACATCCAAAACCAATTCACCTGGCATCTGCGGTGGCTTGGACACATGAAGAACGACCTCACGTCCTACCATCATATTCGCAAGTTCCTGAGGGGTAGTCGACTTAGTTTCAACGGTATTAACCGTCTCTCCTGCTCGCATCACTGTGACGCGATCTGAAATACGTTTCACTTCATCAAGTTTATGGCTGATGAAAATAATCGGGATCCCCTGGGCCCGCAGACGTTCCATAACTAAGATTAGCTCTGCCACCTCTTGAGGCGTAAGCATGGCTGTTGGTTCATCCAGGATGAGTAACTTGGCCTTACGATAAAAGACTTTTAGAATTTCAACGCGCTGTTGAAGTCCGACCGACAGATCTCCTACTTTTGCGCTGGGGTCAATATCCATATGATATTGCTTCGCTAGTTGTCGGACCCTTTCCATATTCTCCTTGCGCTGATAGTGAATCCTCCCGGGTTCTCCACCGAGAACGACGTTCTCTGCAACCGTTAAAGCGGGAATGAGCATAAAATGCTGGTGCACCATTCCAATACCCGCTTGTATAGCTTGGCGGGGACTTGCGAAGTTGAGCTCCTGGTCATAGAGTCGAATACTCCCAGAATCCGGTTTATAAAGTCCGTAGATAACTTTGACAAGCGTCGATTTACCGGCCCCGTTCTCCCCTAATATCGCATGGATTTCTCCTTCGCGAACATCAAGATTCACTTGGTCATTAGCAAGCACTCCTGGAAACGATTTTGTGATATCTCTAACTTCCAAACAGGTACGCATAGTTGCCTGTCCCCTCCATTTAGAAAGGGATTGCCTCATAAGGATATGAAGCAATCCACTTGTCATTTCGTCCATCTAGCAAACGATTGGCTCTTATTTATACCCTGCTGGCATTTCGTTAGAGACCTTAATTTTCCCATCTTTGATTTGTTTTGCAGCATCGTTCACTTTGTCAACAACTTCTTTAGGTACTACCTTAGTTGGAATTGCAAAACCAACTCCGTTATTACTTAAATCGAAGGATACATCACCACTTTTGAACTTGTCCTCCATTGCACCTTTTATGATATCGAAAGTTGCCACGTCCATGCCCTTTAGGGCACTGGTTATGACGTTTTCGGGAGCCATATAGTTCTGATCCGCATCGACGCCAATCGCGTAGACGTTCTTTTCTTTAGCTGCATCTATAACGCCCGTTCCAGTTCCACCAGCTATATGGAAGACAATATCAGCACCCGCTGCAATTTGAGCAAGCGCCGTTTGCTTACCGAGAGCTGGATCATCAAACTTACCCGTATATTTTAGGTTAATTTTAATATCCGGGTTAACACTCTTGGCACCTTGGATAAATCCAGCGATGTAATCATTTACTGGGGGAATCGCCATACCCCCGACAAGACCTACTGTGTTTTGACCTTTGGCATTTGGGATTGCCGGAGCTTTCTCGAGTAAGCCAGACATCACGCCGACCAAATAACCGCACTGCTCGGTTTTAAACATTGCGGAAGCGACGTTGGGACGGTCTGTAATGGATGAGTCAATAATCATAAATTTGGTATCCGGATAATCTTTGGCAACCTTCTCCACTGCATCATGCATTAAAAATCCGACAGCAATGACAAGATTATATTTATCCTGAGCAAAACGACTGAGGTTTGTTTCATAATCTGTCATTTGTTTAGACTCTACTACACCTTTAGTAATACCAAGGTCTTTTACAGCCTTTTCTAACCCTTTGTTGGCAAGAAAGTTAAAGCTATGATCATTAAGTCCGCCTACGTCTGTCACTAAGCCAACTTTGTACGCTTTCTTCGCAGGCTCTTCTGCTTTTGGAGTCGTAGTTTTAGCACATCCGACCAGTGCCAAGGCCAAAATAAGCACAACCGCCAAGGTACTGATAAACCGAGATTTTCTCATGATTAAATTTCCCCCTCCAATTAATTAAATTCCGAGTTTATGTATCCTGTAAGCCAGCGCTCACCTCCTTTTCTAACATTATAGGATCTTGAACGGTCTCTCTGTTTAGGTTATCTTGTCAGTCAATTTTTTTAGTTCGGCAATGATTAGAATCAATATTGTTCTCAACTACCACGCGGAGTAGGGTCTTCTGCCTAAGTTTATGTTGGAAAATTCAGGATCATGAGTGATCTCCCGTAGAGTATTGACCCACTTCGGAAAGTTCAAGTGGTACCCTATCTCTGGCAACTCGATATCCACTGTGATTAGTCCCGTGTTGTCCTTTTGATAAACATCAATTTCCCAAGTAAGTCCCTCAACAGGAACCCGATACCGAATCTTTTCAATCGGTGGGACAAGAGATAAACGATTCAGAGTAGATCGCTCTTCGTAAGAAGAATTAGGATTTATCGTTTCAAATTCAAAACGGCTACCGTCCTTATTATATTCTTTGATCGTAATCACAATGGATTCATCGAGAAATCTATAACGTATTGATGGAGTTTCGCTCAAATATCCCTGAACGATATACTGGCCATTCTGTAGCGCAGGTAAATGCTCTATAAAAACCAAAAACTTTCGTTCAATTTCTAAAGCCAAAGAATCATCTCCAATAGCTCAAATCGTTTTTCACCCTATAATCGATTTACTATTTATTCTTTTGATTGTCATTATTCGTAGGTTTTCGTGATCTCCTTTGAGATTTCCTTCTTAAAAATTATATAAATTACAAATCCACAGAATAATTGGACAAAATGAAACAGGCAGCGTACGTTCCACTGCCTGTTTCTTCTACCTATCCCCTGGAAGGTTCCCCAACCTTCCAGGTTAAATTTTACTCGATCCCGAACGCGTTCGCAAGTATATCTGATCTTAGTTACCCTAATCCTGCAAATATTTTACCTACTTTACCGACATTAGCAACTTGCTGTTAATGTCTACCTGTATTATAATTGGGAAAAATAATGATTATCTTTGTTCACACAACCTAATCGCAAAAAGCAGTCGAGAACGACCATCACGATGGTACCGTTAGGCCTGACTCGTCCCGTGAAGTGGATGGGGCAGACTTTTTTTAGTTTAAAGCGAGGAGACAGCTTTATGAAAAAGATGGGCTTTTTAGGACCAAAAGGGAGTTTTTCCGAGGAGGCAATCCATTTATTTCTAGCCACACATTCTGAATTCGAGGAAACACTGCCTGCACTTATACCATTCCCCACAATTCCTCGATTACTACTTGCCTGTAATGATCTAGAAATCGATTGGGCCTTTGTCCCCTTGGAAAATTCAACAGAAGGGCAAGTAGGTGTGACTATGGATACGCTCGGTCAGACTGAGCATATCTTTATTACCCATGAATTCGTCCATCCGATCGACCAATGCCTTCTGACACACGAACCTATGCTCTTTGAACAAATTGAACGTGTTTATTCTCACGAACAAGCGATAGGGCAATGTCGCGACTTCTTAGAGAAACACCTTCCTCAGGCAGAACAGATCGCATGCTTGAGCACAGCTGAAGCGGCCCAAAAAATTTCCTCAGTCCGAGAAAATTGGGCGGCCATTGGACCTCGCGGAGCTGCCCACTGCTATAATCTCCACCTTCTAACCGAACGCATTCAGGATCTCACACTGAATGCCACACGCTTTGTGCTCGTCGGCCATCAGCTCGCAGACATGTCCAACACAGAAGATAAAACCTCTTTATTAGTCATCGCGGAAAATACATCAGGGTCTCTATTTCGTATTCTAGGCGAATTTTCCAAACGCCATATCAACCTAAGCCGTATTGAATCCCGTCCATCAAAAAGAAAGCTCGGAGAATATGTCTTCTTTATCGATGTGGACGGCTATGTCTTTGCCCCCCCTATTCAAGATGTACTGTGGGCCCTTAAGGAAGAACACATCTCAGTGAAACTGTTGGGCTCCTATCCAAAGGCACATCCTCATGAAACTATATTTTAATGTGAGAAATCTACTTTGCATCATATTTAGCAATACACTTGTTGTTTTATTTCTTCTTCGGGTGTAGACAATCTTATTCCCCTTTGGGTTTGATAAATAAGGATATTTTAAGCCCCCTCAGGTCATTCATTCTGAGGGGGCAATTTTTTCACTTAATTAGCCATTATCCTTATTCAAATAGGGGGTTGGGTTTGCCATACGTGGTAACGGTTTTTGGATATTCCGCTCTTTTTGTGTATCAAACTCCGTAAAATGCGGGTTTGTTATGGTAGTCCGAGTTTTTGACCGTGAAAGTCTCTTGTGGGCGCCCATATATATCCTTCCTTTCAGATCAGAATGTTGCGAATCTAGATTAGATTTCCCAATAATAATGACTTCAATTCTTTTATTTTGAGCTTGAGTCCAAATTGCTTTCATGGGGGAAGTTACTTGGTACATTACAGAAAAACCAAAAAGGTCCCGAGGCACGACGACCGTTTGGCCGAGGACGTGCCTCGCGGACCCTCTCTGGAATCGTTCGAACGGGTTAAGAAATTGTTTTATCAATGAACATTTTCTGGAGTAGTTCAGCAATCCCGTCCGGCTCACATACCTTAACCGTTTTTTCCGGCTTTTGATTTAACTCTTGTAATCCCATCGGTATTTTCCACCCTGTTATTTGACTTAGATAATCAAGGGCTTCCCATTCGTCCTTCCAGTTCTTAGCTTTTGTTCTCTCTAGCCCTGCTAAAACGTCCGAGGCAAATTTAAAAGGACTTGCCGTTGAGGCGATCACCGTATAGGTTTGATCGTTTGTCGACGAGAGATAATCCTCATACACTTTCATTGCGACCGCAGTGTGAGGGTCAAAGACATACTGATAGGCTTTATAACTTTGGGATATCGTCTCAAGAGTATCCTCTTCATTCGCCCACCCAGCATAGACTGTATCTTGACATCGTTTTAAGGTAGCTGGATCGACTGTGAACGTTCCCTGATTGCTCGGATCGTACCAAGACCGAATTTGCTCTGCATTTCGCCCACTCATCTCATATAGAAAACGTTCGAAATTACTCGATACCAAAATATCCATGGATGGAGAAATCGTTTGATAAAAAGCCCGTTGACTTTGATATACTCCAGTGACAAAAAAATCAGTCAAGACATTATTCTTATTTGAGGCACAAATAATACGGCCGATTGGAAGCCCCATTCGTTGAGCATAATAAGCAGCCTGTATGTTTCCGAAGTTTCCCGTAGGAACCACTACATTCATCGTCTCCCCAGGTGCGACCTTCCCTTGATCCACAGCCTGTATATAGGCCCAGAAATAATACACGATTTGAGGCAAGAGTCGTCCCCAGTTGATCGAATTAGCCGAAGAAAAGATTAAATTTTTCTCCTGCAGTTCTGCCTTCAAAGTTTCTGAAGCAAAAATACGCTTCACTGCTGTTTGGCATTGATCAAAGTTTCCCTTAACCGCAACAACATGGGTATTGGTCCCTTCGGTGGTCGTCATCTGACGTTCTTGAACAGGGCTTACACCACCCTCAGGGTAAAAGACAACAATATGCATGCCTTCTCTATTTTTGAACCCTTCCAACGCGGCCTTTCCTGTATCACCGGATGTTGCCACGAGAATTAAGACGTCTTCATCTCGGTTATACAATTTGAGGCTAATTTTCAATAAGTCAGGTAACACTTGCAACGCCATATCTTTAAATGCCGCTGTAGGACCGTGCCAAAGTTCCAATACCCCGAAATATCCCACAGAAACTAGCGGTGCTGGGTCAGGTCCGTCAAACGATCCATCTGAATATACGTCTACAATTTCGGAGAGGTCTACCTCAGAAAAATCAGGTAAATAAGGGGTCATGACCCGCTTGGCAACGTCACGATATGTTAAACCCATAAGGTCTTGCCAATTCAAAGCGGGAACGGTCGATGGAACAAAGAGACCTCCGCCCGGTACCATTCCTAATGTAATTGCTTGCGATGCCTTCTGACCAGAAAGATTACCCCGTGTGCTTTCGTACAACTGCTACTACCTCCTAGACATTCACGTTATCTATTCATTATAAGCTATTCGCTGTATATTCGCCACCATAGACAATTATCCTCCCTAGAAAGACAACTGAACTAATGCAACTCCTGAATTAACCAAAATATAAATACATTTTAGAGGAAAGTATAAATACCCTGTAGAATATCATGTATATACTCCCAGAAAATTCGAAAGGCGGACCAGGAATGTCATATTATACAATCCGCAGATATCGCCAAAGCCTAATACTTGGACTCATCGGGGTCGTAAAGAACCTATTCCCTGAAGAACAACTCAAAATTGCTCACTCTATCCTCGATGGCGTCTACTGTGAGCTTGAGAATTCAGCACTGTCCTCGCGAGAAGTCCAGAAAATTGAGGATCATTTAAGAAACTGGGTTCTTGCCGATCAGACTATCTCTTATGAGGTTGGGAAAGATAATTTATATCATTGTCATCTTGAGAAACATGAGATTAATACGATCTACCCTCCACTTGATCGCTCAGGATCCCTGAAATTTTTTAAACTGATTTATTTCGCACCCGGTTTTATTTTACTCTTTCCTAATGCCGATCATCCCGACACGCTTTCTCCATTTGTTCCTCCCGTGAAACTCTCTGCAACCTTTTCAGAAACGCAACGTTGGCTAGAGAATCTCCACCTTTCAAAGGTCCAAGATGTTAATGCTATTATTACCGCAAAGTCTGCACAAGAGCTAATCAGTTTGGCGGAAGCCTTACATGAAAAGAAAATATCCTTTATTGCGGACAGAATCTTCGAGAAGCGTCGTAACGTCCGTGTGATCCTTATCTCTGGGCCATCCTCATCCGGCAAAACGACGTTTTCCCAACGACTTTCTACTCAACTACGAGTCAATGGTCTCCGTCCCGTTGCTCTATCTCTCGATAATTACTTCCTTCCTCGGGAAGAAACTCCACGCGACTCCTCTGGACAATTCGATTTCGAGTCCTTAGAAGCTCTTGATTTACCCCTGCTAGCTACTCATTTGAGTGAACTAATAAGAGGAGCAGAAGTTCAAACACCGATCTTTGATTTTGTAAACGGTCGGCGATCACCCATGGGTATTTGCATGAATTTATGTCCCGACGAGATCCTTGTTGTTGAAGGGATACATGCCCTAAATCCTTGGTTAGTCCCTTCGCTAGATCGGAATCAAATGTTTAAAATTTATGTCAGCGCCCTTTTCCAACTCAATATTGATGCGTATAATCGGGTCTCCACGACAGATGTTCGCCTCATACGCCGTTTAGTAAGAGACGACAAATTTCGAGGGATCAAGCCTGAGCGGACACTTGCACAATGGGGAAGTGTCCGACGGGGGGAAAATAATAATATCTTCCCCTATCAGGAAGAAGCTGATGTGATGTTTAACTCTAGTCTATTGTACGAGCTCAATGCGCTCCGCCCGTATGCGGAACATCTATTGATCTCCATTGCGCCGGAGTGCCCTGATTATAAAACCGCGGTTCATCTCCTAACCCTTCTCTCATTTTTCAATCCATTGGACATCTCTGCCGTGCCCTTTAACTCGATCTTAAGAGAATTTTCAGGTGGATGTTCCTGCGATATTTAGAAATTGTTTACCCTGAAAATCTAAAGCGCGAAGAGGATGTCCTCTTCGCGTTCCTTTTAAGCGATTCTCATAATAGGGCTATTAGTCAAGGGCTAATTTTCCGGCCTTGGCGTAATTCTCCTTAAGCATGTCACGAATGATAATAGTTACTTTATCTGCAGGCGCACCTATTGATTCCACGATAGCCTGAGTGACTTTCTCTACAAGTAATCTTTTCTGTTCGACGGTACGGCCTTCTAACAGCTCGATCTGTACGATTGGCATTGTTTTCACCCCCCTCCATCCGTCTGTTTCAACAATTCTTGAGCAGCCTCTGAAATTAAGAAGGTAAACTTATGTCGCTCTGCTACTCGGTAAATTTGTTCCGGTTGCTTGATCAATTGGTCCTTTTCCGTTCGCGCACATTGTTTTATGGCATATTCTAAACGAAGGGCGTCGCTCCACGTGCCGACCTCCCAGGCTTGTACCAAAGAAACCGGACGATGCGCGGCAGTATATTTTGCCTTGTTTCCTCCTGAAGCCCCGCCATTATGCTCTCGCTCCCTTCGTAGAAGGTCTGTCGTTGCTCCAGTGTAGATCGTATTGTTGCCACATAACGCAAGGTACACCCAAAACCCCATGCTTCATTCCTCCGGCCAAAACTCAAGAATAGGACGACTTGGTAACAACTTCAGCTCGAAACATAAATCCAAGTATTTATTGAGCCCCAAGATCAGATTACGGTCCAAGCCGTAATTAAACTGGCTAAAATAATCCCTCCAGAAATCTAGCGGTCCTCCAAGCATCGTTCGACACGTCATAACGATATCCTCCATGTTGTTGAGGGCCTTATCCTTAGCGTCCAGGAGCAAACCATGTACGATCCTCAGTTCTTCCTCCCGCTCAGAAATTAACCTTTTAGGGAAAGCCCAAACAGCATACGTCATTGAGCAGTCAGTGTGGCGAAGCCATTCTTCACCGAGATCATAGATATAACAATCTGGCTTGTTAAGTGCCGCTCGAATAGCAGGATCTGCAATCAGGAGCGCTGCGTCTGCCTTGGCAAACATTCCCTGAAGATCGGAAGGCATCGTCAAATAACGAGGAGTTACTCCGTAGTAATGATGGAGCAATATCTTGGTCAAGTTGACCGAAGTCGCTGAGGTGTCGGTCAGTGCAACGGTCAAACCATCTAACTCCTCTATGGGAACTTTGGAGAATAATAGGATTGATCCTACCCGTCCTTTCGTAGAGACAGAAAGGTTCGGCAAAATCGCATAATCTTGCCAATGTTCTCCATATGAAAAGGCACTGATTGGAGCCATATCAATTCGTCCATCCGCTAGCATAGCGTTATGCCCCGTCGGTTCCGCCGTGATGGACTCCAGTAAAGGATGCTCTTTCGGTAGAAAATAGAACATCGGCAGCATATTAGTATTCGGGTTATGTCCTATACGAATCATTCGTGTACCCCCATAAAAATGTCACTTTAAAGTATTACGTAATTCTCCGATGTGTTGAATCTTGACGATAACCTCATCCCCCACTTGCATCGGGCCAACCCCTTCCGGCGTACCTGTGAGTACAATATCCCCAGGGATCAGCGTCATGACTTGAGAGATGAAACTCACGAGTTTTGGCACAGAATTGATAAAATATTGGGTGTTCGAAGTCTGTCGAACTTCACCGTTAAGCAAAAGTTGAATGTCTAACTGACTCGGATCGATATCCGTTACAATCCAAGGGCCGATCGGGCAGAACGTATCAAAGGACTTCCCACGGGTCCATTGTCCGTCTTTCTTTTGCAAATCTCTTGCCGTTACGTCATTCGCACAGGTATACCCAAAGATAGCCTGTGAGGCTTCACTTTCAGTGACGTCTTTAATGGTATCCCCGATAATCACTGCGAGCTCTGCTTCATAGTCTACTCGCTGACTGATCTTGGGGTAGCGAATCTCTGCATTGGGACCGATGATACTGGTTTGTGCCTTCATGAATATAACCGGGTCTTCAGGCAACGAATGTTTCATTTCTTGAATGTGTTTAAGATAATTGAGTCCGACGCAGACTACTTTACTCGGTTCTACGGGGGCAAGCAATGTGATTTCTTCAAAGGATAACCATGTATCTGTCGGATTGCTCTCAGGGTCAAGGAAATTTTTGTCGAGAAGACGCACCTTCTCTCCATCGATCAACCCATACTCAATCTCTTTTTTACGATTCATAAAGCGAACGTATTTCACTACGATCAACCCTCCCTATTTTCTGATGATATAGCCTAACCTATACCAGCTAGACGAGCACCCGTTATACGCTTTGGTCCTGGTAAGCCTTACATACGAGAGTAAGAGGGCACTCCTCACAATGGGGTTTCCGGGCAATACAGATTCTCCTTCCCTGAAAGATTAATAAATGATGGACGAGCGACCATCTTTCTCGGGGAAAACAAAGCATCAGTTCGTCTTCAACCTTTTCGGGAGTTTTTCCTCGGGCTAGGCCTAAGCGATGTGCGACACGATAAACATGCGTATCAACGGCAAGTGCAGGAATCCCAAAAGCATTACTGACAACTACATTTGCTGTTTTGCGCCCTACCCCCGGGAGTTTCCTCAATAATTCTATATCAGCCGGCACCTGTCCTGCGAAATCCGCAATGAGTACCCTGCAAGACAGAAGAATATTTTTAGCCTTAGTGTGGAACAAGCCAAGGGATCGAATTTTAGTTTCAAGTTCTATCGGTCCTAATGCAACGATGGTCTCAGGCGTATTTGCTACAGCAAACAGGGAGGCCGTCACAATATTCACTCTCTCATCCGTACATTGAGCGGATAAAATGGTGGCGATCAAGAGTTCAAAGGGGGTGTTATAGTCGAGCTCACAGTGAGCATCAGGAAACCGTTTCTGTAGGGCATTGAAAATATAATCTACATCAGAATAAGTCTGTGTCATGCTCCTATACCCTCCGCTGTGGTACGCCTAAGACCTCCAGAATAAAGATCGTAAACTTTTCCACCGTATCGTATTCTTTCGCTACATTTGATCAAAATTCTAATTCAGTAAATACCCGTTAGACCCAATCCTACACCATTTTTTACTTTTTTCCCAGTCCCCACGCTTAAAGTGCTGACAAATACGCACTAGAGGTATATTGACTAAATTAATCAGCATATTAAGTGAGGCATTAAACGATGTGGCTTAATCTTTTCATCCTCTGCACTCTCGGCTTCGTGGCAGCGGCGATCGACGCAATTGCGGGAGGAGGAGGACTCATCAGTCTACCTGCATTACTGTTGGTTGGGGTGCCCCCCCACCTTGCTCTAGGAACGAATAAATTTGCAGCTTCGATGGCTTCTTTAAATAGTTCCATAACCTTCGCCCGCTCCGGAAAGGTACATTTTCCTCTAGTAAAATGGCAAATCCCCTTCGCTCTAATTGGCGCATTTTTAGGTGCATGGGCGGTTCTTGGTGTCAGTTCAGCTTTTTTAAGCAAAGCTGTCTTAATTTTGATTTTACTTGTGGGAATATATACTCTACTTCATAAAAACTTAGGCATGAAAAATAACTTCCAGGGTCTAACGTTCTTCAATATCGTTGTTGGATGTCTTTTTGCCCTTGCTTTAGGATTTTATGACGGATTCTTTGGCCCAGGTACGGGATCTTTCCTCATCTTTTCGTTTATTGCGCTTTTTGGCTTCGATTTTCTAGTCGCCTCAGCCAATTCCAAGGTATTAAATTTCACGAGCAACTTCGCTGCACTAATCCTCTTCGCTTGGAATGGAAAGATTCTCTTATCCTACGGGATCCCAATGGCTATCTTTATGATTTTAGGCTCCTACATTGGAACGAGACTTGCCATTCATCGCGGTGCAGAACTCATCAAACCGATCTTTATCACGATGTCTTTATTAGTCGCCGCAAAACTCATTTATCAGTATCTATAGTACCTAATCCAAAGAAAGCATGCCCTAAGACTAGGGTATAAATTGGTCAGTTACTTAACCCGCTGGCAGACGAAATATAAGCTCCCGAATATGAGGCTAAGCACTGCTTAGCCTCATATTCGGGAGCTTACTTAAGGCACCTAATCTGGTGGAGATCCGTTAGTTTTTCTGCAAATGAGACGTCACTTCCATTAGAGTGCTTCGAGTGATAATGTGAGTCACGATTTCAGGCGTGATGCAAGTAAAAAAACACCACTATTTCTGAGAAGAAGTGGTGTTTATCAATATAATGAAATCAATAGAACGTTTCATACTTCAACCGTTCTAGCTAAAGGACCTCTTTTTCCGGGAATCCGAGAAAGCGACTTAATAAGTTGATAACTCGAAGTAATAACGACCGCAGCACATCCCCCGAGGAACCCCATAATTATTAGAACCGGAATCCAAGCTAGCATGATTAACGCCCCCTTCCATCATACTTAATTTAATATAGCATATGCTGTAATTAACTATGATTATACACGAAAATAAAAAAAAAGAAAGTGATTACATTCACTTTCTTAAGATTCGATTAATTATATTTTAACCGCTCAGCTCTGTGCAGTCCTTTTACCCCCAAACAGTCCCTAGTTCCTCATAAGATACTTGTTTCCGAGTAAAATCATCGACCCACTTTTTAAATACCTCTGCTTCTAGTTCAGGCACATGGACAAGAAGCTTAATAACGTCACTGAACTCTTCTTTTGTAATTCTCCAGTTATGTTGATCCAGCTGATACTTAAGTAACTCAAACCATTCATACGGAACACGCAATGTATATATTTGATATATAGTCAATTTGATTAAATCCGTCTCAAGGACTACTAGTCGGGCAGACCCACCATAAGCTCTAGATAGTCCCCCTGTTCCAAGAAGTATTCCTCCGAAATACCTCACAACAACTACTAGGACATTCCAGACGTTCCGATGTTGTAAAAGATCGAGTATAGGGCGTCCACCAGTCCCTTGAGGTTCGCCGTCATCGGAAGATTTCTCAATAAATCCATGGTGCAACCGATAAGCATAGACGTAATGACGAGCGTTTGGATACTCTGCGCGAATCTTTAGCATAGCGTGTTCTATTTCTTCTATCGTGGTTATAGGGACTGCAATACCAATAAAGCGGGATTTATCAATCACTTGTTCCCGTGAAATCACCTGAGATATAGTATAAAAACCTTCCACTTTAACATCCCCTGTTTTCGATTATAAGCATACACAATTCTATCACAAAACAGATAATAGCGTTGTGAAAATCCACAACGCTATTATCTGTTCAATTATGCTGGAGAGATTATTACATTCTAGCGATCCAATATCCTATATAACCGATGACAGCAATACCTACGACATGAAGGACCCACCAGCCCGTACGAAACATTCCCCACGTTCCCAAGTCGATGCGCTCACGTATGTCCGCCATTATTAATCATCCTTTCCTCAATGTTGAACACCTTGAGAAATGCCACTGAGAGCGTCCCCAGCTTCATTAATATGGATTTTTTCTGTTGCCAGATCAGCTAATGCTACAATTCCTATAAGATTACCTTTTTCCAAGACTGGCAACCTACGAATTTGATACTTGGCCATTAGATCTGCGGCCTCATGTACATCTTGATCCGCAGTTACGCTGATAACCTTCGTAGTCATGATATCCTTTGCTGATGTGCTAGAAGGATCTCCTCCGACTGCAACAACTTTCAAAACAATATCCCGATCTGTTATGACGCCAACTATTTTGTTTTTATCACATATCGGAATAGAACCCACATCATCTTTCTTCATCATCTTTGCTACATCAACAGCAGAAGCAGTGGGGCTAACACAATCTACAGAATCGGTCATAACTTCACGAACTTTCACAATATAGTATTCCCCTTTCATTACTTAATACTTTTACTCAAAGATAGTTTGAGCCTTTTAGCAAGAAATAATACAAGATATTTAGAAAATCATCCACCCAAAGAGCGTCGGCATAGAAAAAACCGCCGGATGGCGGTTTTTCTCTATAATCAGCGCTTGGAATCAATTTTCAGGTCCACTGGATCGGCCTCTTTCGGGGCGGGATGATAAGGAACACTCGTAACAAGAATACTTTTGCGGAAGAGTAACATCACCTTCATTAATTGCCCCGTCTGATTATGAAGGAGGTTATGCCACAATTTTTGCGGGACATATTCTGGAATCGCCACGGTAATGGTGTCAAAATTCCCTTTCTTCTCGACTTTATCGATATAATTCAAGAAATCATGGACTGTTGCACGATAGGGAGACTCAACGATTTCTAGAGGGATTTCTATATGATGCTCCGCCCAATGCTTGAGTAATTTTGCTGTTCGACTTGGATCTGATGCTACGTGAACAGCAGTAACTTGCGGGGTTAATGCATACGCATACCTTAAGGTTTTTAAAACAATTAAGTTTAGGTCGTAAACTGGAACGATGACTTTATTCTTAAAGTCTGCCAGTTCAAGGTGTGACCTCCGCCGTTTTAATCTAGTGACATGCCGATGGAAACCTTCTGCGGCCTCCTGAGTGACCTCTAAATCTTCAATCTCGCCCTGATAAACATAACGAATAGCACGGAACATCAAGACCAGGAGCGGCATAATCAACAGAATAATCCAGGCACCTTGCGTAAACTTTGTCGTAATAAAAATGAGTAAAACCAGGAACGAAACAACGCCTCCAAAGCTAAATATGACGAAATCAGACTGCCACTTTTCACCTCTTTCTTGCCAGCTATGCTTGGCAAGGCCCGTGCCTGTAAGGGTAAACGAAATAAACACACCAATCGCGTAAAGTGGAAGCATCATATGGGTATCTCCATGAAACACAATAATGAGAAGACTCGATAGAATAAACAACGTCCAAATCCCGGCGCCATAAACTAAGCGATCCCCTAAGTTTTTAAAATACCTCGGTGCGTATCCGTCTCGAGCCATTAAACTCAATAAAATCGGCAGCCCAGCATAAGGTGTATTTGAGGCGATAACCAAAATGGCCGCAGCCGTTCCCATCAGGACAAAATAGAAAATGTTATTTCCAAAGATGATGAGACCTAACTGATTGAGAACTGTATTCCCTGGAGCTGGAACGAGGTGGTAAGAACCAGCTAAATAAGTTAACCCTATTAACCCCAGAGAAACAAGAATACCTAGAATTAATAAGGTACGAATGGCCCGCTTCTGAGCAGGGTTTTTGAACGCCGTAACTCCATTACTCACTGCTTCAAAGCCAGTCAAAGCCGTAGTACCCCCTGCAAATGCCCTCGCTAAGATGAACACGGTCATCCCAGCTGAGGTCTCAGCGATATGCCCTGTTGCCACAGATACCGGTGTTACACCGTGAATTAAAATTTCGACCAAGCCAGTGCCGATTAAAAGTGCTAATGTTGCAATATATAGGTAAACCGGGAAAGCAAATAAACGGGCTGATTCTTTTAAGCCACGCAGATTTACCCACGCCATAAACATGATCACCAAGCAGTCTGCTAGAACCTTGTGCGGTGCTGGGGCTAACCAAGGAATGATCCCAGTCAAGTTCTCAATAGCGGAGCTAACACTAACGGCAACCGTTAGAACATAGTCCAGCGTCAAACTCGCCCCCGCAATAAGACCATAGCTTTCGCCTAGATAAGCTTTAGCGACTGTATATGACCCACCGCCCTCAGGGTATTTCTGGATCGCCTTACGGTAAACTAGGAAAATACTAATGACTAGCAGTACGATAGCCAATGATATTTTCAAAACATAGGCATAGCCCAAGGATCCAGCTAAAAGAAGGACGTATAATATCTCATCCGGCGCGTATCCCTCAGAAGAAATAATGTCTGAGCCGAAAACTGGGACTCCTCCCAAAACGCCGACTTTTGACTCTTCGGCATTTTGTGTCGCCAGTGGATGGCCAAAAATAGAGGTGCGTAGTCTTAGCCATAATAGTTTCGTATTATTAGCCATCAGAAATCAATGCCTTCTTTCTCCTTACTAATGTCCAAATGCCAATGTTAACTCTCCCATCTAAGAGCATAGTGCATTTTACTCCACTTTACTGTCTATGTCTAGTAGTTTTTTTCATGCTTTCCTAGTATTTTAACTTATGTTATTTTCCAATCTGCATGTTTATTATGACCTATTTAACTTTGTATTCATTCACCCATTTATTGATTGAATACAAAGGCCTTCCGGGGCTCAATTTTGGTGCCACCAGAAGGCTTTTATAAGATACATGTTAATAGCTATGAAAGTTTCTGAGCTATTCGAGAGTCTTGAGTTGTTAATTTCTAGGTTTCGTTCCTGATACGACCGCAACAACTCCACCCGCTAAATTATCATACCGTGGTTCGCTCAGACCGCATTCTGCGAAGATTCGAACCAACTCTTGCTGTGACGGGAATTCTCGGGCGGAGTCATGCAAATATTGATACGCGCTAGATTTTTTGGCCCAAATTGTGCCCATTAAAGGTACAAGCTTCTCGAAATATACCCAATAGGCTTGCTTAAACCCCGGTAAAGATGGTTTAGCCATATCCAAGGATACGACCTTCCCTCCAGGCTTAACTACACGTGCCATCTCTCGTATTCCCTGCCGTAAATCGGGTAAATTCCGCAATCCCCACCCCACCGTTACCCCGTCAAACGAATGGTCAGAAAAGGGGAGGGCCATCGCATCTCCTTGGATGAATTGGATACAGTCTTTATTTGAGAATTGTGTCAAAGTATGTTTTGCTACATCCAACATATTTTGCGAGAAGTCTAATCCCGTTACATTTCCGCTTGGACCTACCACTTTTCCAAGTTCCATGGAAAGTTGTCCTGTCCCGCAGCAAACGTCAAGTATCTGCATACCAGGCTTTGCTTCAACGCGTTGCACAGCAACTCGACGCCAGCGTTTATCCATTCCCAGGCTCATTAAGCTATTCATCAAATCATAATGACCCGCAATAGAATTAAAGGTCTCTTTGACATAAGTTGCTTTATCTTTACCACCAAAATCCATAATTTAACTCCCTATCTCTTTTAGTTCTTCCTGCTTGTAATAGTATTTGACATTTCCTACAATAGTACGCGAACATCGCCCTATTGTCTAGATATTTCCATTTTGTGGTCCTTTCCTTCATCTTTGATATTGACAATTTTTCCACACACTTTATACTGTAGTAAACACCATACTGTAATAAACAGTGAATGGAGGTATAATTTTTGAGTCGGTCAAAACAAAGCCGTCACACCAATGCATTTATTCTTCTCTTTCTGAAGGAATCGACATCAGCCTACGGTGCTCAGGTTCTCTCTGGCTTACAAGCAGAACTCCCGTATTGCCTATCAGATAGCCCCAGTGTTTATCGTGCCCTTCAGGAAATGGAAGAAAAGGAGTGGGTGAAGTCAAGTTGGGAATCAACGTTATCTGGTCCTCCTCGCAAATGGTATAATATCACACCCGAAGGGCTAATTGCACTCCATGAGTATGCTCAAGACATCATTCAACGTCAAGCCAATTTCGACTATTTTCTTCGTCACTATGCCTCTTTAGGCCTAGAAACCATTAATACAGTTCAGAAAGGAGCCACCAACGATGAACCCTAAAGAACCTATATCCTATTCAACGATCAGTATACTTTCTTTAGCTCATATGCTTAATGATATGTACAGTAACTACTTACCTCAAATGCTCCCTTTCCTGGTGGCTGCTACAGCCCTTTCCACCACTCGGGCAGCCATCTTAGTATCAGCGTTTACTATTAGTTCCTCCTTTATACAGCCACTTTTCGGCTATTTTCTTGATCAACAGGGAAAGCGCTGGCTCGTTCATGTTGGCACCTTATGGATGGCGATTATGCTCAGTTTAACCGGACTTGTCCATAACTATTTCCTCCTTGTCCTCCTAGCTGGCTTGGCTGGGCTTGGAACAGCGGCCTTTCATCCCCAGGCTTCGACCATGATCACGGTTGTCAGTGGTGACCGAAAAGCAGTTCTCTTATCCACCTTTGTCGCCTTCGGAAATATCGGTTTCGCTCTCAGCCCGCTTCTACTCGTTCCCTTGTTTCAGACCTATGGTCTTCACGCTACTATATACACCGTTATTCCGGGAATTTTCGTTGCTCTACTACTCTTTTTCTTTGCACCCAAGAATGATGTCCTTGGTGGAAACGCGCCAACCTTGTCCGAAGTTTTACACTCTTTGCAGTCCGCACGTTCTGAACTATTAGCTATAACTGGGGTTATTGCGATTCGTTCTCTAGCCTATGTAGGGTTGTTAACGATCCTACCTCTATATTTTCAAGCCCAAAAGCTTTCATCCATTGCCTCCAGTCATTTAATCTTTATTATGCTGTTCTCTGGAGCGATCGGCGGGATCCTGGGTGGATTTATTTCCGATCATTATGGTCGTAAACCCTTAATTGTCAGTTCGCTTATGCTGGCCACGCCCCTATTCTATGGTTTCTCACATACAACGGGGACTCTCAGTACTATTTTATTAGCAGTCGCTGGTGCTTCCCTATTATCGAGTTTTTCTGTGACTGTTGTTGCTGCACAGGAAGCCATACCTAATAATAAATCCTTAGCAGCAGGATTAACAATGGGGTTTGCCGGAGGAATCGGCGGACTACTGGTCATTATTATCGGCCACATTGGAGATCTCTACGGTTTATCTTCTGCTATTTCTGTATTATTTTTTCTCCCCATTGTGGCTGGCTTCATCGCCCTGTTCATGAAAAGCCGACCTACTGCAAAAGCAGTGCGTACAGCCGCGCGCTGAATTCAGACTACGGTATGTGTCTTTAGTATAATGGAAAAGGGCACGATGCATCGTGCCTCTGGTAATATGAAAAGGAAGGAATGCCTAAGCACTTCCTTCCTTTTCTTCACTTTGGTTTCGTATCCACAAAGGTTTGTCCACGTTTGGTAAGCACCCAAAATGTGAACGTTTCGGACGATGAAAACCCACAGCCTTCACACTGACTGCTGCACCGATCGATGCCACAGCTCGAACTACAGGCTTGACCAAATTGTTCATTACGAATATAACCCATATGTTCCATTTGCTCCAAAGCACTTTCAAGTTCTCTCACCGAACAGCCAACTTCCTGAGCCATCTGGGCCATAGATAATGATTCCTTGCGTGCTAGTATTTTCATAATACTTGTTAGCATAGCCATTCACCCCCATAGTGTTCACTGAAAGCCAAGAGCCAGTCCACCGTGAAAAACAATCCACCCCACGACAAAACTGAGAATAAGGTTATAAGCGACCCCAAAGCTTGTCCACCCTAGGCTTCCGGATTCCTTATAGGTTGTGATGACTGAGGCGAGACAGGGAATGTATAGCATATAAACTACTAGGAATGTATACGCCCTCAAAGGGGTCATAGCCCCCGTCATAGCCTGAGCAATCGACTGCGAAGCATCTGCGGCGACACCGTACAAAATGCCTAACGTCGATAAGGTCGTTTCTTTAGCTGTAAACCCGAAAACAATAGCGACCATGATCCGCCAGTCAAATCCTAATGGCCCTCCGATAAACGCTAACCAACCTCCCATTTGAGCTGCCCACGTTTGATTCATAGGAACTCCTTGCGGATATGAGCTCAACACCCAAACTACTATCGAAGCTACTAAGATGAACGTCCAAGCCCTTTTGAGAAAGGAGTACGTCTTTTGCCAGGTTGGTAACAGAACATTGCGCACTGTGGGGACATGGTACAAAGGAAGTTCCATGATAAAAGCTGAACGTTCCGTTTGCTTAACAACCTTTTTAAAGAAAATTGCCGAAAACATCACAAGGAACATACTTAACATCAGTAGGCTTAGCATAACGAGGGATCCCCGAGAACCTGGGAAAAATGCTGCCACTACGGCACTCATGACCCCTAAACGCGGAACACAGGGAATCAACGGATTGATGAGCATGGTAATCAAACGATCTTTGGGATCTTCCAGCGTTCGTGTAGCCATAATCCCAGGAACGTTACATCCAAAACCAGAAACCAGCGAGAAAAACGATTTACCATGCAACCCCATTAGTTGCATAAAACGATCCCCTAGAAACGCGGCACGAGCTAAATATCCACTATCCTGCAGAAAGGAGAAAAAGGCAAAGAAAATTGCAATTTGAGGAACAAAAGCTAAAACTGCACCAACCCCAGCGAAGATGCCATCTCGAACCAAACTCTGGATAAAGTCAGGGGCGTGACCCCATTGCAGTATCCTGACAATGACATCCGCTGCCCATGCCATGCCTTGGGAAACAGCACCACCTATCGGTGCGCTGGCAACAAAAGAACCCCAAAACACGATGGCCAGAACCGCAAACATAATCGGATAACCCCAAATTGGCGAAAGAACCCATTCATCTAATACATCAGTCCACGTAGGTTTCGAGGGATTTTCGTGCGTCCGAAACTTTGGGAGAATCTGAGAAATATATTTATATTTAGCATCCGCGAAGGCCATCTCGAAATGATCCTTGCTCCACCCTTCAGCCTCATAATCCTGCAGCAATGCCTCTCCTGGAAGCGCTGTCGTTTTTTGAAGTTCGTAATTTACCGCGTCACCCGGATCACAACAGGAATCTTTATCCTTATTTTTCCGAGACTTTGTGGCGATAGTCTTCCACTCTTGCCCTATCTCCGTGTCTCTCTCTAGACGTTTAAGAGCTAACCACCTCAATGGGTAGCTTGTTGCCATTGGTGTATCCGCCAATAGCTCTTCCATCGCTTGTATTCTTTGTTCAAGTTTCTCCGGATAAAGGACTGCACGTGGCGTAGGGTCTTGCTCCAATGTCCCTACCCGTATGGCTTCAATCAAAAATTCCTCGATACCTTTTCCTTTGGCCGCTACGATCCCGACCACCGGTACATTTAAGGCTAAGGCTAGCTCAGTGGCACGAATGGTGATTCCAGCGGACTGTGCCAAATCCATCATATTTAAGCCGATAACAACGCGGGGGGAAAGCTCCAAAATCTGCAGAACTAAGTAGAGATTTCGTTCGATATTTGAGGCATCAACCATCGCCATTACGACATCCGGTTTTTCGCGGAGAATGTATTCGCGTGTAATAATCTCTTCCTGAGAGTATGCTGTCAAACTATAAGTTCCAGGGAGATCAATCAGTTCTATCTCCTGATCGGCTCTCTGGATCATACCTGACTTCCGTTCAACGGTTTTACCTGCCCAGTTTCCAACTTGTTGATTGGAACCAGTTAAGGCGTTAAAAACCGTACTCTTTCCAACATTAGGATTGCCCACAAGGGCTATTTTCATTGGTTTCATTGGTTTCATTGGCCGCCTCCCCCTTTTATGCTCCTTAATCATGTCCTAAGCGGCAAAACTATAGAATCAGAATAGGTGATCCATCTTAAGCTATTAACGACTCGCTAAAGGGTGTTCAATGTGTTCCTGATGCATCTCGTTGACAATGATTTTGGCACATTCTCCTCGACGCATTGCCAGATAGTAGCCTTTCAGTCGAACCTGTAGTGGACCGCCCCAAGGGGCACGACGAACGACTTCCAACTCAACCCCAGGAACAATCCCCATATCCATCATCCGTCGACGCAAGGCACCCCCGCCTTCAATACGTTCGATACAAGCCCGTTCGCCTGGTTTTAAATCTCCTAATAATCTTTCCATCGTCCATTCCCCCTGCTCATCTGATAATCATTCTCAGTAAAAGCGCTAAAAGTAATTGAGAATTCATCTCATTTGTAACTAGCATACTATGCTTTTCCGGCCCTGTCAATAAGAAATATTACGCTCATATACTTTCTAAAACTTCTGGTATTTGTGCAGGAAACGCAATGCTAAAATCACGCCTCCGACAGTGAGAAAGGCCGATACGCGGTACATCAACTGTACCTCGCCGATACGAATAAGCCAACCTGCGCCAATAATTCCAACGATCGCACTGATTCCAAAATTGACAGCATTAAAAGCTGCTTGAGCACTGCCTTGCAGATACGGGGGTAACAGTAAATTTAAGTACTCAACGCCTGCTAAATAAAAGAGTGCAAAGCTGAGGCTCTGAGTTATTTGCAAGAAAACGATTAAATGATAATCTTGAACGAGACTATATCCAACCCACCGCAGGGCAAAAATAGTCCCGGCCATCACGATCAATTGTTGAGGATGAAACCGTCTGAGCCAAAGATTCCCCTTACTAAAAACTAACATTTCGCTCAATGCTGCAATCGTCCAGCCTAACCCAATCCACCAGCGACTTGCCCCTAACGCCTGCATTTGCCAACCGAAAAAACCAGTATATGCGTTATACGGTGCCATGAAAAGTAAGGTAATCAGGAAAAAAAGAGGTAATCCCGGAGCCCTGACAACGCTGAAAAATGGAGAAGGTATAGCGGAGAACTCTTCCATCGTGTCCCGTGGATTAGGTAACGATCTTGCCCACAATATGCACCCTATTAAAATTAACCCTTCGATAGCACCGAACCACGCTAAATCTATATATGAAAAGATTAATCCTCCGAGCGCAGCGGTTAGTGCAAACCCGAACGAACCCCAGCGACGGATCTTTCCATAATCCTTACGATCTTCTAGCGTACTTAACACTAAGGCATCCGATAAAGCCGTAATCGGAGAGTTCGTCAAAGCATATAATAACAACAAAACACCAAACGATGTAAAGCTCTTACCAAAAGACAGCGAAAAGCTGATGATTGCAGTCGACATTAGAGCCATTAATAGATATTCTTTGCGTCGATGATGTCGATCTGCTAGTGTCCCCCAGATCGCTTGTGCGAAAATACCAGCGAATGGACCCACTGACATAAGAAAGCCTATCTGAAGGCTGTTCATATTCGAACGCGTAAGAAATAACGGTAAAAAGGGAAGATAGATTCCCACAGCTGCGAAATAAAAAATATAATAGGCTGCCATAACGGGATAGTTTTGTTTAGTTTTAACCATTACATGAACCTCCATAAATCAGAGCATGCACAGTACTAGACCGAGTCGACCAAAAGTATGCTTCCAAGCGCAAAAAAAGGCCAGGGGTTATCCCCTGACCTTTTGTTAATTTCTAATAACGACGCATGGATTGGAAGCACTCACGACAATACACTGGTTTGTCACCTGAAGGTTGGAAAGGCACTTCTGTCTGTACACCGCAGTTTGCGCAAACTGCAGGAAACATTTGACGTTGTGGGCGACTGCCGTAACTGTCACCGTAATTACGGCCTCCACCAGTTTGTTGCTTACGAGCTTGACGGCAAGCGGGGCATCGAGTTGGATCATTCTCGAATCCTTTTTCAGCATAGAAATCTTGCTCACTTGCCGAGAATACAAACTCCTGGCTGCAATCGCGGCATGTTAAAGTTTTGTCTTGGGCCATGATAACTCCTCCTTATTGGGTGTTCCTTGTACGCGTTGGATCCTTCACAAATTTTCATCCGTTCCACCCAAATAAGGTCCGTATAATGGATTCCAATTGTAGTTAGGCCCAAGTCTTAAGAAGCACAAGGTCAGTATAGCAGTCCATTTGCTCAGAAGCAAACTAAACTTTCTACATTATCTTTGCTTCTTTCTATTGATATAACATAAATCAAACAAATCCACATAAACCTGAGGAAAAATGAATTTTTCAAGCAGTAATTCAGAGAATATTCACAGCGCCATTAGCTAGAATGGTTCTTAACTCCTTTTTGTTCATGCCCTGCCCTAAGGCAAGACTTAAGAATAATCGCACCTTTTCTGTCGATAAATCTGCCGAAAACCAAGCCCCAACTCGTTCAAGATCTCCCCCTCCACCTGGATAGCCATAGACAGGGGCCGTACGTCCAAATAAACAACGCGACGTGATCACGACCGGAATGCCGCTCGCGATAATGTCAGTAATCTCCGGCATGAGTTGAGGTGGTAGGTTTCCGCGTCCGAAGGCTTCAATCACGAAGGCATCTGTTCCAGGTTGTACCATTGCCCGTATGATCCCTGGAAGCATACCCGTATAAGCCTTACAAACTGCGACCTTTGCTAACGTCTTAGAAATACCAAGTTTGACGGTGTGTTCCTGATTGCGATGCCAGATGACCTCACCAGTGTCGATACTTCCCAAGGCTCCTTTATCACCAGAATGGAAGGCCTCGAGATGACTGGTATGTAATTTACGCACGTCACGTGCTGCATGAATTTCTTCATTAAGTGCAATGACTACTCCACGATTGACGGCCCGAGGATTTAAGGCGATACGCATGGCATTGTGTAAATTACGGGGGCCATCTGAATCACTCTCTGAAGCGTCTCTTTGAGAAGCGGTTAGAATTACAGGTCGAGGGTCTTTAATAGCCACATCCAGAAAATAGGCCGTTTCTTCGAGCGTATCCGTACCATGGGTAATAATAATTCCTTTTAAGAACGGATCGCTTAAAAAGTGCCGTTCGACATCCAGCGCTAACGATCTCATATGCTCGGGATCCATATTACAGCTTGCAACATTACTAAATTCACAGATTTCCCAATCGGCCTCCCGTGAAAGTTCTGGTAAGCTCTCCAATAGTTCATTGCCGTTAACAGCCGGAACTACCTTCCCGGCTTCGTCTTTGCGCATAGCAATGGTTCCACCGGTAGCAATTAGAAGCACCTTTCCCATCTTACACTCCTTCGAGGGATCTAGTCCCAAGTCTTTTCAGTCTTCATCAAATTGTTCTTGAATTCCCTTACTTTACCATTATAAAAAGGAAAATTTATTCTCTTCCTTCTCATATCTTATCCTAGGAGTATTGCGACTATGAGAAGGAGGAAATCTATTTGAGTTCACATTGGACACCTACAGCACAACGCCTAATTGACAAACGATTGTGGATACTCGGTTATGTTTCTGAAGATTTCCAAGGTGATTTGCGCGCCATTGACTCACTACGCCAACAGGGCTCGCGCATTGATGTTTATGCTGACTTCGCCTTTCAACTTCAGCCTGATGGTCAGTTCACCGGTCAAGTTAATAAACTCGCGCTTCAAGAAGCCATGTCCAGAGGTACTGTTCCCCTTATTCTCTTCCACAATTTTAACGGGAAGACGTTCGATCCTGTACCCTTGCGCTCCGTGTTGTCGTCAACCGCTGCACAAAGAAATTGTATACGTCATATGGTTAATTCAATTCCTCCAACGGTCGCCGGAATACAAGTGGATTTTGAAGGGGTAGAAGCTCCGTTCCGAGTTGCCTATCTTGCCTTTCTAGAATCCTTAAGAGCGACATTACATGACCGCGGCTTACTTCTAACGATTGCTATCCCTGCAAAACGTTCTGAGTGGGAAGCACCAGGGTATGATTTTGCTGGCATTGGACGAGTATGCGATTCGATTACTCTTATGACCTATGATGAACATTATTCCGGCGGTTCTCCCGGTCCCATTGCAAGTTTACCATGGATGATCGAAACTCTCGACTATGCTATTCGCTTTATTAAACCCGAAAAATTATTATTAGGTATTCCTGTCTATGGATATGATTGGTCCAACGAAGGATCAAGTATCGTCCCGATGCGTGATATTCCCGAATTGGTGGCCCATACCGGAGCCCACACCCTTTGGTCTGACCCCGCCGTTGAACCACATTTTTATTATTGGCGTGGACGTCTTAAGCATTCAGTATGGTATGAAAACGAGCTTTCCACAAAGATTCGACTGGGTTTTGTCAAAAGCTATCGTCTACGGGGCATTGCTATTTGGCGACTTGGTTATGAGACAACCCGTTTTTGGCAAGGCGTAACGAGTAGACTTAAGAAGTAAGATTGTCTTATCCTACGGACAATTAATAGAGCATCTTCAACAGAGGATGCTCTAAACTTATCATCAATATCTACTTGTTCTTTGATCGATTAACCTTTATTATTGAAATAATTAGAAATATAAAGGAGATGAGAAGACACCCTCACACCCACTAGGTTAACCCCTGTTCTGACTGACCAGCTAAGTCGCTTTTATTTATGATGATAATCACGGCCAAGACGGCAACTACAAATAATGCCACTACTCGAAAAGGGGTATTGATAACTGGTTGCATGCGTACGGGTGTGAATTCGATGCTAGCCATGCCCTCTCCTCCTCGCTCTTTTCTAGTCTATGAAACGAGGGATAATTTGTGCTTAAACCTGAAGAGCTTCTCCGCTTTTCACTATTTTCGTCGTTAACACCTGCAGATGTCGCCCCCCTCCTTCCACATTTAACAGAGCGACGTTGTCGTCGTGGACAACTATTGTTTGTCGAAGGGGAGATTGGTTCGTCTGTTTATTTTGTGCTTACTGGGCAAGTTAAACTCAGCAAATCCACTCCGACAGGCGAAGAACAGATTCTTGATTGGTGTGGCCCCAATGATTGTTTTGCCGAGGTTCTACTTCTTGAAGATGGCTCTTATCCAGCCACGGCCGAAGTCCTGCAAGACACGACCCTTTTGGTCCTTCACAATGAAGTGATGCCCCGTATTTTGGAAGCTAACCCGGCACTTTCTGTCGCCCTCATTCGTACATTGAGTCGGCGATTAAGACTCGCCCAGGAGTTCATCCGTATCTTAACCAACCGCTCTACCGCAGGAATTCTAGCAGCTCTTTTCCTTCGCCTTGCGCAGCCTGCCTCAAACCCAGGACAACCTATTTTTGTAGATGCATCACTCACCCACCGGGATTTAGCCAGTATGATTGGAACATCACGTGAATGCGTCAATCGAGCCATTAGCGGTTGGAAAAAATCCGGGGTTTTGAAATTGGTGGATGATCGTTTAGAAATTATCAAGCCCCACGAATTAGCGGATTGGCCTTAGAAGCTTCCTGGTCTTTCCACTTGGCTAATGATGCGCCAACATTCTTCCCAACTTATGTTCGGCTTTCGTCGCCAGAAAACCATCGCGGCGCGCGTTTTTTCGCATTCTCGATCGTTAAGCAAGCTTTGGTTCGGCATCTTCCCTCCCCATGCTTTAACCCATTCCAGATAACATTGAAGCAGTTCCGTCGATTGGCTTTTCAAATACCGGATAGTATAAATACTCGTTAGCCAATGGATACTCTCCTCTTCCCCTCCCCTAGCATATACTTGCCCATCTAAGTCTGCTCCGGAGATTAAGAGGAGCAGAAATAAAAAATGAACGCGCACTGCCTGTCTTAAAGACTCGGGATTGATTTGGACTATTTCTCCAAGTCTGCCTAACGGCTTGAGGAAGATTTTGACGGTGGGTTCCCTATAAGTACAAATCCCAAAAGCCGCTAACGGTACCGGGTAAACATCCTCTAATCCACTCTCTTGTAATTGATCTACTAACTCTCGTTCAGCCTGAACTAAACGCTGTTCTCTTTTCAATAATTGGTCCGCCGTTTCTTTTAAAAAGGATTCTGCCTCTTTGGGACGCTCCGGAAGGGAATCAGCCCATTCACGTAAGCGAGAGCGTCGTGGCATTAGAATATCAATCAGAGTTCCGGTTTCTTGATGCAACAGTTTAAACCCTTGACGTACTCGATCAGGATCGCGATATAGCCCCCGCATTAAGGTTTCGGCTGCCGGGGGGATTTCTACGGATTCCTCAAACCGCACAATCACCTCTCCATTTCGCTCTGGGAACTTGAGTCCCATGGCCTTCTCAATCTCTAACCGCAATGAAGACAACATTGATCCCCCCTTAGCCTTGTCTCTTCTTTCATCCTATGGATTCCGGTGATCATTCAGACCATACCCTACTTAAATTTGACCATTATTCATTGCTTTGTTAATATAAGTAAAATGAACATCAGAAACGAGCTGACTTACATGTCTGATCGCACCTATCACGAATTTGTGCTCGACCCATTTCAAGAAGCGGCACTTGATGCTATTGATGCTGGAAAATCCGTCATTGTTGCTGCACCTACCGGTACAGGAAAGACTCTTGTTGCAGATTATTTAATTGAAAAAGCCATGACAGAACATTTAAGAGTGATCTATACTGCACCCATCAAAGCGTTGAGCAACCAAAAATACAGGGACTTTAAAAAACAATTTGGCGAAGATGCAGTGGGGATTATGACGGGAGATGTTGTCCTGAACCCTACCGCGCCCCTTCTCATTATGACGACGGAGGTTTTCCGTAATCAAGTCATCACAGAAGACCCAAATCTTGAGTTTGTATCGCACATAGTATTTGATGAGATTCACTGGCTTAACGACGAGGAACGTGGCACCGTTTGGGAGGAGTCTATTATTCTTGCACCGCCGAAGATGAAAATCTTGGGTTTAAGTGCTACGATTGCTAATGCTCAACATTTAGTGGATTGGATCAAATCCATCCGACATGAAGATGTTGCTCTAATCGAAGAAGCCAAGCGGGTTGTCCCTTTAGAATACTTTTACTATACTAAAGACACTGGACTCGTCGATTATGATCAGCTGTGGCACTATTATCGCCAGAAACTTAAAGATCGTATTAACGATGAAAGTCCCTTTGGGCCGACCACTCACTTAGACCTCATACGCACCATCCAACACGAACATCTTCCTGCACTTTTCTTTGTTTTTAGTCGAAAACAATGCGCCTTAAAAGCTATGGAGCTTGCTATGATTGCCAATTATCTAAAGTCTCCAGAACGACGAATCGTTGAAGAAAAATTCCTTCAACTGTTTGGTCCAGAGATCGACTGGTCTTCTTCGACACGTCAGCTTAAGCGGTTATGCTCCAAAGGGATTGCTTATCATCATGCGGGTCTGCTCCCCTCTCAAAAAGTCGTTGTCGAAGAGCTCTTCCTAGAACGATTAATCAAGGTACTCTATTGTACCGAAACATTTAGCGTTGGAATTAATTATCCCGTCAAAGCAGTCTGTTTTGATTCACTTAATAAATATGATGGACGCAATTTTCGTCCACTTGCGAATCACGAGTTTTTCCAAATGTCTGGTCGTGCCGGCCGACGCGGGCTAGATAAGAAAGGGTTTTCATTTGCCCTTGTCGACCTAGCCTATATGGAGAAGAGCCCACCTCCTAAATTTGAGTTAAACCGTCTCGAACCACTTACTAGCCAATTTAGACTGACCTACAATACGGTTCTGAATCTCACCGCAACTTTAACTCAGGAACAAATTGAGATTTACTTTCAAAAAAGTTTCGCTGCCTATAGTTATCGACTGAGCTCCAATCATCTTCACACCGAATTAGCTCAGATTGAGAAACAGCTTACAGAGGCGCAACATCATCTCTGCGAAGAAGTTGGAACGTTTAATTGTCCAGTCAAACACCATCCCAAACGCAAGGAATTAGAGAAACTCCGAAAGGTGTATAAGGCTTTAGGCCCCCGCAAGCAAACCCGAGTGTACGGACGAGAAATGGCCCGAAAAATACGCTCATGGGAAAAGTTGTTAACCCAACCTCCTAAGAATTGCCTCTCAGAGCGGCAAGAGAACTGCAAGGATCAAAGCAAAACCTACTTAGCAATACAACAACGTCATAAAGTTTTACAAGCGGCGTTAGCAGGTCTACCTGAAGAAAATGCTTTTCTCCACGAATTCGAATACAAAAAAAATCACCTCCGCCAAATAGGGTATTTGCGCGAAGATGAGCTTTTACCTCGTGGTACGTGTGCAAGTCATATTTATGTTCAAGAACTCCTGGTGACCGAACTTATTTACTCAGAAGTTTTTCCTCAACTTGATGACGATCAACTCAATGCCTTGCTTTCAAGCATCGACTTTGAAGCAAGAAAAAATGATATGTTTCAACGTGCTGCGGTCTTTGATTCAGCACCTGTGAAGGAAATCTCTGAATACATCCAAAGTATTTGTGGGCAAGATTCAATTAGATACGACCCACGCGTCGCTGGAATTACCTACGCCTGGAGTCAAGGCAAAACGTTCGTTGAAGTTCAAGCTCTATGTAACCTTGATGAGGGAGATATCATCAGCGTTTTTCGGCGGACCATTGATCTTATGCGTCAAATGCGGGAGGCTGTCAGCGATTCTGCCCTACGAACTCGCTTAAAAGTATGTATGGGAAAACTTGACCGCGACGAAGCAGCCATAATGGAACTTTAGAGTTTTAATAATCCACATAGTAAAAGGGAAAAGCAAATGCTTTTCCCTTTTACTGATCTTTGTAAGAATGATCCTATGCAACAACTTCGAAGTCACTTTTATCTGCTCCACAGGTTGGGCAAACCCAATCTTCTGGAATATCCTCAAAAGCAGTACCTGGTGCAACACCTGAGTCAGGATCCCCAACTGCAGGGTCATAAACATAGCCACAAACTGAACAAACATATTTCTTCATTAAGAATTCCTCCGTTTCATTATTTATTTTGATTTTAAACAACATAGTTATTTTAGCATTTTTTATATACTATTGCCAATTTATCCTTGAAATTTAATGTTATTTATCTCAAGGATCTATTATCCAAGGATATACCGTAATTTTTCAGAACATAACCTCGGAAATTCTCTACACAAAAGCAAAGCTCGCGATGATCACAAAAGCCCACCTCAAGCTTGCCAATTAAATGATGGTGCAAAATATGGACATTAACATATAAGTGACATACCCGCTCATTTAGTTCCAAATAGTGCCGTGTCGTGAAATAGAATAGAACGAGCACAACACCGCTCAGTACCATTCCATTATTTGGTATGAGCCAAACAATAAGAAAAGCCGATAAACCTAGAAATAAAACAACCACCATCCAGATTATTTCGTGGAGCTTAGCAATTCTCCACTCTTGATAACGGCCAAGAAATTCAAAGAATAACTTAGCCATACGTACTGACGGAAACGGCGGACTTACACTATCTACCGTTTTTCCAGGTACGGACTGGCAAAGCAATCCCAAACTTATCCTTCCCTTCTAAGCGAGGTTCGTCGTTCGACGATCAGTTATTGCTATAAACTCCCTTGAGAAATCAGACGAAAGAGATCGTCAAGTTGGCCTGAATAATCTGCTGGTATCTCACTCTCCGATTCTCCAACAAAAAACATCTTCATCCCTAATTCTTGACAGACTATATCTTCCGTATGGTCACTCACCAATAAACAACTTTCCGATTGAACGCCGAGACTTTCAGCAATTTCCTTGAAAAATCCGAGATGTGGTTTGCAATAATGAAAGTTATCCATGGCTGGAATGACTTTGAAATGCTCTGGAGTAAGTCCGGCCCAGCGGACCTGTTCCTGCATAGCAGTCAGCGGCATCACTGGGTTCGATGCTACGGCGGTTAGAAATCCTTGTTGAATGGCATACTCAACCACTTTTACCCCTTCTGGATTAGCCTTTACCAGACATCGCAACGCGGGAAAATCAGAAGTGTAAAATTCCCCGAAGATCGGGCTCAGTGTTTGGAAGGACTGACCTGTCGCTTTAGTAAAATCGTCGTAAAACGTCTGCATATTTGTCTGCCCGGGCTTAGGTTCATTTTGTGCAATTGCAATCGATTTCAGAAGTTGTTTAGAAAATTTATCAGGTGAGAGAAGATGTGCAAAGCGTGGGGCCAAGATTCCAAGAAAATTACGCATAAAATCCACTGTATCTACATTTGTCAACGTTCCCTCTATGTTAAAGAGAATAGCTTGGATCACGTTCGTTTCCTCCTATTGAGGTCAAAATGCGGAACGATTCATTGTTCCGGTTCTATCCTATATTATTCTCCTTTTCCTAACGAATTCCTCCTGCCACCTGACATGTTATGATATACATTTAAATATATTTTATTCATTAAAAGAGAGCCTTAAGGGATGGCCATCCCTTAAGGCTCTTAAACGGGCTCTCAGTTGTCGCAATGACGTACTCTGCTAGACAGAGGAGCGATCCCTTAGGCCTTCTTCATTACCTGTGCTGCAGTCACATATAACGAAGATCAATTCTGGCAAACACACTTTCTCCTCATCGCGATTTCGCTCGCTTTCGAGGCAACCCATTGCCTTACTACTATCTGGATAAAAGGTTGTCTGCTTATTTAAGCTTACTTCTGCTTTGTCACTTGAAAATCCTCGGTGGAAAAAAGTAATCTTTACACAAATATTGTCTGAATAACTACTTTTTATTCGTTTCTGCCTTCTTCCTTTTCTCCAAAAGAAGTTCAGCCGTGTGGATAACTTTGATTTTCGGGTTTTTCTTATCTAAGCCACCCGATATTTGCATCAAACACCCTGGGCAATCCACGACCACGTAATCTGCACCTGACTCTTCAATATTTTTCATTTTCCGATCTAAGATGGGGCCTGATATCTCAGGGAATTTTATCGAATAAGAGCCAGCGAAACCACAGCATCGATCAGATTCTTTCATTTCAATGAGTTGCACTCCTGCTGTATCTGACAAAAGTTTTCGTGGTTCAGCAAACACTCCCATTGATCGTTTTAGGTGACAGGAGTCGTGATACGTTATTTTCATGGGTACGCCGTCTCCCCCAGGGGGTAATCCGCCTAAGTCAAATAGCAATTTGGAGAAGTCTCTGGACTTACGGCTCAGCTCTTCAGCGCGGGCTAATAAGGCAGGATCATCTTGGACAAGTTCTTTGTAGCTATCGATTAGAGCATGGGTACAGGTTGGACATGCTGTGACAACATAATCCACCTTTTCTGCCTCTAATGCTTCAATATTCATAAACGCACATTTACGGGCATTTTTGCGGTCACCCATGTATGTTGCCGGAGCACCGCAACAGGATTGACCTTCCGGAAATACGACTTCATATCCTTTTTCATTCAGGGCGACAATCATTCCTTCGCCGATTTTCGGATAGACAAAGTCAATAAGGCAACCTGCATAGAGTGCGATCTTACCTTTTGGGTTCTTTACCTCTTGCTTAGTCTTTAGGAACACATCGCGGAAGGGAACCTTAGCCACCGCAGGTAAACTCTTCTTTTCGGTAAGTCCAGAGAGAAACATAGGTAAATGGCGAATAACCGGCAGCCCTTTTGTGAACGGCTTTTGAGCAACGGAGGCGATACGTAACATCGAATGAAACAGCCGTCGATTCGAAACGACATCCAATGCGAATTTTTGTACAGCTGGGAGCCCATCTTTTTCTCCCATGCGATTCCGCAACTCTAAAATCATCTGTGGAATATCTAACTTTCCAGGACATACTTCAGTACACTTCCCACATTGAAGACAAAGATTTTGTGGATTTTTAGCATCTCTTTCTGAATTTACGAAATTAGTTAAGATGGTTCCGATGCCACCGGTATAAATATGTCCATAGACATGCCCGCCCAACAGTTGGAAGGCTGGACATACATTAAGACAAGAGGCACATCGAATACACTGGAAGGTCTTTTTAAACTTTTCGTCGTTAAACATTTTCCTCCGACCGTTGTCAATGATGACGATGTGAAATTCCTTATCTTTTACCGTACCATCAGCATAATAGGCCGGAGTAGGTCCTGTTACCATAGATACATAACTAGTAATCAGTTGACCAGTCGCACTTTTTGGAAGCGCTTGTATAATATGATTGGCATCCTCAAACTTTGGAACGAATTTTTCCATACCCACTAGAAAAACGTGAGTAGGAGGTAAGGTTGTTGTAAGCCGACCGTTCCCCTCATTCGTAAGCATAATCAAGGTCCCCGTTTCAGCAACGGCGATGTTAGCTCCTGAAATGCCCATTTCAGCCTCGAGAAACTTCTTACGGAGTTCTACTCTAGCAGTTTTAACAAGTTCGGCAATTACCGGTTGCTCCACCCTTTTTAAGTGACCGCTAAAAGTAGTTGCAACTTCTTCTTTCGTCATATGAATGGCCGGTAAAACCATGTGAGACGGATGCTGCCCAGCGAGCTGTACAATCCATTCTCCTAAGTCTGTTTCTTGGACGTCAATTTCATCGGCAATCAAATCATCGTTCAGCATAATCTCCTCAGAGACCATTGATTTAGATTTTACAATTCGCTTTACACCTTTTTTCTTAACTAACTCACTGACATATCGCTTTGCATCCGCTGCAGTAGCAGCACGATAAACCTTAGCTCCTCTTGCTGTTGCAGCTTTTTCGAATTGATCCATCATTTCATCGATATGGCTTGCCGCATAGGATTTAACGCGCGCAATGTTTTCACTGATTGCATCAATGTCGTAACCCTCGTACGCTTTAGCACGGGCTAAGACGTAAGCATCCCCAAAACGCCCTAAAGCCCCTCGTAAAACGTCATCTCCCAGTGCATCCGAAATTTTCTTTTTGAAATCTTTGTCCATTTAAGCCACCCCCTCTACTTGTTCATCAACAAAGATCACTATAAGTTGTTTCGGTCCATGAACCCCAACCGTCAAAACTCGTTCAATATCCGAAGTTCTACTAGGACCTGTGATAAAACCCACAAATCCAGGAATTTGGGGGAGTCGATGAAGCGTTGTCATAGCTTCCGCTAAGGTTGGCATCATGGTAGCTGTCGAAACCAATGCAATGTGAATAGGAACAAGGGTGGAGCATAAACGATCATCAACACTTGCATCTTTCCTGGCTTGAATAAGCGTTCCAAATTCGGCAATGGCATAGTCAACTTGTGTGATACCTGCATGCGCGTCGGGCGTAACTTCCCTAAAATGATCTGTATAAACTGTTATACCTGCTCCACCAATTTGGTTTACAAACTCTCCCCTTAGAGAGATTGAAGAATTTAAAAGGGCTACGTTTTTTATCCCTTTTTCGTTCATCACTTTACAAACTAGTTCTCCTGCCTCTTTTGCAGTCTTGACACGAAAGCATTCCCCAGACAGCACTTCTAGTCTCAATTTAAACTTCTCATACAATGCCGTTGTTTTATCAATTCCCATAGATCTTCCTCCTCCATTGATTCTTCCGATATATTTTATTATTCAACTGTTACTACCTAACTGCTTAAAAATTGTTCTCAGGATGGCCCACTGGTCTGACCATCATACCATGACTTCATTTTAAGATATTTTTTCACAAATTGCAATATCTTTTTGTGTCTAAATTGCAAATATTATGAATAATCTCCTCGTGCCCCTCCGGTATATCAAAGAGAGGCTCTCAGTCTTGAACTGAGAGCCTCTCTTTTGTAGTCTTAGACGGTTGTGACTTTGTGCTCTAGAACTCTAATCAAGGTTACTTAATTAGGCTCTGGGCAGCTGCAAACG